>JBEKRU010000050.1:0-40247 GCA_049518435.1 Occallatibacter sp. | reverse complement strand
CAGCCATCGTCCGAAACCACTCAGGACGCCAACCAAATGTCCGCTTCCCCATCTGCAGTTCTCCATTCCCTGCAAATGCGCTCATTTTAAGTTGTCTCACTTTTGGGGGTCACTTCAACCCAATTGGGAGCAGACTTTGCCCCCCAAATCAACCAGTTGCGAACAGAAAAAACAGGTCTTTCCTCACCTTTCCAGTTGAGTTTCCACGCGAAATCTCACCTTGTAGGGGTAGGTTCCCCCCGGTTTGCACACCTTGTAGGCAGACTTTTAAGCCATCCAGTCTGCCCTCCGGGTGAGCCTTTCGCGTTCATAATTCACAACTTACAGCTGTGAACTTCGAACTGCGAGCTGCCTTTTTTACCGCGCCAGCTCCCGCTCCCGCAGCCATGTAAAGATCACCGGAGTCACGATCAGCACATGAAGCAGCGAGCTCACCATTCCCCCCAGCACCGGCGCCGCCAGTGGCTTCATAAACTCCGCTCCCGTCCGCGTAGACCACAGCAAAGGCAACAGTCCCGCAACAACAGTAGCCACCGTCATCACCTTGGGCCGCAACCGCAGCAGCGCCCCCTCAATCACCGCCGCATGCAGCCCAACACGCGTCAAACCCCCGTCAACAGCGGTTCTCCGGGCCACTGCCTCTTCCAGATAAATCACCATAACCACGCCCGTCTGTACCGCGGTACCAAACAGTGCAATGAACCCCACCCACACCGCGACAGAGAAATTCAGCCCCATCAACTTCACCAGGAAAATACCGCCAGTCAGCGCGAAGGGCACCGCAAGCAAAACGTGCGCGGCCTCCTTCAGCGAGCCATATGTCCGATAGAGAAGTGCGAAAATCACCAATAAAACCAAGGGGATTACGAGTTCAAGACGTTTGCGCGCGCTAATCTGATTTTCATATTGCCCGCTCCACTCGACGTAATATCCCGGCGGCATCTTCACCTCAGAAGCAACAGCCTTCTGAGCCTGATCAACAAACCCCCCAACGTCTCGCCCGCGCACATTCAGCAAAACAGCGCCGCGCAAAAGGCCGTTCTCGCTGGAGATCATTGAAGGGCCCGAAACGGTTTTGACCGTGACCACTTTATCAAGCGGCACCTGCGCACCATTGCTGCCCGTGACCAGCACTTCACCAAGTTGCTGTTGGTTCTCGCGGAAATCGCGCGCATAACGAACGCGAACAGGGAAGCGCTGCCTCCCTTCGATAGTGGTCGTCAGATTCTTGCCGCCGATCGCAGTTTCGATGACATCTTCAACATCCGCGACGTTGAGTCCATAGCGATCTGCTGCTGCGCGATCCACTGTCATTTCGAAGTAAGGCGAGCCAGAGGTGCGCTCAGCATACAGGTCCACAGCACCCGGAATCTTGCGCAAAACCTCCTTGATCTCCTCTGATTTCTGCTCAATCACCGTCAGATCCGGACCAAAAACTTTAATGCCAACCTGCGTCCGTATGCCCGTGGACAGCATGTCAATGCGGTTGCGAATAGGCTGTGTCCAGATGTTGGTAACCCCGGGAATCTGCAGCTTGTCATCAAGTCGAGCAAGGATCGCATCCTTCGTGAGACCTTTGGGCCATTGCGAAACTGGTTTGAAAATAATCGTGGTCTCGCTCATGTTTACAGGCGCCGGATCGGTGGAGGTTTCAGCTCGTCCCACCTTGCCCACCACCATAGCAACGGCCGGGTCTGCAGCAATAATCCCATCCTGCTTGCGCAGAAGTTCCGTTGCACGCGTCAATGAGATGCGCGGATCGGTGATGGGCATAAACAACGCCGTCTCTTCATTCAGCGGCGGCATGAACTCCGATCCGATGGTGGTAGCGGTATAGATAGCGGCGCAAAAGAACGCAAGCGCTATGCCAAGCGTGACGGCGCGGTGGCGAAGGGCCCACGTCAGCGCGGGCTTGTAGATGGAACGCAGAACGCGCATTACCGGATTCTCATCTTCGCGGTGAAGCTTGCCACGAATAAGAAAGCTGCACAGCACCGGCACAAGCGTGATGGCGAGAATGGTGGAGCCGACCATCGCGAACGTCTTCGTGAATGCCAGCGGATGAAACATCTTGCCCTCCATGCCGGTGAGCGCAAACACCGGTACGAAGGCCAGAATGATGATCACCATGGCAAAGGAGATAGGTCGGCCTACAAGGCGTGCAGCATTGAGCGTGATTTCGATAATGTGTTCGCGATAGTTGCCGTGCTCCTCTTCGTATTGCTCCGCCTGGCGTATCACGTTCTCCGTCATGACGATTCCGGCGTCGACCAATACACCAATCGCGATGGCGATGCCGCCGAGCGACATGATATTCGACGAGATGCCTGCACCCTTCATGAAGAGAAACGCGCCTAGAACCGCAAGCGGTAGTGGGATGGTCACGACGAGGATGCTGCGGAAGTGCCAGAGAAACAACACGTGCGCAAGCGTTACAAGGATGAGCTCTTCAATCAAAGCGTGCCGCAATGTATCAACGGCATGGTCAATGAGGATGCTGCGATCATAGAACGGGACGATGTGGACGCCAGCGGGAAGACCAGGCTGGATCTCGTTGATCTTCTGCTTCACGGCTTCAATCACTTCGCGTGCGTTGGCGCCATAGCGGATGATGACCACACCGCCGACTGCTTCCTTTCCATCCTTGTCGAGTACACCGCGCCGGAACTCTGGGCCGAGCTGGACGCTGGCAACATTACCCAAAGTCACTGGCGTTCCGTTGTAGGCCCCGAGCGATATCTCTTCAATGTCCTTCAAGCCACGGATGAGCCCGATGCCCCGCACAATGTCTTCGGTGTCTCCCGCCTCCACCACTTTGGCGCCCACGTTGTTGTTGCTTCTCTCCACTGCGGAAACGATTGTCTGTAGCGGCACGTTGTATGCGCGCAGCTTCATTGGATCGAGATCAATCTGGTATTGGCGGACGAAACCGCCAACGCTTGCCACTTCGGCCACGCCGGGAACTGAGTTCAACTGATACTTCACGAACCAGTCCTGAATGGAGTGAAGCGTGCCACTGTCGTAGGGGCCCTCGACGGTATACCAAAATACCTGTCCCACACCGGTTGCATCAGGACCCATCATTGGTGTCACGTCCGCTGGCAAAAAACTGCCGGCCAGGCTCAACCGCTCGAGGACTCGCGTGCGCGCAAAGTAAATGTCCACCGAGTCTTCGAAAATAACGTTGACCATGGAGAACCCGAAAGCCGAAGCGGACCGCACGGTGCGCACATGGGGAAGGCCCTGCAGGTTGACTGTGAGCGGATAAGTGATCTGGTCCTCAACCTCCTGCGGGCTGCGGCCCTGCCAATCGGTAAAGACGATGACCTGGTTTTCGCTGAGGTCCGGAATCGCGTCGATGGGCGTGTGCAGAAGCGCCCAGTAGCCCCACACCGCGAGTACGGCATAGATGGCCAGGATCAGCCAGCGATTCTTCATTGAGAATTCGATTATGCGGTTGATCATCGCTGCTCCTACCTGGCGCTCAAATGTGTGTGGAGGGTCGCGATGCTGCTGTTGTTCTTGCGCGCCTCAACGATTACGGTCCATGTGCCCGCCATGCCCGGCCGCCCGTTGCCCATGTAGATGGCGTGCTCTGCGGACCATGGCAGCGCGACGCTGCTCTTCATTTCCGGCATGCCCATGGACGGCATCGCAGGCATGATCAGCGTGAGCGTGACATTGGCATCTGTGACGGCTTTTCCATCGGAGCCAATCACCTTTACTTGAAAGTTGTTGTCTTCGCTCGCCTTCATCGGATCGGGATCTGAGTGGATTTCGATTTTCCCCGGCGCGATCTGCGTACTGCCGCCCGCAGCTGGGGCGCCGGCGCCTTCCTGGGCCGCGGGAGTAGAGCCAAACTCCTTCGAACCGCCATACAGCCCCGACATTCCTGAACTCAAATGAGCCTGGGAGTCAATGAGAAAATTCCCGTTGAGTACGACATTCTCGCCCTGCTGCAACCCTTTTGTCACGGGAAAAAGATCGTCGGAAGGAGCGCCCACAGCAACCTCGCGTGCTTCAAACACACCGTTGGGGTGTGCGACGTAAACAATCTTGCGCGTGCCCGTATCGAGCACCGCAGAGCGCGGCACAACGATAGAAGCCTGGGCGGCTCGGCTCACAAAAGTTGCGTTGACAAACATGCCGGGAAGCAGCCGCATGGACTGATTTGCCACATGCACGTGGACTGAAACAGTGCGCGTTTGCGGGTTTGCTGAGGGTTCGATGAAATCAACATGACCGTGGAGCGTTTGGTTCGAAAGCGACTCGCCCGTTATATCCACCTGCTGCCCCGCGCGAATCTGCGGAAGCTGCTCTTCATAGACATCTGCCTTGATCCAGACCTGGCTAAGATCGGCAACCGTAAACAACGTGTCGCCGGCATTCACATACTGCCCCTGAGTAACCTTTCGATCGACGACGGTCCCCGATGAATAAGCGAAAATCGTCACGTGCGGCACACCCGCGGCGGCTGGCGCATTGATCTGCTTGCTGGAGATGCCCCATAGCTCAAGCCGGTGTTGACTCGCTTTCACCAGCGCATCCGCCTGCGTTTGCGCGTAGGCATCGTCGGACCGGCTCAGCCCCTTGCTGTTCTCCTCAGCCAATCTGTACTCCTCGATTGCCGTCGCAACTTCGGGGCTATAGATGTCTGCGACCGACTGGCCGCTCCTGACCTTTTCGCCTGTGTATTGCACGTAGAGTTTGTCGACACGGCCGCCGATACGCGCGCTTACCGCGGCCAGTTGTGCCTCCGGTTGCTCTACGCGGCCAAATGCATCAATGTCGGTCTTGAGCATTGCCGTCCGCACTGGGGCCACCTGCACGCCGGCGGCAGTAATCTCAGCGGGAGATAACTCTACAGTCGTTCCGGGTTGCGTGCCGGTATCCACGCTCTGCGGCGTTGCGGCGCGCGCAGTCGGCGACGGCGTATTGGGCAGCGCCGCACCTTTGTTCTCTCCTGCAAAAATGGGTGAACCATGCACTGCAAGCAGTGCCGCAATAAGTGCCACAGCCAGCATCCCGGTTCCCGCGCTTATGGCGATCAGTTTGGTTTCTCTCGCAGTCATTTGTTGTTCCTCTCAGGATTGGTTGTGTTCGGCAGTGCAGTTCCGATGGCACGCTCAAGATCCGCCACGCCAAGGTCTCTATCCGCGGAAGCCTGGTAAAGAGCGGTCTGAATATCGAGCAGCAGCTTCTGGCTTTCAATCAGCATGGAAAGCTCGGCGCGATTGTTCTGGTAGGCAGCGGTTGCGGCTTTGAACGATGCGTCAGCCTGTGGCAGCAGCGTGTCCCGATAGACCTTTGTTCGCCGCTCCGCTGCTGCAATCGCAATCTGCGCCTGCCGCACCTCGAGGAACACAGCCGCGGCCTTTGCATCGAGATCGGCCTGGGCGACGGCGGTTGCAGCATCGGCCTGCTTCGCCTCCCCGTCATGGCGGGAACGATTCATGCTCGGCAGGTTCATGGAGAGCTCGGCCATATACGCATTGCGCGATGCAGACCCTGTGGGCATCAGCATGTAGCCGAGCGCGGCTGTGAAATCAGGTTTCATGTCGAGCCGGGTCGCCTGAGCCTCGTCCTGGTGCTTGCCAATGCCCTTACGCAGCCCAGCAAGTTCGGGCCGATGTTCCATTGCGAGCCGTTCCAACTCGTCGAGCGGTGGCATTTGCGCTGTTGTGCTGTATTCGCCAACGACCTCCACTGCCTCATCGGCGGGCCGTCCCATCAGCGCGTTCAGCTCTGCTCCTGCCGTGTCCCGTTCCTGGTCAAGCTCGATAAGGTGCTCATCCAGTCGAGTCACAGCCATCTGCGCGCGGAGCACGTCCACTTGAGGAACTCTTCCCGTGGAGTACTGGGCCAGAGCGTCGGCAAGGGCCTCCTTCATCAGCGAAGACTCGCTATCGTGTAGCCGCATTTCGTCCGCGTTGCGCCTTAGGTCGGTGCATTCCTTGCGCACCTGGGCGGCGATCGCCTGGCGCAGGGACTCAAGATCGCTCGCAGCCATCTCCGTGTCGTCGCCGGCAACCTTGGCGCGCAGATCGCGCTTTTGCTTGCTCACAAACGTCTGCTGAATCGAGAGCATCACCTGTGCCTGGTTCAGGTCCCAGGGCTGGCGCAAGGGCGTATCCCAATCGCGCACCATCAGCATCGGGTCATCGAGACTCCGTGCCGTTCCGCCCTTTGACTGCGCCAGAGTAAGGCGGCGCACAGCCGCATGGATCTGCGGATTCGCTTCCAGGGCAGCCGCAACAGCATCTTCAACCGTGATGGAATGTACCGCGCCGGTCGCGGAGTTTGCCGGTGCGTCCATGCGCCCCGGCCCGCTTTGTGCAAAGCAGGAAAGACAAAGCACCAGCACAAATGGCGCTGCAATTCGAAAGGTTTTCACTCATCAACTCCGCGAAAGTAGGGTGCACGTGAGAAACGCGGACGCGGCAATACGCGCGCCGGTCACAGCAGCGGAATTGAGAAGTCTAGATTCGAAGAATGAATGCGCCCGTCGGCGGAGACAGCGGCGGAATTACGCCCAGGGACCGATGCTCATCGGTGGCCGTTGTCTTCACGCACACTGCATACTCGTGTACAGTCTCGCTTGGGCTTGAACCCGGAACGGCGTTTGCCGCCAGTGTGGCCGGCAATTGCGTTCTAATGACACAGCAATCGGTCCGCAATGCGTGCGGTGACGCTGCTTGCATGCAGCAACTGTGTGCATTTTTCGGGATTTGTTGCAGGCAGACACCAAGCGGCGCAATCATCAGCACCATCAGCAGGACGGCCATTGCTCCGCGTTGGAGAGAACCCCGCAACATGCACCCAGATTACCACGATCTCAACTATGTACGGTGATCCCTGTCACCTCCTTTGAGCACGGTCTTCCTGCAATCGGGCTCGAATTTAGCCCGTTGGCACATCCCCTTTGAAGGAACAACGCAGATCATTTTGGCAGCCAAATACGGAAGTTCCCGCGACCAGGAAGGCTTGCATTTCGATATTGGCAAACTGCGCGCCGGTCTGGACGAGCTTGGAATCGCAAACGGTTTTGAAATATACTCCGGAACGCATACCAACGCCGAGGCCAGCCGCTTTCAGAATTTAGCAGTGCCGCTTTTCCACAAGATTCTCTTTTTGTGACGCAAGCTGTAGGTAGACACTTTACGCAAGGAGTATCGCCATGATTGGCCTTTCGCGCCGCAACTTCCTGAAGACATCTGCCTGTGCCGCCAGCCTGCACTTCCTCAGCGAATCGGCTGTCGCTGACGTCTTATCCGCGGATCGAATCGAGCATCCAGCAGACAGGCTGCAGCCCGTTCCGCTCGCGTCGGTTCGTCTCGCCCCCGGCATCTTCCGCGATGAGGAAGAAGTCAACGCGCGCTACCTGGACTCTTTGCCGGTCGATCGGCTCCTGCATACTTTCCGCATAACGTCGGGCATCTCTTCCAGCGCCACGCCCTTTTTAGGTTGGGAAGACCCTGGCTGCGAGTTACGCGGCCATTTCACCGGAGGACACTACCTGTCCGCTGTGGCCCTAGCCTCGGCCTGTTCGGGAAACACCGTGCTGAAGAGCCGTGGCGATGAGCTCATATCCGGACTCGACACTTGCCGGAAAAAGATCGGGACAGGCTACCTGAGCGCATTTCCGACTGAACTCTTTGAGCACCTGGCACAGGGCAAGCCAGTCTGGGCGCCCTTCTACACCTACCACAAAATCATGGCAGGCCTGCTCGACATGTATCTCCACACCGGGAACTCCGATGCTTTGCAGATCGCCGAGGGCATGGGCCAATGGGCGCAGGATTTCATCGGTATCTTCAGCGTCGATCAGCGCCAGCGCATGCTGCGCACCGAATATGGCGGCATGAATGAAGTTCTGGTCAATCTAGCGGCCGTCACCAAGAAAGAGCGTTACCTCGATGCCGCCCGTCTCTTCGAACAGCCCGGCTTCCTCGATCCGCTCGCCGGACGCCGCGACGAAATGCAGGGCCTGCATGCAAATACCCACGTCCCCAAGATCATCGGCGCGGCCCGCATGTATGAGGTCACGGGCGATCGACGCTACCGCGATATTTCAGAATACTTTCTCGCCGAAGTTCTCGCTGCGCGCAACTACGTCATCGGCAACACCAGTCTGGATGAGCATTGGACCACGCCCCCGAATCAACTGAACGGGACACTGGCCTGGACCAACGCCGAGTGCTGCGTGGCCTACAACCTGATGAAGCTTCAGCGACACGTGTTTAGCTGGACAGCCGATGCCCGCTGGATGGATGCCTACGAGCGCACGCTCTTCAATTGCAGGCTCGGGACCCAGAACGCCAAGGGTCTCAAGCAGTATTTCTTTCCCCTCGCCGCCGGCTACTGGCGCGCCTATAATTCGCCCGAAGAATCGTTCTGGTGCTGCACCGGCACCGGCGCCGAGGAATTCGCCAAGTTTACTGACACGATTTATTTCCGCCGCGGCAGTGATATCTATGTCAACCAATTCATTCCGTCCACGCTCGATTGGAAGGAAGAGGGCTTGATCCTCGAGCAGGCGACGCAATTCCCGCACGAGCAGGGCACGACCCTCAAAATCAAATCATCACGGCCGGTCCCCCGCACCATCCATGTGCGCATTCCCAAATGGACAACCGACGATGCGCAGGTGAAGATCAACGGACGTCTGCTCGAAGCGATAGCAGCTCCGGGTTCGTATCTCGCCATCCGCAGGACCTGGCAGGACGGCGACACCATCTCCGTCAGCTTGCCCATGGAATTGCGACAGGAGATGCTGCCTGGTGACGACTCCGTCGCGGCAGCGCTGTACGGTCCACTCGTCCTTGCCGCTGATCTGGGAGCAGGCCCGTCTGAAGAACCGTTCCGCATCATTCACAGCGGTGACACGGTACCTAAGAATCTGCCGGCCGCATCGTCATTGCCGAAAGTTGCAACCACCCCGGATGCATTCACGAAGCAATGGGTTCAGGTCGATTCCCTGTCGGAATTACGCTTCTCTGTTGCTGGCGACAACGCGAAACACCAGGTGATGCCCCTGTATCAGATCAGGGATCAGCGCTACTCCGTCTACTGGCAAATGCAGAGCCTTAAGCAGTCCTAGCTCGAAGTTTGTCGAATGGAAACCGTCTTGGAAGCGTTGCCCGACCTGAATAGTTGAATCGCGAAGAACTGGAAATCATGAATACCGACGGCTGTTTGCTCCGGTTTTAACGGTCATTCGAGGGATAAGCGCAGATTGCCGTCAATTTCGCATGGAACACTGGGCCGTATCTCTCAGGTGCTTGATACGGCCCATCGGAAATTCTACACAGATGCCAGGAATCTCTTGGAGGTGCGTGAGCGTTTCCTGGCCAAGGGTTCGACTTCGCTTCCCGAACCATGTCCAGTCTTGAGTAAGTCGAACCCCACTAGTACTCGAACGGCGTCGACGAACTCGAATCCCCGGACTTACCCCAAAGAGCAGTTTGAGCTTCAGGCGTCCCTTTGCCCCAGAGAGCAGTCTTGCCCCAAAGAGCCGTGTAACCGTTTGGGTCGCTCTTTCCCCATAGCGCTGTCGAACCCCACAGCGCGCCAGAACTGCTGCCGGAAGTGATGAACGCGTTGTTGCCGTAGACGCTCGACGCAGCCCACGGACCAGTCAGGGTCCACAGCGCGCTGGGATCGATGACTGCTGTCGTGTTTCCGGTGGTCGCGTTATAACTGGCGATCGGCGACATCGCGGTGCCAGATGGCACGGATCCTCCGTTGACCAGCGCTGCGCTCACGGCCTTGGAGATGTCGAGATACCCGGCGCCGATCGTGAAGACATCGTAGTTCGCGTTATACACAATGCCGTCGGCGGAGACACTGCTGGTGGCAGGGAAATAGCTGCGGTCGCCGCTGACCATCACGAGCGCTTTCACCTCGTCGGGAGTTAGCTGGGGCGCGGCCTGCAGAAGGTCTGCCACGGCGCCGCTGGTAACACCGGTCGCCATGCTGGTGCCGCTCAGCGGGAAGTAGCTGACGGAGGGGCTCTCGCTGCCATTGCTTTGGTAAAACGAGTACCAGGTGTAGAAGGATGGGTTATCGACCGCCAGCGAGTCGTTGGCGAATTGCAGGCTCGTCACCAGGTTACCGGGCGCAACAATGTCCGGCTTGATCACATCATCGATGAAAGACGGACCCTTCGAGCTGTAACTCGCGATGAGGTCGTCATTGATGGCGGGCGTTTCCATGGTGCGCATTGCGCCGACAGTGAGAGCATATGGATCATTGCCCGGGGCATCGATTGTGCCATAGCCCTCAGGATTGAGATTCAGGTCGCGGCCATCGTTGCCCGCGGCAACCACGACAACGATCCCCGCCTTCCATGCCTTTTCGACCGCCTGGCACAGAGGATCGAGCTGATAGCTCTCATAGATTGGACGGCCGAGCGAGAGGTTGATGATGCGAATATTGTAGGTGCTCTTGAGCGAGATCGCCTCTTGAATCGCGGCGATGACGGACGAGTCAGTCCCGGCGCCGTTTTCATCAAGAACGCGCAAGTTGATTACGTTGGCGTTCGGAGCTGAGCCGCGGAAGGTTCTGAAGTTCTCCGGTCCATTGGAGTCTGCACCGTTTCCGGCGATGAGTCCCGCGACGTGCGTGCCATGTCCGTAGTGATCCAGGGCATCGCTCTGGCCGGAGACGAAGTTTTGGCTGTAGACGATGCGCCCCGTGCTGCCCGGAGCTACCTCATTCAGCGACGAAAGGAGCCGAGACAGAATGGGCTGGCCAATCGGGAGAAGCGAAGACAATGACAACGAGTTGATGCTCAGGTCGGGCACCGGCGTAATGCCGCTGTCGATCACCGCCACCCCGACATTGGTTCCCACATAACCCTTCTGCCAAACGGCCGGAGCATTGATAGGCTCGGTGGTGTATTCAGCCGCTGTTATGGTCCCTGCTTGCCGCGCGGTGACTGTCCGATCAAGCGAAATGTAGATAACGTTCGGATCGTCCGCAATCTGGTTTATCTGGCTCAATGGAAGATTCACACCCAGTGCGTTGATCGTTCCGAGCACGGTGGTCACCAGTCCGCCCAGCAGAGAAATCAGCAACGTCTCCAAAGACGACGGACTGTTGCGGTATTGGATGATCACCGGCAGTTTCTCGGAAGACGACGCTGTTGCTAAATCCGGCGAGATCTTGGGGTTCGTGGACTGAGCGCGTGCGAAGGTCGTGCAAGCAATCGCAATAAACAAAACCAGGGCAATGCGCAGACCGTGGCGCAAGCGAGACATATGGACCCCCAAATTGGAGTAGTTTCCTGTTGGCATGGCTAGCAATGCGAGCTGCGCTAAACCCTGGGGAAGGCGTTCATTAGGCGCTGGAACTGCACTATTCGCAGCTTCAAGCATGGACAGCTCGGTTTCAATGACCCGCTAGTTGTAGGGCAATGCGACTTAGGTGACTTCCTCAAAAACGCACGTCACCTCACTAAAACCGTTGGTAACTACTCAAACTCGAGTTATCGACTGGTCGTCATCTGGCGAGTGCAGCATTGTGAAATTCATGAGACGAGCGGCCTCGGAATCTCAACAAAACATCGGCAGGAACCGGGAGAGCCCCCAGGAGGGCCAGCGTGGCAGCGTGGCGAGCTTCGCCGATCTCTTCCACAGGAAGTGACTCGACAATTGTTCCTGCGTCGAGGACAGCAATTCGGTCGGCGAGCTGCAGCACCGAGATCAGGTCATGGGAGATATAGAGTAGCGTCGTGCCGTGGTCTCGATTCAGCTTTCTCAGTAAGTCAACGATTTGCGATTGTGTAACTGGATCGAGAGCGCTTGTGGGTTCGTCAGCCACTATGACAGCCGGCCGGTGCAGCAATGCCAGCGCGATGAGCACACGCTGGGCCTGGCCGACGCTGATCTGCTGGGGACGCCTGCGCAGGAATTCCCGGTCACAAGGCAGTTGCACCTCGGCGAGCAATTCCTGAACCCGTTTTTCGAATACGGCGCCTCCACTATTCTCATGAGCTTTCCAAGCCTCGTTGAAATGGCTTTGCAAGCTGAGTGCGGAGTTGAGCGCGGTCATCGGACTTTGTGGAATCATCGCGATCTTGCGCCCGCGCAAGCTCCGAAGCCTGCGTTCAGAAAGAGCGAGCAGGTTTTCGCTCTCTAAATCAACCTCGCCTGTTACACGGCCTCCTCGCCAAGGCAGCAGGCCCAATAAAGATAAGACCAGCGTGCTCTTTCCTGCCCCGCTGGTGCCTACAAGACCAAGTACTTCGCCCTGTTTGAGCTCGAATCGGATATCGTGCAGCACGGATTTGCCGGAGTAACCGGCATTGAGATTCGCGCGAAGCAGTGGCTTGACGCTCATCGCGTCCCCTGCAGGTAGAGGCTCTCGACATTCCACACAAGCGATGGCTCCAGCACTGCCGGCTGCACACCTTGCAACCGCGAGGAAACGGCGACCAGGACATTGGGATAGACGAGGTAAATGAACGGCTGCTCATCCGCGACGATCTGCTGCACTCGATCCACGGCCTGCTTTCGCTCGACGTCCTTCACGCTGCTGGCCTGGCGATTCATCTCGCGATCGATCTCCGCCTCCCACTCGGTCGCGGGCGTTTTTTCCGAGGGATTCCATTGGTGATTCGATGAGCTGCTCAACCAGATGTTCATCATCGCATTGGGATCGGGATCGACGTTTTCAAGGCCGAGCAGGCAGGCCTCATAGTCCTCTGTGTGCATCAGGCGCTCGATCAAAGCAGGGAAGTCAAGTGTGACCACATTCACTTGCATGCCCAATGCGCCCAGGTCCTGTTGGATCAAGGTTGCCATTTTCAGGCGGGCGGCGTTCCCTGCATTGGTTAGAATGGAAAACTTCACCGGATGTCCCTCCGAGTCCTGCAGAACCGAACCGTTCCAGTGGAATCCCGCACTCACCAGGCTGGCCTTTGCAGCGGCTACGTCGGTGTGCGGCACGGATATCAGATGGTTGTACCAAGTGCCGTTGGCGGGCGAAATAAAGGAGTATGCCGGGGTCGCGTGCCCCTGGTAGGCGATGCGCGCAAGGTCGGCTCGATGAATTGCCTGTGAGACGGCGACACGAAACGCGCGGTTCTGGAACCATGATTTTTCCCAGGCGGGAATAGGAGCGCCAGATGCCTGGTTGAACCACATTTGTTCAGTGTTTAGCGATGGGCCGAGATCGCGGACCGAAGAACCAGACGTCTGTTTGAGAAGTTCGAAGTAATCCGGGGGAATGCTATCGATAAGATCGTATTCCCCGCGTTGGAAGCGCCTGATCTGCTGCTCTGGATTTTCAAGAATATCAAGACGAATCCCCGATGCGTGAGGAAGCGGCTTGCCCGAGCTGTCCTGCCCTGCGTAGTGAGTGTTGGGTCGTAGACGCACATACTGCGAGCGGCGGTAGTCCGTCAATACAAACGGGCCGGCCGTAACACGGCCCTCGCTCGGACGATCCGCTGGTTCGATTGCGATCTCATCGAAGACCTTGCCGATCCCGATGACCCGCTGAGGCAGATGGACCACTACGGTTCGGGCATCCGGCGTGTCCACAGTCACGCCGGTTGGCGACAGGAACTCTTCTGCGACCGGTGCGCCCATGGCAGGGAGTAGAACCCGGCGGATCGACCAGGCGACATCTCGTGAGGTGAGGCCGCTTCCATCGGAGAACTGCAAACCTTCGCGCAGCTTGAAGACGATTGTCTTGCCGTCCGGAGTTACATTCCATTGCTCTGCGAGCCGCGGCTCGACGCTCTGTGTCGCACGATTGAAGCGGAGCAATACGCCGGCCGTGAGATAACGTACTAACTCGGATTCTTGGTCATCCACCTTCGCCGGATCAAAAGTCTTTGGATCATACCCGATCGTCCAGACGAGTTCTCCGGGTAGTCGCGTGGTGGCTTGCGCAGCAACTGTTTTCGTAATGGTGGCAGTAAGAAGGACTGCGGCACAGATGAGCAAGTGCGGCGTTCGGCGCATAGGTCAGGCCTCCACAGCCACTGTTTCCAGCAGCAGCAGAACAACGATCAGCAAAATAACGGGGAGATAGATCCAGCGTGTCTGGAGCAACGTCGCGGAGTTACCCAGTTCGAGTAACATCCCTCCCCATGACGGAAGCGGCTCGCCGATCCCCAGGCCAAGTGCGCCGAGGTTCGCCTCAGCGATGATGAATGCCGGCACGCAGATAATGAATTGCGGCAGAAGGAGCGGAATCAGGTTGGGAATCACGGAGCGGATGATCTGACTGCGGCGCAATCCCTGTGCGCGCGCTTGGAGCATCCATTCGGCGCCCTTGAGACGGAGCGCTCCGCGAAAGACGGCCCGTGCGCTGGCCGGCCAGCCTAATCCTGCAAGGACGAGGAATGTGATTGCTGCCGAACCTTCCGGCGAGGTCGTCAATGGAAATGCTGACCTGACCATCATCAGCAGGAACAACCACGGCAATGCGAGAAAAACATCGCACACAAGCATTGCCGACCAGCCAATCGATGCAGGCCCGAATGCAGCCAAGGTACCAACTCCAGCAGCAGCGGCGGTTGTCGCAGCGGAAGCCAACAGCGCCCCCGTCAAACCAAGTAGCAGGGATGCAGCGACACGGACGAGGCGATCGCGTCCCAGTGCATCGGTGCCCGCGGGATGCTGCTTCGATGTTTGTGCAAAGCTCGATTCGCGATCCTGATACGAGTAGCTGGCGCCCGGCCGGGCAACGATTACCGAGGCGGCAATGACAAGGCTAATGAGAAGACACGCGGCTGGGATATTGAACTTCATGCGCTCTCCCACTCAGGTGCGCGAGCAGGAGTAATTCCAGCGCAGATCACGGCCAGCGCCATGATCATGGTGATGGCAAGCAGCACCGGAAGATCGCGGTTCATCGCAGCGCTCCATGCAAGTTGCCCGAGCCCCGGAACATTGAAGATTACCTCGACGGGTACCAATGCGCTCAAGGCCGTCACTATCGACAAGGAAGCGAGCGCGGACAGCTGTGAAGCGATTCCAGGCAGAATATGAACTACCAGGATCCGCGTCGGCCCAACGCCCTGTGCCCGTGCCTGCAGCACGTGCGGATCGAGCCATGCCTTGCGCAGCGTGCGATGAAGGAACTTGAAGTCGCGCGCTGCAAGAAGGAGTGCCATCACAAGCACCGGCCCCCCGCTATTCATAAGCAAGCAGATGGTTGCCATTGCGGCCGTCGGAATGACGAGCAGAAGTGTAGCCGGTATCTGCCAGAGCACGGAAGGCCTGCTGCCCGCACTGGACACAAGCGCTGCGCTAATGGCGAGCGCCCATGCGAGGGCGAGCGACTGCAACATCAGGGAGCCCGTAACCGACAGGCGAGGCTGAATCAATTCGAATACAGGAACGTCATACTGCCGCGAGAGCCCGGCATTTCCCTGTACCCATCCGCCGATCTCGGACCGAAGCATTTGGAAAAGCGATTGGCTGCGCGCCCGCTCAGCCGAAATCTCAGCGCGCGCAACGTTGGCATAGCGTGGGTCCACCTCTCTCGCGTCACTGAGATAGCCCGGAGCAAAACGGACCAGAACTGTGGATCCGATAACGACCAGCAGGACAATGGCCGTGGTCCGCCCAATCCACTTCATCACTGCCACGGTCCGCCTCATCGTGTGGGCGAGCCTGCAAGGACGGGTTGGGGCTTGTGCTCATTGAAATGCGCGAGGTCCGATCGAACCGCTTCGAGGATTTGCAGATGATCTTTGGAAAACGCCGCAGGACGACTCGAATAAATCGTGAGCGCTCCAAACACCTGGCCGTCCGGATCAATCAGAGGAACCGAGAGCGCGGAACTCGCCGCCGTAAACAGTCCACACGCGGCAATAAAATTGGGCTCGACGGTTGGATTGCCGTTCACGATACTTCGACCGCTTTGTACCACCCAGCCAGAGACGCCTTCTCCCAGAGGAATCGGGTCCTCCGAAAAAGCGCGTGCACTTACGCCGCCGATATACTCCGCCCATGCCGATTCGTCTTGCTTTCGGTAAACTGCGAGACAATCGAATGGGATGATCGCCTGCAGCTGCTCACAGATGACTTCGCTTGCTTCGCGTATAACAGTCGAGCCTTCGAGCGCATGGCTCAACTCGTCAAAGATCGTCTTTGCTTCCTCTCGCTCGGTGCCGCTGAAAGTCCCGCCAGAATGCACGGGCTCAAATCCGCTGCCCGGCGCAGCGCCGCGCTCAATGAACAGATCGGTCTTCAGCGGTTCGACCTCGACGATCTGCTGGCGCGCCAATTCCTCGAGCCTCGGATAGTGCTCAGCCAGCAACTGGACCACGGCTGGGTCGAATTGAATTCCGGCTCTGCTCCTCACAAAGGCCATGGCCTCGTCAGTTGACATCGCCATGCGGTAGGGCCGGTCCGATGCAAGCGCATCGAAACAGTCGACTGCGGTGAGGACGCGCGCTCCGATCGGGATATCTTCGCCTTTGAGACCATCGGGATACCCGCTTCCGTCCCACGCCTCGTGATGCGACCTTACGATTGGTACAACCGGATAGGGAAACTTCACTCGCTCGAGAATGTCTGCGCCCACCACGGGATGGATCTTCATCTTTTCAAACTCTTCCCGCGTGAGCTTTCCGGGTTTGTTGATGATGTATTCCGGTACGGCGAGCTTACCGATGTCGTGAAGAAAAGATGCAGTCTGCAATGCCTGCATCAGCGAATGGTCAAGACCCATGAGCTTGCCGAGTTCCGAGACGTAGACTCGAACCCGCAAGAGATGCTGGTGCGTATTTTTGTCCTTCGCCTCAATCGCCATGGCGAGGCCTTCGATAGTTCGAAGTTGCAGCGCCTCGGTCTCTACAATATGCCGCTCACGATCGCGAACGATGGCCATTTGCGCGCTGTACGCGCGATAAACCGTGTACACCATCGGGATCAGAAGCATCGATGTCATCCACCCGAATTTGATCCCGATGAAATGCGCGGCAACCGCAAGCACTGCGCCGACAAGGTAGAAAGGGAGATACCACGGGAATTCCTGGAGCCATTTCGCGAACGGCGCCGTGCCTGAATCCCAGCCGAGGATGAGGGCAAGAGGAACAGTGTTGGCGAGAAAATATACGGTCGCCGCAATCGCAAGCGCCGGAGCGCTCTCCGCATGCAGCCTCACAGATGCGACATAGGCATACCACGCAAACACAGTAGCCGTGGTCACGTTGGCGACGTTGAAGAGAATTTGAACTAAGGTGAAAGGCTTGATCACCCGGTAGCGTCCCTGCGCGATCACGCTGGCGGTTGCCAGCATCACAGCCTGGAGAGGCGAGAGTTGCAGAATGGCCAACAGGATGAAAGGGAAGTTCACTGACATCGTCCCTTCGCTCCTGGGCATTGCTACTTTCATCCCCGAGCTTAGGAGAATGGCAACCAGGTAAACGAAGAAATGTCCCCACTGTTCAGCAGGGTGTCCGGACGCGGCACGCAGGCTCGCAATTGCGATACCCACGACGATGCAGACTAGACCTTGAATTCGAAGCTTCATGGGGGAATTCTCAAGTTACTCTCGATCAGGACGAACTCCCTCCCAGGAAGGCCTCCTCGTCTGTATCGAGAACCCGTAAATGACGAACCTGACACACTTTCATCCCACATGCTAATGAGGATGTGGCCGGAGCCCAATACGTCTTTAGTGGCATGTTTGACTCAAACACGCCGCGAGGATTTGATCATCAATGAAGGTCCCCAATGCTAGACGACGAATGCTGACCGAGATACCGGCCATTCGGACGGTTGCGGTTCGTCTCGCCTCATTAGCCTTGCGGTTCCGCCAGCATCCGCGACATAGCACCGCTGGGGTTCGCCGATAAAGCCGGAGTCTGTTCCGAATCCGTAACAGCGCGGCAGGAATTCCGTTTGAGAAGCTCCGTCGGAAGGGTCATCAACTGGCGCTCCATGGCGGGGTTCGCGATTCGATTCACCAGCAGCTCCACCATCTTCTTGCCCAATTGTTCAGGAAACTCGCGAATGGTTGTCAGTGAGGGATATAGCCAGGAACCCACGGTATCGTCGCATCCGGCGACGCTGATATCGTTCGGAATGTCCAGGCCGCTATCGCGCAGCCCCTTGTAAACGCCGTGCGCCGTTGGATCATTGCCGGCGAAGATCGCGGTTACTGGTTCACGCTTGGCGAGTAAAGACTTTGTGCCAAGGTAACCAACATCCGTCTCGTCTTCTGAATCGACAGTGCTGAGGCGAGGTTCAAGCCCTGCTTCTTCCATCGCCCGCTTGTATCCTTCGTAGCATCGCGCAAACCAGGGCAGGCGCGTATTGCCCACAAACCAGATGTCTCTATGTCCGAGGCTGATCAAGTGGCGCACCATGTCGTGGCCGCCCTGGATGTCGTCGGAGAACACAGCGTCGTAGTGAGGATGCTCCACTTCTCCCATCACATTGTTTCCAAGAACCACGAACGGAATCTTCTTGATCGTCAGCAGGTCAATCAGGTTGGCGGAGTTTGTGCCTGCCAGGATCACGCCGCGAACGATGTCGTGCCGCTGCACCACCGTCGGCAAATGCAGTTCCTTGCCGGGCACTTGTGGCGGGTAGTTTGTCGATTGAAAGATCAGCTCCCATCCGTGCACGGCGCAATACGCCTCCGCGCCCATCAGGATGCTGGAGTGAAACGCATGCTGCATAGGCCGGTTGCTGAAAAGAAAGGCAAGTGCCTTGGCTTTGTTTCGTGGCAAAAGATCGATTTCAAGTTCCGCAGCAGCCGCCAGAACTGCGTCGCGAATTGCTGGGTCGACGGTGTTGTTTCCATTCAGCACGCGCGAAACGGTAGCGATACTGACCCCGGCAGCGGTGGCGATCTTTTGAAGGCCAAACTTGGTTCTTCTCGATGGCTTGTCTGTCATTCGGCCCTTTGCTTTTCCGTCTGACTTATTCCGGTCGAACGCATTGGTTTCATCCCACTCGGCGCTGAAAATGCAATCAAAGACTAACTGTGAAACGATTTCTTACTACATTGCGTGGTTTCCACGATACAGGAAAATTTCCCGAGAGGCAATTAAGTCAACCTGAGCGAGGCCAGTCATGTCTCAATCCATGCGCATCCTGTCTCCGGGGCGAGCTCGATCCCATAAACACATAGCAATAAATACTTTAAATGCTACCAACTTGTTACCTGATTGATCCGTCGGACCTACCAGCATCTGGTTGCCGGGGCGGGCCTGGTCGGTTGACTTCAGAAATACTCGCATAAAGATTGGTAAAGATTTCTGCATTTCACGTAAATTTTCTCTTGAATAGGAAATTAACTCATGTTACATTCCGTTCAAGCTTGATTTCTCCCCTTAAAAATCAAAGCGGCAGAATCACCATTTTCGGGTTCGTTCTTAGCACGGAAGTCTAATTCCACCGCCAATCAGCCGGTTGGATTTAGGGCACAGGTCCACAAAAAGGCTCGTCCAGGCACCTTGTAGCAATCTCGCCCCGCAGCTCTCACCGGCTGCGTGCACGGAGACGTTCGGCTCATTTTTGGTTTGCTCAAGAAAAATCAGGGTCCCGTATGAATTTTTCGCAAGGAGGCAAGCGTCCAATGCACAAGGCATACTCCTGCCTCCTGTCGCGCTCCATCGTGGCTCTCACTGAAGTACGGCAAGTCCCTGGCGGACCCGCCGCATTACGGCTAAACAAGATCCTGCCAGATAAGTCCGGCACTGTAATCGCGCATCACGAGAACCCGGCAAAGGCGGCTACTTACCGGTAGCAGCCGATGCCGTCCCCAACCACCTCGCACAGGCAAAAAAACCAAGGAGTATGCAGTGAGTTTAGAAACCCAGCAAGTGAAGTACATCCAGGCCGGTCTGTTGAAGGTAGAAGTTCATCCCAGCAGCCAGGCAGCAGGCGCTGCTGCCGCCCTTGCAGCAGCAGAGACGCTGGTGCAGTTATCGAAAACCCGCAAATCCATCGGAGTGATTTTCGCAACGGGAGCATCCCAGCTTGACACCTTGGCTGCGCTTACGTCGATCGAACAGCTGCCCTGGAATCAGGTGGTCGGCTTTCATATGGATGAGTACGTGGGAATTTCTCCCGACCATCCAGCCTCGTTTGTTGGATACATGCGCGAAAGGCTGGTCCAGAAGGTGCCCATGGGAGAGTTCACTGAAATCGACGGAATCGCGCCCGATCCCGAACAGACAGGAAGAGACTACGCGGCCAAACTCAGTGCCGCCAATCCGCAACTATGCCTGCTCGGCGTGGGAGAGAACGGACATCTCGCATTCAACGATCCTTTCGTTGCCGACTTCGAAGATCCCCTGGATGCGAAGGTAGTTCGTCTGGATGCCGAATGCAGGCAGCAGCAGTTCGCCGAAGGTTGGTTTGAGAGTGTTGACCTGGTGCCGGAGAGTGCCATCACCTTGACGATTCCGGCTCTGCTACGTGTACCCAGGCTCATTGTCTCCGTGCCCGGAAGCCGCAAGGCGAAGATCGTTCGCCGCGTCCTCGAAGAGGAAACGTCAACCGCTTGCCCCGCGACCATACTCCGCTCTCATCCTGACGTAACTATGTATTTGGATCTTGAGTCAGCGGGAGAACTGAAAGAATTTCTGGCCCCAATGAATCTCGTGTCGTAACTGGGATACACCATTTTCATGAGCAAGAACCAACCTGGGAAAAGGTGATTTATGAGCGATGAATTGACTTCCGGAACGGATCGAAGGACCTTCCTCAAACAAGCCGCAGGCACTGTGCTCGCGGCAGGCATGAGCGCGAAATCCTATGCCCGTGTCATCGGCGCAAACGATCGCATCCAGCTGGCTCAGCTGGGATGCGGAGGCCGCAGCATGGGCCATGTGCATATGGTGCAGCTCGCCTCGCAACAAACGCCAGTAGAAACCGTGGCCGTATGCGACATCTGGAAACTGGCGCGGGAAGCACGCGGAGCCCAGGTAAAGGCGGCGTTCAATGTCGAGCCGAAACTCTACAAGTACTCCGAGGAGATGCTTGCCAACAAGGACATCGATGGCGTCATGATCGCAACCGGCGATTTCCAGCACGCCAAGCTTTGTGCTGAGGTTGTGCGCGCCGGAAAGGACTGTTATGTCGAGAAGCCGTTCGCCAATGTTCTCTCCGAAGCCAGGGAGACGCGCGATGTGGTGAAGGCCTCAAAGCAGATGGTCCAGATGGGCTCGCAGCATCGCAGCGAACCATACCAACTGGCCGTCCGCGATCTCATCCAGGCCGGCCGCATCGGCGACATCGTCCACATCGAGCAGGAGTGGAACATCAATATGGAGCGCTGGCGGTGGGTGGATGCGGACACCGGCAACGGTCCTTCCGCCGGCCGCGGTATGAGCGCTCTCACCCCGGCTGAAAGAGAGAAGCGCCGCACCAGCATGGCGGAGCGCGAAGAGGACCGTAACAATGAGTGGCGGAAGTGGCTCTATGGCCAGGCTTCGAAGCTGAAGGAAGAAGACACCGATTGGAAGCGCTGGCTTCTTGGCAAACCCTACCGCCCATTCGATCCTCATGTGTATCTGGAGTTCCGCCTCTACAAGGACTTCTCGTCCGGAATATTTGATCAGTGGATGAGCCATGGCAGTGACCTGGTGCATCTCTGGACCGGAGAGACCTATCCAGAAAGTGTCGTCGCTAATGGCGGAGTCTATGCCTGGAAGGACGACCGCGAAAACCCCGACACCTGCGTTGCCGCGGTGACCTATCCCAAGGGTTTCCTCTACACGTATAAGTCGGTTTTCGGAAACAGCTTCCGGAGCTTCTCAAGGATCCAGGGCCGCGACGGCACCATCGCAAACTATGGCGGTGAAGGCGCATCCCTGTTCACCATCAGCAAGGAAGGCGGCCGCGACGAATGGCCAGGCTCGGTGGAGTCAAGCAGCGTACCGATCGTCAGCCCGGCGGTAGATCAGGAAGAGATTGTTAAAGTGCCAGGCGCTCCGCCACCGGACTCTCGTGGCCCCGGCGATGACAGCACCGTTCACATCATGAACTGGCTCAGTTCCATTCGCTCGCGGGTACCACCCAATGCAAACGTGGACCATGGCTTTTCCCACGCCATCGTCATCATCATGGCTGCCCAATCCTACTGGAGCGGAAAAAAGCTCTACTGGAATCCACACACTGAAGAGATCATGGACCACCCCATCGTCAAGAAGAGCTAAAGACAATCAGGGGCAGACTGCCCTCTGCCCCTGAGGACCACCTTCATCCCTGACCAGCCACTCCAAAGGAGGCCCTATGCCTATACCTTCATCCATTCGTACACCTCAATGTTATCGCCTCATCCGCATAATCCTAAGCCTGGCGATCTTGATGATCACGCTGCATGGATATTCGCAGACTGCAGGCACGGCAAGCATTCAGGGCATGGTTGCAGATGCCTCAGGAGCCGCGATTCCGAATGCGGAAGTTACAGCCACAAACACGGCCACGCAAGCAAAGCACACCACAAAAACGGGTGGGAATGGCCTCTATAGCTTTGCGAATATTGCCATCGGGACGTACGACGTCGACGTGATTGTGCCTGCCTTTGAACACTACCATCAATCGAATATCGTCTTGGATGTCGGCAGCAGCATTGCCGTCAACATAACCATGAAAGTTGGCGCTCCGGAACAGACAGTCGAAGTGGAAGCCGTAGGCCTGTCGTTGCAGACCGAGGACAGTACGCTCAAGCAGACGGTCGACGAGAAGACTCTGACGGAGATGCCTCTGAACGGCCGCCAGATGACCAATCTTGTCACCCTGATGGGCGGCGCCGTGAACGCAAACGAGAACAACGATCAGCAGGGAAGCAAGAACTTTTACAGTTCGGCTGTCATTTCCATCGCCGGCGGCCAGGGAAACTTCACTGACTATCGCCTTGATGGCGCCGACAATAACGACTACTCGACCAACATTAATCTGCCCTTTCCTTTCCCGGACGCAGTGGCGGAATTCAGTGTTGAAACCACCGATCTTGGCGCATCCCAGGGACTGCATCCCGGTGGTCTGGTCAACGTGGTAACTCGCTCAGGAACCAATCAATGGCACGGCTCGGGTTTTGAATTTATTCGCAATAATTTTCTCGATGCGACCAACTTCTTTTCCGTCTCTAAGGACACGCTTCATCAGAACCAGTATGGCGGCACATTCGGCGGCAGGATCATCCGCGACAAGCTCTTTGCCTTTGCCGGTTACCAGCGCACAAAGGCCGATCAAACCCAGGCCTCAACCCAGGCCTATGTACCAACTGCTGCGAATCTGCAGGGCGATTTCTCGGTTACGGATGGCGCTGGATGCCCCGGCGGTCCCATTCAGGTTCTTAACCCGCAAACGGGCGCGGTTTTGCCCAACAATCAGATCAATCCCAGCTACTTCAGCGCCACTGCCCTCGCTCTGGTCAAGTACCTCCCGGCTGCAACAAATGATTGCGGCCTTGTTACCTTCGCCATCCCCAACCAGACGGAGGAAAACCAATTCGTTACCCGCGTCGATTGGACCATCAATCAGAAGCACAGCGCCTACGCCCGCTACTGGGTCGACGGCTACCAGCATCCGTCCTTTTATTCTCCAACCAACATTCTCATTACCGGCGCCAGCGGCAACTTCGAACGCGTGCAGGCGCTCACGTTCAATGAAACCTACGTCATCAATCAGAGCCTCGTGAACTCGGTCCACGCCACCGGAAGTATCCGCGATATTCGCCGCGGTCCCGCAGCGGAGGGCCTCAATGCAAACTCGCTTGGCATCGACATCTTCAGCACGGCCCCGGTGCAACTGCCCGTGACCGTCACCAGCAAGTGGTCCATCTATTCCGGAGCACCGGGCATCTTCAACGAAAACACCTTCTCCGTTGCAGACGATGTCACCTGGGTTCGTGGCAAGCATCAGATCGGCTTTGGCGGGGAGTACGACCGATCGCAATTCAACGAAAACAACGTCTACGACGGCAACGGCGTCTTCGGGTTCAGCGGCATCTTCGCGCGCACCGGGCCGAATGGAACAAGCGTGGGTGGAACTGGCAACGATGCAAACCTGGATTTCCTCACCGGCTCGCTTCATTCCTTCCTCCAAAGCAACAACCAGGAGGATGCGCTGCGTGCGCCGATTCCAAGTCTCTACGTGATGGACACCTACCACTTCACCAACAAGCTGGTTCTAACCGGGGGCGTGCGCTGGGCTCCGGAGTTCTTCCCCACCGATGTCTACGGGCGCGGGTCGGAATTCAGCATGAGCAACTTCCTGAACAACGTCCACAGCTCTGTTTATCCCAACGCCCCCGCGGGCAGCCTCTTCTATGGAGATCCTGGCATCCCCAAGGCATTTACGCAAAGCTCCAAAGGCCAATTCTCTCCCCGCGTCGGCGCAACTTTCGATCCCACCGGATCAGGCAAGACGGTGTTCCGCGTGGGAGGAGCCATGGTCTATGACCTGGTGGACTTCTTCATGGGCCAGAACATGAATGAGAACCCACCCTTCTCGGAGTCCATTACAACGGTCCCTGTAAATGGTCCTCTCAACTTCACTGCCCCGTGGTCCAATGGCTCGGTCACCAGCAATCCATTCCCGCGCCCTCCGGTGCCATCCGCAACCACGCCGTTTCAGCTTGGCGCTCAGTACATCATTCTCCAGCAGCATTATCATCCGCCGTTGATGACCCAGTACACTGCCAGCGTCCAGCGGGAACTCGGCCGCGGTTGGCAGTTACAGGTTGACTTCGTAGGCAATCGCACCTCTCATAACAGCTACTCGCACCCCATGGACGACGACGTCTATATTCCTGGCACCTGCAACGGCAAGCCCTGCTCGACCACCGGCAACGACGCCTCGCGTTTTGCTCTCACCATCGCCAATCCCTCCCAGGGTCCATACTTCGCGGGCGGCGGTGCGCAATCTAACTTTGTCTACACCGGCGCCAACGCAAGTTATGACGGCCTCATTTCCACCATCCAGCATCGTATGTCGTCGAGCTTTGTCTTCATGGCTAACTACACATGGTCCCATTGCATTGATCTCGAGGACAACGCCGCGGATACAGAGGCCACAACGGTCCAGAATCCCGACAACCTCAAGGGAGATCGCGGCAGTTGCGGCTTCGATTTCAGAGACGTCTTCAACAGCAGTCTCGTGGCATCGAGCCATTTCCATCTCACCAACCCCCTTCTGGCTCAGACCATCAACCATTGGGAGATTGCTCCACTGATTCACGTTCAGGACGGCGATCCCTTCACCGTAGTCGTGGGCCAGGACAACTCACTCACCGACACCGGCAACGATCGGCCCAACCTGACCGATCCCGCTGTGGCGTATACCAACAAGAAGATCCTCAGCGGACCCGCATCGAACGCCAGGTACCTGAATATCGCCGCCTTTACGCCCAACGCGCTTGGAACATTCGGCGACCTGGGCCGGAACACCTTCCGCGGCCCCAAGTTCCTGCAGTTCGATTCAGCGCTGAGCCGCTCTTTCCCCATCCACGATCGATTTGAAACGAGCCTCCGCATCGAGGCTTTTAACGTCCTCAACCATCCAAACTTCGGTACTCCCGGAGGTAGCGGATACGTCGGAGGAAGCACGTCCATGGCTTCATCCACCTTCGGCGATATCACATCCACCGTCGTCAATTACGGCGCCAGAATCTTCCAGGGTGCTCTCAAAGTTACCTTCTAGCCAGTTCTCCTCCATATCCCTGCCGCCAGCGTCCGGTGCGGCAGGGATCTTTTTTCCGGCCGGCATTGCCCGAGCCCCGCCCAAGCCTACTGTTCAACCTCCGGTCCCGCTCTCGTATCCGGCGCTCATATATCGGTAACATTGGAGTAGCGAGAAGAAATGAATCAACTGAAGATCGTCGAGAAAACCGGCAACACCAACAAGGCTCGCAGCGCAGGCCGCGTGCGCTGGTGGATTGTCTGGACCATCTTTTTCTCAACAGTCATCAATTACATCAGCCGCCAGACATTCTCCGTTCTCGCACCGGTCATTACCCAGCAATACCATCTCAGCCACACTGATCTGGCCAAAATCCTCGGCGCGTTTCAAATCTCCTATGCCATCACGTGGCTAATCGGCGGCATCGTTTTGGATGTGATCGGAACGCGGCTCGGCCTCGCACTGGCCGTCGTCTTCTGGTCGCTGGTTAACATCTTCACCGGCTTCGCTTCATCCGTCTTCAGCTTCGCGTTTTTTCGATTTCTATTAGGAATTGGCGAAGGCTTCAACTGGCCCGGCGCCAGCAAGACTGTTGCCGAGTGGTTTCCAAGCGAGGAACGCAGTGTCGCCGTCGCCATCTTCGACAGCGGTTCCAGCGTCGGCGGCGCCATCGCCGCGATGGCAATTCCACTAATCGCACTCAA
Organism: Occallatibacter sp.; assembly: GCA_049518435.1. GTDB lineage: Bacteria > Acidobacteriota > Terriglobia > Terriglobales > Acidobacteriaceae > Telmatobacter. The sequence goes on along the minus strand of JBEKRU010000050.1, from coordinate 13,933 downwards.
GTTCGGTTGGCGATCGGCTTTTGTTTTCTCGGGACTCCTCGGTTTTGTATGGCTCTTCCTGTGGTTGCGCGTCTACCACCCGCTCGCCAAACACCCGCGCGTAACTCTGAGCGAAGTTGCACTCATTCGCGCCGGCCAGGAAGTGCAGGATCTCTCAGCTGAGAGAGGTCCTCGGCGCTGGATCAAGCTTGCGCGTGATCGCAACGTATGGGGCGTCGTTCTCGGCCGCGCGCTCACCGACCCCATCTGGTGGTTCTATGTTTTCTGGCTGCCCCAATATCTGAGCGACGCCCGGGGATTCAGCCTGCAGCGCATCGCCCTCTTTGCGTGGATGCCGTTCGTCGCCGCTGATCTCGGTAACTTCACCGGTGGCTTGGTTTCCGGCTATTGCATTCGCCGCGGAATTCCCGTGGTCCGCGCTCGATTCTGGGTCTGCGGCATAAGCTGCCTGCCTATGCTCGCAGGTATTCCAGCTGCCGGGGTCCATAACGTCTATGTGGCCCTGGCACTCATCTGCTTTGCTCTTTGGGGATTTGCAAGCTGGTCCACGATGGGATTGACGCTGCCTTCCGACCTCTTTCCCCAGGACGTCGTGGCCACCGTGACAGGGCTTAGCGGACTTGCGGCCGGACTGGTTGGCACCGTCTTCACATTACTCGTCGGCGTCCTGGTCGACCGTTTCTCTTACGCCCCCGCGTTCCTCGTCGCCGGCTTGTTGCCCCTGTTTGCTACGGCATGTTTATTTCTTCTGATCCGCACGCCGAATGGGAGGGGTGTCAACCGAGGCATTGACCTCTAGGTGCCCTTTTTTGTGCCGACCCTCGGTCGAGAACAAGTCATAATCGAGCGTTGTCCGGTCTGCCACCATCCCCTCCCCGGCCCGGTCCCGCCCGCAGTCCGTATGGTACATTTTCGCCATGGTAAGAAAAGCGTTGACTGCGTTCGCCATCCTGTTCGCGATCGCCCAGATATCCATGCAAGGCTCTGCCCAGGGTACAAGTCATCAAGCGCCGGCGCCGGGGCAGGGAACTATTCATGCTGGCGCAAAAAGCAAGACTCCGCCCGCCAGTCCATCCCCCGCTGCGGTGCCAACGGCGCCAGACTCCACCAGCAATTCGTCAGACACCAGCATGTTTCCCCTTGAAGTCCAGCAACCTCACGTCGTTGCAGCGCCGCCAATCGTAGCGCCCACACCCTGGCTCATTCGCGATCAAATCGCCTGGGGCGCCAATCTCGTCCTCGTCGTTCTCGGATATGTCGCAATCATGCTTGCACTGTCCACTCTGAAAAAGATTGAGCGCGGATCTCAGTCCGTTGAACTGGCCGCCGCCGCTGCTGCCGACAGTGCGCAGGCCGCCTTGCTTAATGCTCAGGCGATTATGGATGCAGGCAGGTCCTGGCTCCTGGTTTCCGTGGTGCCATCCCCGGAGATTGAGAACAGCTTTGCCGTCATGGCCACCAATCGCGGCCGAACCCCAGCGCGAATCGTCGGCACCGCGGAGCAGGTCAGATTCGCTATCGATGAGACGCACCTCGCCAGAACTCCCGAATACCCCAGTGAAGATTTAACGGCGCCCGTCGTTCCCATCATTCTCCTGCCCGGGGAATCCGCTGAGATCAAGCCCTTCAGCCGCGAGGACCTGAAATCCATTTGCGACTCTGAGGAAAGGCTCAGAAGTATCGAGAATTGGGAAGTGAAGGTCTACCTCTACGGAAAGGTGATTTACCGCGATTTGACCGCGCCCCCCGACAAGCCCACCCATGAGACTGCGTGGTGCTGCTGGTACATTCACGGCAGGCAGAAAAGCGGCCTGGTTTTCGCCGGGCCGCCAGACTACAACGCGCACACTTAGATAAGAGTAATTCCAGGCGTATCCTCAGGGTTCAAACGCGCCCTGTAGGGTCTTGCCCTTACGCAGTAACCGAACGCAGATCGTGTTCGAACATTGGATCAGGTTCCGCAAGCCGGATGAGCCGGTGCAGATAAGCCCGCGAAATGCACAAACTGCGCGCAGCCAGCGTCTTGTTCCCGTTGTGCTCACGAACGGCAGCTACCGCCAGCTTGATTTTGTAGTCACGAATTTGCCGCTCAAACGATCCCGCGGGATTGTAATCGCCGATGTCTACCACATCGCCAAGGTCGCTAACCTCATCATCCTGGTTGCTGAGCGTCAAATCCTCGGCGCGAACCGCCTGCCCGGGAGAGAGGATAATTGCCCTCTGCATCACGTTTTCAAGCTCACGCACATTGCCGGGCCATGAATAGCTCTGCAGCATCGACATCGCTTCCGGCTCAATCTCGTCCATCGGCTTTTGAAACACCTGCGCATAGTGCCGCAAGAAATGTGCCGAAATGCGGGGAATATCTTCCGGATGTTCGCGAAGTGAGGGCGTTTCAATCCGCATCACGTTGATACGGTAATAGAGATCCTGCCGGAATTTCCCTTCGGCAACCAGCTTGCCCAGGTCCTGGTGGGTTGCAAAAATCAACCGCGCCCGCAGCGGAACCAGCCGCGTGCTGCCCAGGCGGCTGAACTCCATCTGCTGCAGAACGCGCAAAAGCTTCACTTGGGTAAACAGGCTCAGATCCCCAATTTCATCCAGAAACAGCGTACCGTCGCCGGCCTGCTCAAAGTAGCCTTCGCGCGCCCCCACGGTTCCGGTATACGCACCCTTTTCATGACCAAACAACTCGGCTTCAATCAAAGTCTCGGGAATCGCACCGCACGATACAGCCACAAACGGCCGCCTGGAGCGGGAACCCAGGTTATGAATCGCGCGGGCAATCAGTTCCTTGCCGGTTCCACTTTCGCCGGTCACCAGCACGGAGGCATTCAGGTTGGTCACTCGCCGCACCAACTGGTAAACCCGCTGCATCTGCGCGCTCGAGCCAATCAGTTGGTCGCAGTTGCCGGGCTCCTCCACGCGATGCTGAACCGTCTTCAATTGCTGCTTTAGTGAGGAGTTCTCGTATGCCCTGCTGAGCATCGTCTTCAAATCGCGAATCGAGGGAGGTCTGCGGCAGTACCCAAAGGCTCCCGCGCGGACCAGGTCGAAGGCGGTGATCCGGAGCCCATCGTCGGCCATTACTACAGAGGGAATGTTCGAATCGATCAACCGGCGCGAAAATTCAATACGCTCCTGCAGAGAGTCGCGATTTGAATTCAGGTCAAGGATCATGGCATCGCAGTCGCCCGCCGCCAGAAGCTTGTTCATCCCTTCTTCATCGGACTCCAGAAGAACCTGGAATTCTTTGCCCAGCGCTGAAGAAAGCAGAGGGTGCAACGTCCGGTCTTCCGAATACAGCCCGATTTTGATCGTCATTGGACAAACCCTCTCAAGGTTTGCATTCAACCCGCCTGCCAATCCGGCGGCCTATGGTGATAATCGGGGTTTTTACCCGGATTGCCAATGCCTGTTTCGTTCCAGGTAATAACCCGTTGGTACTATGTGCGCGGTTGCAGACGGAAAAGGAGGAACTGCCATCGCGGGAGTCCAGGAGCACATAGAAGCCGCAAGTATTCATGGGACTTAGCCCCAATTTGGTAAAACCTAAAATTGCAGACGTCGTGGTGTTCTTTGTCTTGTGAGCGACACTAGTATCTGAAGGCACCCTCGTCAATGCCACCTTGGTAACTGGTCATCCGATTCCCTTCACCTGATCGAACCGGTAAACCAGAACCATGCCGAGCTGTAGCTCAACCCTCGTACATCTTGATTCGCCTCTCATCTTTGCGTCATATCATTCATTTAAAACATGTTACATGAATCCATGCCTTTCCGGATGGCCGCACCGCGCACCAACCAGGCTGCCGCGCGCAGTGTTGTCTTGTGCCTTATCTGTGTTGAATTGATCAGACTTTGGTAACTATCCATAGAGTACTATTGAATCATGCAAGTTTCGGGAATAGTTCAGTTTCGTTCGGCAAAATCCCTTGAGTGGCATGTCAATTGCATAATCCGGGTGGGGAATATCACCGGAAAGTCGCAGGCTGCCATTGATTCCCTGGGACACCCTGATCTCCGGTCGCGAAGGAAGGGCGGTCGTCAATCTGGGGCTGAAGCTCCTGATTCGCGTGAAAGACACCGATTACGCTCACTTTTCCAGCAATTTAAGTGCGCGTGGTCTGAAAAAGTTGAGCCAGATTCACTCCTTTCTATTCCGTCTCGGTACTTGCGAACCCACCGCAAACGCCCGGGCGGTGTATACGTTGCGCTTCACCACAGTCATGCTCGCGTAAACATTCGTGTACACCAAGCCGGTTCGCCGCACAGTTAACTGTCAGAATTCACAGTATTTCCGGCCATTGGGGTTTGGTTGGCCAATTGCACAGCCCATGTTGTTCTCTATTCCCCAGGGGTAAAAAGGAGCCGCGGACATGCACTCGTTCGCATGGTGGCCGGTCGTGGTCGTGCTTACCATTGCCACCTTTACGGATCTGCGCAGCCGTCGTATTCCTAATTGGTTGGTTTTCCCCTTTCTGCTGGTGGGAATCGTATCTTCCCCTTGGCGTTTCGACTGGCAGGGTAACGCGCACGGTTTTGCCTGGCACGGCGTTGGCCAATGCTTCGCCGGTCTGGGGCTTGGGTTTCTGGTTTACGGGGTCATGTTCTTCATGGGTGGCATGGGAGCCGGGGATGTGAAGTTGTGCGCCGCGATTGGCGCTTGGATTGGACCCATGCAACTGCTCGTCGGTTTGTTGGCTACGGGTATTGCGGGTGGAATCATGGTCTTCTGTTGGGCGATTATGGGCGGATTTTTCATGGACCTTTTCAGGGGACCCGAAAAGCATCGCGGGGCGCCTGGCGAATCGAAACCGACTCGCCTCCATCCCCTGAAACGCAAGATGCCGTACGCGCCGGCTATTGCCCTGGGAACTCTGTTATCTTTCTTTTCTCTTCCTCGTTGACGACTGGACTGTTTATCATGATCAATACGAACACGAGCTTTCGGTATGAAGTTAATTCGCAAGAGAAGTTGCATGCAGCAGGGAGCACCAATTCAGTGAATCCAGACTTTGCCCCGAATCTCGACACTCAGTACCCCGAATCGTTTGGCTCAGACTCTCTGTCGATTGCGCTGATTGGTCCGGATGAAGAGCGTCGGAAAGCGGCGGCCATCGCTCTTGCCGGGTGCCAGGCAGGGGACTTCCGCGAGTTTTCTTCCTATCCCCCCAGCCTCGACGACGTGCCCAGGCTTCTCGAACATCCTTACGATGTCGTTATTATTGATCTCGATCCAAACCCCGAATACGCGCTTGAGCTGGTAGAAAGCATCTGCGGCAAGAGCCAGGCAACCGTGATGATCTACTCGGCGAAGGCCGATCCGGATTTGCTGGTTCGTTGTATGCGCGCTGGTGCCCGCGAGTTCCTCACTCTTCCGTTCTCTCACAGCACCATGGCCGAGGCTCTCGTACGGGCTGCGGCCCGCCGTCCCGCTCGCGTTGCCAGAAAAGCCGGCGGACGCCTGCTTGTTTTCTTCGGCGCCAAGGGCGGCTCGGGCGTCACCACCGTGGCCTGCAATTTTGCCGTCGCTCTGGCCCAGGAAAAGTCCGAGACCACTCTGCTGATCGACCTCGATCTCCCCCTGGGAGATGCCGCACTCAACTTGGGAATCGCCGCGGAATATTCCACCATCAATGCCCTGCAGAATACCGCCCGCCTGGATGCGAGCTTCCTGTCCAAGTTGCTCACCAAGCACAGCTCAGGCGTTTCCGTGCTTGCGGCCCCTGGGAAGTTTCCCGGCTACGAGGCCACCGACGAATCGATTGACAGGCTGGTTGCCGTTGCGCGAACTGAGTTTGACAACATTGTGGTCGATGCCGGATCGCGGCTCGATTTGACCAATACCGCCCTCTTCAAGGAAGCCACAACGGTCTACCTGGTCACGCAGGCCGGCATTCCCGAACTCCGCAACTCGAATCGCCTCATCAATCAGTACTTCACGGGCGGCCGTCCCAAACTCGAAATCGTCATCAACCGGTATGAGCCCCGCTCTCTGGGCATGGCCGACGAACATATCACCAAGGCGCTCACCAGGCCGGCGAATTGGAAGATTCCCAATGACTACGCCGCCGTCCGCAGAATGCAGAACACTGCCACTCCTCTGGTCCTTGAGGATTCGCCTATCTCAAAGCTGATTCACGAAATGGCCCGGTCCGCGAATGGTAAGCCCGCTCCCGCGCCGGTTAAGAAAAAAGGCTTCAGTCTCTTCGGATAGTAGCTTGGCAATCCCCCATTTTTTCTCAACGGAAGGACACACGTGGAACTTCTCAATCTGGAAAAGTACAAAGCGGAAATTCACCGGACCCTGATCTCCAAGCTGGATCTCGAGAAGCTGTCGCGCGTCAATTCCAGCCAGGCTCGTCAGGCTGTCTCCGGCATCGTCAAGGAGATCATCGCCGATCAGCGCGTACCGCTGAACTTCGACGAGCAGGAGAAGATTCAAGCCGACCTGCTTGACGAAGTCTTTGGTCTTGGCCCGCTCGAACCCCTCCTTCGGGACCCCAAAATCTCTGACATCCTGGTCAATGACAAGGACCACGTCTTTGTTGAAAAGGGCGGCCTCCTTCAGAAGGTGAACACCACCTTCCGTGACGATCGCCACCTGCTTCAGATCATCGACCGCATCGTCTCCCGCGTCGGTCGCCGCGTTGACGAGTCCTCGCCCATGGTCGACGCCCGTCTGCCCGACGGATCACGCGTCAACGCCATCATTCCTCCGCTGGCCCTCGACGGCCCCTCCTTGTCCATCCGCCGTTTCGGTACCGGCCCCATCGCCGCCAACCAACTCGTCCTGCTCAAAAGCATCTCGGCGGAAATGATGGAAGTCCTGGCCTCGGCGGTGAAAGCCAAAATCAGCATCGTCATCTCCGGCGGTACCGGCTCCGGCAAAACAACGCTGCTGAACATCATGTCCCAGTACATTCCCAACAGCGAGCGCCTCGTCACCATCGAGGACGCCGCCGAACTCCGGCTGGCTCAGGAAAACATCGTCCGCCTGGAAACCCGCCCCCCCAATATTGAAGGGCAGGGAGCCATCCGTCAGCGCCAGCTCCTCATCAACTGCCTCCGTATGCGCCCCGACCGCATCATCATGGGCGAGGTCCGCGGCGACGAAGCTTTTGATATGTTGCAGGCCATGAATACCGGTCACGAAGGTTCGATGACCACCATCCACGCCAATACCCCTCGCGACGCCATCTCACGTCTGGAATCCATGGTCGCCATGGGCAACATGAACATGCCTGAAAAATCCGTGCGCCAGCAAATCGCCTCCGCCGTCACCATCGTCGTCCAGGCTTCACGCATGACAGACGGCACACGTAAGGTCACAAGTGTTTCGGAAATCACCGGCATGGAAGAGAACGTGATCTCCATGCAGGAAATCTTCAGCTTCGTGAAAAAGGGAATTGGACCCGATGGCCGCGTCATCGGCGCTTTCCAGCCAAGCCACATCCGTCCACGATTCCTTGAACGCCTTAAGGTCTCCGGCATTCTTCTGCCGCCGAGTCTCTTCGAACGCGAAACGCTGGTCAACTAAGCGGGAAGGAGCGCAACACGTATGGTAATTATCATCGCACTGTCGTTCCTCGGCGCTTTCGCCATTGTTGCTGCCATCATGCTCGCCACCGCGAGCGGTTCCGATAAGGAAGCAAAGCAGGTCATCGCCACCCTCGACTCGGCTCTGGCTACCGAAACTCCGGAGAACCGCGACGCGATCGTCGATCTACGCAAGAACGAGACCCTCAGCGGAATACCATGGCTGAACAAGCAGCTCGGCAATCTTCAACTCGCTCCGTCGCTCTACAAGCTCCTCTCCCAGGCCGACCTCAAATGGACCATCGGCGCCCTCCTCTCCATGTCCGCCGCCTGTTTCGTCTTCCCCGCCTATCTGGTGTACCTCAAGCTGCACAACATGTTGATCGCCGTCGCTGTCGGAGCGGTTCTCAGCATGGCACCCGTCGGCTTTGTCATGTGGAAACGGAGCAAGCGTTTTGACAAGTTTCTGTCCGGCCTGCCCGAATCCCTCGATCTCATGGTGAGCGCGCTCCGCGCCGGCCACAGTCTCATTGCCGCAATGGGCCTTGTCGCCCGTGAAGTCCCTGACCCCGTGGGTACCGAGTTCAAATCAACATTCGAGGAACAGAACTTCGGCCTTGAACTCAAATCCGCACTCGATAATATGTTAAACCGCGTTCCCCTGCAGGATCTGAGAATTGTCTGCACCGCGATCATGATCCAGAAGGAGAGCGGTGGCAATCTCGCCGAAGTCCTCGATAAGACCGCCCATGTCATCCGCGAACGCTTCCGCCTCAAACGCCAGATCATGGTTCATACCGCACAGGGACGCCTTACCGGATGGATCCTGACCGGTCTGCCTGTCGGCCTCGGCGTCGGTTTGTACTTCATCAATCCCGGCATGATGAGCCTTCTTTGGACGCGCCCCATCGGCGTCAAGCTCATCTGGACCGCGGTCGGCATGATCATTGTGGGCGGTTTCATTATCCGCCAAATCGTCAATATGGACGTCTACTAAGGGGAGTCATGGGATTCGCATTTGTAATGTTTCTGGCCGTGTTCCTGTTGATCGCAAGCGGGGGCCTGATCCTGTTCTATCGCGAGGCCATGCTCGAACGGATCTCCGAGGTGATCAACCCCAAGCCCAAGAAGACCAGCCTGATGACCGCAATTCAGGAGTCCGGCTTCTCCATCGGCAGTGCGGTTGAACATTTCGAGTCTTACCTCCCAAAGAGTCAGGCTGAACAATCCATCGTCAAGCAGCGCCTCATTCGCGCCGGCTATCGCGATGAGAGCGCGATCCGCGTCTTTTACGGCTCCAAGGTGCTCCTGCCCCTGATCCTCTGCGCCATCGCCACCGTCACCGGCGCAACGCACTTCGTCGGTCCGTTCTTTCTTTATATCCTCTGTCTCGGCGTCGGCTTCCTCGCCCCCGACTTCTGGCTGGGAAACAGGATCAAGAAACGCCAGGGTAGAATCTCCCGCGGGCTCCCCGATGTGCTCGACCTTCTCGTCATCTGCATCGAGGCCGGGCTCAGCCTCGACCAGGCCACCGTGCGCGCTTCAGAAGAATTAAAACTGGCGCAGCCTGCGTTGTGCGATGAGCTCATGGTCGTTGTGCTCGAGCAGCGCGCCGGAAGGCCTCGCACTGATTCCTGGAAACATATGGCCGAAAGAACCGGCGAGGAGAACTGCCGCAACCTGGTCTCCATGCTGGTCCAGGCTGAGCAGTTCGGTACCAGTATTGCTAAAACTCTTCGTATTCATTCTGACACCCTGAGAACAAAACGTATGCAGGAAGTGGAAGAAGCAGCCTCGAAAACGACCATCAAGCTGTTGTTTCCGTTGGTCCTTTTCATCTTCCCAGCGCTTTTCCTCGTAATTTTAGGGCCCGCGGTCATTATGATTATGGAGCAATTCTCAAAATTGTTCGGTGCCAAATAACAAAAGGAGAAAGACATGGATTCGTCCACGATCATTCAAGTTGTAGCTGGCGTTCTGTTCGTCGTTGTGCTGGTGGTTCTCATTCAGCGTCGCCGCACGAAAGTCAACTAAAGCAGTTTTTTTCGGGTTGGCTCAGCCGGAGATTTTTTGGGGTCGCGCTGAGCCGGCTCCCAACGGACCTCGGACCAACTTCTCTCGCCCTTGGCGTGCTAGGAGACTTTTTGGCCGAAACGACTACGTACGGGGGAGCTCGACCCGCTGGTCAATTGCAGGGCGTTTCCCAAGTCGATGTTTCGCTTGGCCATTCTCGCCCCGTCGTTTCCGGCAAGAATCGCCGCGCAGGCCCTGAGAAGTGAGCAACAGCGAATCGTTGCCCTTCGGAGACTATATAGGCGTTCTGCGCAAAAGCGGTAGGTTTCGATTGATTTTTTTAGGAGTCGGCGATCTAAGAGAAAGGAATCTGATCCAGTTTCGCTGGCGGAGAAGGTTTTGATATGACAGCTGGGCCCTACAAGCTCAACCTGGTTGAAGAAGACTCGCCGAGGGCGGGAGGCATAATGGAAACACCGAAACTTTGCGCATACAACCAAACTCGCGAATGCTTTCTCGGCCTGGAGGTCGCAGAAGCCGATGTCTCATTTGATGGCTTGAGAGACATCCTGGCTACGCTTGCCCTCCAGTCTGGCGAGGGGCTCTGGATGTCGCCGTTTAGAGGAATCCCGGACAAAGGAATCAGCGCTCCGCTCGATCTTGTCTATCTAGACGCCGACTGCAAGGTTCTTGAAGTCGTTGAGTCGTTCCCTACCTTCCGCGGCACTCCCCTTAGTCCCCAGGCCGCAAGCGTCCTCGCCCTGCCTACCCATTCCATCTACTCCTCCCAGACCCAGTCCGGCGATCAGCTTATGCTCTGCCCAGCCGCCGAAATGGAGCGCCACCTCGAGCGGGCCTCCAACAACGTCGTGCCCGCCGCCGTGGTCCAAAGCGCCGTCCTCCTGAGAGAGAAGCCCCTTTGGAGCGGTGGCCCCGGCCTGCTTCAGTTAAAAGACCGGTCCAACGAGCAGCCTCCGGAACCGAAACAAGTCACCCACGAAATGCGCCTGGTCGAGCCGGGCATGAAGGAGGCCAAACCCCCAAAAAGCTGGTTGGAGCGCTGGTGGTCACCCGATCCGCGCAAGGCCCCGCGCATGGATTCGCCCGGCCTGGCAGCCTACTATTGGACCGGCGCCGCTCCCCAGGCCCGCAACATCAAAGACATCAGCAACACAGGATTGTATGTGGTCACCGAGGAGCGTTGGTATCCCGGCACCCTGGTCCTTATGACCTTGCAGCGCACTGATTTGGGCGAAGAGAGCCTGGAGCGTTCCATCTCCGTTCATTCCCGGGCTGTCCGCTGGGGTAACGATGGCGTGGGCCTCCAGTTCATCCTCAAGAATTCCCCCGCCATGGGACCGGGAAAGAGTCCACTCGTTGATGCTGTTGACAAGAAAGAACTCGATAAATTCCTCGACAAGTTGAAGAGAGCGTAATCTGCGGAAGGTTCGGTGATTACTACAGGGCAGGGTAAGTTCCGGAAGTTCTTCGGATTCGTTACACTTGCTCGCACCCCATCACCCGAAAGGGGAATGGCCGAACCAAGGGAACAAGGGCAACATTTATCGGGAGGGATGATCATGAGCATTCTATGTCGCCTGCGCAGCAGGGCCGTGGCCGTTACGCCCGGACTGCGGATCGTTGCGGCGTCCGGGAGTGAGCGTGCGGATGCTGGCTTCGTCGCCAGCCGGCTCCGAGCCCTGCTTTACAACAGCGATGGAAATACCCTGTTTGAAACTGCCGTCACGAGCTCCATCCTGCTGGTGCCCGTCTTGTTCGGCATATTCTCCGTTGCCATGGCTCTGATTACTTACCAGCAGCTTGGCTATGCCACCATGAGAGCAACACAGCATCTAGCCTATGGCCGCGACATCATTGCCGATCCATGTGCCACAGCCGCCGCCGATGTAACCGCCAGTTTGCCGGGCTTGAACCCTTCCAACTTTACTTACACCATCGACATTACCAGCACCAGCGGCACCACCGACACCGTAAACCCATACGGCCCATACACCGGAACCGCGGCGGCTACATGCGCCTCGGCGGGGGGGCTCACGGGGACGATGCACTACGCCACGGGCGGCTTGAATGGCAATCCTGTGATCCTGCATGTTACCTACGTTTACAATTGGTTTCCCATTTTCGGAGACCGGATCACCGGTACCCTTGCCTCCGCAGATGCCATGTTGGTGGAGTAAGGAAGGAAGTCAGCCTATGAAACTGCTCGGAAGGTTCATGGTACGCGGGTTGCTTCGGAACCGGCACGGCTCGGTCCACTCCGCTTCCTTCGGGCAAAGGATCGTTGAACTCCTTCGCTCCGATTGCTCAGGCAGTGCGCTGGTTGAGTTAGCCTTTGCCTTGCCGGTTTATCTCATCGTCCTCACCGGCATGGTCTCCATCGTCATGTCGCTCTTTGCTTACCAGCAGCTTGCCTTTGCCACTTTTTCCGCCTCCCAGGCCATCGGCGCCAGGCGCGGTCTGAATGCCGACCCGTGTGCGCTTGCCGGCACCCAATTAGGCTCCAGCCTGCCCGACTGGAGTCAGAACAACCTCACAATCACCGTCTGGATTACCCAGGATGTGTCCGGCGTCGAGACCACAGAACAATATGGCCCATTCGTCGGAGTTACGAACGCCACCTGCACGGGCGACTCCAACACCCCTGGTAACGGTCTTTATGCTTACGACAAGGCCCAGAACGAGCCCGTCACCGTCCGGGCCAGCTATACGTACAATTGGCTTCCCATCTATGGCAATCAACTCACATCAGGTCCTTTGGTAGCAGCAGAATCGTCGATCATCAGGTAGCAAGGAAGGAACTTTCCTATGAAGATCCGTTGGGCGTCTTTGCGGCGCAGATCATTGAAGGATGAGTCCGGGCAGGTATTTGTTATAACCGGCCTGGGATGCTTGTTGTTGGTAGGTCTCGCCGGCCTGGCCATTGAGGTCGGCCACGGCTTTTTCGCACTCGAACTTCTCCAGGCATCCACCAATGAGGCTACGCTGGCGGCAGCCACGGGGCTTCCCAGCGCCTCCCAGGCCACCGCGTATGCCAATGCCTACAGCTCCAAGGTCCAGCAGGAAAACGCGATCGGCATCCTGCAGAATGCCAGTTTGACAGTCACCCCTTTTTGCTCCGCCACCGTATTCAGTTCCTACGGTGTAAATTGCGTCGCTGACGCTTCCGGCGACACGGCCTACAACGCGGTTCAGGTTACGCAGACGGCGCAATCCGGTCTGTGGATTGGCCAGATGTTCGGCGTCCCGCTTTTCAACCTCAAGGCAATCGGGGTCGCCGCAATGGATGCCGACACCTGTAAACTGTGTAACATCGCGCTCATCATGGACACCACCGGGTCCATGGGCCAACCGGATTCGGCGTCAGATTGCACTGTCAGCAACAAAACATCGGAAACCTGCGCCTTGCAGGGTTTCCGGAATCTTCTTGCCGGGGCCTACCCCTGCTACGCCGGCCAGACCTGCACCAGCGCGTCCGCCACGCCGGACGACGTCGTCTCCCTGTATGTCTTTCCCACCATCGCCAGTAACAACGTTGGCGATGACACCGTTTGCAACACCAGCGCACCGAATAGCACACAGTATTCACTGCCCGCCATGGCCAGCGGCACTACTTATCAGATCATTCCCTATTCAGGTGGCGCCACATACAGACAAGATGACTCTGTCACCACGGGGCTGAACCCCACGGACCCTCTCGTGTATGCGGCTGGCGGTTCCACTGGGCAGTGCTCCGGCTTGAATCCGGAGGGCGGCGAGGGCACGTACTATGCGCAAGTCATTTATCAGGCTGGGCATGATCTCCAGGTAGAGCAGGCTGCCCGGGCCGGCTCCAAGAACTTTATGATTATCCTCAGCGATGGAAACGCCACCGCAACCGAGGAATATAACACCCAAACCGTGAACCACGTACAAGTCATAACCGGCCTCAACACCACGGACGGCCAAAGCGAAATGGTGCCGAGCTCATCGGGCACCTCATCTGCCAGCATCAACGGAACCAAAGTCCCCGCATGGAGTGCTCAGCAAAACATCTACACCTATCCTTCGAATATCGGGCAGTGCGGCCAGGCGGTTCAGGCAGCCTACGATGTCGCCAATTCACAAACGGTAACCTATAGCACCCTTGATGGCACCAGTACCACATACACCCTCAACAACAGCGATCCATCCGCTTATACCGCGGTCTACACCATCGCCTTTGGATCGCCCAACACGTCGCATGGCTCGGGAAATAGCGGAGCCGATCCAAAGAGCTCATCAAGCTCTGAGGCCTGTTACACGGATATTCCGTACAACTCAAACTCCAACTACTGGACAGCTTGCACTGCCGGCACATGTACCGCGACAGTTACCACAA
>JBEKRU010000049.1:0-41443 GCA_049518435.1 Occallatibacter sp. | reverse complement strand
ACTGGCGAGCCCTATCAGGAAGGCATCTTCGCCGAGCGGGAAACTCAACATCAACAAAGAACCCTCTTCAGTCTCCACGCTCGGGCCCGTGCCCTCGGCTATCAACTCATCCCCTTGGCCCCGGCAAATGGATCAGTTCCTTAGAAGCCGAATGCTCACTTCTCAGAAGCCCGTCAACTGTTTGCAGTGTACTTTCAGCCATCTTACCTCCTTTCTTTGCTGCAGACTCCTATTTTAAGAATCGCTCCAGTCCATCCGTCCCAAGTTCGTCGATCAGAAGCTGAGACTTCCTGTAGGTGAGTTTTAAAGGAACAACCACTACTCCATACTCACGGGAAAGATGGCTTTCCTCCGATGACTCCCATTGGCATTAGGGACGCCGTTGGAACAGCTCTTCAAGGGATTCTAGGGGGTCGATTTCCCAGCGGTTCGACGAATGTTCTCGAAATATTCCCGCCAGAATTTTCCGCCGAACCTACTAATCGCAAAAGATTCCAATCGGCAATGAATCTGCCCACGCCTTGATTCTCTCCCTATCCTCCGGCAATAGCGCTCCCCAACCGTCTAGGTCGATTAGCTCAATTCGCCCGTGCGTGACCCAAGGGCCGGAAAGCGTTGACCATCCGCCGTGGTTATTCGGATTCAATCTCCCAATCTCCATCCACCATGCGAGGAAAGTTGGAAACCGCTCCGCCGACTCTGGAATCGAAACTACCGGAACGCCTGCGACCATGAGCCTCGCAATGTGTTTCGGATCGGTCAGGCTCTCTATCATTTGAGAAATTCCTCCGCCTCCGCTGATTCTAATTAACGCCACACTCGCTTTCTCTGTGAGTTTGTTCAAGCTGCAAAGCCTGAAGCCGGGGTTGCGATTGCGGAAGGGTCGGAGTGATGGGGTAAGGATGCGCGGAACAGAGCAAAATGATTTTCTTGCGCCTCGAATTTTCTTGTGGCAATTTCCTGCGCTTTTTATCCATTCCTAATTGGGTTTTGAAATTTTAAGCATATTCTTCGGGTCGAATAATCATGCGCATATTTTTCAAACGATGCGGCAAACCGAACCTCTCCAAGGGCTCGTCTCTCGTGCATACCGCGATTGCCAGGACAACTAAAGCCACTCCCACGGTACCTGCCCGCGAATCGGACTTGGAATGCGCTTGTCGCCCCTCAGATGCTCTGCGGGCCGGGATGTCCTTCCGCCTCGCCCCCGACCCGCAAGGCTGTCCCAACCCATCGCTGGTTTAATTGCGCCCTTCTTCTTAGGTGTGACAGGGAAGGCTCAATAGCCGATTCCAAAGCCTTGTTTTCTCCGGACTGGTGCCTCTGTGAACTGTGTGCAAATTGCCGTGCCGGTTTCGGTACTCGATTCATGCAAGCATTTGTGAACGCCCGCAAGCATCCGAGTATGCTTGAGCAGCCCGCCAGACTCCTCTGTGCACCCCTATTTGCTTGCAAGGTTAGCGCTGGACTTGCGGACGCTCACAGGCCGCTTTCTGTGCATCCGGGCCAAATGGACTGTGTACCACAGTGTGTACCACGGCAAGCGCTATTGTGACCAAACACGCGCTAGGAGGATTTCCGAGCAATGAAAAAGCCTGCTGATTTAGCAGGCTTTAGCGGATATTAGCTGGTAGCGCTAACGGGAATCGAACCCGTGTTTTAAGATTGAGAATCTCACGTCCTAACCCCTAGACGATAGCGCCACTATGTGGGGAGCGGCCGTCCCCGGCCACTTACTTACTCTAACAAAATCCGCGCCCCGTGCCAAAGCGCCGCAGGCTGGTTCCTGCTTTAGATCCCCAGCTTCCGAACCTCGTCGTTGTAATACTTCCTATACAAAATCTCCCACTCCTGCGAGCCTTCCATAATAATCTTTCGCTGGTTGGCAATCTTCAGCCGCGCCGCCGTGTCGATCCGCGCCTCTTCCGTCAGCAGCGTCTCCAGAATCTTCCGCGCCTCCTGCCGAATCGTGTTACGGTCCTCAAGGAACCCAACCTCGTCAATCTCCGCCAGGGTGTCGGCCACCGTGTGAGCCAACTTGTTCAATTTGTCGCGGCTGATTCTCATAAGACCGCCTTGTATTTCTTCGCCAGCTCGGTCTTCACCTTCTTGAACATCTCCTGATATTGCGCGCCGGACTTGCGCATTTCTTCCGAGTACGCCTCAAGAATTACGCGTACCTCGTCGTTGATCCGGTCCTCAAGAGACATTTCTTCAATCAGTCCATCCGCAACTCGGCTCTCCACCGCCTTGATGTTGCTGGTGGTGACCAACTTGACGTCGATGAGGTGCTTGACTGTGCGGCGGGCTAAATACCCGATGTAATCGCGGGAGAAAATCATGGGCTAAAGCTCAGGATACCCCATCTGCCCGCTCCATGTACATCCGACCGCTTTTCAGGCGGTTGCGCCGCTCATCATTCGCCCGAATGAAATCAAAGTGTCCATTTCCACGCGTTTCGAGACATGGGAAGAACCAACCCAGTGCGAGCCTCACGCGAGCGTCTGCCCCACCGCAGGTGGTCAGCCTCGATGCGGACAGCTCTTCGTATTCACGCACTCATCGGCCAGCCGCAGCCGCTCCACCGGCCGCCCCCCCACCAGGTGTTCCGCCACAATCTCCGCCGCATCCCCAGGCTGCACATGCCCATACCAAATCCCTTCGGGATAAACCACAACCGTCGGTCCATGCTCGCACTGGTCCAGGCACCCAGCCTTGTTGATCCGCACCTTCGACCCCAGCCCCGCAGCCTTGGCCAGTTGATTCAACTGCGTATGTAATTCGCTCTTTCCGTCGGCACTGCAAGACGGTCGCGGCGCACCCTCCGGCCGCACATTATGACAAACAAAAACATGGCGCTCAAAACCTGGCAAGCGTTGTTCCTCCAAATTTCAGATAATTCCAGACTAAAGCACTCCCCTCCCAGTCCCTCACCTGTTCCCCGTTCCCTATTCCCTGCCGGGGTCCCCAACGACAGGTCTTCGTCGTTGGGGTGGCTATTCCCTGTTTTTCCACCCCCACCCGCCCGCGTCTGCGAGAATAGATGCTTGACTACCATGAGCACGGAAAATCTCCTCTCCCTCAAAGACGACATGGTGGCCTTCATTGAAGGTCACGGTATGCATCGCCTCCCCGGTTACGTAACCGAGGACATTCCTTCCATCGTATGGGAGGGCAATAACAACCCCGACGCCTGGAAAGATTTCGTCGAGATGGCCAAGCACGTTGGCGCTCCCTTCGTTACCTTCAGCGAAATGTCGCTCGAGCGTGAAGAGCTCGACGCCCTTGTTGAAGAAGCCGGCGAAATGAACTTCCCCGACGAAGAGTCCACTGAGCTTGTCGAAGCCCAATGGCTGCGCAAGTATGCCGGCATGCTCGGCTACATCCAGCTCGGCTTCATCTATCAGGGCCTCGTCTTTCTGCATGAAACCACCACCGAGTGGTACGAGCGTTACCAGACTCTGCTCGAAGACATTGAAAGCTTCCAGGACATCGTCATCGACGACCCACACGGGGATGTAGAGGACGAATAGGCGCCCGTGGCCAGCCCAACCCCCATCCCGGCAGGCGATCCGCAACACCTGCCGGCACTGCCCTCTTCTCTTCCGCTTCCCATCCCCCTCCCGCCTCACCCGCCAAAGCGTCCCAATCAACGCTGGCTTTTAGCCAAATCCCGCGCTGAAGAAGCCGCTGCCCTTGCCAAGGCCGCTCACCTCCCGCAAGTTCTCGCCGAACTTCTCCTCGCTCGCGGCATAGCCACAGCCGAGCAGGCCCACGCCTTCCTCAATCCCGACTCAGCCCAACTGACCGATCCATTCCTCATGCTTGGAATGGCCGCCGCCGTCGACCGCCTTGAAGCTGCCATCGCCAACCATCAGCCCATCCTTCTCTACGGCGATTACGACGTTGACGGCACGACCGCCGTTGTCCTGCTCAAAACCACAATCGAGATGCTCGGCGGTGAAGCCCGCTTCCACGTCCCCCATCGCCTCCGCGAAGGCTACGGCCTCCAGTCCAGCGTCCTTGAAGCCGCCTACGCTGAAGGCGTCCGCCTCGTCATCACCGTCGACACCGGCATGCGCGCCTTTGCTGAAGCGGAAACCTGCCGCCGCATCGGCCTCGACCTCATCATCACCGACCATCACCTTTGTAAGGCCGACGACTCCATCCCCGACGCCCTTGCCATCCTCAATCCCAACCAGCCCAATTGCACTTACCCTGAAAAATCCCTCTGCGGCGCAGCCATCGCCCTCAAGCTCGCCCAGGCCATCCTCTCTCGTCGCGATCCCGTTCGCCTGCGCGAAAAAATTCTGCCCAGCTTCCTCAAAATGGCCGCCATCGCCACCATCGCCGACGCCGTTCCCCTCAAAGGCGAGAACCGCGTCATTGCCGCCCTCGGCCTTCGCGAGCTGCGTTCCCCCGTTGGCGCAGGCCTCCGCGCCCTCTTTGCCGTCGCCGCCCTCGACCCCGCTGCCAAACCGATCTCCGGCTTCGACATCGCTTTTCGGATCGCACCGCGCATCAACGCCGCAGGCCGCATGGACATTGCCTCGGAAGTCATTGAGCTCTTCTGCACCCGCGATCCCGCACGCGCTGTCGTCCTTGCCTCCAAGCTCGAACGGCTTAACCGCGAACGGCGGGATGCCGAAGCCGCCGCCCTCGCCGCCATCGAAATCCGCCTGGCCACTTCAGCCGAGCTAGCCGCCAGCGCACTCCTTGTCATCGATGGCGAAGGCTGGCACCGCGGCGTCATCGGCATCCTCGCCTCGCGCGTTGTCGAGCGCACCGCCAAGCCGGCAATCGTCGTCAGCGTGGAAGACGGCCCGGACGGCCAAATCGCCCACGGCTCCGGCCGCTCCGTCGATGGCTTCCAGCTCCTCAACGCCCTCGAATCCTGCGCCGATCTCTTCACCCGCTTCGGTGGCCACGCCTTCGCCGTCGGTTTCGCCATGCCCGCCGCCGCGATGCCAGAACTCCGTCGCCGTCTTTGCCTCTATGCCGATCAACAACTCGCCTCGCGCCAGCCCGAGCACGTGCTCCATATCCACGCCGAACTACCTCTCGACCGCATCACGTCAGTACTTGCGGGCTGGCTGCGCCGTCTTGAGCCCCTCGGCCACGGCAACCCCGAACCCATCTTCCTCGCCCGCCGCGCCCGGCTCCTCGCCCGTCCCCGCATCATGAAGGAACGCCACATCCGTCTGGAACTCGTCCAGACCCTCGTCCAGACTCCCGCAATCAGCGCAGCCACCGACCAATCGATGCCCGGCGCCAGCGCCGCCATCCGCGCCGTCGGATGGAACCTCGCCGCCCGCGTCGCCGAACTCGCGCTCGCCGAAGGTTCCCTCATCGACATCGCCTACCGCATCCGCGAAAACGACCATCCCGAATTCGGCGGCCTCGAAGTAGAAATCGCCGGCATCGAACCCTCCGCCCCCTGATCATTCGAGATCTGCGATCTCTTTACAAGCATCTGTCATCGCTGAGCAACTGACGCGCGTAACAATTACCTTGACAAGCCATATTCCGGCGCCATCTCCTCTACCCACAGCACTTTCATCCTTGAACGCAGTGAAGGATCCGTGGTTGCTTTTGAGATTCTCACGCCGGAAGGACTGAAATGATGAAGGACCTCTGGGTGAGCCACCGAGTCGTTGCCGGATGACCTGCCATCCTTCCCTTACTCGATCATCTGCCATCTTCGGTTGCTTTTGAGGCGAATATCTGGCATGGGGAAGGGTAAGCAACATACGCTCTGACTTCGAGCTGAATCCCTGAACATGCGAAAAACTTGCTACTCTAAGGCAAATCTTCGCAAGGAGACACATATGAAGCCTTTCCTTCGCCCCCTCTTGCTTCCGCTCGCATTCATCGCCGCTGTTACCACGCTGGCGCAGGAGTCTATACCTAAGGCTGCTCTTGCCGCCAGGACCATCGCCATTCGCACCGACACGAAGACGGGAGAAGTCTCGGATGGCGCGCTGGAGCAGTTGAAGCGCTGGGGCCATTTCATCGTTGTGGACGATACCGACAGTGCGGACATCGTTCTCCGCTTCGACAAGAAGACGGACCGTGAGAAGCAGAGTAGCCAGTCGACCGACAACAATGGCAACACCAGCTATTCGGGAGGAATGACCTTTTCCTCCCAGGTTCATATGCGCGCCTACCTGAAGGGAGCGGATTCGCCTTTCTACACCACCAAAACTGACGATTCGAAGAAGAAAGCCGGTATAAGCTGCGTGACAAGTTTCCAGAAGGCTTGGATCGAGACGCGGTAGCTCAAATGGAACAGGACTCCAACAGAAGCCCAAACGCACCAGGGCCCACGGTTTCCCGTGGGCCTTGGTGCTTTCTAGTCGATTTCCGCTGGGACGCTGCCCCTACTTGTGATGTCCACTCGGGCTGGACTTTGGAGCTGGCGCAGAAGCATGCGCCGCAGGCGCCGCATGCGCTGCAGGTGCAGCATGCGATGCCGAAGCCGCCGGCCGCGCCGTCATTGCGTGCGCAGAACCCGCCGTGTTCGTGTGCGTCGATGCCATCGTCGTGGAGCGCGTGGTCGAGCTCGTCGTCCGCGTCGTTGCAGTGTGTGTTACGGCCGTGTGGGATGAAGATCCCAGAGGCCGAGATACCGCCCCGTTCGCCGGATGTCCGCCGTTGTTCTTCGCATAGCTGGTCCTGTCCACGCGCGCCGCTTCAGCATGATGCTGCTGCACGTCGCTCGGTCCCCGGTGCTGGTCGTGTTCGGCGACCCGCTCCTCGGGGCTCGGGTCATGATGAATCCCGCCCGGTCCGCCAGCGTATGCAACATGACTGTCGCGGGCTACATAGCCCCGCTCCACTATCGCGCGATCCTCATAGACATGGCCGCCCCAGCCTCCACCAACGCCCACATGCATCACCGCGGTGTTATACGAGAAGAATCCTCCCCGCCAGATTCCGCCGGCAAATCCAATCCCTCCGTAACCGAATCCGTAGTTCACGCCGCCGTAGTATCCAATGTGCGGACCCCAGTAGCCGTCATGGAAGATGTACCGCCCGCCTCCCCAGCCCCAGTACCCAGGCGTCCACAACGCGCCCACGTAGGGAGCAGGAACCCATGCGCCAGGAACCCAGTAGTAGCCATCTGCGCCATACGCCCAGTAGCCCGGCGTCCACATCAACCCCGGCTCCGGGCAAATCGGCTGTTCATACACCGGCAACACCGGTGGCGCAAAGCCGACGCTGATAAACACCCCTGCGAACGAAGTCGCGGGTACGACAGAAAGCAGAAGCGCCAGCAAAAACCAGCGCGCAGTTCGGGCAAATCGCATAAGTGAAACCTCCTGAGAATTTCTTGGCAGATGGGGCCTTCCAGTTGTCAGCGGCCAGTCTACGATATTGGAAACCCGTCCTGCCACAGGAAGTTGCAGCTTCCGCCCCTCTATCGTCAACATCTGTCCAAGCCCCGGTTCTCTAAAACACAAAAAGGCCCACGGCTGACCGCGGGCCCTTGCGTAATGAGAATTGGAATAATGAAAATTGGTGCAATAAAAATCACCCTCCGCTACTTTTCTTTTTCTTTCTCCTCAGGTTTCGGCGCTGGTTTCGGCTCCGGCGCTGGCCTGGCCGTCACTTTCGGCGCAGGCGCGGGTCTGGGCGCGGGCTCTGCCTTGGGCGCAGGGCGCGACGCAACCTTAGGCTCAGGGGCAACCCTGCGTTCAGGGTCAGCCTTCGGTGCAGGATGCGATTCAACCTTAGCCTCAGGAGCAGCCTTCGGCTCAGCTCTCGGCTCGCGCTCCGTACGTACCGCTGGCGGAGTTGCCTCGCGCGCAGGTGCCTCGGCCTTCGGTGCCGTCTCGGTATGTGTTGCAGGTCGAGCTTCTTCTCGTCCCGGTGTTGCCCTCTCTGTTCTCGGGGCAGTTTCAGTGTGTGTCACAGGCCGCGCCGCTTCCCTGGCGGGAGCCCTCGTCGCAGCTTTCGGTTCAGTCTCCGTGCGCGTTGCGGAATGTGTGACCGATCTCGCCGGCGCCTTCGTCCCGGTTCTTGGCGCAGTTTCAGTCCGGGCGCCTGTCTCCGTCCGCGACGCCGTGGTCCGCGAGGTCGTCCGGCTCGTCGATCGTGCCGGATCCTTCGCCGCAGCCTTTGATTCTGTCTCCGTGCGCGAAGCTGTGGTGCCGGTTGAATGTGCCGGAGCCTTCGTCTCAGTCCTCGGCGTAGTTTCCGTCCGCGAACCAGTTTCCGTCCGCGTTTCGGTCCTGCCCGTTTCGGTCCTGCTCGCTTCAGTCCGGCTAGTCGATCGTGCCGGAGCCTTCGTCTCACGTGACGTAGCGCCCGTCCGAGCAGCAGGAGCCGCCGCCTTTGCCGGGGCCTTCGTTCCCGCCGGCGCAGCAATCTTTTGCGCAGCCAGCGGCCTTGCCGCAGCCAGTACCCTGGGCTTCCCACCATTCGCCTTCGCAAACGAGGCCTTGTCCGCCCGCGCCGCTGCCACGTGCTGCGTCTGATACCGCGTCGGAGCTACGTGCCTCGCACTCGAAATCCTCTGTTCGCTGGGAGACGGGTCGTGGTGAATCCCGTTCACGCCCCCGTTGTAAGCCACGTGGTTCGGATTGAGCACAATGCCCTGCTCCACAATTGTCCGGTTCACATACGTGTTGTGGATGACAGTGACATTCACCTGCGTCACCGCGGTGTTATACGAAAACACGCCGCCTCTCCACTCACCGCCGGCAAATCCAATCCCCCCGAATCCAAATCCGTAATTGATGCCGCCATAGTAGCCGACTTCATCTCCCCAGTAGCCGTCATGGAAACCATAGGCGCCGTCCGCCCAGCCCCAGTAGGGAGGCGTCCACAGCGCCCCTTCATATGGAGCGGGCACCCATGCCCCCGGCACCCAGTAGTAATCTCCATCATCGTTGGAATAGGCCCAGTAGCCCGGTGTCCACATCAGGTTCTCATCCGGGCACGGCGGCTGCTCATACACCGGCAGAACCGGCGGTGCGAAATTAACGCTGATACTCACGCCTGCGCCGAATTGCGCATGCAAAGTCCTTGCGGTCAGCGGTGCAAGCAGAGCAAGCAGAAGCAAAGGGAAAATGCGAAAGATTCGCATAAGGTAAATCTCCTCTCGTGGCTTTTACGCCACACGTTGAAACGCTCAGGCGCTTCAATTCAGGACTATTGGAAGCCCTCACGACCTATGCAAGTTGCACGGTCCGCACCCCATGCACCGTTCGCATGAGCAATTCAGACCACCCCCGAGACCTGCCCCTTCAAGCCCAAAACGCCCAATCACCCTCTCGGACACACAAAGGCCCACAGTCTCTCTCGTGGGCCTTCGTAATCAACCAGCCATTCGCCGCCAGCCGCCTTATTTCGGCTTTTCTTCAGCCTTTGGCTCAGCCTTCGGCGCGGGCGCAGCCCTCGGCGCTGGGGCCGGTCTCGCCGCTGGTGCAGGCCTCGCCACTGGAGCCGGTCTCGCTGCCGCAGCAGCCTTGGGAGCTGGCTCTGGTCTGGCTACAGCCGCCGGCCTGGGCTCAGCAACCGGCCGCGGAGCCGCCGCCGGAGTCGCCTTTGGCGCTGCCCTCGTAACCGGCGCAGCTTCTGCCCTCGGCGCAACAGCCTTAGGCGCCGCTTCCCTTTTCTGCGCCACCGGTGCAGCCTTCGGAGCCGCTTCAACCGCAGGCCTTGCCGCATTTGGAGAAACTGCCTTTTGCGCAACCCTGGGTGCAGCCGCGGCAGGCGTCCCCGCCTTTGTCGCCGGCTTGGCTGCTGCCGTCGGTGCAGCCTTCATCCCCGCCGGCGGCGTCGCTTTCTCTTGGGCCAGCGGCCTGGCCGCGACCAGTGTCGTTGGCTTCCCGCCGTTCGCTTTCGCAAACGAAGTCTTGTCCGCCTTGGCCGTCGTCGCGTGCTGCGTCTGGAAGCTGGTCGGCGCCGTATGCGGTTGTTTCGAGGCCACCTGCTCCTGGGCCGTGGGCGCATGTTGAATGCCGCCTTTTCCGCCATTGAATGAAACATGGCCGGGATTCGCCACAATCCCCGCCCGCACGATCGTCGTATTCACGTAGGTGGTATGAATGATGGTCACATTCACGTGCGTCACCGCGGTGTTATAGGCAAAACTTCCGCCCCGCCACTCGCCGCCCGCGAAGCCCACGCCGCCAAAGCCAAATCCGTAATTCACGCCGCCGTAGTAGCCCACCGTCTGGCCCCAGTACCCGTCGTGAAATCCATACTGCCCGTTGTTCCAGCCCCAATACGGCGGGGTCCACAACGCGCCGCTATAGGGCGCAGGCACCCACGCTCCGGGAACCCAGAAGTACCCACCGTCATCGTCATAGCCCCAATACCCCGGGGTCCACATCAGGTTCGCTTCAGGGCATGGCGGTTGCACATAAACCGGCAGTTCCGGTGGAGCAAAACCAACGTTGATGCTGATCCCGAATTGCGCGTGTAGAGTCGTCGCGGTCATCGGTACAAGCAGGGCGAGCAGGAGCAGAAGCGCAGGCCGAAACAATCGCATCAGAAGAACCTCCAGGTTCCTCCAAGCCTGCTCAGTCGAGCAATAAAGTTTTCACTCTGATCCGGCGCAGAACTTGGGAGCTACCCGGTGAGCCTAGCCCCCGCCCCGCGCACATTCTGATCAATACTGCTCCAACCCTTTTCTTTCGTGACGCCATCCACGTCAGTCACCACCGACGACCGTTATGGCCGTATGCTAATTCCCAATCCCACCACATGCCGTGCTTCCAGATTCACCGGAATCGAAGCCGGATACGGCGCGGGCAGTCCCGTAGGAATCGACCCGATATTCCCCGCCACCTGCCCCACGCCTATATCGAATGAGAAGTGCGGATGTTCCCGCTGCGTCACGCGCACCGCGTAGTCCAACGTAGTCGGCAGGTCCGCTCTTCCGCCTACAAACGGAATGCCGTTCGGCGGCGCGGGACCAAGCCCCTTCGCCGTCGGCGGCTCCTGCGTGAATCCCGCCGAAGGCACCGCCACCAGCCCTGCGAACAGCGGCAGCGGAATCCCCAACCCGCCGAACAGCCGCCCGCCGAACCGTGTCGCCTGCCCGCCAATTCCGTAAATCGCCGCGTTGGTTGCCTTCCATCCGAAGTTGGCCAGGAACGGCACCGGCTTCTTTGCCCACGTCTTGGTCAGCGAAACGTACACATCGCCGTTCGTGTAGCCCTTTGCGGCCGGAATCGGCACCGGCGCGCATAACCCTGTCTCAATGCAGTATTGGTCGTATAGCCCCACCGCCGCCGGGCCCGCCGCGCCCGTCACAAACTTGTCGTCCGTTCTCACCACGCCGCCCACCGCAACTCCCGGCGTCCAGGGCCCGAACTGCCCGTCCTTGATCCCCACCACCTTGCCGTGAAACACGTTCATGCCGTTAAAGTCCCACAGGCTGCTGGTCGCTTCATTGGTCGCGGTTGCCGTCGACGTATTCCCGTCCTGGTGAACGCTGCGTGTATACCCCGCTTCCGCCCGGTTCCCGAACCCTTCCGTGATGCTGAAGGTCTCAATGTTGCCGATCACCGTTGCAGCCCCGATGAAATGGAAACTCACCGCTGGGTGAGAGAAAAATTGCCCCTTCGATGACTCCACCACGTAGGCGGTCGGCGTAATAAACCCGCCCGTTTGTCCCTCGAGCGTCAGGTTCTGTGCGTTTGTCCGGCCCGGAGCCAGCAGTGCGACCGCGAAAAGGCCGCATACAAAGAATTGGGAGAGCTTGCTTGTCTTCACGGTACTTCCACTCCATGGGAGGTGCCCGCCGCTGCGCGCCTGCCTCCGGTCACGTTCCAAAACCATCCTGTTGTAACACAACCGTAATGGCCTCGTCGCCCGCCCAGCGCACCGGTGATAAACTCCTCCCATGCCGCGCGGTCTCTTCATCACTCTCGAAGGTCTCGACGGTTCCGGCAAAACCACCCAAATCAAGCGTTTGGCAGCCTGGCTGAAAGAGGCCGATCCAGCACTTGACCCCATTCTCATCCGCCAGCCCGGCGGCACCGTAACCGGCGACCGCATCCGCGCCCTCGTCCTCGATTCCCGCTCCACCGGCCTCGCGCCCATGACGGAAATGGCCCTCATGTTCGCCGACCGCGCCCAGGCCATCGCCGAGGTCATTCAGCCCGCCCTCGACAGCGGAAAAATCGTCCTCTGCGACCGCTTTACCGACTCCACCGAGGCCTACCAGGGCGGCGGCCGCGAACTTGGCTCCGAACCCGTTCTGGAACTCCACCGCCTTATCTGCGGCAATCTGCAGCCCGACCTGACCATCCTCCTCCTGCCCAGTCTTGAGCCCTCTCTGGCCCGCGCCCGCCGCCGCAACCAGCGTGCCCAGACCCAGGCCGGCCCCAATTCCAACTCCGATGAAAATCGCTTCGAGTCGGAGCAGGACGCCTTCTACGCCCGCGTCTGGGAGAAGTACCGTGAGATCGCCCTTCGCGAACCCCACCGCGTCGTCCTCATCGAAGGCGAAAAGTCCATCGAAGAAGTCCACGAGCAAATCATCGCCGCCGTTTCTGCACGGCTGAACACGACAAGCGCTGTCGGATAACCTGCCGAACTATCCGGCTCGCCTTCCGCTGCTGCATCTATAATTCGGCGAAAGTCTCAATGCCCTCAATTCACGCCACAACCCGGACCCCATGACCACCATCGAGAAAGCCCTCATAGCCGCATCCCTTCTGCTCGCCGCCCCGTTTCTCCACGCCCAGGCGAACGAGTCCGCCATCACCAGTCAGATGAAGACGCTGCGTGGGCTCTCCGCCACCGAGCGTCCGCTCCTCACCATCAAACTCGCGACGGAAGTTCGTGCGCTTCCCGCCGGCTTACCCAAGCTTCGCCTCGCCGACTCGCTCGCGCACCTGGTCACCGAAGGCGATCAGGGCATGGATGCGCTGCAGGCCGTGGCGGACACGCTCACGCAATCGCTCACCGAAACACCCGTGCCCGCAAAGGGCGACCAGCCGCCCATGCCCTACACCGACCTGGCCAACCTGGTCCGTTACGAGCACGTCACCACCACCCTCACCGACCCGCTCTACGTCAAAGCCAGCCAGATCCTTGCCGCCAATGACGATGAAATTGAAAAGGCCGACTTCACCCTCAAGGACCTCCACGGAAAGAAAGTCACTCTCTCCGAGCTGCGCGGCAAAATTGTGATGGTCAACTTCTGGGCCACCTGGTGCCCGCCCTGCCGCGCGGAGATGCCGGTGCTCGACGCGCTCTATACGCACTTCCAGTCACAGGGACTCGTCATACTTTCCATCTCAGACGAGGAGCCGTTCAAAGTGAACTCCTTCATTGCGCCCACCGGCTATCATCCCCCGGTACTCCTCGACTCCGACAGCAAGGTCCACAAGCTCTTCCACACTGAGGGCATCCCCAGAACCTTCGTCATCAATCGCGACGGCAAACTAGTGGCCGAAGCGATGGATCAGCGCACTCAGCGCCAGTTCCTGCTGATGTTAAGCAAAACCGATCTTCACCCGTGAGAGTGCTGAAATCCGCGGCCGGCCACAGGAGGCAAATTTTGGGCTGGGCAACCCACTATATCCAGTTCGGCGACCCTGAGTATGAAAGGCATCGAATCGCCTTCAGCCCGCGTCAGCGGGCGGCATAGGGTAGCCCCAGTCGCGAGACTGGGGTTGCGGGAATGTCAAAACATCCCCAGCCCGCTTTAGCGGGCGAAAGAGGATAATTCCCGCGCCAACAGAAGGTTTCGTAACAGCCCTGGAACGTCGCCGCGAATCACCAGCGTCCAAGCCAATGCGAGCCTCCCGCGAACCTCTGACGCACCGCATTTGCCTACTTCCACGCCCCCAGCAGTCGCCTCAGCAGCACCAACTCGCCCAGGTGATACCCGTTGTGGTCCGCAACCACCAGCGCCTCGCGCAAAATTGTTTGCCCGTCCCCATGCGGAATCTTCGCGAACAGATCTGTCTTCTCGTCGGCCACCAGGTCGCACATCTCCTTCAGATCGCTTTCGAACTTCTTCACGCTCTCCGCCCACGCCTTTGCATCCGGCGGCGCCTGCGTTTCCGGCCAATACTCCTTCGGCCACTCGCGTTCCTTGTATTCGGGATTGCGTGAGAAATCCAGAATGTCCCACTGCGCAATCCGCAGGTGCTCCAGCACCTCCCACGGCGAATGTTCCGCGCCCGCCGGCCGCTTGCCCCGCAGCTCCACAGGCATATTTTTGACCGCGGCCTCGAAAGTCGCGTGAGCGTCCCCGCCCTTCAAAAGCTTCACCAGGTGCGTGCGCAACTCAGAATCGTGTGCCATGCAAACCGTCCCTCATCGGGGCCCTTGATTTTCCGCAAATGATCCCAGGATTGGCCCATCCCCAAGCAGATTCCACAAGGCGTAAAAAGATGCTTGCAAATTGTGCCTCTCATCAATCCGCCTGCGCCTCACCCTCGAATCGGAAACCGGCGAACCAAACCATCGTCTAAACTCGAACCGTGGCTACTCAGGAACTCCCCTTCAATCCGTCGGCCGCCACCGCCCCGCCTACCCTCGTCCGCCATGGCCGCTACATTTACCCGCCCGGCCTGCGCTTCAATCTCCCCTTCTACCTCTTCCACAAATTCTTCAAGCCCGGCAATCCCATCCTGCTCTTTCAGCACATGCGCCGCTACGGGCGCGCCGCCCATTACAAAATCCTCTTTCATCACGTCGTCCTTCTCCACGAGCCGTCCGATATCCGCGAAGTCCTCATCGACAAAGCCGCTTCGTTCGGCAAAGACCGCACCCAGAAGCGCATGAAGATCCTTCTCGGCGAAGGCCTCATCACCTCCGACGGCGAAACCCACAACCGCGCCCGCCGCATTGCCGCGCCCGCCTTCCACCGCCAGCGCATCCAGCACTATGCCGGCCAGATCGTCAACATCGCCGCCCAGGTCAGTACCCAATGGCAGCCCGGCCAGACCATCGACATCAACGCCGAAATGATGCGCCTGGCCCTTCAAATCACCGCCCGCACCCTCTTCGACACCGAAGTCACCCCGGAAATCCACGTCATCAACGATCAGGTCAATATCATCATGGCCCTTTACAACTACCTGGTCGCCCTGCCCCGCGCCGAACTGCTGCTCAACACGCCGCTGCCCGGCATGAAGCGCTTTCGCCATGCCAAGGCCCGTCTCGATCAGGTTGTCCATGGAATGATTGAATCCCGCCGCGTAGAATCCGCCGGCAGCCTCGAAAAACACGGCGACCTGCTATCGATGCTGCTCGCCGCCCGCGACGATCAGGCTGACGGCGACGGCCTTACCCTCACCGCTGAACAGCTTCGCGACCAGGTCCTGACCCTGTTCCTCGCCGGATACGAAACCGTAGCCAACGCCCTCGCCTGGACATGGCTTCTCCTCGGCCAGAATCCCGAAGCCGAAGCCCGTCTCCACGCCGAACTCGATCAGGTACTCGCCGGCCGCCTGCCCACTCTCGAAGACATGCCCCGTCTCGAGTACACCGCCATGGTTCTTGCTGAATCCATGCGCCTTTACCCGCCCGCCTGGGCGATGGGTCGCGAAGTTCTCGAGGATGTCTCCATCGGCCCCTACCGGCTGAAAAAAGGCACCATGGTCTTCTTCAGCCAATACATTATTCAGCGAGATCCCCGATGGTTCCCCGAACCAGAAGAGCTCCGCCCCACCCGCCACACCGCGGAAGCCAAAGCCGCCCGTCCGCGGTTCTCTTATTTTCCCTTCGGAGGCGGAAGCCGTCAGTGCATCGGCGAGTCCTTCGCCTGGATGGAAGCCACGCTTGCACTCGCCACGATCGCCCAGCGCTGGCGTCTCGAACTCGTCCCCAATCAGGCCATCGGGCTTCAGCCAAAAATCACCCTGCGCCCCAGAACCGGCATCAAAGCCATCCCCATCCAGCGCAGTGTCTAAAAACGGCTGACGAGCATCCAGCGGACCGTCATCTGTAATCTGTAATCTGTAATCTGTAATCTGTAATCTGTAATCTGTCATCTGTAATCTGTAATCTGTCACCTGCACTTCACTTCACTTCCACAACCCCAGCATTTTCCGCAGCATCACCAGCTGCCCCAGGTGATACGCGTTGTGATCCGCCACCAGCATTGCCTCCCGCAGCAGCGTCTGCCCATCCCCATTCAGCAGCTTTGCAAACAAATCCGTCTTCTCGTCCCCCACCAGAGCGCACATCGCCTCGCGATCCGCCAAAAACGCCTTCACGCTCTCGTCCCACGCCTTGAAAGTCGGCGGCGCGTCGGAATCCGGCCAATACCCCCGAGGCCAGTCCGGCGATTTGTGCAGAGGATTCCGCGAAAACTCCAGAATGTCCCATTGCGCAATCCGCATATGCTCCAGCAGTTGCCAGGCCGAGTGCTCCACTCCCGGCTTCGTCCTCGACCGCAATTCTCTCGGGAAATTCTTGATGGTGCGGTCAAAATCCGCGTGCGCCTCGCCGCCCTTTATCAGCTTGATCAAGTGGTCCCGCAGAGCCTTGTCGTTCTCCATTGTGTTGGTTCCCTTTCGCGTCCCCGGTAAAGACGTTGAATCCCTAAACAAGATGACACAGCGTGCTCTTCAATCTTAAAACCTCACCCCCTTCTCGACCGCCGCACTCCGCATCCGCTTCGAATCAGGCCCTTTCCGTGGTCTAATGTGGGCACCACTCCTCTCTGCCTGCTCAGGGCCACGTTTCGGAACCCGAGGCGCAGAGCGCCGTGCTGGAGAGTTCCATGCAGAAACATTGGACTGGGCTTCTCGCCGTAGCAATTTTCCTTACGCAGACTGTCTTCTCGTGCGCAACCTCGCAGGCCCAGGCGCAGTCGGATAAGTCCCCCTACCCGGCCATGGCTCCCCAAAGCCAGTACCTGATCCCGGACAAGGATTCCGAGATTGCCCTGGCCCGGAGTGCCGCTCCCGCCTCCATTTCGAATGCAGCCGAAGTCCAGGTCCTGGGCCGCGATGGCTACACGATCGCGGCGGCCGGCACCAACGGCTTCGTCTGCCTGGTGGAGAGGTCCTTTGCTGCCGCCACGGATTTCCCTGAATTCTGGAATCCCAAAATCAGCAGCCCCATCTGCGTCAACGCCCCCGCGGCAAGAACCTATCTACCCGCCGTGCTCCTGAAAGCCAAACTGGCCCTTGCCGGAAGATCAAAAACCGAGATCGCCCAGGCAATCAAAGGGGGACTGGAAACCAGGGAACTGCCCGCATTGGAGCCGGGCGCGATGTGCTACATGATGTCGAAGCAGCAGTACCTTGCCGACAGCGATCCGCACTGGCATCCGCACATGATGTGGTTCGTTCCCGGCGATGCCGCTAAGAGTTGGGGAGCAAACCTGCCAAACTCGCCCGTGATTGCGGCAAACGACCCCGAAGACCGCATGACCATCTTTCTCGTGTGGGTTGGCAACTGGTCTGACGGCACCCCGGGCCCGCACCAGACACATTGATCCTGAGTGCCCCATCGATTTCCTGGAAGAGGATCGAGCGCGCTGCCAGATCCTGGAAACGTGCAAAAGAGTACACTGAAGGAGTCATGAAAGTATCCGACTACAGTAAATATCCGGTTGGAACGACGATTGATTCTTGTAAAATCCAACTTTGCCCGCATTGCGGCAAACCGGGTCTCGCAGAGAGCGTTGGCAAGGTGACTTTTTACATGCATTTCCAGGCGTGGCCGATTCGTGAGAGCAATGCTCCAGAGACCAGGTGGAATTGGTGTCCCCGCGCAGTATCCCGGCGGGCAGCGTAGGCGTTTTCCCAGGTACAAGATTCCCACACAGCGATCCGCGGATTCAATTTTGCCCTCGGCAATGTATTTCCGAATCTCGTCAAGGCCCTCCACGGACAGGCATTGGTCCGTGGGATTGTAGACTCTATCCGTGGGCTTTCAGGATTTCCTCGGCAACACCCAAACCGTCACCCATCTCCGCGAATCCATTCGCGCCCAGCGATTTCCCCATTCCCTCATCCTCGCCGGCCCCAAAGGCTCCGGGAAATACACCCTCGCCCTGATGCTCGCCAAGGCATTCAACTGCCTCAATCCCACTGAATCCGCCTCCGAGTCCGGCCCCCTTCCCGACTTCTGCGACCAGTGCTCCAACTGCCGTCGCATTGCCGACTCCGCCAACCTCGAAACCCTGGTCGCCGAAGCCGTGGAAGCCCGCGATGCCCTCCGCGAGACCGACAAGAAAGAAACCCGCATCCTCATCCAGACCCATCCCGACCTGCTCATCGTTCCCCCCGACCCGCCTCAGCTCCTCATCAAGCTCGGCCAGGTCCGCCAGGTCATCCATGTCGCCTTCTACCGCCCCCCGGTCGAATCCCGGCGCACATTCACCATCTTCACCTCCTCCGCTTTTATGAAGGAAGCCGCCAACAGCCTACTGAAGGTCCTCGAAGAACCGCCCGAACACACCTCGCTCATCCTCCTCACCGAGAATCCCCAGGAGCTTCTCCCCACCATCCGCTCCCGCGCCGTTGTGCATCGCCTTGGGGCTCTCGCCGCCTCCGACCTCGAATCCCTGCTTGCGCTGCGCCGCCCCGAGCTCAAGCCCCAGGACCGAGCCCTGGCCGCCCGCCTCGCGGAAGGCGCCGTGGGCCGCGCCCTCACCCTCGACCTGCCCGCCTACCTCACCAGCCGCCAGGACGCACTCATCCTCCTCCGCACCGCCCTTCGTGAGCCTGATTACTCGCTACTTTTCAAATCCACTGAGACCTACCGCGCCGGCGCCGATGGCCAGGAGAAAACCCTCAGCCTGCTCCGCGCCCTCAGCAGCCTTGTCGAAGACCTGCTCCTCATCGTTGCCGGAACCCCGCGCCTGATCCGCAACCTCGACATCGAAGCCGAGCTCGCCCGCCTCGCGCAAGGAGTGACCGTCGAATGGATCGACAATGCCGCCCGGGCCCTCGTCCAGGTTGAATCCGGCATGCGCCGCAACCTGCTTCGCTCCCTCTCGCTTGACGCCATGGCCGCCGCCCTCGACCGCGAGTAGCCGCTCGCGAGTAGCCGCTCCCGCACCACGCGCTCAAAGATAAAAGCAACCCACCCCGCACCCCGGGCATCTCTCTGGGTACCGGTAATTTCATACCTCGAAAGAACGCAGCCGCTTCGTTGGAGCACATGGTCCTGCGCAGCTTTGCATTCCCCGGTCGTCAGAGTTTGCCGTCATTTTTGGTCGTGGGGAGCTTTTTTCAGCTCGCAGCCGTCAACCCAATTCGGGCGCATTTCTCAGTTTTTACCGCTTCGCCGTCATCGTCTCCGGGGTTCTGTCACTTCATTTTTATGAGCTCTTCTCGCTTTTAGCACCGAAAAGGATTCTTTCGCCATGATAAGTTCTTCCCATATGCCCAGCTTTTCCAGTTCACCCGGTTCGCCCGCCTCCGTCCGTCTGTCGCCGGCGTCGCCCAGGGTGTCTGCAACTGGGAAACAGCCAGCCCTCACACCCGGCCACGAACATGCTTCCCCCGCGTTCGAAGTGCGCAAGCCGAGCAATCGAAAAGCTTTGTCCGCTCCATTGCCCTTCCATTTCCACGCGCATATTCCTGAAGAGGAAGCGCGGCAGCACCACGCCGAGCTCTTCTACCTGCAAAAGCAGATTCAATCCCAGACCCCGATGGTGATCGTCCTGGAAGACGGCGAAATGATTGAAGGACGCATCGAGTGGTACGACCGCAACTCCATCAAAGTCCGCGGCCGCACCAAGTCCCTCATCTATAAGCCCGCCATCAAATATATGTACAAAGTCGCAGAAAACGGCCAGTAATCAAGGCAGATGACAGGTTACAGGTGACAGATTACAGTTAAATGCCCTGATCTGCCCCTGTTGGCTGTCCTCACCGGTCGGTGCTTGCAGACCAATGAAGCTCCCGGGCTCTTCAAACTGTCATCTGTAATCTGTAACCTGTCATCTGTAACCTGCCTTCAACAGCCGATCCCGAATCGCCGCCCCAATCCCTTCCGCCGGCGGCAGCGGGCACAGAATCACCGTGCATCCCTCCGCATCAAGCGTCCGCAATCCTGCATACAATTCCCGCGCGAGCTCCTCCGGCGCATCCCATCGTCCCCACGCAAACACCGTCGCCCCTTCCGGAGCCGCAATCTTCGCCGGAAGCATGACCCCGACCCGCTCGCTTGCGCTTTCCCGCGCAAACTCCTCAAGCCGCGCTTCAAGTTCTCCCAGCGGCGCATCCACCAGCACCAGCCGCGCCCTTGGCGCATAATGCCGTATCCCCACCCCCGGCGACGGCATCGCCTCCCGCGGCGTCTCCTCCAGCTTCCCACCTTGAAATACCGCCACCGCCCCGCCCACCGCGCGAATCTGCTCCGCCGTCACCGCACCCGGCCTGTAAATCACCATCGGGCTCTGGCACACATCCAGCACCGTCGACTCCACCCCCAGCCCCGTCGCCCCTGCATCCACCACCGCGTCAATCCGCCCGTCCAGATCCTCCAGCACATGCTCCGCCGTCGTCGGACTCGTATGCCCAAACAGATTCGCACTCGGCGCAGCCACCGGTAACCCCGCCCGCCGAATCAGCTCCAGCGCCACCGGATGCGCCGGCATCCGCACCCCCACCAGCGCCCGCCCAGCCGTCACCGCTTCAGGAACCAACGCAGTCCGCCGCAGAAGCAGCGTCAGCGGCCCCGGCCAAAACGCCTCCATCAGCCGCCGCGCCCGCACCTCAACGCCAGCGTCCAGCCCTTCCCAGCAGACCAGACCCTCCAGCATCCCCACCTCGGCAATATGCACAATCACCGGATCCCAGGCCGGCCTTTGCTTCGCCTCAAAAATCCGTCCCACCGCAACCGCATCCAGCGCATGCGCCCCCAGCCCATACACCGTCTCCGTCGGCAGCGCCACCAGACCCCCAGCGCGCAAAATCGCAGCAGCGTGCCCCAGCGCCTCCCGCGCCTCAGCCGTCTCCAGGTGCTCCGCATCCACTCGCAATCGCAGCGTTTTCACAGGATTATTGTCACGCCTTCGACCCATCCAGAGGGTGCCCCCGGTCCCTCGTCCGCCGTGGCGGAGGGACCGGGGAATCCATGCCGCACTACTTCTCAACCACCGGCAGCTCAATCGAACTCGCCTCGCCCGGCGCATGGTAAATCCGCTGCGTCGCCTTCTGATAATCCCCCGGCTTCGCCCAGAAGATGCTCTGCACAAACGTCTGCGGATTGCGGTCATACAGCGGGAACCAGCTCGACTGCACCTGCACCATGATCCTGTGCCCGGGGAGAAACACATGGTCCGCCGGCGGCAACGCAAACCGGTAAGTCAGCGGCTTGCCCGGCTCAATCGCCTTCGGCGTTACAAAGCCCTCACGATACCGCCCGCGGAAGATATCCATCGCCACGCCCAGCTCATATCCGCCCATCTCCGGGTGGTCCGCAACCTCGTCCGGATACACGTCGATCAGCTTCACCACAAAGTCGGAATCCGTTCCGCTGGTCGATGCCACCAGGTGCGCAACCGGCTGCCCCCCGATATGTACCGGCTCCGTTAGCAAATCGCTCGTATAGGTCAACACATCCGTCCTTCCCGACGCCTCGCGCTGATCATCCACCAGCCACTCCGGCCAGGTCAGCATCTGGCTATAGCCAATCGGCTGGCTGGGCCGCGCGCGGAACGGAACCGGCTTCGCAGGGTCGGAAACGTACTCATCAAATTCCGCGCCCCCCGCCACCGGCGCGGTAAAGCCCAGCTTCATGTCCGGCTCCAGATAAAGCGCCTTCGTCGCCGACCTCTCCGGCCACGCCTTCAACTTCTCCCACTTGTTCGCGCCCGTCTCATACGCCGTCACCGTGGCAACATCCGCCTGCGGTGCATCGTCCTTCAGATAGCGATCCAGAAACGGCCGCAGCACATTCTGCCGAAACCACGTCCCCGTATCGCTTCCGAACCGAATCGCTCCCAGCGACGCAGCATCATCGATCTCCTGCCCATGGTGCCACGGTCCCAGCACCAGGAACACCTTGTCGTTGTTCGTGTCCAGCGGCTTAATCGCCTTATAAACCGCGTTCG
Source organism: Occallatibacter sp. (assembly GCA_049518435.1). Classification (GTDB taxonomy): domain Bacteria; phylum Acidobacteriota; class Terriglobia; order Terriglobales; family Acidobacteriaceae; genus Telmatobacter. The sequence continues at coordinate 19,443 of JBEKRU010000049.1, read as the reverse complement.
CCCCATAAATATCCTCCTGGTCCCACAAGCTGTGCACCAGCAGAATCGGCACCTTGATCCCTTCCGCCTTGAAGTCCTCCGCCAGCACCTTATCCACCGCTTGGTCGCTCCAGAACGCGTCATAACTGGGGTGATCCAGAATCTTCCTCCAGAAGCCCATTTGCTCCAGTCCATGCTGCCTGCCCAGTTCGCCTGCCGAGCCCGCCGCCATGTACTCGTCGTAATCGTCAAAGTGCGAAACCGTCCACTTCGAATCATTCGAGCGCGTGGCCTCCTGTTCCCAGATGTACGGCATATTCTGCTCGCGGAAGGCGCCGTTGTGAAACCAGTCGTCGCCCATCCACCCATCCACCATCGGATTCATCGGCACCGAAACCTTCAGCGCCGGATGCGGATGGACCAGCGCCATGAGGGGCAGAAAACCGTCATAGCTGATGCCCAGAATCCCCACCTTCCCATTGGTCTCAGGAATGTTTTTGATCAGCCAGTCAATGCTGTCGTACGTGTCCGTCGCCTCATCCACCGGCGTCGGATTCTGCGGCCCGTGAATCGGACGGTTCATCACGTTATCGCCTTCTGAGCCGTACTTGCCGCGAATGTCCTGAATCACGCGAATGTAGCCGCCCTCCACAATCACATCGGTGGCATTGTCATATCCATACAGAGTCCGCCCCAGATGCGCGCTGGCCGCGTGGCTGGTCAGCTCTTTGGCACTGTAAGGCGTGCGCGTCAGCAGAATCGGCGCGTGCTTCGCGCCCTTCGGCACCAGGATCACGGTATACAGCTTCACCCCGTCGCGCATCGGGATCATCGCCACGCGACGCCCGTAGTCGAAGTTAGGCGCGGGCGCCATCAGCGTCGCCGGCGTCTCGCTGGGATAGTCAGGGTACTGCGGCTTCGCCTGCGCGGGCGCGGCCTGCCCCCACCCGGCAGCAATCAAAACAGCGAAAGCCAAAATGGCCAACACAGTTAAAGCGGAGATGCGGCTCATGCGAATCACGAAGCAGACCTTTCTGTTGCAGAATGGGATCGGGAACACCTTGAGCATAAGGCCTAACCCGCTGGCTGGGAAGCATTACGCCCATGCGAGCGAATTGCTGGCGCCCGTCCCACCGCAGACGGCGGTATACTCACCCTCATGGCTCTTGCCTAAGAACTGTGAACTCGGAACTAAGAACTGCGATCTAAGAACTATGAACTAAGAACTGCCTCTCCATGCCCGTCGAAACCGAAATCAAATTCCGCGTCGACGACCCACCCACCCTGGCCAACCGCCTCCAGGTAGCCGGCTTCACGCTTCAAACCCCCCGCAGCTTCGAGGCCAACGTCCTCTACGACACCCCCACCCGCCAAATGCGCGCCCGCACTGAAATCCTCCGCATCCGCAACTACGCCGGCCGCACCATCCTCACCCACAAGCGCCTCCCCGACCAAGGCCCCGGCGAAGACGCCCACAAGCACCGCATCGAAACAGAGACCGAAGTCTCCGACGGCGATAACCTCGCCCTGATCTTCCACTCCATCGGCCTCGACCCCGCCTTCCGCTACGAGAAGTGGCGCACCGAGTGGTCTGACGGCGAAGGCCACTGCGTCCTCGATGAAACCCCCATCGGCACCTTCGCCGAGCTCGAAGGCCCTCCCGCCTGGATCGACCGCATCGCCCTCCTCCTCGGCGTTCCACCTGCACAATACATCACCCTCAGCTACGGCCGCCTCTTCGACCTCTGGCGCGAACAGCATGGCTCCGCCGCGCAGGATCTCACCTTCGCTGCCGTTGCCGAATCCGGCGTCTCCGATTAAGCCTCAGCTATTCCTTTCGTAATTCAAATCCCCGTTTCTCCCTAAGAAATCGCCAACCTTCGCCGATAAGCAAATCACGCGCACCTTGCGCCTGGGGAAGACCAATGCTTACGAGCCCACTCCGTTCCGCTGCCCACCGCCTTCAACGCGCGACCACCCATCTGCTCAGAATCGCTGTATTTGCCCTCTTCGCCGCACTCGCACTGCACGCGGCCGCCGCAGCGGACCGTGCCGTCAAATCCCGGGTAGCCCCCGCCTACCCTGACCTTGCCCGCCATCTGAAAATCGAAGGCACCGTCGTCGTCGAGGCCGTTGTCGACCCCGCTGGAAAAGTCACCGAGGCCAAAGCCGTAACCGGAAGCAAAGTCCTCTCTTACGCCGCGGAAGAAGCCGTCCGCAAATGGACATTCGTGCCGGCTCCTGAAAAGTCCACAGAGAACGTGGAGATCAAGTTCTCCCTCGGGAATTAGCTCCCCTACACACCGAACGCATCCAAGAAAGGAGGTGGCTGACTGGGAACTCCGCAGGCGAATTTGCCAGCCTGCGCAGAAGATGAATTCTAATCGAATGGTGAATCTCAGTTAAACTTGGGCTAGCGGCAGGCAACTGGATGTTGCACTTGCATCATGAGGGACGATCCGCACAATCCCGAACCGTCTGAGACGGACGCCTTATCCATCGTGCTCATCGGCCCCGATGCCGGGCGCCGCCGCGAAATCGCCCGGGCACTCGAAGCCGTCGGCGGCGTCAACACCAAGGAGATCCTTGCTTACCCGGCCTCGCTCGATGAGTTGCCCCGCCTGCTCCTGCCCCAGCCCGATGTCGTCATCGTCGACCTCGACGCCGATCCCGAGTACACCCTGGAACTTGTCGAGTCCATCTCCTCCTTTGCTTCTTCCACCGTGATGGTCTTCTCCCAGCGCTCCGACCTCAAAATGGCGGTCCGCTGCATGCGCGCCGGCGCACGCGAGTTCCTCAACCTGCCCGTGGTTCAAAGCGACATCTCCGGCGCACTCGCCCGCGTCGCCGTTCGCCGCCCCGGTGCCATTCGAGCCCGGCGAAGCTCCGGCAAACTCCTTGCCTTTCTCGGATCCAAGGGCGGCTGTGGCGTTACCACCATCGCCGCCAACTTCGCCGTCGCCCTGGCTCAGGAGTCCGGACGCAAAACCCTCCTCATCGACTTCGGCCTGCCCCTTGGCGATGCCGCCCTCAACCTCGGTGTCTCCGCCGAATACTCCACCGCAAACGCCTTTACCGACACCGCCCGCCTCGACTCCCGCTTTCTCGCCTCGCTCCTCACCACCCACAGTTCGGAACTGTCCGTCCTCGCCGCCCCCAACGAATTCACCGATTCCGAGCCGCCCATCGAAGCCATCGATAAACTGATCTCGGTTGCCCGCCAGAGCTTCGATTTCATCGTCGTCGATTGCGGCTCTCGCCTCGACCTCAAGAGCTCGGCTATCTTCGATCCCCACTCCACCCTTTTTCTGGTTGCCCAGGTCGGCGTTTCCGAGCTGCGCAATGCAAATCGCCTTATCACCCAGTTCTTCGCCAATCGCGGACGCAAGCTCCAAATCATCCTCAACCGCTACACACCCCAATCCCTGCTTTACGACGAGGCCCGCATCACCAAGGCGCTCACCCGCGAGGCCCAGTGGCGGATTCCCGACGACTACGCCACCGCCCGCCGCACCCAGAGCATGGCCACGCCCCTCGTTCTCCAGGATGCCCCCATTGCCGTAGCCATTCGGCAGATGGCTCGCCACACAGCTGGACTGCCCGAACCGGAAGAAAAGAAAAAAGGCTTCGGCTTCTTTTCCAGGCTCCGTTCCGCCCCCAAGCCCTTCCACGATACCGTCGAGCCCGAAGAGATCTGACACCCCGCGCCATTACGGCCGCTATCCGCCCTCATCCTTAATGGACATCGTAAGCTTTGGTGATTTTATCCAACGCGGTCAAGCCACGCTGACTGCGGTCGCTGGTCAGCATAATCACCGGGTTTCCATCCGTGCCCTTATAGTCTTGAGCTGCCTGCAAATCCAGTTTGACGGCTTCCAATTGTTTTTCTGCCATGTCTTTCAGTGGGTCCCTGCCTGTGTACGCTGCATAAGCTCCCTGCCGGAATCCTCCGAGTTCAGTCGTCTTTTTTCCGTTCGAGCCCTCGGAGACGATCCTCCAATCATTATCGGGATTCTTGCTGATATCAACAGTGGCGTCGGCTCGCGCATTGTACGAACTCAAGGTCGCGGTCGTCAGGCCTTTTGCGGCCTTCGAGATTTTTGCTCCCCCTGAAGCAGGTTGATCGCCCCCTTCGTATTCCGCAGTGAACTTTTCCGGTGGCGCTCCATGACCAGGATCCAGGATCCATGTTCCTTTCATGCCATCCGGGGAAATCGTTACGTCCACCCCGTCAATCCCTCCAAGGTTGGGATCGTGAACAATCACTCCTCCATCCGGGGCAACGCCTTTAACCGTACGTTCTTTCGAATTTGCGGACGAACTTGCGCCATTCATACGTGCCTGAACCTGGGCGTTGATAGCTGCGGCTTGCGCTCTCAGGGCTGCGTTCGGGTCGGGTCCGTTTGCCGGCGCGGAATTGGCGGCCCCGCTCCCGCTCTTCTGGTCGAGATACGCCGCCCATACTTTGTCGATCAGAGGCTTGTATTCCCCTCCACCGGGAGGACTTAGGTATGCAGTGATCTTATTGTTGCTATCGACCATAATCATTGCGGTCCCTTCAGAACCGGCTAACTGAACCATGTGGCTTGCACGGCCGCCGCGCATCTCGGTGACCGTAACATCCTTGTCATCTACCTTGATTGTTGTCTGTTGGATCTGGGCGTTTACGGGTGCGGCGAGGGCAATCGCCGCGGCAAGCATGGCTGCTGAGGTACGTCCAAAGCTCATTCGAATGTCCCCTTGATGGGGATACGCTATCACGAAGTGGACTCATTTAGTCCAGAAATAAACGCGTCCGGTGCGTGCGGCCATTCCCTCGATGGCTGGGCTGGACCGCAGAGCCGCCTTCTCGCAACCAGCTTTAAATGCGCGCCGATTCAGGGCAGGCTTTCAACCAGGCTCCTTCCCTCCCCAAGCCCTTCCACGATACCGTCGAGCCCGAAGAGATCTAAGCCCCCCTTCGGCGCCAATTCTCCCCTCCGGGCCCCGTACCGTCGCCCCCACCCGCTCACGCGCCGCCGCAGCTCTTTTTCAGGAAATCAAAACCCGCCTCTTCCCATAGTCATTCGAGTGGAGTATAAATAGTTCTCACATAGGCATTCGAGTGGAGGATGCGCACATGGTTCTGAAACGGCCGCCGGAAGCGGGCGATATTTTGCAGGGAACGCTCGACATGCTCATCCTGCGCACTCTCATCATCGGGCCCGCACACGGCCACACCATCGCCGACGCCATCGAACGCACTTCGGAAAACGCCCTCGAGGTAGAGCAAGGCTCGCTCTATCCAGCCCTTCACCGGCTCGAAGACCGTGGCTGGCTTTCCTCTGAATGGGGCGTGAGCGAAAACAACCGCAAAGCCAAGTTCTACCGTCTCACTGCACGGGGGCGGAAGGAACTCAATGCCGCCGCCGGACGTTGGCGGAAAATGACCCGCGCCATTGGCCTGATTCTCGGTGAGGCAAACGAATCGTGAGGGAGGAGAACGGAGATGAGCTTACGCCGCTTCATGCATCGCACCCGCAAAGACGAAGATTTAGCCGAGGAAATTGCATCGCATCTTGCCCATGAACAGGATGCAAAAGTCGCGCGTGGATTGCCCGCTGACGAGGCACGCCGACAGGCGCGTTTGAAGTTCGGCAACCCGCGCACAACCCGCGAACGAGTGTGGCGTTATCGCAGCCTGCCGTGGTTGGAAAACTTCTTGCGCGATCTGCGCTTCGCCCTCCGCTCGCTGGCCAAGACGCCCGCATTCTCGGTCATCGCAATTCTCGTCATCGCCGTCGGCATCGGCGTCAACACCGCTGTCTTTTCGGTAATCGATACAGTACTGCTCAGGCCTCTCACCTATCCCGATCCGCAATCGCTGATGCTTTTGATGAACACCACTCCGCGCGGAACGTTTCCGGGTGCGAATATCCCCAAGTTCAATATCTGGCGTCAACAAACCAGCATCTTTGAGCGGGTAGCCGCAGACGACTTCGGGGGCGCCGGAATGAACCTGACCGGAGGCGATCATCCCCAACAGGTGCAGGGCTTTCATGTCTCCGCCGACTATTTCGCTCTCTTCGGCGCGCCGTTAGCCGCAGGGCGAACCTTCACCGCGGCGGAAGACACCCCCAACGGCGGCCATGTGGTGGTGTTGAGCTACAGCCTTTGGAAGAACCGCTTCGGAGGCAACCCCAATATCGTTGGACAGACCGTCCAGCTTGATGGTCAGGCCTACCTGATTGTTGGCGTCATTGGCCGTGGGTTCGTGACCGACATACCCGCCGATCTGTGGATTCCGTTTCAGTTCGATCTCAATTCACAGGATATGGCTCACTATTTCACGGTAGCCGCGCGCCTCAAACCCGGAATCAGCGTGACACAAGCCAACGCGCAACTCCGCCTGGCCGCCGACCAGTACCGCCGCATGTACGGCACCCGCGCAATGGGTCCCGACGACAGTTTCGGCGTCGCCTCGCTCCAGGAGTTCATGACCGGCAATACCCGGATGCCGCTCCTCGTTCTTCTCGGAGCCGTCGGCCTCGTGCTTCTGATTGCATGCGCCAATGTAGCCAACCTGCTCTTGGCCAGGGCCGCGTCAAGAAAGCGCGAACTGGCAACCCGTGCGGCACTCGGCGCGGGACGCGGGCAAATCATCCGGCAGCTGCTCACTGAAAGCCTCGCGCTCTCGCTCTCTGGCGGCCTGCTCGGCCTGATCCTCGGCTTTGTCGGTGTTCGCCTGCTGCTCACAATCAATGCCGGCGGCCTCCCCCGCCTCGGGGAAAATGGTTCGGCTGTCACGCTCGACTTGAATATTTTGCTGTTCACACTTGCCGTTTCAGTTTTTACTGGAATCCTTTTCGGCCTTGTACCCGCCATCAGCGCGTCCCGTCCCAACCTTGCCGCCGCGCTCAATGAGAATGGCAACCGCGCCAGCATGGGCCTTCGCAGCGGCAAGCTGCGCTCCGCCCTGGTGGTAAGCGAGATGGCGCTGGCGCTGGTTCTGGTCATTGGTGCAGCCTTGTTGATTCGCACATTCATGAAGCTTGAGGCGGTCAATCCTGGCTTTGAAACCCACAACGTCCTCACCATGTCCATGTCCGTAAGCGGAGACCGCTTCCAGACCACTGGCCCCGTTGCGCAGGTACTTCGCAGCGGAACTGATCGTCTTAAGTCAATCCCCGGAGTCGTCGCCGTAGGAGCCACAAACTGCTTGGCGCTCGAGAACGGGTTCGGCATGGTCTTTGATGTCTTAGGACGCCCAAAAGGCAATGCGCCCTTTACTGGCGACGCCGGCTTTTATTCCATCTCGGAAGGCTATTTTGACGCCTTCAAAATTCCGCTTTTACGCGGCCGCAATTTTACAGAACATGACGACAGCGCCGCACCGCTCGTGGTGATCATTAACCAGGCCATGGCCAAGCAGTATTGGCCGAACGGCGATCCGCTCAAGGATCGAATGCAAATCGGTCCGGGCGCTGGGCCGGCGTTTGCCGAAGGTCCTCGTCAAGTCATCGGCATCGTCGGCGACACGCACGATCAAGGCCTCAATCGTGATGCGTCTCCCATCATGTTCATCCCCATTGCCCAGATGCCGGACGCCGAAACAGCGCTCAACTCCCGCGTCGCCCCGCTGTGGTGGATCGTGCGCACCACCATGGAACCCCATACGCTGGTCACGCCCATTACAGCAGCATTACGCGACGCCAGCGGCGGCCTGCCCGTGGGACACATTCGCACCATGGACGAGCTCGAAGCGCGCAACACTTCGCGCCAGCGCTTCAATATGCTGCTGCTTACTGTCTTCGGCGGCGCAGGTCTGCTGATGGCCGCAATCGGCGTCTATGGCGTCATGTCCTACTCCGTGCAGCAGAGAACGCAGGAACTCGGCATCCGCATGGCGCTGGGCGCGCAAGCATCCGACTTGTGGAGAATGGTGATCGGTCAGGGAATGACGCTCACGCTCATTGGCGTGGTCATCGGCATTGGCGGCGCCTTCTGGCTCACGCGCTTTCTCGCCAGTTTTCTATTTGGAATCAAAGCCTGGGACCCAATCGTTTTCATCGCGACGCCGCTACTGCTGACCGTAGTTGCACTCATCGCCGTTTGGATTCCGGCCAGGCGAGCGACGCGTGTCAATCCCATGGCCGCCCTGCGGCTTGAATAGAGCCCTCGAATCGAGCGCGAGCCGTCAGCGAGGGTGAGGGTGAGGGGTTCGTCACCCCCATCCTCGCCGACACGCTTCGAGATCGAATTTCTAGCCAGGATTGCAAGCTTTTTCTCTCCCCTTGACATCTAGGGTAAGTCCGCGCTACGCTCTCTTTACCCTCGATGACTAGGGTAAAGACATATGGCAAAGAATGACCTCCAGGGCGCGCTCGACCTTCTCATCCTCAAGACTCTTTCGCAGCTTGAATCCATGCACGGCTACGGCATCGTGATGCACATCCGGCGCGTCAGCGATGAAGCCCTCATCGTGGAAGAAGGCTCGCTTTACCCCGCGCTGCACCGCATGGAGCAGAACGGCTGGGTGCGCGCCAACTGGGCCATTACCGAGTACGGACGCAAGGCCAAGTGGTATGCGCTCACCCGTGCCGGCCGCCGGCAGTTGGCCAGCCGTGAAGAAAACTGGGCGCAGGTGGTCAAAGGCGTTGACGCACTTCTACGTTTTGCATGAGGTGATCATGGCACTCTTCCGAAGGATTCTGTCGCTCGGAAAACGCACACGCATGGAGCGGGAGATTGAAGCCGAGTTGCGGGAGCACATGGCCATGTCCATCGACGACAACATGGCCCAGGGCATGAGCCGCGAAGCAGCGGAGCGCGATGCACGTCGGCGCTTTGGCAGTCCAAGAGTTGCACGCGAGCGCGTGTCGGCAGAAGATGCGGCGCTGGGGCTCGAGAGCCTTTGGCATGATCTCCGCGGCGCCCTGCGCGTCTTCGTCAAGAGTCCCGGCTTTGCCTTTGTCGTTGTGGCCACGCTCACCCTCGGCATCGGCGCAAACACCGCCATCTTCGAGTTGCTCGATGCGGTGCGCTTGCGCACTCTCCCCATCGCGAGACCCGGTGAATTGGCGCAACTCCGCATCGTCGGAGGCAACAAGGGATTCGGAGTCACGAACGATGGATTCAGCGATTTCACCGTGCCGATGTGGCAGGAAATCCAACAGCATCACGATCCATTCTCCGGCATCTTTGCATGGCGGCCAAGCGGCGTTCGGGTGGGTCCGCCAAATGAGATGCACAACTTCAACGCTCTTGAAGTGAGTGGAAATTTCTTCAGCGTACTGGGAGTGGCTCCATGGCAGGGCCGCTTGATTGAGCCGCAGGATTTGACCGGTTGCAATATTAGCCGCGTGGTCGCCAGTTACTCCTTTTGGCAGTCGCACATGAACGAAGAGCCGATCACGCCGAACACGACCATCCTCGTCGAAGGAAAACCGGCACAGGTTCTCGGCGTCACATCGCCATCGTTTTTCGGAATGGTAGTGGGCGACCGCTTCGATCTTGCTTATCCCACTTGCACGCCTCCGCATCCACGCAGGGAGATGTTTGTTTACTCGGTAATGGGGCGTTTGAAGAGCGGATGGAATCTGCAGCGGGCATCGGAGTATTTCAATGCGCTAAGCCCCGGGCTCTTCGCAGCCACTGCACCCGATGGCTACAGCGCGGACGGAATTGCAACATTCAAAGCCTTTCGCCTGGGCGCGTTCCCGGCGGGTGCGGGGGTGAGTTATCTGCGTAATCAATATAATTCGCCACTGAATATTCTGCTGGCGATTACCGGCTTGGTGCTTCTGATTGCCTGCGCGAATCTGGCCAACCTGATGCTGGCGCGGGCAAGCGTAAAGAAGCGCGAGGTCGCGATTCGGATGTCGCTGGGTGCTTCGCGAGGACGGTTGCTGCGCCAGATTCTGCTGGAGAGCGCGCTGCTGGCGGCATGCGGCGCAACGCTGGGCGCCGGCTTAGCGCAGCCGCTCAGCCTGGTGCTTGTTCGCTCCCTCAACACCAGCCGGAACACGGTTCACCTGACGATTGTGCCGGATTGGCGCGTGCTCCTGTTCGCGGCGGCCGTTGCTATCGCCACCTGCGTGATCTTTGGAACTCTTCCGGCACTGCGAAGCATTCGTACTGAGCCGCTTGCATCGTTGAAGTCCGGTGAGCGCGGTGTGGTAGGGAATCGTGAGCGATTCTCCGTCCAGCGCATCATGGTGATTACGCAAATCGCCGTCTCCATGGTGCTATTGGCGGGCGCACTGCTCTTTGTGCGCAGTTACCGCAATTTGCTGACTATGAATACCGGATTGCGCGAGAACGGAATCCTCGCAGGCGGCGTCGGTTTTCGATCGGCGCATATCAAACCGGAAAACCTCGCCTCCTACAAGATGCAAATGCTCAGCGAAGTGCGCGCGCTTCCCGGTATCGACAACGCCGCCGAGACAACGAACACTCCATTGAGCGGGGGGACGTGGGGACACCATGTCGATGTGGGGGCGGTCGATGGCCCGAGCCGGTTCACCTATGTATCCCCGAGCTTTTTCGCGACACTGGAAATTCCGCTGCTTCAGGGTCGCAATTTTACCGACCGCGATACCAACGACAACCCGCTCGTCCTGATTGTGAATCAAAGCTTCGTCCGGCGGTACGCCAGCGCGTCTTCTGCTCTGGGGATGCAGGTTCACGTGCGTCCTGAGCCCGACTATCCCGAGCGGACTTACGTGATCGTCGGCATTGTTGCGGACTCGAAGTACTCCGACCTTCGCGAGGATCCCCAGGTCCAGGCATTCGTCCCTATCTCCCAACTTCCGGTCACAGCGCAGGGGCCGGGAGCCGGAATGCTCATTGCGTCCCGCGACCCCGCTGCGGCCCTGCGTGCGGTGCGGCTCATGCTCGATGAGAAGCATCCCGGCAGCGAAATGCAGTTCGCCGACTTCCACCAGGGCATCCTCGACCACCTGGTGGGCGATCGCCTGATGGCCAGGCTCTCCGGCTTCTTTGGCATCCTTGCAGCGTTGCTCGTGGTGGTTGGGCTGCACGGCGTCCTCTCCTACTTTCTCGCCCAGCGCCGTAGCGAAATCGGCATTCGCATTGCGCTCGGTGCAAGCCGCGGACGCGTTGTCGCTGCCATGATGCGCAGCGCGGCCATCATGCTTGCCGCAGGCCTCGTTGTGGGAACCGTGCTTGCCTTCTTCGCCGCTCGCGAAGCGGCCACATTGCTCTTTGGCCTGAAGCCGTGGGACCCGGTCACGTTCGCCGCAGCAGCAGCGCTGCTGACGGTGGTCACCGTAGTGGCCAGCCTCATCCCCTCGCTGCGTGCGGCAAACGTGAATCCGATCGACTCTCTGCGTGCCGAGTAGGCAGCCTGCCATTGACGTCGTTGATATCAATCGAAAAAGAGGGGTCTTCCGCCAAAATCAGGGCTGTAGTACGCTGGATTCGCAGTTTGCCCGCATCCTGAGAGATTTTCGGAGTCCCGCGTGGAACAACAACAATTTTGGGTCGGCCTTGGATTTGCCGCCGCATTTGTCCTCTTCCTGATGCTCGCGTTTCTTCGAGAAGCCAATCTGAACTCCGGTCAACGCCTCATTCTGCGCATCCTCAGCGCAATCTGCGGAGCTTTGTCAGGGGCTCTAATTTCCGGTTCGGCGCTCTTCAACATGACGGAGAACGTACCGGGCGGGAAAATCACCGTCTCTGGTGTGGCTGGCTTCGCAGTCTTCATGATCATCTGGTTTACGTTTCCCAGAGAACCCAAGCGTCCAGACCCCGTGGACGGCACCAGTACCAGCATTCCAGCAGGAGCCACTTTCCAGTCTGTCGCCGATGAACTGGCGAAAGACGAAGAATGTGTTCTGCAGTACGAAGGATTTCGCGCCGACGAGCTCTCGGCTACCTTGAAAGCCTGGAAGCTGAAGGGTGCGAATGCCGGGAAATGCATCGAATCATTAGGGTCCATCACGCAGGTTCCCAACGCAGTAAGGCAGTACCGCGTCAAAAAAGAGGGTTCAAAATACCGATTGATCATCAACGGGTGAGATGAACATGGGAAACACATGTCTTTGTTCTGACGGCACGGTCGCAAACTGCGGAGAGCGGCAACTTGCCATCTGCCGAGTCAAAGACGGTAAAGTGACAACCACATGCGTGGACCTGCCTGGCCTTGGTAACGCCGTCACCGCTTTGCTGCGAGTAAAGCCGGATTTTGCGCAGGTTGCAGCCGCGCGAGCCCATGCGTTCCGAGTAATTGCTGGCAACGAAGCCGCAGCCGCACTCACTCCAATTGAGCAGGAGGACATCCTGCGCAGTGGAACCGTCACCTGGACCGATGGGTCTGAAGTAACATTCAGCCTTCCCGCGGCGATAGCCTTTGCGGTGGAACCCACGCCCAAAAACCGGCAGCGCAAGGCCAGCCGCTGAATTCAACAGCTCCCGCTACTTCTCGGCCCCGTGGCACTTCTTATACTTCTTGCCGCTGCCGCATGGGCAGAGATCGTTGCGTCCCACCTTCTCACCGGTCCGCCGCTGCGCCGGCTGGCTCGAATCTCCGCCGCCTGAACGGCTAGCCGCTTCCAGCTCACGCTGTTTCTTGCGTTGGAATTCCTTCTCCAGCGCATCGATCGTCGTCGATGCATGACGCGTAGGAATCGCGATCTCCGAGGGCGGTGGAGCCGGAGGTAAACTCGTCGCAGGCAAACTCGGCGCATCCTGTCCCCCGCGAGGCACCGCGCTCGCCACCGGCGGTGCTGCGGGAACCTCCCGTCGCGGCTGCGGCGCCGCATTCATCGGTGTTCCGTCCGGCCCAAGAATCTGCATCCGGAACAGGAACCGGACCGTGTCCTCCTGGAACTTCAACATCATCGCCTCGAACATGTCGAACGACTCGCGCTTGTAAGCCACCAGCGGATCCTGCTGCGCATACCCACGCAACCCGATCCCCTCCTTCAACTGGTCCATCGCCAGCAGGTGGTCTTTCCACAGCCCGTCAATCACACTCAGCATCACCATCCGCTCGTGGTAGCGCATGGTCTCCGCGCCAAGAATCTTTTCCTTGGCCTCGTAATCCGCTTTCAGCTTTTCGAAGATCGCATCGCCCAGCTCATGCCGCGCCAGCTCTTCAGGCTTGATGCCCGCCGCCGCCAGATTCAGCCCAAATTGCCCAACCAGGCGCTCATCCAGCCCCTTCACGTTCCACTGCTCGGGCCGCACGTTCTCCGCGGCAAACTCATCCAGCATCGTGCTCAGAATCCCGCCCACATAATCCTCGAGAATCAGTTCCCGCTGGTCCAGTCCTTCCAGCAAACGCCGCCGCACGCCATACACGGCCTCGCGCTGCTTGTTCATCACATCGTCGTACTCCAGCAAATGTTTCCGGCTCTCAAAGTTCTGCGCTTCCACCGCCTTCTGCGCATTCTGAATCTGCTTTGAGATCATCTTCGACTCAATCGCTTCGTCCTCATTCATCGTTCGCTGGATCATCGTGTTCGCAAAGCCCCGCGCGAAAATCCGCATCAGGTCGTCTTCCAGCGAAAGATAGAACCGCGACTCACCCGGATCGCCCTGTCGTCCCGCGCGCCCACGCAATTGGTTGTCAATGCGCCGCGACTCATGCCGCTCCGTCCCCAGGATGAAAAGCCCACCAGCCGCAATCACCTGCTCGTGATCCTGGCGCGCCGTCTCCGCATGCACCTGGAAAACCTCGGCCCACTCCCGTTCCTCAACCTCAAACTCCTGCCCGTTGTAATAAAACCGCAGGAACCCCGCCGGCGCCATCGGATTGATAGCTCCCTCGGCCACGCTGATGGCCCGCGCCCGGCCCTTCTTCACCAACTCCTGCCGCGCCATGAACTCCGGATTGCCGCCCAGCAGAATATCCGTGCCGCGTCCTGCCATGTTGGTCGAGATGGTCACCATCCCCAGCCTGCCGGCCTGCGCCACAATCTCCGCTTCGCGCTCATGGTGCTTCGCGTTCAGCACCACATGCTTCACGCCCTTGCGCTGCAGCGTCCCGGAAAGCCGCTCGCTTTTCTCAATAGAAGTCGTACCCACCAGCACCGGCTGCTTGTTCTCATGCAGCGCCGCAATCTCTTCCGCCAGCGCCTTGTACTTCTCTTTTTCCGACCGGTAAACCACATCCGGATTCTCTTTCCGCAACATGGGCTTGTTGGTCGGAATCACCACAATCTCAAGCTTGTAAATCTTCTCGAACTCCGCCGCTTCCGTATCCGCCGTGCCCGTCATCCCGCTCAGCTTCTTATAAAGGCGGAAGTAATTCTGAAACGTAATCGTCGCCAGCGTCTGGTCTTCTTTGCGGATGTTCACGCCCTCTTTGGCTTCAATCGACTGGTGCAGCCCATCGCTCCAGCGCCGCCCCGGCATCAGGCGTCCCGTGAAAGTGTCGACGATGATCACCTCGCCGTCCTTCACCACGTACTCAACATCGCGCTTGTAAAGCGCATGCGCCTTGATGCCCGTCTCCACGTAGTGCTTCAGTTCCCAGTTCTCGGCATCGGCAATATTGCCAATCCCCAGCAGCTTCTCAATCGTCTCCCAACCCTGGTCGGTGACTCCAATCGTCCGCTGCTTCTCGTCCACAATGTAGTCGCCCGTCAGGTACTTCTCGCCCTCGCGCAACTCCAGGCCCAGCTCCTCCTGCCGCTTGTGGTCGATGTACTCAATCTCTTCGCCCAGTTCCAGTTGCGGAATGATCTTCCGCACCCGCGCGTACTTGTCCGTCGTCTGTTCCGTCGGCCCGGAAATAATCAGCGGCGTCCGCGCCTCGTCAATCAGAATCGAATCCACTTCGTCAACAATGGCATAGTAGTGCCCACGCTGCACGCAATCCTTTATCTCGAACTTCATGTTGTCGCGCAGATAGTCGAACCCAAATTCATTATTGGTCCCGTATGTAATATCTGAAGCGTAAGCCGCACGCCGCTCTTCATCGCTCAAATCGTGGACGATCACGCCCACGCTCAGCCCCAGGAATTCGTAGATTTTGCCCATCCACTCGGCGTCGCGCTTGGCCAGGTAATCGTTCACCGTCACCACGTGAACCCCGTGCCCCGCCAGCGCGTTCAGATAGCAGCTCAGCGTCGCCACCAGCGTCTTGCCTTCGCCGGTTTTCATCTCAGAAATCTTGCCCTGGTGCAGCACCATGCCGCCGATCATCTGCACATCGAAGTGCCGCATCTGCACCGCGCGCCACCCGGCCTCGCGCACCACGGCAAAGGCCTCCGGCAGAATCTCGTCCAGCGCCGCCTTCTCGGCATTCAGTTGCGCCGTCTCGCGCTCTTCCTTGTTTTCGATCCCGCCTTCGATTCCCTTCGTAGCCGCCTCAGCCGCGGCAGCAACACGCTTCTGAAACTCAACCGTCTTCGCCCGCAGCTCGTCGTCAGACAGCTGCTTAATCGCCGGCTCAAAATCATTAATCGTAGCCACCACGGGCCACAGCTTTTTGATGATCCGCTCGTTCGAAGTCCCAAATACCTTTGTTAATACCTTATCGATCAAGACAAAACTCTCCGTCTACCAGTGTAAATGCCGCGGCCAAATCGCCGCATCGCCGCTGCCATCGGGACATAAAGGGTGCCCCACATTCGCCGCAGCATTATCGCGGTTAATGTGGGATAGCTCCACCTATCTATGGCCCTTTATGGTCTTTTTCTTTGTCTCTTTATGGTCTTTTCATCTTCTTATCTCCTTGGAGAAGTCGCCGCACCGCCCGCAAACCGATGCCCCTCAAACCACGCAATCACCCTCCGCTCATACTCCTCCGACTCAGCCCCCGCAGCGCCCGTATGTCCCGCTTCCGCCGGCTCCCACAACTCCACCCCATTCCCACGCGCTCGACTCCTTGCCAAAATCATCTCCGAGTTGTAAGCCGGCAGATTGTCGTCCCTCTTTCCATGAATCAGCAACACCGGAACCTTGCTCGCAGCCACAGCATCTTCCGGCGAATTCTGCCCCATATCCACTCCATACCTTGCCCGGGCATACAAAATTCCCGTCTCCACCGCAGGCCGCAACACAGTACGCCCGAACCATGGCCCCATCCCCGTCCACTGCCCCATGCGGTCAAATGATGCCTCCCGGAAATCAGCATACGGCGACTCCGCAACCACAGCGCAGAATCCCGGCGTAGTCCTCAGCGACTCCAGCAAAACCGCGGCGCCCATCGAGTTCCCCAGCCCATCCACACACTGCGGACGATCCTCCCGCTCAACCCAGTCAAACCACCGCCGCACATCCCCTGCTTCCTTCGCCCCATACGTCACCAAGTCCCCGCCGCTAGCTCCATGCCCCCGAGCGTCCGGCAACAGAACGGCGAACCCGTGCCGCAACAACAGCGGTGCATAACCCAGCATGCCCATCCGGTTATCCGCCACACCATGCAGAAGAATCACCGCATCGCCATTGCCGTTCGCAGGCCGCAGACTCCATGCCCGCAGCACAACCCCATCCTCCGCGGTCACCGCTGCCTCGGCCAGTTCGGCATCCTCCTGCTTCGCGATAACCCGCGCAAGCGCCTCGTCTGACGGCCGCAGAATGCGACTTCCGGGATGCAATGACCACTTCCCCGCTACCACGCCGATCACCACGCAGAGAACCAGCCAAATAAAAACAGCCTTCAGACCAAGCCGAAGAAAGACGCGAAAATATCTCACGAGATGAGTACGAACCGCGTCTTCTCACCGTTCCATCTCCGCGATCAGCGATTCACCCCCTGTCCAAAACCCGCTATGCTACGATTTCACCCAGCGAAAGCAAAGACCTTTTCCCAGGCAACCAATCTGCAATCTGCCAGTTGCTAGCCCAATCATCCGAACTTTGCACAGGAAAATCCACACCGGGGTCCCCATGATCCAAGAGAATCTCGCCGCAACCTGCTCCCACCTCGCTCTCAGCCGCAACCGTGCGCTTTCCCCCCTCCTCATCGCCGCAGCGGCCGTCCTCTCCGCATCCGCACCCCTGCAAGCCCAGGCCCTCCTCGATCAGACGGCCCAGCCCGCCCAAATCGCCCAGCTAGCCAAGCCCCCCGCCGATGCGCAAGTCTTCACCGTCCTCTCCACCTCCGGCACCAACGGAAAGTCCTATATCTGGACCGCCCCCGACGGCAGCCGCATGTCTCGCGAAAGCGTCCTTCTCCGCGGCCAGGTCTGGGAGATCGACCAGAAAGTCACCCTCGGCCCCGACGCCATGCCCTCGTCGCTGATCGTCCGCGGTGTTACCCCAGAAGGCGACGCCGCCGAAACCTTTCAGGTCACCGGCAGCAAAGCCACATGGAAGAGCCCCGTCGACGCCGGCGCCAGCCCCTACACCGCGCCCGCTTTTTACAATTCCCAGGGCGGCACCACTTCCGGAGGAACCCAGCTCCTCATCGAAGCTCTCCTCGCCGCGCCCGATAAATCCCTCGCGCTCCTGCCCGGCGGCCGCGCCCACGCCGAACACCTCACCGAACTCACCATCGGCCAGGGCGCCGCTAAAAAGACCGTCACCGCCTGGGCCATCCTCGGCCTCTCACCTTCGCCTCAGCCCGTCTGGACCACCGCCGAAGGCAAATTCTTCGGCGTCGTCAACGGGCTTGCCGTTCTCCCCGTCGGCTATGAGGACCAGCTCGTCGCCCTCGACAAGGCCCAGGACGACGCCCTCGCAGCCCGCAGTCCCGCCCTCGTCAAATCCCTCCTCAAAGCCCCCTCCGGCCCAGTCGCATTCACCCACGTCCGCGCTTTCCTTGACGGCGCCCGTTTCGCCGCCGACCAGACCGTCATCGTCGACAAGGGCATCATCGTTGCCGCCGGCCCCGCTGCCTCCACCGCCGTTCCGCCCAACGCCCAAATCTTCGATGGCGCCGGCAAAACCCTCGTCCCCGGCCTCTGGGATTCCCACCAGCATTTCAGCGACGATTCCGCTGGCCCCTTCCTGCTCTCCCTCGGTATCACCTCCATCCGCGACCCCGGCAACGACAACCAGCTAACCCTCGCCCGCGCCTCTCGCCGCGCCAAAGGCCAGCTACTCTCGCCCAACGTCTACCCCTCCGTCCTCATCGACGGCAAAGGCCCCAACAGCGCCCAGCTCGGCACCATCGTCACCTCCCAGGCCGAAGCCATCGCCGCCGTCGACAAAGCCAAAGCCGAAGGTTTTACCGGCATCAAGTTCTACGGAACCTACAATCCCGTCTGGGTCGCTCCCGCCGCGGCTGAAGCCCACAAACTCGGCCTCCACGTCCACGGACACATCCCCGCCGGTATGCGTCCTTCTCGAGCCATTGCCGATGGCTACGACGAAATCACCCACATCTATTTCGTCATGATGGAGGCCATGCCGGACGACGTCGTCGCCACCTCCAATGGGATTAACCGCTTCAACGGCACCGGCCGCTACGCCAAGGATGTCGACCTGACCAAGCCGCCCATCAGCACCCTCGTCGCCACCATGGCCGCCCGCAAAATCGCTTCGGACCCCACGCTGGTCGTGGCCGAATCCCTCTTCGTTCCTGAAAACGGCGACCTCTCGCCCGCCTACGCCCCCTTCACCGGCACTCTTCCGCCCGCAACCGAGCGCGGCTTCCTCCAGGGCGGCTTTGCCGTCCCCAAAGACCTTACCCGAGACGACTTCCGCAAGAGCTTTGCAAAACTCTCCGCCTTGGTAACCCTCATGCATCAATCCGGCGTCCCTATCGTTGCCGGAACGGACGGTTCGGGCCTCGAGCTGATCCGCGAACTCGAGCTCTACGTCAACGCCGGATTCACCCCTGAAGAAGCGTTAGCCGCCGCCACCATCGCCCCCGCCCGCCTGCTCAAAGTCGACAACAAAACCGGCTCCATTGTCGTAGGCAAAACCGCCGACCTGGTCTTAGTCGAAGGCGATCCCAGCACAAAAATCGGCGATCTAAGAAACACCCGCACCGTAATGATGGGCGGCAACCTAATGGACGCCGACGCCCTACGCTCCGCCAGCGGCTTCTCCGGCCGCCCCCACTCCGCCAACTGACATGCTCATGGGCGAAATCTTCCGCCAACAACAAATGGGAATCCCAAGTCTCAATTTGAGACCCAAGATTCCCATTCGTGAAGCTTTCTCGCTTGGCTACTTCGCCGCCAGTTGCCTTAACACATACTGCAAAATCCCGCCGTGCTCGAAATACTCAATCTCCTGCGGCGTATCAATGCGCACCTTGGCATCAAACTCCTTCACAGCCCCATCCGCCGCAACAGCCTTCACCACCAACGTCCGCCCTCCAGCAAACTTGCTCTCCAGCATCGCCTTCATGCCGGAGAAGTCATAAACTTCCTCCCCCGTCAGCCCCAGCGACTCCACATTCTGCCCCTCCGCAAACTGCAGCGGCAAAATGCCCATCCCCACCAGGTTGCTCCGATGAATCCGCTCAAAGCTCTCCGCAATCACCGCCCGTACGCCCAGCAGATTCGGCCCCTTCGCCGCCCAGTCCCGCGACGACCCTGAACCATATTCCTTCCCCGC
>JBEKRU010000048.1:0-41713 GCA_049518435.1 Occallatibacter sp. | reverse complement strand
AAGAGCCACTCACTCGATCCAGTTAGCAAGCGCAGCATTTCCAGCACTTCGATTGTCTGCGAAGCAAGGGGAACAATGTGAGGGTCGCGCATTTTCATTCGTGCCGCGGGAATGTTCCAGCGGGCAGCGTCCATGTCGAACTCTGCCCACTTGGCACCGATCAGTTCGCTTGTGCGGACAAAAGTGAGAGCCATGAGCTTCATCGCTAATCGGGTGACATGAGTTCCCTGGTACACCTCCATTGACCTCAACAACGCCGGAAGCTCTTTGGGGTCGATCCGCGCAAGGTTTGTCTTGTGGGTTGGTCTCAAAACATCGGCTGGCCGAATCTCACTTGCTGGATTACGCTTCGCATATCCGTGGGCAATTGCGTAGCGAAAGATCTGCCCTACGTTCTGCATTGCCCGCTTGGCCAGATCAGCCGCGCCACGGCCCTCGATCATTTTGACCATGGTGACCAGCTCAGGGGCTTCGATCTCAGTGATTGGGCGCGCACCAAGCAGCGGCAGGATGTTTGCATCCATGCGCCGCCGCGTCGCGTCTACGTGCTGCGCGCTCTTCTCAGCGCGCCAATGCTCAAACCAAAGTCCCGCGATTGTTCGGAAGGAATTCTCAGCGGCTGCCCTTTCTGCGGTCTTTGCAGCCTTCCGCTGTTCCATTGGATCAATGCCAGTAGCGAGCAGCCTGCGAGCCTCGGCGTGGCGTTCCCTTGCTAGTGCGAGCGGCACATCCGGGTACTTCCCAATTGCCATGAGCTTCTGCAAACCACCGTGACGGTATTTATAGCGCCATAGCTTTCCGCCCGTCGGAGTAACGAATAGAAACAGGCCTTTGGTATCCGGAAGGCGGTATGCCTTCGCTCCCGGTTTGGTTTTCCGAATTTCAGTGTCAGTCAACGACATAATCCCCTCCCGACTCACAAAATGGCGAAATACCACCAAATCGCTTTTAGGATTCACCAGAACTACCACCAGCAATCCATGGCTTCCATAGTACCGCTTTGAACGGCAATATCCACAGAGTACCTATGTTTATTAGGTTTTGTTTGGATTATTGAACTTCTTCGAACTATATAGAACTAATCTATGGTGGGCAGTGAGGGACTCGAACCCCCGACATCCTGCTTGTAAGGCAGGCGCTCTAACCAACTGAGCTAACCGCCCACAAAGGCTCCAAGGCAATTGTGGCCTTCTCTAATCATACCAGCGCCTTGGCGCAATTCGCTCCCCGCCCACCCTCAATTCGGAGCCCCGCACACCGAGTTGATAGACTCACCCGGTGAGGCGCCTCATCATCAACGCGGACGACTTCGGGCTTACGCGCGGAGTAAACCGCGCCGTCGCGGAACTGCACCAGGCCGGATTCCTCACCAGCGCCACACTCATGGCCCACGCTCCGGCCACCGGTAATGCAGTCGAAATCGCCCGGGCCACGCCTTCGCTCGGCGTCGGCTGCCATGTGGTTCTACTCGATGGCGACCCGGTTTCGCCCCCCCGGGACCTTCCGCACCTTGTTCACCCAAGAACGGGACATCTGCGTTCCTCGCTGGTCGACTTTCTTCTCTGGCTCTACGGTCCCGCGTCCCGATCGGCCTCACTCGCGCAAATCGCATCCGAAATCGAAGCCGAAGCCGCCGCCCAGATCGCCCTGTTACAAAGCAAGGGAGTCCGCCTCACGCACATCGACACGCACAAGCATGTGCACATGTTCCCCGCCATCCTGCGTCCCGTGCTGCGCGCCGCGCGAGCGGCCGGAATCCGCATCGTCCGCAATCCCTTTGAGCCCGCATGGAGTCTGCATGCAACCACGCACACGCCCTTGCTTCGTCGCGCCCAGGTGAGCCTGCTCCGCCGGCTCCAGCCCGCCTTCCGCCGCATCGTTGCGGAAGAAGGCTTCGCCACCACCGACGGCGCCATTGGCGTGCTGGCCACCGGAAACCTCGACGCCGCAACTGTCGCTTCCCTGCTCGGTCAACTTCCCCACGGCACATGGGAACTCGTCGCACATCCCGGCTACAATGACGCTGATCTCGCCCGCGTGCGCACCCGGCTCCGCGCTTCCCGCGACACCGAACGCCTCGCTCTTCAGCAGCTGGGAAAATTCTCACAAATCGAACTCGTCTCATTCGCCACAGCTTTTGCGCCTTCCGCGCACCCGCCAACGTCCTAATACAGGCGGACCAGATTTCAATCGAAGAAGGCCTCATGCGCATCGGCATCACCTGTTATCCCACTTACGGAGGCTCCGGCGTTGTGGCCACCGAACTCGGCATCGAATTGGCTGCCATGGGCCATCAAGTCCACTTCATTTCCTACTCCCAGCCCTTTCGCCTCAGCGGACGCGACGAAGGCATCTTCTACCACGAAGTTCCAGTCTCCAGCTATCCGCTCTTTGAATTCCCTCCCTACGACCTGGCGCTGGCCTCGCGCATGGCCGAGGTCGCCGAGTTCTGCTCGCTTGATCTGCTCCACGTTCACTATGCAATCCCGCATTCAGTCAGCGCCCTGTTGGCTCGGCAAATGCTGGCGGCAAAGGGTCGGCGCCTGCCCTTCGTGACCACACTGCATGGCACCGACATCACCCTGGTGGGCCTCGACCGCAGCTATCTGCCCATCACCCGGTATGCCATTCAGGAGAGCGATGGCGTTACCAGCATCTCCAACTACCTTCGCCATGAAACCGTGGAACACTTCGGCGTCACACGCGGAATTGAGGTCATCACCAATTTCGTCAACTGCGATGTCTACGCTCCCATCCGCGACGAAGACGCTCGAGCAGCGGCACGCAAGCGCCTCGGCGCCCCAGACGAGGCAATCCTGATCCATCTGTCGAACTTCCGCCCCGTCAAGCGCGTTCTCGATGTAGTCCGCATCTTCGCGCAAGTCGTCCGCGAAATCCCTGCGCGCCTTGTCCTGGTCGGCGATGGCCCAGATCGCTCCTCCGCCGAGTGGCTCGCCCACGATCTCGGCATTCAGAACAAGATTCACTTCATGGGCAAGCAGGACCGCGTCAACGAGCTGCTGCCGCTCGCCGACATCATGCTTATGCCCAGTGAATTGGAGTCTTTTGGCCTCGCCGCGCTCGAAGCTATGGCCTGCAAGGTTCCCTCCATCGCAACCCGCGTCGGTGGAGTTCCGGAGCTTATCGACGACGGCGTCACCGGCCTGCTTTATTCGGTTGGCGATGTGGACGGCATGGCGTCTGGCGCCGTGGCTTTGCTCCGGGAGCCAGAACGTCTTGCAGAAATGCGCGATGCAGGCCGCCGAACCGCGCAAACCCGCTTCTGCTCCACGCTCGTCGTACCTCACTATGTGCGCTATTACGAAGAAGTATTAGGGGCCTGAATCAAGCCGCAGAACAGATCCATCAAGCTGTTGCCGCCTCAATTGCCTCAACCGGCTCCCACTGCGCCGCCACGGCGGCTTTTTCCGCCGCCCGCCCGCGCAATGTCACAATCGCGTAGCAGCCCAGTGTCACCAGCAGTGGATCCAACGCCCGCATATGGTAGGGCTCCGGATGAGTGAAGTAGTAAAGCAGGGGGAACAGAATCAGGACTCCGCCCAGGCGAATCGCCTCGAAAGGCCGCCGTTTGCTTGCAAGAAACAGCCCGGTAAACCCAATCAGTGTCAGGAACGTCGCGAAGGGCACATTCTCCGGATCGGTCGGCTCCATCGCCAGGTAGCCGGCGTCAAAACTCCAGTAGCCGGTCCACATGTAGAATGCCCGCCTCACGCACATCCATGCGTACCATTCCGGGTGGCCCTCGATGAAGGCTTTGGCCTGGTCCGCCTTGTGATCCATATAAGCCAGTTCGCCCCGGTTGTACGCCGCCAGCTCTTCCGCATCATGCAGCGGGTGCCTGCCATCCGTCGTCCAGCGTTCGGAGTAGCCGTTGTTCCCCATCCAAAGTTCCAGCCCCATGCTGTCGCGCATGGGAATGAACCGGTGAAAGAGTACCGCGTTGCGAATCAACCAGGGCGAGATCGTCGCTGCCAGCACCACTGATGCAACTAGTCCTGGCGCAATCCATTGCTTACCCGCACGCGCCAGCCTCCACGCAGCCAGAGCCATCAGAAACGGAATGACAACCAGTATCGACGGTTCGGTAAGCCCTGCAAATCCGGCCAGAAGCCCAAAGCCTGCCCAAAGCGTGTGCCGCGGAGATTGCTCCATTTCCTGCGCCAGGTAAAGCAGCCACAGCAGGCACAGCAGCAGCAGGTGCGTGGACCAGGCCCAAGCCGCCGCAAAATAAATTCCATATGGAAAGAAAACCCACGCCCACGCCGCCCACAAACCCACCTGTCGCGAAAACCCGCGCCGCGCCAGCAGGAAAATCGGAATACAAGCCAGCGAATTGATCAGGCAGTCAAACGCGTGAACCGCAAAAATCGACCCCGCCGTGTGTACGCCAAATACCTTGAAGATTCCCGCCACAACCAGCGGATACACCGGCGTCATAATCGCCGATTTCTGCTTTGAATCAAATGGGCTGCCAAAGCCCTGCCCCACCACCAGCGCCTGCGCCACGTTCCCTTGTTCCCATGCGTGAACGTGGTCAGCATCCATCAGGTTTTCGATCGTGTCGAAAGGAATTACCGCAAGACGTAGAACCGTGGCAATCAGCACCATCTGTGCCAGTTGTCGGCGGCAGCCAGTAGTTTGCGCCTTCTTGGGGGTTTGAGGTGCGGGAGTCAGCATATTTTCCGGTGGAACGCGATCCTTACTGCGGCCGGTCTTCCCGCCTGCTGGATTGGACGAAAAACCGCGTCCCTCCGGGGACATCGCCGCCCCCTATTCTTGGATGCAGCGCCGAACCTTCCACGCATTCTGGTTCAAAACCGGCGGCCAGCGACTCACTTCCGCAGAATCAAGCACGCGCAAGCCGTCTCATCCCAGACCTTGCAGCAACCCGCCCCGGAATCGTCTATCCTGAATCTGGTTGCCCGGAGGTTCCCGGATGCTCTCCCCCGCCGTCACCGCGCCCGCCACTCCCACGCCTGTCGAAGAAATCGCCGCCGCCATCGAACGCATCGGCCCCCTGCACGGACTTACCTGCGAAGACCGCCTATGGCTCGCCCGCAACGGCAGCGAGCGGGTCGTCCCCGCCGGAGAAATCCTTTACGAGGAAGGCACACCCGCCGAGCACATGATCCTTATCCTCAAAGGGGAGATCCACGTCCGCCGCCAACGCAGCGGCCCGATGGCCCTCTTCATCGGCCGCGCCGGACAAATGACCGGCACACTCCCCTACTCCCGCATGAAAACCTACGGCGGCCAGGGATTCGCCATATCGGACGTTTGGGCCCTGCTGATTCACAAATCCCAGTTTCCAGAGATGCTCCTGGCCATCCCCTCCATGGGCCAGCGGGCCGTCTCCACGCTCCTCGACCGCGTGCGCGAGGTCACCCGCATCGAGCAGCAGGCCGAGAAGCTGAGCGCCCTCGGCAAGCTGGCCGGCAACCTCGCGCACGAGCTCAACAACCCTGCTTCTGCCGCCCAGCGCGCCGCCTCCAACCTGGTTACCGAGATCCGCGCCAGCCGCCAGAACCGCTTCAAGCTCGTGAATCTGTGCCTGTCTGAGAAGCAGATCCAGGACACCCAAGCCTGGGAGCAGAGGATGATCGCCCGCGAATCGCAACCCCAAAATCAGGGCGTCGTCAGCATCATCACCCGTGAAGACAATATCCGCGGGTGGCTCACCGCAATCGACTGCGAAGACCCATGGGAAGTCGCACCTCAGCTCGCCGAATTGGGCATTACCGTGCCCGATCTCGATGAGTTGCGCGCCATTATCGGCGACGAAGCAACCTGCGTCACCCTGCAATACTTCGCGCGTTTTCTTCGCACCTCGCGCTCGGTGGACACCCTCGTCAACTCCACCGCCCGCATCTTCGACCTCATCAGCGCCGTGCAAACCTATTCCTACATGGATCGCGCGCCCATCCTCGAAGTCGACGTCCCCGCCGGCCTTGAAGCCACCGTACAAATGCTCCAGTCGCGCATGAACAACGTGCATATCATCCGCGACTACGAGCCCAACCTACCCCACATCAACGCCTATGGCAGCGAACTGAACCAGGTGTGGACCGCCCTCATTGAAAACGCTCTCGACGCGCTCGGGAACCATGGCGATCTCAAGCTCACCTGTCGACTCGAAGCCGAAATGCTGCTGGTCGAAATCTGGGATACCGGCCCCGGCATTCCGCCCGAGTTGCAGGACCGCATCTTCGAGCCCTTCTTCACCACCAAGCCCCCCGGCCAGGGCCTCGGCCTCGGCCTCGACAACGCCATGCGCATCGTCCGCAAACACCGCGGCCACCTCAGCGTAAACTCCGAGCCCGGCTCAACGTGCTTCCGCGTCCGCCTGCCCCTCGATCAATTGCAAGCGTATTAAGTAATTCGCTGGTGCCTTCTTGTCCTGTCGGGCGGCCTGCGCCTTGCGGACCTCATCCGAAGGCCGAAGAGGGTGGCCGCGTTCTGTGCGTCTCTCCTACTAGTCTGGACCATTCTCAGCCTATATCTTTCCTCGCGGACGAATTCCAATCTCACCTTCCATCTTCGCCCATTGGCGCTTGTCCCCGCAGTGTTTCCGGCCCTGATCCTGTCATGCGCGGTTTCCGGCAAGCCGGAAATAGCAAGCCCATTCAACCGTCTGATTCATCCGCCAAACCGCTGGTCCCTCATCGCATTCCTCATCTTTCCGGCAATCCTCATTCCCGGCTATCTGCTAGGCCGCTCGTTGCATCAGCCATTGGTCATGCCACCGGGCCATGGAACAGTAATCAACAGGGCGCATTCGCAACCGTCTTCTTTCTCTACAACCTCCTCTTCGCTGCTCTTCTTGAGGAGCCGGGCTGGCGCGGATTTCTTCTCCCTCGCATGCAGCAGCAATCGTCTCCGCTTGTCGCAACCCTCCTGGTTTGGCTGCCCTGGGCGTTGTGGCATGCGCATCCCGACTACTACCGGCCAGGAGGCTTCTCACTTGTCTTTTACCTCGAAACACGCGTGATCTTTCTCATCCCCATTGCGCTCATTATGACCTGGCTTTACAACGCTGGCGGCGAGTCGCTGCAAGCAAGCGCCATCTTTCACGCCAGCATGAATACATTTCCATTTGTCCTGCCCTACTTCATGCCGGCGTTCGCTCTCCTGTTTGTGATCGCTGGTTACGCCGTTTTTTCAAAGCGACTCGGCATGCCGGCACCCCGCAGATCGGCGAACGATCATGCAACGGCCAACACAACGATCAGCCGAGTCAGCAATTGAGAGGTTCCAGCGAACCTCTGGTAAAGCCTCAACTCAAACCGGCAGTTTGACCCCCGGCCAGTACCGGAAGTTACGGAACGTTGCGCCACCGGATCCCCATGAAGAGAGGGCCGGCCGCACATCGAGGAATCCGCCCAACACGTTGTGGTGCATACCCGAGATCTCCGCAGACTCTTCTGTGCGCTTCCAAGTTCCATTTGGTAGACGAAAATAGAAGTCCACTTCCTCACGGTCGTTCACGATACGAACGGTTGCGCGCGTTGTTCCTTTCTCACCATGGCCAGGCGTATATCCGTTGGCGAGGCGCACGCCGATTCCTTCAGGACCCAGTGTTATCCCGGTTGCATGCTCGGGGTTGTAGAAAAGCAGCAGCCCCGCCTCGCATTCCGGCTCAATCTCAACATCGACCTCGACCGTATACGAGTGTCCGCCCACCGGTGTGCTCAGAACGGAAGTGTCCTCAAGCCTCTTTCCGCGGGCTGCAAGCCGAAGGAAATGCTTTCCGGTCTCAAACCGCGCCGGATCGTACTCGTGCCAGAATCCCCACTGAAGGCCAAGCTCCGCACTATCGAAGTCATCCGATGGTTCGGCGAACCCTTCCTGGCTCTTGCCCGGCACCGGCATCGGGATGGCTGAATCCGCTGCGATCTCCGGCTCCACTCGAAACCACCCGTCAGCCGTCCATGTCACCGGCAACAGCAGCAGTTGCCGCCCAAGCGTACGATAGCCGTTCTCATAAGAGTGGACAGTCATGTACCACTTGCCGCCCGGTGTATCCACCAACCGCCCATGCCCCACACTCAACCAACGATCGTCACGTGATTGCGTATGCACCACCGGGTTATACGGAGAAAACTCCCAGGGACCATCCGCGTGGCGGCTTCGTGCGCTGATCACAGAATGGCTTGTTGCCGGGCCGCCCGTGCCCCCTTCAGCCACGTTCAAATAAAAATTGCCGTTGTGCTCCATCAACTTTGGGCCTTCGAGGCAGGTACATTCCATGCGCGTGGAAGAAGGCACGGGCCATGGTTGAAAAACTGCGCGAGGCGGCGATTTCACCCCTAGTCCATCCGGCGTAAGTTCCACCATCTGACCGCCATTCATATAAAGGAATCGACGCCCGTTCTCCGAGATATGCGCAGGGTCGATTGCAGAGATTCCCAGATCAACCGGCTCGCTCCACGGCCCGGTCGGATGATCGGCATGGACAACGAAAAGTCGATTGTTCGACGGGTAGTAGATGTAGAAATGTCCGTTGTACTCGCACAGGTACGGCGCCCATACGCTTCCGTAGTAGCGATGCAGGGCGGCGGCAACGGGTCGCCAATTCACCAGGTCCACTGAGTGCCAGATCAGCAGTCCCGGCGCCCACTCGAAGCTTGAGTGAGTGAGGTAAAAATCCGTACCCACCCGGATGGGACTTGCATCGGGATGATCTCCACCCATGATCGGATTGCTGTAGACCCCATTCACCTCTTGAGCAGTTGCCATCCGAAGGCGCGGCTCAAGAGCCAGTGCAATCGATGTCGCCGAAACGTTCCGAACAAAGTGGCGCCGCGTGATCATTTTTCTTGCTCTCCCTGTCTTCTACTGCCCCGGCGTATGCCCAATAAACTTATCCGCCCAAAGAATGAACCACTTCATATTCGGCGCATCCGTATGCCCACCGTCATGCTGCCGCCACGCCAACTGCCCCTCGGTCAACCCCAGGTTCACCGGAGGCATCTTCGCCGTGTGATAATCCCCTTCCACCGCCAGCCCCTTCGCACCCAGCAGATTAAACACGCGGCTCGCATCCACCGTAGCCATGAAGCTTCCCTGGTGATCGAGCCAATGCGCATCCCCCTTTTCAGGAACGCCATAGCTGATAAACGTCAGCCGCGGCGCGCAAAGCGCAATCAGTTCATTAGAATCCACCGGCAAATCTCCCGGCGTCATCTTTCCAAACGTCGCATCGCTTGCGCCATACTTCATGAAGTTCCCGGCCATCCAGTAGTATTCGCCGCCCGTCAGGCTCTCCACTGCCTCGCCATAGTTGCGCCGCAGCAGTGTAGCTCCACCCTTGCCCGACGACCCAACCAGCGCCATCGCAAATCGCTGATCAAACGCCATCGTCACCAGCGTTGCCTTGCCGTACCGCGACACGCCATCGATTCCAACATGCTTCGCGTCCACCGCCGGATCGGTCTCGAGATAATCCAGTCCGCGTCCCGCCCCCCAGGCCCATGCGCGCAGCGCGCCCCAATCTTCCGGCTTGCGCGGCTGCCCCTTGTTCACCAGTCCGATAATGCCGCGTGTAATCCCCGCACCGTCATCCGCCTGAACACTCGCCGGATCGAACAAAACAAATCCCCACCCCGCCGCCACCAACTGCCACTGGTTCGGCGGATCGCCGTCTTCATTCAACTCCGGCCGCACAAAGAACGGGCTCTCCTTCAACGGTAGCCACGCAGGATGCTTGTCGAATACGTCCTTCAGCGATGGGTCCTGCTGAATCAGCAGCGCCTTGAAGGCCGCGTTCACCTTGCCCAGTTCTTCGCCGCGCGGCTCGTTCGGATTGGGAAATCCCGCGCGCCCAAACATCATCAGCACCGGCACCGGTCCCTTTACGTTGGCTGGCGTCACTAGCGTCATGTGGATGCGCACCTTGATCGCCGGATAAGCAGAGTTATCCACCTCGCCAATCAGGTCCTTCGCAGTCACCGGCGTGAAGCCCATAAACTCGTGATCCACCGCCGTCACCGTCCAGGTCACCTTGGGCAGTTTCTCCGGCAACCGCCCATACACATACTTCGACAACCCCTCTACCAACTCCGGCCTGCGCTTGTCCCACCACTGCGCCGCCGTCGTCACTTTCGTGCCATCGTTCAATATCAACGGGTCGGGAATATTCGGATAGGGGTTGGCCAGCGATTCATCGTTGTTGGCATGGTTGGGCGCTTTCTCGTTGCCGCTCGGCCCCGGACGCAGCGCCTTGATCCCCAACTGGTCCATCATGTTCTGGTGGTCCTGATCGGCCGTGAATGTAACCGGCGGAGGTGCCGCAGGAGTCTGCGCTCCACACACAACAAGCGCCAAAGCGCTCACAAAAACCAGCAACAAAAACATCGACTTCAACGCAAGGCGCACGAGACACTCCAGAGATGATATGCTTTTCTCGCTTTTGGAAAAGCGATTTACTTCGGACCCAATACTAAACCGGCAATCATGAAACTTGCACGGAAATTTTCGATGATTTTCCTTTTCGCTGGCCTCGCTGCCTGCGTCGTCATGCATGCGGCCAAGCCTTCCGGCCCCGCGCCGCAGGCCTGGGTAGCCAGTTGGGGAACATCGCAGCAGATCCCAGAACCGCAAAATGCCTTGCCGCCAGACGACCTCCGCGACGCCACGGTCCGCCAGATCGTTCACCTCTCCGTCGGCGGCTCCGCGCTCCGCGTCCACGTGTCCAACGCCTTCGGAACCGAGCCGCTCCACATCACCTCGGTGCACATCGCGCGCCCAGTCTCGCCTGCCTCTTCGGCAATCGACGCCGAAACCGACCATCCCCTGACCTTCGCCGGAGAACTCGATGTAATCATTCCCGCAGGGGCCGAGTTCGTCTCTGACCCGCTCCCGGTCCCCGTTAAGCCGTTGTCCGATCTCGCCGTTACGTATTACCTCGATGCGCCCCCGGCCCGCGAAACAAGTCATCCCGGCTCCCGCGCAACCACGTGGTACGTCCACGGTGACTTTGTCACCGCCGCAACGCTCACCGAACCCAAGCAGGTCGATCACTGGTACCAGCTTTCGGAAGTAGACGTACTGGCAGCGCCCTCTGCCGCATCCATCGCCATCCTCGGCGACTCCATCACCGACGG
Source organism: Occallatibacter sp. (assembly GCA_049518435.1). Taxonomy (GTDB): domain Bacteria; phylum Acidobacteriota; class Terriglobia; order Terriglobales; family Acidobacteriaceae; genus Telmatobacter. The sequence goes on along the minus strand of JBEKRU010000048.1, from coordinate 30,590 downwards.
CCACGGCGCCACCACCAACGGTAACGACCGCTGGACCGATGCGCTCGCCGCAAGACTGCAGGACACGCGTTCAACCCGCAACATCGGCGTCTCCAATCAGGGCATCGGTGGCAATCACCTGCTCACTGACGGCCTCGGGCCATCCGCCCTCGCACGCTTCGATCGCGACGTGCTGGCACCCGCCGCCGTGCGATGGGTTATTGTTTTTGAGGGCGTCAACGATCTCGGCGGTCTAGCGCAGCGCGCTGAAGTCTCTCCAGAAGTGCATGCCGACTTCGTCCGGCGCGTCCTTGCCGCCTATAAGCAAATCATCGCCCGTGGCCATGCCCATGGCCTGCTGGTCTATGGCGCCACAATTACCCCTTATGCCGGCTCCGGTTACTATCACCCCGGCCCGCTCAGCGAAGCCGATCGTCAGGCCGTGAATCAATGGATCCGAGTCGATGGCCACTTCGATGCGGTCATCGATTTTGATGCCGTCGTCCGCGACCCCCAGCATCCCGACCAACTGCTTCCCGCCTACGACTGCGGCGACCACCTGCATCCATCACCAGCAGGTTATAAAGCCATGGGCGAATCAATCCCCCTCGCCCTCTTCGAGCACTAGCGTCGATCCTGTCTTAATCGCGCTGCTGCTCCAGCGTCTGAATCGACCGCCTGCAAATCAGCAGCGGCACACTCCCGACGATCCCAAAGCTGCAGTCGATAAGCCGCCAAAGCAACGGGATCCCGCGCACCTGTCCAGCGATCAGCGCCAACGGAATGACACCCACGCAGGCAATCAGCCCAAACGTGATCACCCACTTGTTGCGCACCGGATCAATATACGGCCCGATGAAAGCAACGGCGATCGCAAGGTGCGCGAATGCGAGCCAGTCCGTGCCATAGGCCATGAAGGGGTAACTCGCATTCGTGGCACTCACTCCGTCACTGACGCGTTCTATCCACGCGAGCAAATGCGTAGACTCAGCAACCGGCCGCAACCATCCCGCGTGAAGAATGCTAACCATCCAGCCGAGTTCCGACTGCAGCGGAAGCGCGGTGATCCCGCTCAGGACCAGCCCGACGATAAACACACCGAGCCAAAAGCGAATGCGTTGAATAGGTTCAAGTGGCGTCATGGATTTGAACGAGCGGCTCGTTGTGGCCGCGGTCGATGGAATCATTAGACACGATCGGAATCACCGCGCCCGCAGTCTCGATCCGCAACTTCTGCTTGCTGCCGGTTACACGAGACAACACGCCCTCCAGCAGTGGCGTCACTCGGGTCAGTTGGCGGGCGCGGATGATCATGTCCCAGAGCGGCTCAAACTTCTTCCAGCCCGCCGCATAGAAGAAGTGCTTGGCCTGATGCTTCAACGTACCGTGGTAAAGCGACGCGCGCGCAATCGAGTTCCAACGGTAAAACTCCCGGTAGGCCCAATCGTATCCCTCCTTCAATCTTTCCGGCTTCAGAAGCGCGGGCTTGTAGACCACATGCCTGGTGTCATAAAGACTCCAGTCGCGCGTAAGCATCCGTCCTTCGCGGACCATGCTCGCATGCAGACGCGTTCCCGGATACGGCGTCTGGATATGGAATGTCGCCGTGGTAATGCCTTGCTCGACCGCCCAATCAACTGTTCGCTGGAAGACATCTTCACCATCATCGTCCATCCCGAAGACGAAACTGCCGTTGATCATGATACCAAGCGAATGCAGGCGATCGGCGACAGCCTTGTAGTCGCGGCCCAGGTTTTGCCGCTTATTACTGCGCCGCAGGTTCTCAGGTTCAAGCGTCTCAAAACCTACAAAGATACTGCGCAAACCCGCTGCGGCCGCGCGTTCAATGAGGTCGCCGCGCAGAATGGAGTCGACCGTAGCCGCCCCCTGAAATAGCCGCCGCATCCCCTTCATTCCCTCGAATAGCTCTTCGGCAAATCGCCGGTCGCCTAGAAGATGATCGTCGAGAAAGTAAAGATGGCGGCCGGGCAGCCTCTCGATTTCGGCAAGCGCATCGTCGACGCGTTGTGTATAAAAACCGCGACCGCCCTGAAAGAACGCGTCCTTGTAGCAGAAGTCGCAATGTTGCGGGCACCCGCGCGTCACAACAATTGAATTCGGAACCAGGTAGTAGTTGGGGTGAATGAGATCGCGGCGAATCGGCGGAACACGCTCCAGTGTGCGGCCGGATGTGGAGCTGTAAACGCGCACCGGCCTGCCATCTCGAAAGTCCTCCAGGAATTTAGGAAACGTCTGCTCGCCCGGTCCGAGGAAAATGGCGTCCGCATGGAGCGCCGCCTCGTCCGGGAGCGAAGTAACATGCAATCCGCCGAGGCAGACAAATGCCCCCTGGCTCCGGTAGTGGTCGGCGATGCTGTAGGCGCGATAGGCATTCGTAATGTAGACCTGAATAATGACGAGTTCCGGCTTGTCGTTCAGGGTCAGGGATTCCACGTGCTCATCCACAATCACCGCTTCGTCATCAGGCGATAGATACGCGGCAAGAGTGGCAAGGCCCAGCGGTGGAAATAAAGAGTATTTGATCGGACGCCAGTTGGGACCGGTAGCCTCAATCAGAGCAGGCAAAATGAACTTGGCTTTGATGGGTCGTGAATGGCCGATCGCGGGCGAACCGTGAGCAATCATCGTGCGCCGCCGTTCGAAAGAGCGGCACCCACAGGTACACCACCAAAGCGGCGCTCTCTGCGCGCGAATTCTTCCAGCGCTGCATCCAGATCGCGCTCATCAAAATCCGGCCACATCCTGTCCGTAAACAGAAGTTCCGCATAGGCCGATTCCCAAAGCAGAAAATCCGAAAGACGCTTCTCTCCGCCGGTACGAATCAGCAGGTCAACATCGCCAACCCGCGCGGCCATGCTCTCAATCAACAAGCTGCACAGTAAATCAGGCGAAAGCGTTCCCCCGTTCGAGCCACAACAAATTGCGTTCGCAGCCACCCGCGCAATCGCTTCGCGTGAGGAATAATCAATGCCAACACATACGTCGATCAACCTGCCGCCGGCCGTGGCGTATTCAGCCTCCTCAATCGCCCGCACCACAGGTTGCGGAAGGCGGTCACGCCGCCCAATCACCAGCAGCCGTGCGCCCCGCTGCCGCAGCCGTTTCGTCTCCAGGCGGAGGAATGCGCGCAACAGCCAGAAGATGCTCTGCACTTCCGGCGCCGGCCTGCGCCAGTTGTCCGACGAGAATGCGTAAAGCGTGAGCCGCGTTACGCCCATTTCCAACGCATGCTCCACTGTCCGCTTTGCCGCAGCCAGTCCCGCGCGATGCCCAGCAACCCGCGGTAATCCCCGCCGCGTGGCCCAGCGCCCGTTCCCGTCCATGATGATGGCGACATGCAATCCGGGATGAATTTCACTTTGCATTACAAAGTAACCTCACAAAAAAATATCAGGCCCGTGAAGGCCTCAGTCCATGTACATTCCCGGACGCCGATTCTTCTTTCGCCGCCTTCGCCGCATCCTTCACCACCTGCTCCAGCGTCGCCAGATATTCCAGGTACCTTGCGCGCCCTGAAGCCGTAATGCGGCAGGTCGTCAGCGGACGATTGCGATCCATCGTCTTCACACTCTCCACCATCCCCGCTTCTTCCAGCACACGCAAATGCCTATTCAGATTTCCGTCCGTCAAATCGCAAAGCTGCTTCAGATCGCCGAACGCCAGCCCCTTCGGGTTCGTTATCAACGAAGTCAGCACGCTCAGCCGCGCGCGCTCGTGAATCACGCGATCCAGCCCCTCGTAAGCGAACCGCCCTTCAACATGAGGAACCTCAGCCATCACTCCGACCCTCCCTCGTTGGGAATCTCGTCCCGAACCGTGTTGCGAAAAAGCAAAATTCCCGCTACCAGCATCTGCCCGGCCCCATACGGAATCCCCATCCCCCACGGAGACAGCGCGCGATTATCCCCCAGCGCCAACGAAGTAAGCCCCGTCACCAGGTACCACGCGCCCACAGCCAGCGTTGCGCGAGGCAGAAAGCGGCTCGAAGAAAACACACCCAAACTGAAGATCACCTGCCACAATCCAGGCAGCATCCATTGCGACCCAGGAACAAAGCGCACCAGCACAAACGTGACCAGCCCACCAACACCCACCGCAGGTAGAAACTGCTCCACCGCCATCCGTATCATCTCGTCGGCCAGTCCCGTGTGTATGCGGCGCGTCCGTGCGAACATCTCTATCCCAATCAACGACGCGGACACAGCAGCCGTCGTGATCCAAATACTCAAATACGCCGCAACATGAGTGGCTGCGCTCGGCACATAAATCGCTTGCATCCAAGCCGCCGCAAACGCCAGCACCCCCGTGCCCGCAAGCGTGGCCGGGCCATAACCCCGAAACTCCGTGGTATGCGCCACCTGCCTGCGTATGCTGCTGATGTCGCCCAACGCTTTATTCAGTTCATTCATTGCTTATCACTTTGTATTGCAAAGTAAAGCAATTCAGGAAATTTGTCAACTCCGCCACGTCTCTCTTCAAATGCTGCGTCTTCCAGGTAAGTGTCTTGCTATGCCACACTAGTTCCACACGGAACACTTAGCCCCCAAATGAAAGCCCCCGAATCCATCCAAACCGCACGCCTGTTTCTTCGCAAGCCGGTCCTCGCCGACGCCGAGGATATCTTTCGCCGCTATTCGTCTGACCCTGCCGTCACGCGCTATCTCAGTTGGCCCAATCATAGGTCCGTTCATGACACACAAGCCTTCATCGCGTGGAGCGATTCCGAATGGCAGCGGTGGCCCGCCGGTCCGTACCTCGCTTTTGCTTTGGATAACCGCCCCGAGCCGCTCCTGGGAAGCTCCGGCCTTGCCTTCCAGACCTCCACGCGCGCCATTACCGGCTATGCCCTGGCTCAGGATGCCTGGGGCCACGGTTTTGCCACCGAGGCCCTGAGCGCCATGGTTGAGCTAGCCCGCCAAACCGGCGTCCACCGCCTTGAAGCCGCCTGCCACGCCGGCCACGGTCCCTCCGCACATGTGCTGGAAAAATGCGGATTCCGGCTCGATCTGACTCTGCATGAATCAGCCGAGTTCCCCAACCTGGGCTCGGCAAAATGCGACGTGCTCAGCTATGCAATTCTGCTCTAAGCTCAGAAGGAAACTTCCGCCGGCTGCGTCACCCGCAAAACCGAGTGCTGCCCCGTCCGCTGCTTGAATGCCGCGCGAATGGCCTCAATCTTATCGCGGTTTTCCTGGGTGTCCGGATAGTCGATAATCAGCAGCTTCGACCGCAACCCCGAGGGCGCAGCTTCCTTCTTGCCTTGCCACTGCCCATACACATCCACAACGCTCAGCCCGGCCGGAAATCGCGGTGTCACTTCCTTATCCACAAAGTCACGCCATTCGGCCTCGCTGATGCCGCGCTCCGGGTGATCGGCCGGCCCCAGGGCAAAATACAGCTTTGTGTCCACCCACCCCGACGCCTGGCCCGGATGCGCCGGGTCCCCTTCCAGAGTTGGCGCCGTTCCCGCATTCGCCGCGACAGGCTTGTGAGCGCAACCGGCAAGAGAAACAGAAATCGCTGCCGCCAGAAAGAATCTTCTTAGATTCATCGCAACTCGAGTGTATTGGGGCCACGGTGGCCGGTGTTTTATCGCCCAGTCGACTCTCGAAGGCAGCGCGGTTACGTCACCACTTCCACGCCGCGCCAGAACGCCACATATCCCTTGATCCTGCGCGCCGCCGGCTTCGGGTCCGGGTAATACCAGGCCGCGTCCGGGTTGTCCTGCCCGTCGATCAGCACATTCAGATAGCGCGCCTGCCCCTTCCATGGACAAGTCGAGGTGGTGCTGCTGGGGCGAAAATACTCGCGCTTCAAGCTGGCCTCGGGAAAATAGACATTCCCCTCCACCAACTCCGTCATTTCACTTTCGGCAATCACCTTGCCGTTCCAGATTGCTCGCGCCATGGTCTCTATCCGTTTTGGATCCGCATTCGTCTCGCAATCGTCCTCGAATGCGGCATCCACAAGATAACGGATAAGACGCTACCAGAGTATTGTCCCGCCTGGCGAGTCCAATTGCGCTTTGATTTTGATGGAAGACCCCGTCGTCGCGTAGCCGCCCTACTTCGCTTCCGCAATCGCGTCAATGTGGACACTCTTCTTGTCCGCATCCGCCTTCGCCGTCACCGTGACGTGGTCGCCATAGAAGCCCTTCACTGCATCCGGGTTGTCGATCGTCCAGACCGCCTTCTTGGCCTCGTCCACAAACACGGGCGCCGAGCCCCCCTCAATGCACTTCTTCGCGCATGCCGCACCGGTTCCCGCATGCTTCGCGGCGCACATCGAGTCGGAAATCCAGCCGTTCACTTTGGACGAATCAGCGGCGCTCGCCGCAACCGTGCCGAATGCAAATACAGCCATCACAAGAGCCAAAATACGTTTCACAAGCATCCTCCGGGGATTGGTCTAATCTTGGTTCTCATCCATCATGCTCTTCGAATCGCCCTTCGGCAAGAGCAATTCAAATTCCTACTTCACCGGGTAAGCGTACTGCCCATGCTGCTCCTGCTTCGATGGCATGCTGTTTCGCCTGGCTTCCACGTTCTTCACCGCCGCCTCGTACCGCTGCGCAGCCGCCGAGAAACGGCTCACCAGTTCCGAAGTCTTCGTCATGAAATGGGGATTCTTCTCGCGGATCCCGTCCAGGATGTGGGAAAGCTTCGCCAATAGAAAGAATCCCTCGGCGTTGCAATCCACAAAAAGTTCCGCTGAAACCGCACCGTGCAGCACCATAGCGGCCGCCATTTCCCAGTAGGTCAGCACCTGCCGAAGCCACGCGTTGTGCGGATCGGACGGATTCGATGCCACCGCAAAAAAATCTTCCGTCGTGGCCGGCCAAAACTCGCCCGTAATCCACGCCCGTGCCTTGCGCATCTCCGCTTCAGTGCGCAATTCGTAAAGTTTCAGGATGATTTCCGCATCCGCAGGCGTAGCAAGCATTCGTTCCATAAAGGCAAATCTCCGCTGTCCAATACTACCGGATTCAGCCGCCCGCACGCCGCTTGCGGGCTGGCCCCATACCGGCAGAGCAGCGAAACGACTCTAAGCGCTTTGCTTGCCCGCTTCATGCCTCCAGCAATCCAGCCCGGTAAAGCTGCCCGAGACCCATCTCGATACCATCCTTGAGCTCGTTTTCCGGCACCGCCGGAAACTCCGCCCGCATCACCTCCAGCAGGGACTTCCGGTCCCGCGTACCGTCCAGCAATTGCAAAAAGCTCCGAATCAAAGGGTCGTCGAATCCGAACGTCCCATGCAGAAGCGTTGCCACCTGCGCACGCGTTCGGGCTTCCTGCCTGCTGCAGGCGCTGGTCTTTGGCCGTGCTGCAATCTCTGCCGCTACCGGAGCGCTCCATGCATGGAACTCGATCATCTTCGCCACCGCCAGTTGCATCAGCAAAGTGACTCCCTCGCCATCGAGCGCGAATCCGGCCTCCACAAGCCTCGGCTCAAGTTCGTCAAATCTCAGCGCGCGCGGCCACGCCGACTCCAGCGCTCCCAAGAGCGCAAGAACGGCGGCCTGATTGGTTTCCACCCTCCCCCCGCTCGGCAGCGTAAAGATCTTAGCCCCAGGTTTTTCCCCTAGCGCAGACCATGCCGGTGAAGCAAGCATCAGCCGCCCCAGATACTCAGCCGGAAAGTCGCGGCGCACCGCTTGTTCCGTCCGGCAAAGTAGTGTCTGCCGATATGCGCGCATGCGCACAAAGTCCAGCATCTGCTCTCGTCTTAGAATGTCGTCACCAGCCACACGCTCCAACTCCGGTAGCAAATCGGCTCGATAACAGGGATCGTTCGGTCCCGGCAGCACGGCTTCACACAAATACTGCAATCCATGTCTCTCGGCGTGCTCCGCAAATTCTGAGAACTGCACCGGATAGTACGCATCGTTCAGTTCATCGTGAAATGTGCCGCCCGGTTCACGCGTTTCCAGCCTCTTCAACCGCTCTTCAAGCATCACCCGGATTGGATCGTCCTCGTCCCTGGTCCCAGCTACAAACTGAAGGAATGCCACCCCATCCGCCACGCGCTGCTCCGGCGCGTCAACACCCTCCGCACTGAAAAGCATCATCTCGCGAATCATGGAACGCAGATGACCGCCCGGCAGAGCGTTGTAACTCACAAACGCGACTCCGTTCGCTGTCAGCAATTCTCCGCAAAGTGCAAGCATCCGGTCCCGCACCGGTTCCGGAACCCATGCATAAAACCCGTGCGCAATGATGTAATCGAAGCACCCGAGTTCCTTTCCAATGTCCAACAGATTGCCTTGAAATATGCGGATGTTCTCGAGACCCAGCTCCCGGAGCCGCTTCTCCCCGCGCTCAATCGGCAACCGTGCCAGGTCAAATCCCACAAACTCGCTTCCCGGAATGGCGTACGCCATGGGAATCAGGTTTGCTCCCTCGTTGCACCCAATTTCAAGCACGCGGCAATGCGCAACCGGCGCAGGGCTCAGCCCATGCAGAATGGCCATCGCCGCAAGGCGATCAGGATGCGTACTTGGATAGCATTTGGCCGGGTAGGCTAGGGAATCGTACGGATCGTGCTCTCGGGGCATTGCCAGGCTCCTCGAATCCGAATCATATCAACCCGAATCCGAGTCGCGGCCCGCAATCGATTTCATCCGCAATCAATTCAGGCGATACGTTTTCGAGGTGCCCGCACTACGGCCTCAATACCCATCGCTGTGCCGGCCGCCAACTCCTCATCGGTGTAGTAACGCCCCGAGCCATCCAACTCGCCCGATTCAAGTCGACGGGAAACCTCTTCGAGAGCCTGGTGAACGGCCTCGTGGAGTTCGCTTGAAGTCATCTGCTTCATGGCATCACCCTTTCGATCAGCGCCCATCGCTCAGGATCGTGAATCCTAAGCTCGGCCCCACCGCGCTTTTCCGCGATCAAAATGCGCTTTCTGTCCGTATTATCGTAGATTTCCGCTTCGTCTGCCAGCGGAAGATAGAAGTCTCGCATGTTGGCGACTCCTGAATACCATCTCCGCACGATCACATCGGGAGGAATGCTATGGCCGCCCTGGCTCACGCGCCGCGCCACTCGAGCAATAGCTATTTCCGGCTTCGGTAGCCAGAAATAGAAGAGACTGATCCGCCAGCCAACGCCCTTGCACTGTTCCAACAAACGCAAGTAGGATTTCCCGGAGGAGGTGGTCTCAAAAGCGAAACTCCTGCCGTCACGTACCAAGCCGCGCATCTTCTCGATCAATTGACGACCCGCTGCAAAGGCGGCCCCATCCGGGTCGCCGGGCGAAAGAATTCTGGCAATTTCGTCCGCGTTCAAAAAAACGAGTGGAGTTCGAGAAACTCCGGCAACAAAACCCGCGCCATCGTCGTCTTTCCAGCCCCGTTGGGTCCGCCGAGCAGAATGATTTCTTTCACAATCGCTCTTTCAATCCACCCTACGCCGGCACCAACTCCTTCTTCCCGCTATTCTCCACTACCGGCCCATGCGTCTCTACCGTTGGAGCGGTCGGCGGAGGTGGCGCATCCCCAATCCGCTTCGAATAGCTGCATACAACCGCGCCCTCTCCCGCACTAGCCACAGCAGCCTTTCCCTTCGCGAACTTCTTTGGCGCAACCTCTTCCTCCGCGCCCTTCTTCTTGTTCGGGCACTCCAGGAAAATCCCTGACCTCAGCACCTTCTCCACCAGGTACGGGCTTCCGCACTCGGGACACTTCTTCGCCACCGGCTTGTTATTCGATGTAAAGTCGCACTTCGGATAATTCGTGCAGCCCCAGAAGATATTCCCGCGCCGCGCCTTCCGCTCCGCCAGATCGCCCGTCCCGCACTTCGGGCACTTCATCCCCTCAATCAGGTTCTGCTTCACATACTTGCATTTCGGGTATCCCGAGCAGGAAACAAACTCGCCATACGTTCCCTGCCGCAGCACCAGCGGCTTGCCGCAAACCGGGCAATCCTCGCCCGTAGGCACCGGCGCATTCTGCTTCTGCTGCTGTTTCGAGCTCAGCTTGCGAATCGTCTTGCAAGGCGGATCCTCGTTATACCCAGGACACGCCATGTACGGCCCAAATAACCCGCGCTTCAGCACCATCACCCTGCCGCAGTTGTCGCAATACTCTTCCTGCTCGCCCGCTTCCTGTCCCTCAGGGGTATTCAGATCAGGCTTGCCTGCCGTATTTTCCTTCGTGAAGTCGCAACTCACCTGCTCGACAAATATCTTCTTCCCCTTCGCCGCCGGCTCGTCTTCCGCCACTCCAATCGCAGCAACTAACTCCTTGGCGTTCGCAACTTCCTTCGAGTAGACATTTTCGTCCTCAACAGTCGCACGAACCGTCATCGGGAAATCCAACGACGTCGTTATCTTCTTCGTTACCGCCTTCGGATCCTTCTTCCACGGCCCCAGCGCAACCGTCACCGGCGCCTTCTTGCTAAAGTTTGAACAGGAATAAAAGCTGCCAAATTTGCCCCACTTCAGAACCAGCGGACTTCCGCACTTGTCGCAGATTTCTGACGTCTTCTGCTCCATCCGCTTGATGCTTTCCATGTTCTCATCGGCAGTCTTCAGCTCCTCCACAAAGTGGTCGTAGAACCCGTTCATCAGGACGGTCCACTTCTCATTCCCTTCTTCAATATCGTCGAGTTCCAATTCCAGCTTGGCCGTGTACGCGATATCAAAAATGTACGGGAAGTTCTTAACCAGCAAATCGCAAACTACCGTGCCGATCTCAGTCGGATAAAACCGCCCGCTGATCTTCGTCACATACTCGCGGTCCTGAATCGTGTTGATGATCGAAGCATAAGTCGAAGGCCTTCCAATTCCCCGCTCCTCAAGCACCTTCACCAGCGAGCCTTCGTTGTAGCGCGGCGGCGGCTGCGTAAAGTGCTGCTCGGGCTCCAGCTTCTCCAGTTCCAGCTTCTTCACATTGTCCAGGTTGGGCAGCTTGCTGCTCGCCTCATCGTCGTCGTCCTTCTTGTCTTCTGAAACTTCATACACCCGCAAAAATCCATCGAATCGCAGCACGGAGCCCGACACGCGGAAGTCGTACGTCTTTCCCGTCTTCGCCGACACAGCCGCAATCCTCGCAGTCGTGATGTCGAATACCGCAGGCACCATCTGCGACGCAACAAAGCGCTGCCAGATCAGCCGGTACAGCTTCAGTTGCTCCTCGGTCAGATAGCGCGCAATCGACTCCGGCGTCCGCGTCACATCCGACGGACGAATCGCTTCGTGCGCATCCTGTGCATCTTTCTTGCCCTTGTAGATATTGGCCGACGCCGGAAGATACTTCGCTCCCAGATTCTTGCCGATCCATTCACGCGCGCCTTCAATCGCTTCGGGCGCAATGCGCGGCGAATCGGTACGCATGTAGGTAATCAGGCCAACCAGGCCCTCGGAGCCAATCTCGACGCCTTCATAGAGTCTCTGCGCCACGCCCATCGTGCGGCGCACGTTGAAACCCAATTTGCTTGATGCATCCCGCTGCAACTGGCTGGTGATAAATGGAGCTACCGGTCGTCTCTGCTGCTCTTTCGACTGCACCGAAACCAGCGACCACTGCGCCTTATCCAGCGCCGCAATCACCTCATCCATCGACTTCTTGTCCGGCAAAGCATTCGATACAAACTGATCCTTGCCCTCTTTGTCCTTGCCGTTTGCGACCCGCACCGGCTCGCCATCGATGCCGACAAAACGCGCCTTGAATCTCTTCTCCGTCTGCTTTTCTGGATGTAGCTCCGCGTCCAACGTCCAGTTCTCCACCGGATTGAATGCGCCAATCTCCCGCTCGCGCTCCACAATCAGCCGCACCGCGACCGTCTGTACACGTCCAGCCGAGAGTCCGCGCCGCACCTTATCCCACAGCAGCGGAGAAATTTGGTACCCCACCAGCCTGTCCAGCACCCGGCGCGTCTGCTGCGCGTCCACCAGGTTCTGATCCACGGCCCGCGCGTGCTTGAAAGCCTCCTGCACCGCCTTCTTCGTAATCTCGTTAAACGTGACCCGCTGAATCTTTTTCCGGTCACTCGCGGTCTTCCCCAACTGCAGCGCAAGGTGGTACGCAATCGCCTCGCCTTCACGGTCCGGGTCAGGCGCCAGAAAAATCGCGTCCGCACTCGCCGCGGCCTTCTTCAGTTGCGCCACAATCTTCTCTTTGCCGGGAGACACAATCAGCGTCGGCTCAAATGTCCGGTGTTCCAGCTCCACGCCAATGTCGTTCTTGGGCAGGTCCATGATGTGGCCTACCGAGGCCAGCACCTCAAAGCCCTTGCCCAGATACTTCTCAATCGTCTTCGCCTTGGTGGCAGACTCGACGATCACCAGTGATTTGCTCATTTCCATCCTTATTACTCGGACCACTCTACACTGTCCGGCCTGTTTGACTCACTTCTGCAAAATTCGATTCTTTCGAGCGGTATGCAGGGCCGCCCTCGTACCCGGCCGCTTTTCCACAACCGGAAAAACCACCCGCAAATGTTGGAAGCTACCACGGAACACCGTCCCGTTTCCACTCCATACAGGTACTCTTCGCTCAATGGAACCCCGATTCAGACACGCAAAATCCCCATTTCTGCGGCACGATTCAGCCGCAAGAAACCGTTTCATTTCAATGGAGTCGCTCTCAGATAAGAGAGTTGCGCCGGCCCGCTCCGGCCCTTGGTTGACTGGCCATGCAAAAAAATCCAATCACCGCGCCGCACAGCCCCTGCCAACCTCACGCTGCCGCTATCCACTCATCGTCAAGCTACTGCTAAACCGACCAATCCTCCACGTTCAAACCCCTCACGCGTTCGAATTCACGCGTATTCGCGGTTACCAGAGTGAGGTTTCTGCAGTAGGCCTGCCCGGCAATCAAGGTGTCGTATTCGCCGATCCGCGCTCCCATGCGCTCCAGCTCGGCGCGAATCTCACCTGCAGCTTGGGCGTCCTTCGCCGAGTACTCGACTACCGCTAGGCTGGACAGGAAGACTGCCAGCGCCCGCGCATTCTGGGCTGCCAGTTCGCTCTTTGCCACCCCGTACCAAAGCTCATGAACCACAATCGGGGATGTGGCAAGTGCAGCCTTCTGCCGCAAAACCTGCGCAAACCGTCCCCGCACCTTGCTTGAACTTCCGTTGATAAGGGCAATGCATACATTCGTGTCGAGCAGGTAATTCACTTGAAGTACTCACGTATAGGCGCAAGGTTCTGCTCGCGACCTTCGGGAAAAATCAGATCGCCTCGCAGTCCGTCGATCCGCGCAAACCATTCCTCCACAGATTCCTTCTCCACCAAGGGCACCGGTTCAAGCAAAATCCCTGCACCCATCCGCGTCACACGCACCCGGTCGCCCACGAATCGGAACTCCTTAGGCAGGCGAACCGCCTGGCTCCGCCCATTCCAGAACAACTTGGCTTCCGTCCGCTTCGAACCGCTCTCAGCTTTCCCCGCCATGGATTTCCCTCCGGTTGGTATACGACAAAAGTATATACCATTCAACGAGAATCTATTCCCCGTCCACCGAAGCCAACAGCGCAAACCCGTCCCCACCCCCACGCCCTAACTGAAAACTGATGACTGACAACTGTCCTCACATCGTGAGGACATAATTCTTCCCCGGCAACCCCCGAATCCGCCCTGCAATCTCCAGCTCAAACAGAGCCGTAAACACCTCTGAAGAAGTCAGTTGCGTCTCCAGCAGCTCCAGAATCTCGTCCATCTGCACCGCCTCATCCGCCCGCAAAACCTCCAGCACCATCGCTTCCTGAGGCCTCAGGCCCTGGTCCGGCAATAAAGATGCGGTCGTTGGCGATTTCGATTCAGCCGGCGCCCTATCCTCCAATTCCAGCCTGATCTGCGAAGACAAATCCTCCCACACGTCCTCCCACGTCGCCGTCAGCTTCGCGCCCTGTTTAATCAGCGTGTTAGGCGTCCACGATCCCTTGTTCGTTACGTTCCCAGGCACGGCAAACAGGTCCCGGTTCTGTTCTGCCGCGCACCGCGCCGTCACTCGCGTTCCCGAGTTCTCGCTGGCCTCCACCACCAGCACGGCCACGCTTAGCCCGCTCAAAATCCGATTCCGCCGCGGAAAATTCTGCGGCGCAGGAAACGACCCCATCGGCAGCTCGCTCACAATCGCCCCGCCGCCGGCCAAAATTTCCTCTGCCAGCTTCTTGTTCTCTTTGGGATACACCACGTCGATCCCTGTCCCCCACACCGCCACCGTCGGCATCCGCGCCGCCAACGCCCCCCGGTGAGCGCACGTATCAACCCCCCGCGCCATCCCGCTTACAATCAGCAGCCGCCGCACCGCCAGGTCTCGTGCCAGTATCTCCGCCATGCCCGACCCATAAGGCGAAGGATGCCGCGTCCCCACCACCGCAATCGCCGGCCGGCTCAGCAGCCCCGCATCCCCCCGCACCCACAAAACCGGCGGAGGATCGTAAATCTCCTTCAGCCGCTCCGGGTACTCCGCGCAACTAAAGCTCACCAGCCGCGCCCCCTGCGCCGCCACCCGCCCCCACTCATCCTCAGCCGCCGCCCGCGCCTTCCCGTCAAACACAAACTGCGCCGCCGCAGCCGGAAACCGCAACCCCTCCAGATCCGTCAGCCCCAGCGCAAAGAGCTGTCCCGGCGTCTCCAGTTGCCGCATAGCATCCAGAATCCGTTTAGGCCCGAGGCCGGGCGAAAGCGCCAGAGCCAACCAGGCAAGGCAATCTTCATCAACCTTCGACTTCGTCCCATCGTTCACAGGCGGGTAATTCGGCGCAGGAGTACTCACCCGCCTACAATTACGCGAGTTGGAGTCATGAATCGGTGATTTAGCTCACACGTACTCAACCCCCGACATGCGGCAGCCACGCCGACCCCGTGTCGAGCAGGACCGAACTTTCATCGTCAGTTGCACATACGTTGAGAACCAGTACAACCCAAGCAAACCAACTCGCCATTTTCGCAAATGCTTCGAATGTCACCGGAATCGTCAATTATGATCACCAGCCCAAAAACCACAAGCGTCATTCAAGTTGCATTTCTCTGTGCATCGCTCCTGAGCACACAAGGCGTTTGCGGCGGACAGACTGCGACGAAGGCTCCAAGCTATCCAACTAGCCTCCCCTACGGTTTTACCAATTTCGTCTGGTGGAGCAACGATGAAATACGCACTTTTCTGAAGAGGAGAATTCCCAATCTTGGGGACGAAATCGCACCGGAATCGGGAATGGAGCACAAGATCCGCGACACTTTAACGATGATGCTCAAGGAAAAAGGAATTGCCGCCGAGGTGCAGAGCCAAGAGCCGTCCAATTTCTCCCTTACCGCCGAACGCGCTCCAGGTTCCGGGCCTCCGGCAATTGCCTTTAGCATTTTGTCTCCCCACATCTTGATAGACAAGGTGATTGTGTCTCAGGCGCCGGAAGATCTTACTGCTTCCCTCAATGAGAATCTCAGACGGAGGGAGAGACACGAATATTCCGGCGGACAGGATTGGTTGGTAAGGTCGAACATTGAAGAGGCACTAGAGGCACAGGGATACCTTGATGGCAAGATCGATATATCGCATGATGCTCCTCGGCGTGATGGGAACGACTACTTGGTGAATTTGCGGGTATCGGTCAAATCCGGACCTCAGTATCGAATCGGATCAATCTCCGCAGATGGTGGTCCGCTCTTAACCGGAAGGGATCTTTCGTCGCATTTCTCGCAGAAGACGGGGGAAATCGCTGGGGCTGGACCGTTCGGGCGGCTGGCGGGAGAGCTACGAGCTTTCTATTGGCACTACGGGTATGCCGACGTCGAGACTCATGGGCCGCCCGTGTTGGATCGCTCCAACTCCACTGTCTCCTATCATCTCGATGTGGTGCCTGGCCCGCTCTATCACCTGCGCAACTTGACCATTCACAACCTAAGCACGGAGCAAGAGAACAAAGTTCGGGAACTTCTGGGAATGAAGCCGGGGGACATATTTGATGTGACGGCGATCAATGGGCTTCATCACAAAATATCGACAGACCCCCTTTTAGGGGCAACCAGCTTCACCTTCAGCCCTGCGAAAGATAAACGAACAGCTCAAGCCGATTTGACATTGGACTTCCACAAGGTCAGCGATGAAAGCAGCGTCACCATCAAGTAGCAAGGGCACACTTCGCCGTCTCCACCCTGAGCCCGTTCATTCCACAGACACAAACCATCCGCCCCAAAGAACCCTTAACATCCGCTTACTAGTCTCAGAGGCAAGTGACCTCCTCCGCGCACGCACGCCTCCGCGTCGCCGCGATCGAGTTCCTCAACCCTGAGTCCTGAAATTCACTTTTCACCCACTTGCCCTCGTCCATTCTCCAACGCCATCACCGCGTACGCGGTTGCAGCATCGCTCATGAAACGCCCAATGTCGCTGTGCGGATCGCGTCCAGCGTTAAGAGACCAAGCCTGCCAACTGCCGTCTTCTACCTGGTGCCGCTCCAGCCACTCCAATCCGCGCGCTACTGTCTGGTCCTTGCGGCTCATCCCCGACTCTTCAAGCGCCAATACCACCAGAGCCGTCGCGTACCCGTCACTGTGCGCCGGCTTCGCCATACCAATCAATCGCCGCCGTATTCGTTCCCACCGATTCCCAACCGGCTTGCGCGGGTCCAGCAAAGCAAGAGCCCAGCCGCCATCCGCTTGCTGTTGTTTTCGAATCGCCTCCAGCAATGCGTTTTTCTGGTCCGCCGTCAGCAGTCCCGGCGCCTTCCGGGACAGCCATAAAACGTACAACTGATTTACCAAAGGCTGCGCCGCGTATTCTCTCCGCAAATACCCCTCCAAGCGCTCCAAATTGTCGTGAATCCCCGGCTCGCCTGCATATCCATCAGGAGCATTTTCCACTTCCAGCAGCAGTAACGCCGCACCCTGGTAGGGCGACTCCGCGGACTCCCACGGCGCCAGATTGAAGTCCTGCCAATCCCAACCTCCTGCGTTTTCGCCCGTTTGCTTCTGCAGCTCCCATGCCTCGTTCAAAGCGGTCCGTGTAACGGGCCGCAGATGCCCATGCTGCGCGTCCTCGCTCGTCAGTATCACTGCATTCATTACCGCTTCCGTAGCGCGGGACCCTGTCTTCAGAGCCGGCGTGTAAGTGTAAAACGAGTCCATCTCCGACCAGTGCTGCACCCGGCTTTCCACGCTCTCCAGCAGGGCATTCTCGGGCGCGGACACCGTCGTCTCATGCAGCTCCCGCCCCAGCGTCGGACGAATCATCGCATACGGCGTCTGCGTATGACATGAAATGCAGACCGTCCCGTGATCCATCTGCGCGGGCGGCCACGCGTGCCACCAAACCTCGCGGCCATCCAGGTAATCCGCCGCCGCCTTCGGGCTCCATGCAGATAGATAAGTTACAGAATAGTTATCGGCCGCATCGCGCGGTCTGGTCACCTTCCACAACCCAAAACCGGCGGCGCACACGACGATCGACAAGCAGATATACAAAGCACTACGCTTCATCGCAAACTCCCATGCTTGTCGAGATTCGGCGCACTGATCGAGCTCCCCGCGTCAACTGTTGTATCCGAGAGTATATTCCTGATCCGCCGTTTCACGTCTCTACTTCGCGCTCCCGTCGGTTGGCCATCAATCCACAGATACAAACCCATCCGTCGCACTGAATCCTTAACATAACGTTGCTAGTCTAAGAGACAAGTGACTTCCGCCCCGCACGCCCGTCTCCGCATCGCCGCCATCGACTTTCTCAACCCCGCTCCCCTCATGTGGGACTTCGAACACCCTCCCCTCCGCGACCAGCTCGCCCTCCGCTACCAAATCGAACGCATGTCCCCCTCGGAATGCGCCGCCCGCCTAGCCCTCGGCCCCGACGATCCAAGACATGCCGACATCGGCCTCGTCCCCATCGCCTCCCTCGCCGCCAACCCCAACCTCCGCATCCTGCCCGGCTGTACCATCGCCGCCAAGGGCCGCGTCCGTTCCCTGCTCCTCGTCCGACGCGCCGCGCAGCCATTAACCCAACTCCGCTCCGTCGCAGCCGACACCGCCAGCCGCACCACCGTCGCCTACGCCCGCATCCTCTTCCACCACTGGGGCAATCCACAGATCCCCTTCCTGCCCCACTCCGCCGACCTCGACGCCATGCTCGATCACGCCGACGCCGCTATCCTCATCGGCGACCCCGCCCTCCTCGCCCTCGAAGAGCAGGCCAACCGCTTCGAGCGCACCGGAGAAGAGCTCATCTACCACGACCTTGCCCAGGAGTGGCAATCCGTAACCGGCCTCCCCTTCGTCTCCGCCGTCTGGGGCATTGCATGCGGCAGCCCTCCAGACGAAACAATCGCTACAGACTTCCTCCAATCCCGCGACCACGGCCTGCAAAACATAGACACTCTCGTCGAAGAATGGTCCGCGAAACTCCCCATCCCCGAGCAAACCATCCGCGCCTATCTCACCTCCAACATCCACTACATCCTCGACGAAGACTGCCTCGAAGGCATGCGCGTATTCTTCCGCGCCGCCGCCACCCTTGGGATCCTCCCCGAATACACCCTCACCATCCCCCAACCCGTCGTCTGAAGTTCGCCATCCCGCTCTCAAGCTCTCGCATCAGAAAAAGAACGATCACCATGAGCGCCCCCAGCGTAGTCGAACGAGGAGTCGAAGGACCCGTTGTTGCATTAAGAGTCAATCTTGAAACCTCGACTTCGGAGGACTAATCTCTCCAATAAGCGGAGAGAAAAATGAAAATCGGCATCCTCGGATCGGGCGTCGTTGCCCAGACATTGGCCGGCGGCTTTTTGAAACACGGCTACCACGTAAAAGTGGGTTCCAGAACCCCGGAGAAACTAGCCGATTGGGCTGCGAAAACCCCCGGCGTCTCCACCGGCACCTTCGCCGAAGCCGCCGCTTTCGGCGAACTCCTCGTCCTCGCCGTCAAGGGCAACGTAGCCTCTGCCGCCCTCACCCTCGCCTGCGACCACAACCTCTCCAACAAGACCATCATCGACGCCACCAATCCCATTCAGGACGCGCCCCCGGTCAACGGCGTCCTTCAGTTCTTTACCGGTCCCAACCACTCCCTGATGGAAGATCTGCAGCACCATTTCACAGACGCGCACCTCGTCAAAGCTTTCAACTCCGTCGGCGCAGCCACCATGATCAATCCGCAATTCAAAGCCGGCAAGCCCACCATGTTCATCTGTGGCAACAGCCAGCCCGCGAAGGATCAGGTCACCGCAATCCTCGACAAATTTGGTTGGGAAACAGCAGACATGGGCGCCGCGGAAGCCGCCCGCGCCATCGAGCCTTTATGTATGCTTTGGTGCATTCCCGGCTTCACCAGGAACCAATGGACCCACGCCTTCAAGCTTCTGATTGACTAAAGCGGTAACGGGCTCCGCGAATCTTTCCAAACGGCAACGGACCGCGCGTCGCTCCTTTTGCATCTCAGCAAAGAGGGAGGTCCGCGCTGCCATGCTTGATCCTTTTTTCTATCAAATGGTGCTCGCGCCCGAGCCGCTGCCAGCGCGCATCCCCATTTCCGCCGACGCCCAGCAAATGAAGCGAGCTATCCTGGCCGTCGCAACCCTCAGTGCTTTCTGGCTCGTGGTCTATATGGCGCCCGATCTCCGCCGTTCCACGCGTACACGCAACCTGTAAACCTAATCGGAAAACGAGAACAATTCGACGCACGACCAAATTGATTACTCGCTAAAAGGCCAATCTCGAAAGATCGGCCTGGGCATTTAACTGAAACCTGTCATCTGTAACCTGTAATCTGCTTCTATATCTCCCACCTTAACAGCGCCGCACCCACCGTGAATCCCGCTCCCACCGCGGCCAGCAGCACCAAGTCGCCCTTCTTCAGCTTGCCTTCTTCAATCGCCGTTTCCATCGCCAGCGGTATCGTCCCCCCCGACGTATTCCCGTACTTCTCAATATTGATAATCACCCGCTCCGGGTCCATCCCCAGCCGGTCCGCGGTAGCCGTAATAATCCGCTTGTTCGCCTGGTGCGGGATAAAGCATCCCAAATCCGTGCCGGTAATCCCATTCCGTTCCAGCAGCTTCGTCGTCGACTCCGCCATCTTCCGCACCGCAAACTTGTAAACCGCCTGCCCATCCTGATAGATGAAGTGCATCCCCGCATCAATCGTCGCGTGCGTCGTCGGATTCAGGCTCCCGCCGCCCTTCAGATTCAAACTCACGCCGCCCGACCCATCCACCTCATGCACAAAGTCGATCAGCCCAATCTCGCCCTCTTCCGCCGGCTCCAGCAGCACAGCTCCGGCGCCATCGCCAAACAGGATGCACGTCGCCCGGTCGGCGTAATTAGTCATCCGCGTATTCGCATCGGCGCCAATCACCAACACCTTGCTGTGCGCCCCACTCTCCACCAGCTTCGCGCCCGCCTGCAGCGCAAACACAAAGCCACTGCACCCGGCCGACACATCGAAACCCCAAGCGCCCTTCGCCCCAATCTTGTCCTGCACCAGGCACGCCGTCGAGGGAAACATCATGTCCGGCGTCACCGTGCCCACAATGATCACCTCCACCCCGAATTCGCCGATCTTGTCCGCTTCAATGCCCCGCGCCGCCAGGCACCGCTTCGCCGCCTCCACGCACATGTCGCTCGTGCCCAGCCCCGGCGCAAGCTTGTGCCGCTCGCGAATTCCCGTGCGATCCACGATCCACTGGTCGTTCGTCTCCACCAGCTTTTCCAGGTCTTTGTTGGTAATCACATCAGGCGGGACGTAGGTGCCAAGCGCGGTAATCTTCGCGCGCCGGCCCACGATAGGGCGTACGGTAAGGCTCAAAGGGCTTCTCCTGGGGCAGCGATAGCTGGCCCGGTTTCTGATCCCTGACCCCTGATCCCTGTTCCCTGTTCCTAAAAAAGTACCGGGTGACCTACTGCGCCCGTACTAGCCCGTTACCGTTGCTTCCTTCCGGACCTGGCGGGTTTGGCGGGATTACGTCGCGTAGGACCCGGCACTGATTGATTTTATCACCAGCCTTCGGCCTGTTTAGTCACTGAGCGTTGGAGCAAAGAACAAGCCCCAGCTTCCCCTCACTCCACAACCACCATCGCCATCCCCACCCGCTTATAAATAATATTCAGCACGTCGCTCTCCGCCGCATGCAGCACGCCGCCTGCCCTCATCTGCGCCAGCCGCCGCGCCACCTCATCCTTTCCCACCCGAATCAGCTCCGCCGGATCCTCCGGAAACTCCGGAAAGATCTCCGCGAGATCCTTCTCCAGCCGGTCAAGAGCATTCAGCCCAGTCAGCGGTTCTTTCCCATCATCGGCCAGCAAATCGTCGCGCACATCGTATTTGATCTCCGGCCACGCCACCGTGCGCATCGCTGGCCCATCCTGCAACTGAGGCGCCCCATCCTGCCCAGCCTCCGCCTCCCACGCAAATCCAGGTTGATTCCTCTGCCCCGCCGAGTCCCGCTTCGCTTTGAATGCCATCACGTCTTGCGCATACACCCGCCGGTGCGTCCCCACCATGTGAAATGGTATCTCCTGCTGCTCCAGCAATTGCACAAGGAATTGCCGCGACACCGCCAGCAACTTCGCCGCTTCAACGGTCGTCAGATCAACCTCGTCCGTCAGAATCGTTACCGGCTTGCCCGCTTTCAAGTCCCCAATCAACCGGCAAAGAAACGAGAACAGGCTCGGTGGAAGCACCTGCGGCCGGCCGCCCGGCGCATCAAGCTTCACCCCGAGCTCCAGCATCTTGGCGTATATGTCCAGAATCTCTCGCGGATCCCGCTCCCCAGCGGGACCGTTTGGCGCCTCATCTCGTTCTGCCAACGTATACCGTCCTTCGACAGCAGCCTGAATTCGGGGGAGGGTCGCTAGTTTATAAGCGACAAACGAGTCATCTGTCCACAACTCTTTCACCATAGCTTGTTTTCCATAAGCTCTTGGATGCCCGAATCCCAGGCTGCGTCCATGCCTACCGCAAGCACTGCGTACCATTTATGCCAACACCGTGCAATGGCGAACCTCATAGTGCGTCGCAAACCGCTCGATTCGGCAAAGAAAATCCTTCGCCTCCGGCTCGAAGACCGCAATGCTATAGTCCGGCCCGGCAAACTGCTTCACCGTCTCCAGCGAATCAAACAGATTCACCACCACAAATTCACTCTCCACCAAATCGTCCTTCCGCAAAACATATCCGCCCTGATACCCACCAATGCCACGCAACCCAGGCAGCACCTTGTCTTTCAGGAAATTCTCGTATCCGTCCGCATTCTCCACCTTTGTCCAACCGCGCCAATGACGAGCAATCATGTCTCCTCCTTTCCGCCCATATTACCGTCAACTCTCAATCCCCGGTACAATAGATATGTGACCAAAGCCCCCGCTCCCACGGCCCCTTCCGTGGGCTTTATTTCGTTAGGCTGTCCCAAAAACCTCGTCGATTCCGAGGTCATGATGGGCCTGCTCGATCGCGCCGGCGCGCGCCTCACCGCTGACGTCGACAAGGCCGACATCCTCGTCGTCAACACCTGCAGTTTCATCGACACCGCCAAGCAGGAATCCGTCGACACCATCCTCGAAATGGCCCGCCACAAGCTGGCCGGAACGGCCAAGAAGCTCATCGTCGCCGGCTGCCTCGTCGAGCGCTATCGCGACGAAATCCGCAAGAGCATTCCCGAAGTCGACGCCGTAGTCGGCACCGGCGAACTCGAATCCATTCTCGAAGCAGCCGGCCTCAGCATGACTGGAAAGCAGGGGCCTGCCGCGCAGGCATCCGCTTCGCCCTTCACCATCCTCACCAGCGCCCAAGCCGCCGTAACTCATCCCGGCAAAGAATCCCAATCCGGTACCCACAAACACGCTCCGGAAAAGCTCGGCACGGAGGGAGCAGGGGCCTTCAGGCCCCTGAATGAAGGTTTCCAATCGACGCGGGCTTTAGCCCCGGAACAGACCTCCCGCCCCGAAGGCGACCTCCGCGAGCAACAAGGCCGCTTCCGCCGCGACGACTGGCAAGGCGCAACCCATCTCCTGCCCACCTATCTCTACGACGAGTCCACCCCGCGCTTCCTCACCACCCCGCGCTCCTCCGCCTACATCAAAATCGCCGAAGGCTGCGATCATCCCTGCACCTTCTGCGTCATCCCCAACCTACGCGGAAAATTCCGTTCCCGCCGCTTCGAGTCGGTCGTAGCCGAAGCCCAATCCCTCGTCGCCCGCGGCGTTCAGGAAATCACCCTCATCGGTCAGGACACCACCTGCTACGGCGAAGATCTCGGCCTCAAAGACGGCCTCGCCACCCTCCTCGACGCGCTAGCCCGTATCCCCAACCTCCGCTGGCTCCGCTTCCTCTACGCCTATCCCAACCGCATCACCGGCAAGCTGCTTGAGACGATTGCCAGGCACGACAACATCTGCAAATATCTCGATGTCCCTCTCCAACATGCTTCGTCCTCCGTCCTCAAAACCATGAAGCGCGGCGCCGGCGCAGACATCTTCCTCAAGACAATCGAGAAGGTGCGCGCAGCCGTCCCCGGCATCGCCCTCCGCACCAGCTTCATCGTCGGCTTCCCCGGCGAAACCGCGGAAGACGTCGCCGTCCTTGAAGACTTCATCAAGGAAGCCAGGTTCGACTGGCTCGGCGTCTTCAGCTACTCGCACGAAGAAGGCTCGGCAGCCTACGCGCTCGAAGGCCAGGTCCCCAAGCGCACCATCGAAGCCCGCAAGCGCCATCTGATGAAGTTGCAACAGAAAATCAGCAAGCAATCCAAGCAGCAGTGGATCGGCCGCGAGTTAGTCGTGTTAGCCGAAGGCGAAAGCGAAGAAACCCCGCTGCTGTGGGAAGCGAGAACCCAGTTCCACGCCCCTGAAATCGACGGCAAAGTCTACATCAACGACACCGGCGACCCAGGAGAATCGAGCCACATCAAGTTAGAACCAGGCCGCTTCTACAAAGCCCAGATCACCGAAGCCCACGACTACGACTTAGTAGCCCGCATAACTTCCCCCGCGCTTTAGTGCTCTGTCTCTAAAGTCCATAACATAAGATGGCCTGTCATCCTGAGCGAACGGGGCCCCAGGCGCTTTTCAGCCTGGGGGTGGTGAGTCGAAGGATCTGCGGTTGCCTTTGGAGCGCAAACCACCAGACAAACTAACTTCCGGAATGTCGGCGATCCACTCGCAACCACGGGAACAGTCAGGTAGTCAGTCTCCCTCACTAATTCCCAGAGCGGCTGCTTAGTGACCACGTCTGACACGAGCAGCCTATTAGGTTTCTGTGATAACGCCTCACAATCCTCCAATTTGCGGTGATACCCTTGGGAATCGTGTCGACTGAATTGAAAGGCGTCGGTGAGGACGCACCTGCCGGGGTGCTGGCCATGGCCTCCAGCGACAGGCGTGTTCGATGGTTTGAACTTGCGCTCGTCCTGGTCATTGCATTCGGCGGCTCTTTCCTGAGCAGCCTTTACTTGATGAACGCTGGCAAAGCTGCGCTTCCGATGGTCTCAGAGTTCAGATGGGCACGAGGATTCGTTCAGGAAATACCTTGCCTTTTCCTCCTCTGGTATGTTCTTTCTCGGCGTCGCCTGAGCTTCCGAGATATTGGGCTACGATGGTCGGTCCGTGACGTAGGCGTTGGGCTCGGCCTCACATTAGTTTCATACGTCGCTTACATAGTGGGCGGCTTCATCGTTTATTCCGTGCATCACGCCCTTTTTCCACTAGGGGCGAACGGAGTATCTGCTGCCGATCTGTCCTCCCATTCATCATTACTAGCGATTCCTTTTGCCTTGATTAATCCGTTCTTTGAGGAATTGATAGTTCGCGCATACCTCATGACAGAAGTCAAAGCTCTGACAGGTTCTTGGTTTCTTGCTTCTATATCGAGCGTCGCCATCCAGTGGTCGTACCACCTCTATTACGGATGGGACGGTTCGTTCTCGGTTGCTTTCACGTTCCTGGTGTTTTCGATTTACTTCGCACGAACCCAAAAAGCAACACCGATCGTAGTAGCCCATGGAGTGCTGGACATCTGGGCACTCTTGTGGTGGAAGTGATCCTATATACGTCAAAGCTAACCGGCGGGGCAACGCCTGACTAGGTCGACGCTTCGAGCGAATCGCCGACAACCCGTCCGGCATTGATTTCTCTCTTTACGACTCCCCAATTCCCTCGTACCATGATCCGATGAAAGTCGAACGCCGCTCTTTCCTGAAGGCCGTAGCCTCCATGGCCCCCGCCGCCGCATTGCACAATCTAACAGCCCAGTCCCCCGCGCCCCCTCAAGCCGACCTCCATCCCGTAGCCGCCAACCAGGACCGCTCCGGCCATCTCCACTCCTTAGGCTTCAGCTCACTCGCCTTCAAAGTCTCCACCGCTGACACCGCCGCCAACCTCTTCATCATCGAACACAGAAACCTCACTCCCAACGCAGGCCCCGCATTGCATATGCATCTCTCGCAAGAGGAGTGGTTCTACGTCATGGAAGGCGAAGTCATCCTTCAGGTCGGCGACCAGCGCGTACCCCTTCGCCCCGGCGAGTCCATCCTCGCCCCACGCCTTGTCCCTCACACCTTCTCCGCGGTCGGTGCCCCCGCGCACATGCTCATCGCCTTCGCCCCCGCGGGCAAAATGGAGCAGTATTTCATCGACGCCGTCGCCACCCCTTCGCTCGCCGCCACTGAGCCCTTCATGAACCGCTACGACATGAAATGGGTCGGCCCCTCCCCCTTCTGGAAGTCCTGATACGGCCGCACCCGCTGTAAAATTGAAGCAGTCCCATGCCTGCGAAGAAAAAATCCGCCAAAGTCCTCCGCTGCCCCACCTGCCGCGAACTCGTCACCTTCGACGGCGAAGACTTCCCCTTCTGCAGTGACCGCTGCCGCAAAATCGATCTCGGAAAGTGGGCCTCAGGCGTCTACAAAATCAGCTCCCCCATCCTCGACCCCGAAGTCCTCGAAGACCTCGGCGGCCTCGGCCCCCACCGCAATAACGACAATTATGACGACTGACCCGCAACCCGCCAACTCGCCCGAAATAGAAACTGAAACAGAAACCCTGCCAACCAGTTCCATTCCGCCGCGCAGGAAAAGAACCACCTGGGCCTGGGCCATCGCTACTGTCCTCGGCGTCGGCTACGGCAAGCCCGGCCCCGGCACCTGGGGCTCCGTCGCCGCATTTCTTTTCTGGGGAGCCGAGGCATACTTCCGCGAACCCAGCCCGCACGACACGCTCATCGGCCTCCTCATCTGGATCGCCCTCGCCATCGCCCTCGGCGTCCCCGCCTCCACCATCGTCGCCCGCCAATCCGGCCGCAAAGATCCCCAATTCGTCGTCATCGATGAAGTCGCCGGTGTATGGATAGCCCTCCTCTTCTGCCCCACCGAATGGAGTCACGGCCTCATCTGCCTCGTCCTCTTCCGTCTCTTCGACATCACCAAGCCATTTCCCGTCCGCCAGCTTGAAAAACTCCCCGAAGGCTGGGGCATCGTCTTCGATGACGTAGCCGCTGGCCTGTATGCTTTGGGTGTAGCATCTCTTTTACGTATCTGGTTCTAGAAGGCCTGCCATCATGCCACGCGCCCGATCAAATTCCGCCTCTGAAACCCTCCCCGATCCCCGCATCGACGACGTGATCCCCGCCGCCGCCTTGCCCAACGGCGAGGTCGAACTCATCGGCGCACATCTTGGCCCGCTCAGCTTCGGTCCGCCCGCCGTGCTCGTCGACGGCCACTCCGCCCATGTGCTCATGAGCCGTCCCACGCGCCTCGCCCTCCGCATTCCAGAGGCAGCCTCCACCGGCCTTGTCGAAGTCCGCAATCCCGCCGGCGGCAGCAGCCTCGCGCCCATCCGCATCGCCCACCAGCTCACCCAGGGCCTGCATCCCGTCACCAGCCCCGCCGTCAGCCGCTCCGGCATGATCTACGCCACCATCTCCGGCCCCCGCGGCAAGCAAACCCCCGTCTCCGTCGTCCGCGTCTCGCCCGACGGCCGCGGAACCCCCTTCGTCACCGGCATCCTCAACGCCACCGGCCTCGCCTTCAATCCCGACGGCGACCTCTTCGTCACCTCCCGCGCCGAAGGCAATGTCTACCGAATCGACGCATCCGGCGAGTCCACCGTCTACGCTGAAGGCATGGGTGTCGCCACCGGCTGTGCCTTTGACGCCGAAGGCAATCTCTTCGTCGGGGACCGCAGCGGCACCATTTTCAAGATCGATCCCCAGCGCCGCATCTTCGTCTACGCCACCCTCGAACCCAGCCCCGCCGCCTATCACCTCGCCGCCAATGCGGAAGGCACGCTCTTCGTCACCGGCCCCTCTCTTTCCTCCAACGACGCCATCTGGGCCATCGACACCCATGGCCAGTCCCGCGCCTGGTTCCGCGGCCTTGGCCGTCCCCAGGGCCTCGCCCTCGCCAAAAATGGAGACGTTTATCTCGCTGCCTGCCTCCGTGGCCGCCGCGGCCTGGTCCGTGTCACTCCTGAAGGCGAAGCCTCTCTTATCCTCGCCGGAACCAGCCTTGTCGGCGTAGCCTTTTCGCCCCTCGGCACCACCATCCTCGCCACCAACTTCCAAACCCAACCCGAACTCAACGGCGCCGTTTATGATGTGGACCTGGGAATCGAAGGCCTGACACTGTTCTAAAGTAAGTTCATAGTTCACAGTTCTTAGTTCATAGTCTCAAGACCGGCCACCGACACCTCAGGATCAACCACAGATAACTCGGAACTAAGAACTGCGAACTGTGAACTAAGAACTGTGAACCAAGAACTGTGAACTAAGAACTATGAACTGTGAACTGCTTTTATGAAGAGCGAAATCATCGCCGTCGGCTCCGAGATGCTCACCCCGTCCCGCCAGGACACCAACTCCCTCTATCTCACTGAAAAACTCAATGAGATCGGTGTCTCCGTCGCCTTCAAAACCATCGTTGGCGACCGCCGCTCCCACATCGTCTCCGCCATCAAAACCGCCCTCGCCCGGACTGACATCATCGCCATCATGGGCGGCCTCGGCCCCACGGAAGACGACCTCACCCGCGAAGCCGTTGCCGAGGCCCTCTCCCTCACCCTCCGCCGCGACGCCCAGCAGGTCGCCACCCTCCACACCCGCGCCGCCCAGTTCCGCATCACCATGCCCTCCAACAACCTCAAGCAGGCCGACGTTATTGAGAGCGCAACCGTCCTCCCCAACCCCAACGGCTCCGCCCCCGGCCAGTGGCTCGACATCACCTTCAGCGGCTACCGCAAGCTCGTCTTTCTCCTCCCCGGCCCGCCCAGCGAGTGCCGCCCCCTCTTCGACGCCGAATGCCTGCCCCGCCTCCGCGATCTCCTGCCCCCACGCCACATCGCCAAGCGCACCCTCCGCGCCGCCATGATCCCCGAGTCCCACGCCGACAAGCTCCTCGCCCCCATCTACACCCGCTACAAAGACATTGAAACCACCATCCTCGCCCACGCCGGAGACATCCAGCTCTCCCTCCTCTGCGCCAAGTCCAAGCTTGAAGTTGCGCAGCAGCGTGTCGACGAGCTAGCCGGCCTCATGGAAGAGGCCCTCGATGACTGGCTCTACTCCACCGGCGGCGAATCGGCCGACTCTCTTGAGCAGATCGTTCTCTATTACCTTGGCCTGCGTGGCGCCCACCTGGCCGTTGCGGAAAGCTGCACCGGCGGCATGGTCGCCGCGCGCATCACCAGCGTCCCCGGCGCATCCCGCTCTTTCATCGGCGGAGCCATCGTCTACTCCGACGATTTGAAGACAGTCCTCGCCAACGTCCAGCCGGAGATCATCAAAAAATACGGCGCAGTCTCGCAGCAAGTGGCTGAGGCCTTAGCCGAAGGCATCCGCATCCGCACCGGAGCGGACATAGGCTTAGGAGTAACCGGCATCGCCGGCCCCACCGGCGCAACCGAGTCAAAGCCCGCCGGCCTCGTCTACATCGCATTAAGCGACAGCAACAAGATGGAGTGCATCGAGAAGCATTTCCGCGGCGACCGCACCAGGGTGCGAGAATTCGCCACCCAGCAAGCCCTCGACCTAATCCGCAAACGCCTCATGTAGAATAGCGTCGGATCCCGACCATGAAAACGCGCGACTACTCATTCCTCCACGAGCGGGTGCGTCAAGCTCTAGAGAAACTAAAGTTTTGGCCGAAGGGCGACAAAACCCCTGTCTCGGCTTATGTGATCCAACTCGTAGATCCAGATTATTGGATTATCTTGTCTTGTCACACCCCCGAGTCGCAGACACAGCTCCTGTTTCGCGGTAAGTGGTCTCAGGCTGCTGACTACTTCTCTGAACTCCCAAGTTCATTTCCAAATCCAGAAATCAAGCCTTTCCCCTTCGCTCCTAAAAGCCGCCCTTTATTTGAAATAGCCCGTGAGGTTTTCAGATCGCGTCTCATCAACCTTCCAGAGACGCTGCTGGGCGGAAGCTCGGGATGGAGTTTCTTCGCCGATGGTGTCACCGTCTTCGACAACCCCGGCATCTTACGAAACTCTCGACGCCTCTACTTCGAGGGTTTTTTCGAAAACAAAACGCAGCCGACAAAGAGAGCAGCTATAAACCCGTTCCAACTGAGCAACCACGATAGAAAGGCCTTTTATTGCAGATTCCCCATGATCAAGAGTACCGAATCGCCTGGGTCGGAGTTTAAGGCGGAGATATATCGAGCACTGGGGAGCGATCAATTCTCTCTCACACCTTCAGTGAAACGACCGTTCGTTTGTGGATCAGTTCAGTTGATCCTTTTTGGAAACGGCTTCTTGGTTGCAGATGAACGACATCAAATCAAAGCAATGGAGGCCATGAACTCCTTTCTCGCATACTGCTTCTTCCGCCAAGTAGGATGTGCGCCAGCGAACGCCCAAGATATTGGCTCGATAGATATAAAGGCTGATGGAAGCTCGCACAGCTGGACGCCATACCAATCCGCCATTCCGCGAACCAAGTGGGTGGACACCACAATACCCGCAGCGAAGGCCGACCTTTTGCTTCAGGAATTCAGCGCCGACTTCGATAAGGAGCTGACGTTGGAACTTAGGCTCTTGCACCTATCATGCTTTCATTTCATCGCAGGCGAACTCCTCCAATCATTCTCCCTCGCCTGGACCGTGCTTGAACGCAAGATCGCGAAGATGTGGAGGGATCAAATCTCCTCGAAAGGCTATGCCGGCGTTCGGCTCGATCAACTTTGTGATTCTGAGCGGTACACGATGTCGGTCAAAATCGACATGCTCGAATTCACTGGGCCCATCGAGCAAGGGCAGGCAACCAAATTGAATTCAATCCGAAGGGCGAGGAACAAGGCCAGCCATGAAGGCCGAATACCCTCCAAGGAAGAAACGGAAGACTGCTTGCACCTCGCGAGCGAATTCATAAAGGCATCTTGGGAAGCTATGAGTTTTGACTGCCGAAAACTCACGCAGCAGTGACGGCACGCCGAGCTCCGGGTGCCCCCGGTCTCGCTTCTGAGACCGGGGCTTCCACAACACCCCGCACCACCCCTCACCCCGCCCGCAAAACCCGCCCCACCCGAATCAGCTTCTCCCGCTTCCGCGTCTGCGCAATCTCATAAGCCGACTGCATACGCATCAGCGTATCCATCTTCACGCCGATCGGCTTCTCAATCAGCAGCATGATTCCGAAAGCAAGTTACGCCCAGATTTTGCGTCAG
>JBEKRU010000047.1:0-41903 GCA_049518435.1 Occallatibacter sp. | reverse complement strand
CAGAAAGACCCGGGCCTGAAGGCCAACTCCATGTGTGACATCAACTCCTGGGCCTGAAGGCCCATGCTCCCTCCGCCTGTTTCATCCATCGGGGTCGGCTTTGCCGGTGGAGGACTGTTACAGAGCAACTTGTGCAGAGATTCATTAGATTGTGTCAGGGACTTTAGAGACAGGGCACGAGCTGGAGATGGGACGCTAGGTTTTGTAAACCGGGGCGGCCATTTCGGCCTGGATGACGCAGTTGCGTCCGCAGCTTTTGGCGCGGTAGAGAGCGCGATCCACGGCGCGGATGACGGCCTCAGACTCCTGCGACGGAAGTGCCGAGGCGACACCAAAGCTTGCGGTAATGCGCAATGTGGCCCCGGCGTCGATGACACTTGCGGACTCGACGGCGGCGCGTAGATGCTCGGCGCGGATCAGCGCGCTTTCGATTTCGCAATTCGGAAGGATGAGCAGAAACTCCTCTCCGCCGTACCGGCCCACACAGTCGTAGGGACGCAGAGAGTGGGTAAAGATTCTGCTGATGTTTTTCAATACCAGGTCGCCGGCGAGGTGGCCGAAGCTGTCGTTGATTTTCTTGAAATGGTCGACGTCGACCAGGATCACGCACAGGGGGTTTCCATCTCGAATGGAGCGGCTCATTTCTTCACCGAGGCGTTCAACAATCACGCGGTGATTCCACAGGCCGGTGAGGCCATCATGCTCGGCTTCGTGGCGCATGAGGCTGCTTTCGCGCAAGAGTTCCCCCTTCTCCCGTTCGAGCGTATCCTGACGGCGTTGATCTTCGCGGACGCTGTTATAGACCGCGTAGACAATGGCGGCGAGGAGGAGAGTTCCGGCGAGTGTGGAAAGCGTGATGCCGTTGCCCGCGATGAAGAAAAGGGGCGCGTCGATTTTTTCCGCGAGAGGCCAGGCGGTGAATTGGCGGCCTTGCTTGATGAGGTTGCTGAAGACGAAGGTGAATTCGTCGAGGAAGGCGAGGATGGCCACGAGCCAGCGAGCCGAGTCGAACTGCCTGCGTTTGAGAAGGGCGTAGACCACGAGGGCGAGCGGAAGGGATTCGAAGAGGAGCGAGAAGACGGTGAGTACGGCATCGGAGACCTGGGCGAGGCTGATCCAGCGCGGGTTCCAGGTGAGAGCGACGAGAACGCCATCGAGGGTGGCGTTGACGAGGTAAATGCGGGCGAGGATGCTGGTGAGCCGGCAAAGGCGGCGGTTGTCACGGAGGGGAAGAAGCCATAGAAGGAGAAACCAGAGGGAGATGTCCTGCATGGCGGCCAGGGCTTGGGAAGCTCCCATGGCGAAAGGGTAGGGCAGGCCGAGGTGGGCGTTGGTCAAGAGAAGAAGGGCGGGCTGGCCGAGGGCAAAGCCTGTGGTCCAGAAGAGGACCCAGCGGCTGGGAACACGCAGCCAGAGGAGAAAACTCAAGAGGGCAAGCACGGTGCAGAGCAGATTGGCGCCGAAGTGGAGTTGGCGGCTGTGCAGCCATTCATAGTCGGACGCGGCCTTGGCGGTGGCGATGGCTTCGGGGCTTCCAATTAACGGGGCTGATTCGAAACCGCCGCGCTCGCCGGAATCGTCGGAGAGCAAGGGGGCCTTCCAGACGCGGACGGCGAGAACGCCCTGATGGACGGCGCCGAGATCGAAGATTTGCAATGGCTGCGAAATGTACCAGACGGGGCGGGGCGGCATTTTGCCGTTGCGTCCGATGAGACGGCCGTTCCAATAGATTTCGTAGGGATCGCGGACTTTGGAGAGGAGAAGAGAGAACTGGCTGGGTGAGCCGGGGCGCGGGGTGAGGACGATGGAACAGCGGTACCAGGCAAAGCCGGTGAGATGGGCGTGACCCTGTTGGCCCCAGGGCTGGTCGGCGTTGAGTTGCTCCCAGGTGGAGGTGTCGAACGCGGGGCTGGCCCAGGCGGGGTTGTCTCCGGGGTGGAATTGCCATGGGCCATTGAGGGTGAAGGTTCCCTTGCCGAGGTCGTCGATTACGAGAGGGGCGATTACGAGAGGGGCGGGGACGAGAGGGGCGGCCGGCGCGCTTGCCGGGGCGGCTTGCGCCCAATGTGCGGCGAGGGCGGGCATAGCGATGGCGAGCACGGCGATGGCGGCCAGGCGGCGGACGGGAAGTTGGCCCGAGGGCATACGCATAGCATACAAATTCGACATGAGATTTGCGCGGAAATCTGGGGTGGGTGTCTACCTCTTAAGTGGCACCGGAGTTGGGATGGGCTTGCTGGTGATGCTGGGTGGGATGGGCTGAGCGGCTGGTGTGGGACTGGTCACTTGCCACTTCGGGCCTTGACTGGCGATACTCGCAACAGTCCTGTTTATGGGCTTCATCTTTGATCTGAAGCGAGATTTGCCTTGGCGCGTGAAACATATA
Organism: Occallatibacter sp.; assembly: GCA_049518435.1. Classification (GTDB taxonomy): domain Bacteria; phylum Acidobacteriota; class Terriglobia; order Terriglobales; family Acidobacteriaceae; genus Telmatobacter. The sequence continues at coordinate 39,517 of JBEKRU010000047.1, read as the reverse complement.
CCGCACGTCTTGATCGAAAAGTATGCATCTCCGAGTCGTCGCAGTGCTTCCACTTCGAGTTTGTGATCGATGAGCTGGAGAGCTTTCCTTTTACTTCCGGGCAGTTTGTTTCCGCGGTGGCTACGGACGCCAACGGGAAGCAGCAGACGCGGGCCTACTCGATTGCGTCGGCGGCGAGGGAGAACCGGTTCGACCTGTGCGTGAACCGGGTGGAGGGCGGTTTCTTTTCGAATCACCTGGCTGACCTTACGGAACTCGAGCCGGGCGGATCCGTGCAGGTTCATGGGCCGCATGGGCACTTTATTCTGCACGAGCCGGTTACGGATTCGATTTTGATTGCGACAGGCACGGGGATTGCGCCGATGCGGGGATATGCGCAGTGGCTGTTTCCTGAGGATGGGCCGGACCGCAGCAATGGGAAAGAGATCTGGCTGGTGTACGGGACGCGGCATGAGACCGAGGTCTACTACCAGGCGGAGTTTGAGGCGCTGGCGGCGAAGCATCCGAACTTCCACTATCTGGCAACGCTGAGCCGGGCCAAGGAGAGCTGGACGGGGCTGCGGGGGTATGTGCAGGACCACGTGGCGCGGATTGTGGAGGAGCGGGCGGTGCGGTTGGGGCTGCCGCTGGTGCAGCCGGAGGTTGATCCGGCGATTCCGAAGGCGGAGCTGGAGTTTGATATTTACGCTTATATTTGCGGGTTGAACAATATGGTTTCAGGGGTGCGGGAGAAGCTGGCGGGGTATGGGTGGCATCGGAAGCAGGTTGTGTTTGAGCGGTATGATTGAGTTCCCTGATCCGGGCTTGAAGGCCACATCCGAATGGAACAGTTTTCAGGGGGTTGAAACCCCCTGCTCCCTCCGAAAATCGCGAGTGGAAAATTGCTGAGGAGCCGGTCGAACAGCACAATTAGAGGTTGAAGAGTTCGCGGAGGCGGCGGGTTTGGGCGCGGCTTACGGGGATTTCGGTCTGCTTTTTGTCGTTCATGCGGAGCTGGTAGGTGGACTTGAACCAGGGGACTACTTCGCGGATGTGGTTGATGTTGACTACGAATCCGCGATGGGCGCGCCAGAAGATGGCGGGATCGAGGAGATCGAGAAGCTCCTCAAGGGTGCGGCACTTGGAGTGGCCTTCGAAGGTCTGAGTGGCGATGCGGATGACGCCTTCATCGATGGCCGCGTAGCAGATTTCGCCCTGATCGACTAACAGCAGACGGCTTTGTGCCTGGACGATGAGCTTGGCCGGCTGCGGTGTGCGCGAGGCGCCCTGCGGGCGGTTGAGGAGCTGCAGGAGCGCATCGATTTGTGATTCGGGAAGCGCGGCTGCTGTGCCGGGAGTGCCGCCGGCGATGCGGCCGCGCACCTTTTCGACGGCCTGCTGGACGCGTTCGCGATCGAAGGGCTTGAGCAGGTAGTCGATGGCGTTGACGTCGAAGGCGCGGACGGCGTACTGGTCGTATGCGGTGGCGAAGACGAACTGCGGGAGCGGGTCGGCTGGATTGCCGTTGACCGGGCCGGGCTTGGCGCGTTTGCGGTCCATGAGGCGCTGGATGACGGCGAATCCGTCGAGGCCGGGCATCTGGACGTCGAGGAAGACGAGGTCGGGGTGGTACTCCTCGATCAACTCGAGGGCCTCAATGCCATTGGTTCCCTGCGCTACGACGTCTACGATGCCGTCCTGGTCGAGGAGGTACTTTAGCTCGTCGCGGGCCAGTTGTTCGTCGTCGATGATGAGGGCGGAGAGGGTCATGCGGGGCGGGTCTGGGTAAACAGGCCGGAAGCTCGATTGTAGGAAGCCAGGGCGTGGTGGTCAATGCGGGAAAGACAGAAGCAGATCCTTCGACTCACCACCCCCAACCTCCACCCCACAGACGAAGACCTGTCTGTGGGAACCCCGGGGCTGAAAAACGCCTGGGGGGGCCCTTTCGCCCAGCAACTGTGTGCAGATATTGGAGACCAGCATAAAAGGCTATAGATAGATGGAACTATCCCACCTTAACCGCGAAAGAGCCGCGGCGAAGGTGGGGCACCCGATTTTGTGCTGATAAAAGAAGGACGGCCTTTGTTTTGTTGTGGACTTAAGAGACAAGATGCTAGAGCACGCGGAGGCGGGCGGGCATGTGATCGCGGGCGAGCTCGTGGCCGCAGCGGGTGCAGAACTGGTCCGTGGCGCGGACGGTGCGGAAACAGTTGCCGCAGCTGGCCGCGAGCTGGTAGTTGCATTGCGGACAGAAATGGAAGTCGCTCTGGACATGGGTGGTGCAGGCGGGGCAGCGGGAAACCTCTGGCTGGCGGAGCAGGAAGTAGAGCACCGCGCCGATGCCGCCGGGCATGACAAAGCAGATGACAATCCAGAAGCGCGCACTCATGGCACGGCGCGGCGCGTCTTTGCTGACGTAGCCGACCATGAGGAAGTAGAGCGCGATAAGCACGCCCCCGGATAGGCTGAAATAGATATGAAAGCCGAGCGGCGGCGGATGGTGCTGTTGCTGCGGCAAAACAATCCAGAAGTAATATTCGACCAGGACAAAAGCCGTGATGGCGACCACGATGGACCAGATGGGGATCAGGCGTGTGTCTTCGTTCATCGTGATGTTTTGTGGATCGCGCATGGGTGTACTCGCCCGTGTGGGGCCCTTCAGAAAGATGAAGCGAAACTTAAGACAAGCTTAACCGCTATTGAGGTTGACGGGAAAGATAATTCGGAAGTTGCGTTTTGGAGGCTTCGGATAGGAAATATTGCCAGCGAGTGGAATCAGGCGGGGGTCAGGAGCGGTTGTGGCGGACCCAGCCAGCCAAAAGAGCAGCGGCAAGGAGGGCTCCGCTGAGAAAGAAGATCCAGATGCTGAGTTGGGCGGTGAGGCCGTTGAGGTGCTCTTCTTCAATGAGGGTTTCGGTGGCCCACCAGGCCAGGGGTCCGAGAATAAGTAGCACCACCAGGACAGCGGCGAGCGCCAGGGCCCGACTGCGCTTGCGTCCGGCTTGCTGTTGTTTCATGACGCCCAGGGAGGCACTCAGCACACCGCGCGTGCGATCAGCTACGGACGATTCGCGGTTAGACCGAAACCCGGCGGCAGCCGAAATCAAATCCTGCTCGGCGTTCGAACGGGTCCGGCTTGCGCCATCGCCGTCAGCAGGGATTCCGCCCTCGGTCACACCGCCTCCGGGGCCTGCGAATCGCTGACCGCCAGCTTGGGCTTGATAGCCGCAAGGCCTCTGTAAAGCCTTGACTTCACGGTGGAAAGAGGGGCGCGCGTGACCTTGGCAATCTCTTCCAGGCTCAACTCCTCATGGAAGCGAAGGACCAGGACTTCGCGATGGAGCGTGTCGACTTCGAGTAGGGCGGCAGAGATCCGTTCGCGGTCCTGGAGATTCGAAAAGCTGTCGAACGGGGTTGGGTCAGTGTCGGCAACTTCGAAGCTCATGGGACGGTCGTCGTCGCTGCGGCCTTCAAACAATTCGTCGAGGCTGGACATGGTGCGCTTGCGGCGCTGGTCGATGACGAGGTTGCGGGCGATGGAAAACAGCCAGGTGTCGAAGCGCGCCTTGCCGTTGAACTGGCTGCCGCGGACGAGCACACGCATCCACACTTCCTGAAACAGGTCTTCGGCCATCTCGCGATTGCTGGTGAGGAAGAGCAGGTAGCGCAGCAACCGGTGCTGATAGCGGACGATCAGCGTGTCGAGCAACCCGGCGTCCTGACGCTTGAGCCCCTGGGAGACTTCGAGGCTCTCTTGCCGGACCTGCTCGTCAACGGCGGTGGTTGATCCGGCGGTAAAGAAGGAACGAACAGACGTGGCAGCGCTCATCTTGCTCAATTAGACGACTGAGCGACGTTCCAAGTCACTTAAATTCGAGGTTTAAACAAAGAAACTTTCAAATGCGACATTTTTGTTGCATTTTGGGGCGAAAAGGAGGGGCGAAGCTTAAGTCTCGCTGAATGTTTTGGATTTTGCCACGCGCAATGCGTCTTTGACGGCCTGGGCGGTGCGGGTTTCGCGGCTTTTGGCGCTCTGGTAGTGGAAGATGCCGAGCAGGATGGGCGGGAGCTCGCGTTCGCCTTCCATGGCCAGCATGAGCCATTCGGCGATCTTTTCGGCCCGTTGCTGGCGGGCTTCGGCGGAGCGGGGCTGGCTGACGAGGGCGCCCATGGTTTTGCGGTTGTAGTAGCTGAGGGCGTCGAACCATTTGCGGAGGCTGCGGTCCTGCTTGAGGGCTGCGGCCAGTTCGGGCGGGACCTGGGCGGGGCGGTCTTCCAGATCCGGCTCGAGGCGAATGCGGACTTTCTGGTTGGGTGCGACGCCGGCGGCCAACTGCATTTTGCGGTTGACGACGAGGACTTTACCGGTGCCGTGGGGATCGGGAAAGAGGGCGGTGCGAAAGGGGTACGCGGTCTTTTGGGTGGGGGAGGCGGCCGCTTTGGGGCTGATGGCGGCAATCTCTCCGCGGACGCGCAGGCCTTTGCGGTGGGGCCAGACTTGGGCGATGTCGAACGGGAGGCGGGCGATGACCCAGTGGAGGCTGTTTCCGGCGGGCTCAAGCATGGCGGTGAAGGTTTTGGCTTGGGACGGGCACATATGCGTTTAATCATGCCTTTCAAGCTGGAAGGGCGGAGTCGCCGAGCACAGCGTGGTGCCAATAGCGATACCATAAATTCCTGGCAACTTCGAAGAAGATTCTCGAAGCAATGAGGCGCACTCCGAAGAACGACAAGGGAAAAGCCAAGGCATATCAGGTTCGACAAGTACCAGGTAATGGCATTTGAAAAACGTTCTGTTTGGATTTTGAGGAGAAGAGCAGTTCGCGAGGCAAGATGTGGCAGGGGCTAAAGCCCAACTCCCATTTTTTGAGCGTTTTGCGGCACGACTGAAGTCATGCCCTGATTACAAAGCTCGTTTCGGCGGAGTCTTTGCGGCTGGTTGATGCGTTTGCCTGACATGAATGTTCAAGTGCGATTGCCCTGCGACAAGTTGTGCTGGCCATCGACAAACTCAGTGCCACGATAGCTGAAAGCCAAGTGGAGGCGGACGATGAAGAATGACCATTACACCTATCGCGTGACATGGTCCGCAGAGGACAAGGAACACGCCGGACTGTGCGTTGAGTTTCCGTCACTCTCGTGGCTTGCCGCCACTCCCGAGGCCGCATTGGCCGGCATTCGCAAGATGGTGCGCGAGGTAATACGCGACATGGAGGCCCCAGGCGAGGCGATTCCCGCTCCCTTGGCCGAGAAGCACTACAGCGGTGCGTTTCGCGTCCGCATTCCGCCGCAGGTGCATCGTTCGCTTGCCTTGCAGGCAGCCGAGCAAGGTGTAAGCCTGAACCGCCTGGCGAGCGCAAAACTGTCGTCGTAGACGGCCCGGCATCTACACTAACCCTATGGATGTTTTGTATGGGCTGCACCCGGTTGAGGAAGCGCTGAAGGCGGGGAAGCGGCGGTTTGACCACGTGCTGGTGGCGCGCGAACGCGAGGATGCCCGGCTGGAACGGGTTGTGACCCTGTGCCGCCAGGCAGGCGTGCGCGTTCGTCAGGAGCCGCGGGAACAGTTGACGCTGGTAGCGAAAACCCCCGCGCATCAGGGTGTGGTTGCACTGGTGCGGGCGCAGGAAATGCTGTCGATCGAAGACTTGTTTGAACCGGTGCGGGGCGATGGCGGAGCGCGATTGCTGCTGGCGCTGGATGGAGTGGAAGATCCGCAGAACCTGGGAGCGCTGCTGCGGGTGGCGGACGGGGCGGGCGTGGACGGCGTGCTGATGACGGAACGGCGAAGTGCTCCGCTGAGTCCGGTGGCGATCAAGGCAAGTGCGGGGGCAACCGAACACTTGCGGATTGCGCGGGTGGTGAACCTGGTGCGGGCGCTTGAGGAGCTGAAGAAGCGAAACTTATGGATTATCGGACTGGATGAGCGCGGGAGCTCGGACTACGACCGCTTCGATATGACGGGCGACTGTGTGCTGGTGCTGGGGCGCGAGGGGGCGGGGCTGCATGACCTGGTGCGGAAGACCTGCGACCACTTGCTGCGGATTCCGATGGCGGGCGGGGTGAGTTCGCTGAATGTGTCGGCCGCGGGCGCGGTGGTGCTGTACGAGGCATTCCGGCAGCGGCGGGCGAAGGCTTTCGGCGTGGACGGGCGTGGCGCGATGGGCGCTCGCCATGCGGCTGCCGGCGCGTCAAAACCAGGGAAACAGAAAGGCTTGGGTTCATGAAGTTTTCAATTGCCGGGATTCTGGCAGGTGTTGCCACCGGCATGGCGGTTTTCTCTTTGTCGGCACAGACCGCCGGTTCTGCACAGCAAACAGCTGCTCCAGCATCCGCCCCTGCACAGCAAACGGCCGCTCCGGCAGCAGCCGCGCAACAGCCCGCGAGCGAAACCGCGAGCCAGACCGCGGGCCAGACTGCCCCGGAGCAATCGCGGGGCAAGGTGCTGTTTTCGCGATCGACGGACGAGAATGGCCAGACCACTACGCAGGTTGGCGTCGACACGAGCAAATCATCGGTCGTACCTGCCGATGCACCGGTGGCGGAGGATACGGAACGCCATGCGGTTACCTTTACGAATCTCGATCTGGACGTGCGGCTGCGGACTGTGGAGCAGCACATTGCTGTGCGCGCGCTGCTTACTGTGCGCAATGATGGACAGGCGGCGCTGGCGCGGATTCCGCTGCAAATCTCGTCGACGCTCAAGTGGGAGCGGATTCGCGTGGCGGAGGCGGGCGGCCAGTTCAAGGATGTGGTTTTCCCTGTCGCACTGCTGAAGTCGGACGTGGACCATACTGGACAGCTGAGCGAGGCGGCGGTGCCGCTGGCCCAGCCGCTCGCGCCGGGGGCGACGGTGAAGCTGGATGTGACTTACGCGGGCGACATTCCGGTTTCGGCGCAGCGGCTGGATGTGATTGATACACCTACGGATGTGGCACTGCACTCGGATTGGGACCAGATCAGCGTTCCGTTCACCGGGTTGCGCGGGTTTGGGAATGTGGCGTGGTATCCGGTTTCCAGCGTACCGGCGTTTCTGGGCGAGGGGGCGCGGCTGTTTGACGAGATTGGCTCGCACAAGCTCCGGCTGTCGGGAGCGCGTTTCCGGGTCAGGCTGACGGTTGAGTTTCCTCATGGGCAGGCGCCTACCGTTGCGATTATTAACGGACATCCGGTGGCGCTGGCGGTGAAGGATTCTGGGCCTGCGGCGGAGGATGAGGCGCCGGGACAGGAGTTGCCGGGTGTGGCGAGCGCCGACTCGGGGATAAGCACTCTTGGGTTTGAAGCGCCCAGCTTGTTTCTGGCGATTCGCACGCCGCATCCTGGGGACAATGCGACACTTTTCACCCTGCCGGAGGACGACGCGGCGGTGGAGGCGTGGAATGGGGCGGCGGGTGAGGTTACGCCTTTTTTGAAATCATGGCTCGGACAGACGCCTCGTTCGCGGCTGGCGGTGCTGGACTTGCCGGACCCCGAGGACTTGCCGTTTGAGACTGGGGCGTTGCTTGCCGCGCCAATTAAGAGTGCTGATCCGGGGCGGCTCAGCACAGTCCTGGTGCATGCGCTGAGCGAGGCCTGGATGGCGCCGGCGACTGCGCCTGAGACGGCGCAAGTTGCTGAAACGGGAGACTCTTCAGGGCCGGGGCCAGCGTGGCTGAGCGAGGGCGTGGCGAGCTTTATGGGAACGCTGTGGACTGAAAAGGTACACGGGCGCGAGCAGGCGATTGGCGCGCTGGAAGCCGAACGTCCCGCGCTGGCTCTGGCCGAGCCTTCGAGTCCGGGGGAAAGTGCGGGACAGCCGCTCGGGCAGGCGATTTCTCCCATGTATTACCGGACCAAGGCGGCCTATATCTTGTGGATGCTGCGCGAGGCTACCAGCGACGCGGACTTGTCGGCCGCGCTGCGTGCGTGGAATCCGGGCAAGGGGCCGAATCAGGGTCGGGGGGCGCTGGAAAAGCTGCTTGAGCCTGCGGGATCGGGGCGCGATCTGTCGTGGCTGTTCGGCGATTGGGTGGACGGGGACAAGGGACTGCCCGACCTGGCGATCGAAAGCGTTTTTCCGACTTCGCAGCCGACGGGGGACTGGTTCGTCGCGGTAAATGTTGCGAATACAGGGTATGCGGCGGCGGAGGTTCCGGTGACTGTCCGGTCTGCGGACAAGAGCGTGACCAAGCGGCTGCTGGTGCCGGCACGGGGGCAGGCGGTGCAGCGGATTCTAATTGAAGGCAAACCGGTTGCAGTGCAAGTGAACGACGGAGTAACTCCGGAAACGCAGGCAAGCGTGCATGTAACCAAGCTTGGTCCTGCGGATGACAATCCTTCCGGGTCAAGCTCATCTTCGGTGCCGCAGCCTTAATCTATTCATGCGCGGTTCAGGAGCGACTGGCATGAACTCACTTCTCCGCAAACCTTTCGCGGCACTGGCTTGCACTGTGATGCTCTGTTCCCTTTTCGCAGGCACATGCAGAGGACAACAGGCGGGGCTGCTGGCGCACGATCTGAGCGGGTTCACACTGGATATGACGGTGGACCAGGTGGGGGCGGTTGCGGGCAAACCGCTGACCGAGATCGGGACGGGACACTACCAGGTGACCGTTTTGGGGATTGACTACGATTTCGGGTTTACGGCGCTGGGGCATCTCTATCGCATCGACTCGCGGCAGGAGCTTGGACTTTTCACGCCGGACCCGGCGTTTGCTCCGACGCTTTCAGACCGGCTGACGAAGAAGTTTGGGCAGCCATTGTCGAATCAGTTGATTGCAGGTCCGGCGATCTGGATGTTCGAGGAGCGGTATCTGGGGCCCAAGGGCGAGAAGCTGAGCCGCGAAATTGAGAGCCTGACGGTGCTGGTGACGGGGGGAAAGAACGACCCGGTGACGGTGGAAATGCAGTTGGTGGCTCCGCGAATTCTGCGTCGGGATAGCGGAGAGGCAGGGATCAGGGAGTAGGGAATAGGGAATAGGACCGAGCGACATGCCTGCGCTGGGGGATGTGCTGGATATCGGTAACCTTTGCGGGCGGGGGCGCGTCGGATTGCCAGAGCCGTTCAGGAGAAACGCATGCAGAACAATTCAAATCAAGAGCTGGAAACGCGGATGACGTCACAAGGGCAACGCACTCGGCGCGCGTTTGTGCTTGCTGCGGTTGGGGCGTGCGGGGGCGCGGTGTTGTGGAGATTTGGGAGACATTCTGTTCCGGCAGCGGAGGCGGGTGGGAGCGGCGGCCCGGTAACGATTGTGCAGTTTTCCGCGCTGGGCAAGGCAGCTGGCAAGGTAACTGTGCCGCGCGTGGTGAAGAGCGATGCGGAGTGGAGGAAGGAGCTGTCGCCTTTGTCGTTCGAGGTGACCCGGCTGGCGGGGACGGAGCGGCCTTTCAGCGGCAGTACGTGGAACAACCATGAGCACGGGATTTACAGGTGCGTCTGCTGCGACAATGCGCTGTTCAGTTCAGAGACCAAGTTTGAGTCGGGGACCGGGTGGCCGAGTTTCTGGGAGCCGATTGCCAAGGAGAACGTGATTCAGGCGGACGATGACACGCTGGGGATGATGCGGACCGAAGTGAAATGCCGGGAGTGCGAGGGGCACCTGGGACACGTGTTCAATGACGGTCCGAAGCCGACGGGGCTGCGGTACTGCATGAATTCGGCGGCGATGCAGTTTGTGAAAACGGCATAGAGCGCTTTCGGGGACGGTGGGTTGATAACCATGAGTCGCCCGGTCCGGCTTTGTTCACGCCCACCCATCGCACGATGAAACTATGCGATGAATGGGCGCAGGGAGTTTGTGGCTAGGGATGTTTCAGGCTTATTGGCTATGGACAGAAGCCGCTCACGTAGACATAGAATTGAAGTCCAAGTGCTGACGATCCAATCGCGGCAGTGCTTCCCCTGACGCACGTCTATCGCGATTGCCCGGAGCTTCAGCACACAGCGTTTCCGGGGCGTACATCTGGATTGGCCCGGAAGGGGGCTCCGTCCTGAGGCGCGCGGAAGGAGGCTGATGTCTCTCTTCGACCAAACCGGCGTTGCCTTTGCGCTCGTACTGGTTGGCGCTTCCCTGCCCGCTCCAGTCTCCATTTTTCAGCCTTCCCAGGTGTCCGTTCCGGCGGCCGTCATGGAGACGCAGCACACGACGCAGATGGAAGTGATCCATGACAAGCCGTATGTGAAGGTGATGGTGAATGGGAAGGGGCCGTTCCGATTTGTAATTGACACGGGGACGGGCGGACAGGCGCTGGTGACTCCGGCTCTGGCGGATGCGCTGGGTCTTCCGACGGCGGGACTGGCGCACTTGAACGATCCGAGTGGACAGGGCGGGAAACCCGCTCCGATGGTTCTGATGGACCGGCTCGCCGTTGCCGGTGTGGAGTTTCGCGGGGTGAGGGCGGTACGGCACGTGGTGAATGGCGAGGACGGGTCCTGCGATGGGGTGTTGGGGTTCACGCTGTTTCGCGATTACCTGCTGACGCTGGACTATCCGCACCGGAGGATGACTCTGGGAGTGGGAGCGCTGACGCCGGATGGGGAGGATTCGGTACTGCCGATCCGCATGCCGGATGGGGTTCCGATTGCTTCGATGCAGATTGGCAAACTGCGGATTGACGCGCTGATGGACTCGGGCGGGGACGGGCTGAGCTTGCCGGAGGGGCTTGTTTCGCGGCTGAAGTTTGCGGTGGACCCGGTGGTATTTGCGGCAGGACAGTCGTTTTCGACGCGCTTCGAGATCAAAGCGGCGAAGCTGGCCGGGGATGTGCGACTGGGCGGGTATACCTTTGAGCGGCCGTTTGTGGAGATTCACGCGGCGTTTCCGCTGGCCAACTTTGGGGGGTGCCCGATGCAGAACTTCGCGCTGACCTTCGACCAGAAGAACCTGCTGATGCGGATGGAGGCGAGCCAGAAGAAGTTCAAGCTGACGGCGACACCGACGGCGATCCGGCTGGCGAATGCGCCGGATTCCGGGCCGCCGGTGCCGGGGCTGGTTCCGGTGGGGTAGGCGCGAGGATCAGGTTACCGGGGTTTCCATTTTGGCGGCGAGTTCGGAGAAGGGCATCGGTTTTGCAAAGAGGAAGCCCTGTGCGAGGTGAACGCCGTGATCACGCAGGTACTGCGCCTGGGCTTCTGTCTCGACTCCTTCAGCAATGAGCTCCAGCTTCAAAGCCTTCGCCATCTCGATAATGTGCTCCGCAACACGACTTGTTGCGGCTTCGGTGTCGACGCTCTCTACGAAGGCCCGGTCGATTTTGAGGAAATCGAGCTGGAAGGACTCGAGGTAAGAGAGGCTCGAATATCCGCAGCCGAAATCGTCGATGGCGACGCGAATGCCGGCGGCGCGGATTGCCCGGATGACATCTTTCCCCTCATCAGCTTTCACGAGGCTGCGTTCGGTGGCCTCGACAATGAGATTGCCGGGGCCGGCTTTCAGATTGCGTGCGAGTTGTTGAAGTAACTCGACTGTCCGCGCGGTGTGGAGGTCGGCCGCGGAGAGATTGATGGCGATATGGAATTGCGGGTGGCGATGAAACAGGCCGGCCGCATCGTGTGCGACGAGTTCGAGTACGCGCTCGGTAATGCGTTGAATGATGCCGGCCTGTTCCGCCGCGGGGATGAAGAGATCCGGGCCGACGATCTCGCCGTTGCGGCGCTTCCAACGGATCAATGCCTCAGCGCCGACCCAGTTGCCCGTGGTCAAGTCTACGATCGGCTGATAGGCGAGATAGTACTCTTTGCGGCGGAGCGCGGTGCGGATGATCGCGGGCTGGCCGAGCTGAATTCTACCGAGGTGAATTATGGCGAGAGCGAGCAAGAGTCCGGCAACGGCGCCGACGGGAGCCAACACCATGGCAAGGGATTTTGTTCTGTCGGTGACGTGCGCGATGGGAAGGGCGACAACGGTGCCGATGCGGTACTTTTTCGACCGTGCAATGGCGACGACAAATCCGCCATCTAAAAAGGTGGTTTCCTGAAGGTTGCGGTTCACGTTGAACCACTCGGGGCGGATCAAGCCACGTGAGCTTAACGATAAGGGGGCAAAGGTGGAGATGGCGGCTATGGCTGCGTCCTGCTCGGACATTTTCCAGTCGACGAGAAGGTCTTTGTCAACGATGGCTGCGTAGCCTTTGGACTCGACCACAACGAATTTTGTTCCCTTGGCGAAGGGAAACTCAATGTTCAATCGGAAGCTTGCCGGATGCGGGGTGGTGTAATCAACCGGACCAAGATCGAGCCCTTCGCCGAAGCTTGCGACCGATGAGCAGATCAAGCGATCTCCGGAAATAAAGCCGAAGGCATGAACGCGGCTTGAGGTGATGCTGACCTGGCGCATGCGTTGAATGTTTTCTTCGGAGCATGGGTCTTTTGCATGGGCATCGGCAAGTTTTTCGAGGCCGCTGACGATCTGGTCGCCGATGGTCTCGTTGCGATGGGAGACGTCTCTGGCATAGGAGAGAGCGCGGGTTTTTTCCGCATCGAGCGCCTGATTGTTGGAAAGATAGACTGCCAGGAGGATGGGTAGGGCAATCGCAATGAGAGCAGCGATCAGCGTGATGGCTGTGACGGTCTTCTTGTCCATACTTACTCGCAGCGCAGGGCGCTTTACAGGCGAAATTTCGTCATTCGCAACATAGCACGAATAGAACTTGCGTGTTGAGCAAGGATGGACAGGCGAGGGGAGGCTCGAAGCGGGAAAGACAAAGGCCCGGAGTGGGTATCGGCGTGGGGCTGCTTGCTTCCCACCCATCGCACGATGGAACTGTGCGATGGATGGGGCACATGACGAGTTGCCGAGGGCCTGGGTTAGAAGGAGAGTTTGAGGGCGAATTGGACGAGGCGCGGATTGTTGACGGTGGAATTGACCTCGCCGAAGTTGGAGGACACGGTGCCGGGAGGCGGGGAGTTGAAGTTGATGTCGTTGATGGGCGCGCCATACTGCGGATGGTTGAAGATGTTGAAGAATTCAGCACGGAAGTTCAGGCCCATCTCGTGGGGCAACGTGAATTGCTTGACCGCTGAGAAATCGGAGTTGACGAAGTCAGGTCCCGCGAGCGGAACGCGCTGTGCATCGCCGAGTTCGCCAGCCGCGGGCACGGCAAAGCAGGCAGCATTGATCCAGTGATAGGTGCTGTGATCGGCCGAGTGCGTGTTGCAGTTGGGAACCTCATCGGGCCGGTTGAAGTTGTAGCTATTACCGCCGGTGTTGAAGGCAACACCCGACTGGTTATTGCTGTCGACCAACGGAACCGGGAACCCGGAAGAGATCCTCTCGATGAGGGTGACCTGCCAGTTTCCGAGAATCGCGTTGGCTGGAGTGTTCCAACTACTGCCAAACTGCCTGCCGCGGCCGAAGGGCAGGTCATAGATGACGCTGCCGGTGAAGCTGTGATTGAGGTTGATCTGCGAGAGGGACCAGTCGAGGTTTTGCCAGTTGGGCAGCGGGAAATAAGGGGCGCTCAACTCCGAGCCAAGTCCGTCGGAGAGACCGTTGTCGTAGGTGCGGGAGTAGGTGTAGGCGAGCAACGCATAGAGGCCGTACTTCGGCGTCTTGGTCTCCGCTTTGATCTGCATGGAGTTGTAGTGGGTGGTACCCACATCGCCCAAGAGATAGATCGCGTTATACGGAAGGTTGTAGGGAGCGATGTAGGGAGCGCCACCGGGCTCGCAGCCGAGTGTGTAGCCGGAGATGGTTCCGCAACCAGAGGGGCTACTGGTGTTGAGGTCATTGCCGATGACCAGGATGTGACCGCCTGTGGAGCCGGCGTATCCGGCAGTCAGCACGACATTGCCCGGAAGCTGGCGTTCGACGTTGGCGTTATATTGGTGAACCCGGCCGGGCTGGAAGTTACGCGGTTGATAGGAGAACGCGCCCTGGAAGTTGGACACGGTTTGCGTGTAGTTCAAAGAGGGAAAGCCGGTGGAGAGGTCAAAGGTTCCCGAAGGTGTTTGGCCGAGCGTGGTGGCACAGTATGAAGTGGCGAAGGCGCAGCCGGCGCCGGCGAATTGATCCGACTCGCCTTCGTTGGGCGGATTTTGCCACAGGCCCTGCGCACCCTGGTTCCAGGAGGAATCGTGATAGATGCCGAAGCCGAGGCGGAGAACTGTCTTGTCGCTGCCAAGAATCTTCCAGGCGAGGCCTAAGCGGGGTTCGTACGCGCCCCAGTACATGTTGATGCCTGCCGAGTTGCTGACTCCGTTCACGCCGGCGACGAGAAGCTGTCCTCCTCCCGATGCTGAGGGGATGAAGTCAGCCATGCGGTTATGCTCTTCAGTGATGGGGGTGGTCATGTCCCACGCCAGGCCCAGGTTCAGGGTGAGCGACGGGGTGATGCGCCAATCATCTTCAACGAAGGGCCTTACGATTTTCCAGCGGCGGCCGGTGATTGCGCCGTTGTATGTTTGGTCGTGGATGGCTCCTCCGCTGATGCCCATCAGCACGTCGGCCTCGGGATTGCCGGGAGCCAAGCCTGCACCGGTGAAGTTTCCGGTCACACCGGCGAGCAAGAAGCCGAATCCGAAGGCTTCACTGCCCACATTCATCTGATTAACACGCAGATCGATTCCGGTGCGGATCTCATGTTTTCCGCGGATCAGGTCCACAACGTCCTTGAAGGAATAGATGTTGGTTCCACCCTGAAACGGGGAGTAGCCGCGGTCGCCGAGAGCCCAATAGCCGCCAGTGAAATCGGTGGAAACCAAGCCTTGACTGTAGGAGTTGCCGGGGGTCGGAGTACCGGTCGACGAGCAGCCCAGATCGGCATTCGGAATGCCCAGGATGGCCGATTCGCAGCTGAAGTTGCCCGTGGAAATAATGTAGTCGAAGATGCGATCGTAGCCAACGCTGGCCTGGTTGAGCGTGGTCGGCGAGAACACGTGGCTCCAGCCGATGCCGATGTTGCGTGCGTGGTTAATGAGGGTTTCATTGCTGCCGAAGTCATTGGCTTCGGCAAGCCCTGGAGCGCCGCCGGGAACGAAGGAGTACGCCTGGTCGTAGCTGAAACGGCCAAAGAGGTTGTCATTGGCGGTGACGGTTTCGTCCAGCCGGGCATCGAACTTGGTTTCGTTCAGACTGCGGACGGGCTCGTTTACATAGTTATAGCTGGCGCTTGCGCTGCCCTGGTTGACAAGGTTCGCAGGATAGATATTCAGCAGCCCCTGGCCGGCGCTGTTGATCAGGTTGGACGGGATTTTGTTGCAGGGTACTCCCTGGGCCTGGCTACCATCGGCATTGGCGGGGATGGCCGGCCCCATTGGACTGCCTGCGCACTGGAAGTAGACGTTGGGATAGACGGTGGGGTCTGTGGAAGCGCCGATCATGTTGGGATTGGCAATGGCCATACCTGAGACAGCGTTGCCGAAGGGGTCGGCCGAGAAATCACCGGTACGCATGGCCAGCGAAGGAACGAGGCCGGCGAAGGTAATTCCTTCGCGCTGGTACTTCTGCTCGCCATCCACGAAGAGGAACGTTTTGTTGTGGCGGATGGGGCCGCCGATAGAGCCGCCAAACTGATTCAGGTTGAACTTCGGGGTTGTGGTGTCGAAATCGGCTTTGGCGTCGAGGTCGGTGTTACGGAAGAACTCGAAGAGCGAGCCGTGTAGATTGTTGGTGCCAGATTTTGTGGTGACGAGAACGGTGGGGCCGGCGCGGGTGCCGTATTCGGCGGAGTAGGTGTAGGTGAGGACCTTGAACTCCGCAATGTCATCGATGGATGAGAAGATTCCAATGCCGCCCGCGGTGAGCTCGTTGTTGTCCACGCCGTCGAGGAGCCAATCCGTGGCGTTGGGCCGGGAACCGCCGACTGAAAGAGAGTACGAACCGCGCGCGGCCACCTCACTGTCGCTGCCGGAGGTGAAGAAGCTGCCTGGATTCGTCTCTGCCGTAGCGCCTGCGGTGAGGGTGGCAAGCTGCACGAAGTCGCGGCCGTTCAAGGGAAGCTGCGAGACCTGCTGCGAGGTGATGACCTGGCCGAGGGATGAATTTCCGGTCTCGATGGCGACGGCTTCACCGGTGACGGCAATGCTTTCAGTGACAGCGGCCGGATTCAGCGAGAAGTCGAGTTCCCGCGCCTGATCGACCTGCAGGTGAAGATCCTTTGACGCGGCGCTCTGGAAGCCTGCCGCATCGACGCGGACGGTGTAGTTGTCGACTGGCAAGAGGGGAATAAGGTAGTGGCCAGTGGAGTCGGTTTTGGTTTCGCGGGCGAGGCCGGTTGCTTCAGAAGTGGCTGTGACGGTGGCTCCGGGAAGGGCGGAGCCGGATTTGTCCAGGACATTGCCGGAGAAACTGCCGGTGGCTTGAGCATGGAGATTTGGAGAAAGGATAAGAGCGAATACGAAGAGAATTGGGAGGAGCAGGTAGTGGTGGAATTTTCTATCGGCGTGGCCTAGGACCGACATAAGACAAGGTGCGGCAGAGCTCGTGCATTTCATAGTCAAACCCCTTTTTGAGAATTTCTGTTGAGGGTGGCTCTTGCATCGACTGCGCGGCTATAGATTATCTAGACGATATGAATTTGGCGGGGGAAAGTCAACGCGGAGCCGCAGCCGTGCTACCACGGCTGCGACTTTCGAGGTGGGGACCTTGAGGGGGAGTGTCCGAAACCGTACAAAGCGAAAAGGCGACGACACGACGCAATGATGGGTGAAAGCGAGGATTTCCGGCCTTCATTGCTCCCGGGGAGCGGGCCGACCTCTGCCGGTGGTGATGAGGTTGCGCAGGCTGTCGTTGATGTAATAGCCCCACGCGCCTGAGCAGTCGCCGTAGCACTGGATTGCGGGAACGAGGCCACGATGCGTAAAGCGGAGTTCGGTCTTGTCGTTTTTCCTGGTGATCTCAAAGACAGTGTCGGTGCCGTTCCACTCGGTTTTGTCTTCGACGAAGTTGAGTTGACTGTTGGCAATGTGCCATACGACCTTTTTGCTGGGCGTCAGTTCGGTTATTTTCTGCGTGCTGCGATGAAAGTCCTTGTAGTGAAAGTTGAACTCTGCGCCGAGCTTGTCGGTATCGCCCTCGATTTCTTCCGACCACCAGCCGCGAACGTTATTGATGGCGGCGAAGACTTCTTCGGGAGACTGGTCGACGGCGAAGGATGTGGTGTAGTCGCTGGTTTGCATGGTGTGGCCTCCTGTCGGATTTGTTTTTTGCTGATGGTGCACCTGTGCGTTCTGAGTGATGCTATTTGCCGGCTTCGGCGTGCGTGCGAACGCGCTGGTTCATGGAGGTCCAGCCTTTGTTCATGCCTGCAATTTGCTCCTCAGTATGGAAGCCGAGGGCGGTGTGCCGGAAGGTGATCAGGGTTCCGCCATTCACTTCGCTGAGCCGGTATTGCACGTTGGAGACGAACGGGAAAGACGCGAACAAGGGACCGACAAATTCAAGCAATGTGGGTTGCATGATGGCCTTCACATGGGCCCAGAAGTGGCCGTTGTTGTCGCCCATGTCACGGTACCAACGGCCGCCTGGCCATGGTTCGATTTTCATATTGAGCGATTTACCGTCGGGAGTTTCGTTGCCGGGGCCGAGCTGTTCAAGGAGCGCGGCAAAGGTTACGTCCAGAGGGGCCTGGACCTGGATTTCCTGGTTGATGGTCAGCGTGAGGTTCTCGAGGGACTGCTCGGTGGGAATCATGGTTTCTCCTTACGATTCGGGGCTGGGGAATTTACGTTGGTTGCGCGTTGACGGACCATTTCTTCCGCACGCTCCTTGACTCGATCCAATTGATGTTTCCAGTAGCGCTCGAAGAAGGCGGCCCATTCGTGGAGGGGGCGGATGGCTTCGGCGTTGGTGCGGTAGAGCTTTTGGCGGCCCTGGCAGCGCATGCGGACGAGGCCCACGTCGCGCAGCACGCGGAGGTGCTTGGAGACGGAGGGCTGTTCGAGGCCGAGGGCTGTGACGATGTCTCCGACGGGGCGCTCGGTTGCGGCGAGATAGATGAGGATGTCGCGGCGGCGGGGTTCGGCGACAGCGTTGAAGGCATCGGAGGTGGTGCTTGCGCGGGCCATGGAGAAACATTACATTCCTATATGGGAATATGTCAAGCGATATTTTAACTGGAGAGCGATAAATTGGGGTGCAGGCTGGACCTGGAGTTGGGATACAACGTTCTTGCCGGGCCGGCGTCTTCTGCTGCGTGCATTCAAGTAGTAACGTCTTTCCACAGAGCGACGCGCCCGCCTTTGCGATAATGACTGTGGCAAGAAGAGCTGCTGCTTCAGTACCTGGGGCTCGTTCGTATGCTTGTGTCACTCGCCTTTTTGGCATTCCTGCCTTGATCCAAATCCCCTGTGCAGGACCTGACCTATGCAGCTATGGACCGACTATGAGGGCGTCACGATCGATGGCGCTTTTCCCTTGCAAAAACTTCTCCTCCCCGAGGGACGCAGTGCGTTCTTCTCGACCGCCGGCCCCAAGGGCGTGCCAACCGTGGTGCGCCTGATCGAGTGCCACTTTGATGAGGAGGAGATTCTTGCGCGCTGGCGTTCTGTTGATGCGTTGGACCACCCGAACTTCCTCAAGTTAGAGCGATACGGCCAGACCGAGCTCGATGGACGGCCGGTTGTCTACGCAGTGTTTGAGAACGTGGACGCGAATTTGGCCGGAGTGCTTGACCAGGGCCATTTGACCGTGAAAGATGTGGCGCAGCTGGCATCGAGCCTGGTGGCAGCGCTCGGTGTGCTGCACACCCATGGCTTTGTTCACGAGCACATTGAACCGCGCAATATATTTGCCGTGGGCGAGGTAGTGAAACTGCGGAGCGACTGCATCCGCGAAGCACCGGAGGGAGAGGAAGGCCGCGCCGCGAAGCAGCGCGATGTGCGCGAACTGGCAACCGTGCTTCTGCAGGCGCTAACTCAAAGGGAATCGGTCGAGGGGATTCCTGATTTCTCCATGCCCCCGCCGTTTGGTCAGATCATCCGCAATGGTCTGGATGGGACATGGAAACTGGAAGACATTCGGGCTGCTCTCGGAGGGCTGTTTGATTCGAAGCTACCCACGGCGCGAAGGTCGATTCCCCCGGCGCCGAAGCCGGTGAATACTGGTGCGGCAAAGGCTGCGGTGGCCGATGAGAAAGGTTCGGTTGCAAACGCCGAGCCGTCTGTGCGGCTGGAGGAGCAGCTCGCTTTGCCACTGCTGAATGAAGAGCGAAATGCGGGATCCCGCCGGACTACCGGCAGAGGCGACTGGGGCTTCAAAGATGCGCTCGGGGTGGAACAGGGCTTCTCGCTTCGCTCTCGGTGGCTGGGCGCAGCAGGCATTGTTGCCGTTGTCTTGTTACTTTCCACGTGGGCGCTTGGGCGCGCATGGAATTCGCATCGGCATACAGCCACGCAGGGTGCGGAGGCAATCTCGCAACAGGACGGGCAATCGGCGAAGCCGGTTTTGGGCCGGTCTGCGGTGACACCGGGCGCCGTGAGTTCGCCGCGTGTGAGTTCCTCTGGATTGGCGGATTCCCGCGCCGGTTGGCGGGTCATCTCCTTCACCTATAACCGCAGGACAGAAGCGGAGAAGAAGGCATCGGACCTGGCACGTGGCCATCCGGAACTGCGGCCGGCGGTCTTTACGCCGAGCGGGCATGCTCCATACCTGGTTTCCATTGGGGGAGTCATGGAACGGGATGCGGCCTACGCATTGGCTCGCCGGTCTGGTTCGCTGGGTCTGCCGCGGGACACGTATGCGCAGAATTACAGCCATTAATGAGACTGTGTCTCGAAGGCTTAGCCGTCTTTTTTGGCGTTGCGGGCGCGGACTTTGAACCAGATGGGGGTGCCTTTGAAACCGAAGGCTTCGCGGATCTGGTTTTCGAGGAAGCGCTCGAAGCTGAAATGGAGCTGGATGTCGCGGTCAGTGAAAAGGATGAAGGTGGGCGGGGCGACGGCGGCCTGGGTCATGTAGAAGATGCGGAGGCGCTTGGCCATGGGCACGGGGGCGCGCTGGAAATCGACCTTCTCGAGGAAGCGGTTCATTTGGCCGGTTGAGACGCGCTTGCGGCGCTCGGCGGCGACGGCGACAACTTCATTGAGGACGCGGAGAAGCTTCTTGGCTCCGGGGGCGGTTGCGTCGAGGGCGGAAAGAAAAATTACTGGCGCGTAGTGCAGGTATTTGAGGACGCGGCGGAGTTGCTCTTCGAAGATTTCGCGATCGGCGGGGGGCTTGCCGTCGGTGCGACCAGTGGTGACGGCGTCCCACTTGTTGACCAGGATGATGACGCTGCGGCCGCTCTCGTGGGCATAGCCGCCGATGGTGGCGTCGGCGCCGGTGACGCCCTCGGTTGCGTCGATGACGAGGAGGGCGACGTCGGCGGCCTCAAGGTGGCGGCGGGCCATGACGACGCTCATCTTCTCTGCCATGAGGTGGGTTTTGCCCTTGCGGCGGATGCCTGCCGTATCGACAAAGCGGAGCTGCTTACCTTCGAACTCCACCACTTCATCGACGGCGTCGCGGGTGGTTCCGGCGATGGGGGAAACGATGGCGCGCGTGGTTCCGGTGAGGGCGTTGAGAAGCGTTGACTTGCCGACGTTGGGACGGCCGATGATGGCGATGGAGGTTTCATACGGCTCGTAATCGCCGTGGGTGCGAAGGAGGGGATGGCCGTCTTTGTCGAGTGCCGGGGCTAGATCGTCGGAATAGGTGGGGTCGTCTGACTTGGCGAATTCGTAACCGGGGAGGAGCGGGGCGCCTTCGGAGATTTCATTCTCTTCGGCGATCGAGTCTTCGGTGTCCGGGGCTGATTCTTCTTCGGGTGAGGCGGGCGGCGCGGGAATGGCCTGGGAGATGGCATCGAGGAGATCGCCGATGCCGAGGCCGTGCTCTGAACTGATGGGGAAGACGTTGCGGATGCCGAGCTGGCGGAAGTTTTCGGCAGCGGCGGACATGGCTTCGCCTTCGACTTTGTTGACGGCGAGGAATACGGGCTTTCCGCCGCGGATGAGGAGCTTGACGAGGTCGTAATCGGGACTGGCGAGTTCGGTGCGGGCATCGATGACGAGGACCAGGGCGTCGGCCTCCCGAAGGGCGACTTTGGCCTGTGTGTAGATTTCGGTGGGGATGAGTTCGGGGTCGTCGGGGACGATGCCGCCGGTGTCGACGAGGCGGAAGTTGCGGCCGGCCCACTCGTATTCGCCGTAGATGCGGTCGCGGGTGATGCCGGGCTCGTCGCCAACGATTGAACGGCGACTGCCGGTGAGGCGATTGAAGAGCGTGGATTTGCCCACGTTGGGGCGGCCGACGATGGCCACGAGGGGGAGTGATGAGGCGCCCACTCTGCTGGGTACTACGGATTTGTGATGCTTTGCCAAAACAGTCTCCAGTTGATAAGAACTTCGAGGCTTCAAGCAAAGCCTTTCATGTCCACACGGCCGCCGGGGTTTGGGGAGGGGCCTTGTTCCAGCTTAGTCCTTTCTGGGGGGAGGGATGGGGGAAGGGGCTTGCGTGGGTGCAAGCATTAGGAGTTTCCAATCTTGCTGGCGGGAATTCGGCTCCATTTTTGCCTCCGGATGTGCAGGAGAACACAATGCGAGTCGAAAGTAACCAAATGAATCTCAATCCTGTGAACCCTTACGCTGCGGCGGCCGAGAAGGCAATGGCCGCGCAACGAGCCGCCGGAGGCCGCAAGAAGGCGGTAAAAAGCGTACGCGCTGCCGAGTGTGCATCGACGCCCGAGGAGGCGTTGATGATATCGAGCTGGATGAATGCGGGCCAGAGGCGGGTTGGAAAGCGGTAGGGCTTCCGGCTCACTATGATGGAGTGAGCCCGCTATGGCCGCCGCTGACACTACAACCCGTGCTCTGCCGACGTTGCACGAGTTTTTTGCGCCGGGAGGGATCCTTGCCAAGTCCTCGCTGCCCTATGAGTACAGACCCGGGCAACTGGAGATGGCGAAGGCCGTGGAGCGCGCCCTTGAGGAACACAGACACCTGATTGTGGAGGCGGGAACGGGCACGGGGAAGACGCTGGCTTACCTGCTGCCGGCGCTGCGGACTGGGCAGCGGGTGATTGTTTCAACAGGAACGAAGGCGCTGCAGGATCAGCTTTTCTTCCGCGACATTCCTTTTCTTGAGACGCTGCTGGGACCGTTGCGCGTGTGCTACATGAAGGGGCGCGCGAATTATTTGTGCCGCCACAAGCTGGTGACGCTGCGGACGCAGCCGATCTTGTCGGGTCTGGAGGAGATTGACCAGTATCGGCAGATTTCCGAGTGGGAGCAGACCACGGAGACCGGGGATCGTGCGGAGATTGATGGGCTGCCGGAGGTGAGCGCGCTGTGGAACAAGCTGGATGCGCGGACTGAGGCCTGCCTGGGTTCGACCTGCCCGGATTACCGTCGGTGCTTTGTTACGGAGATGCGGCGGAAGGCGCTGGAGTCGGACATTATTATCGTCAACCACCACTTGTTTTTTGCGGATTTGAGCGTGAAGCAGGAGGCGGCGGGT
The DNA here is from genome assembly GCA_049518435.1 of Occallatibacter sp. Lineage (GTDB taxonomy): Bacteria > Acidobacteriota > Terriglobia > Terriglobales > Acidobacteriaceae > Telmatobacter. The sequence goes on along the minus strand of JBEKRU010000047.1, from coordinate 17,124 downwards.
GCGCCGGATGCGGGGATTCTGCCGGAGGCCGCTGCGGTGGTGTTTGACGAGGCGCATGAGCTGGAAGATGTGGCTTCGAGCTACTTTGGGCTGTCGGTAAGCAATCTGCGATTTGAGGAGCTGGCGCGGGATACGGATGCGCTGTTGCGGGGCAAGGAAGGGACTGAGAAGCTACCGGCGGCTACGCAGCAACTGCGGGAGCGGGCGCGGTTGTTTTTTGCCGGGTTGCCGATGAGCGGAGATGGACGGCAGCCGTTTACGGGGCGCGAAGAGTTTCTGGAGACTTCAGGGGATTTGTATCTTTCGGTGCGGGCCTCGCTGCGGCGGCTGGAGGCGGAGATGGATGCGCTGGAGGAGATCGATGAAGCACCGGGGTTGCGGAAGCGGGTGACGCGATTGCGGACGGAGCTTGAGTTTCTGCTGGAGTCGAACGCGAGCAACATGGTGTATTGGATGGAGCGGCGGATGAGCGGCGGGGGGGATAACGCTGCGGGCGGGCAAGCTGGGGCAGGACGGGCGGGAGGATTTCGGCCTCAGGCTCGGACTACTTTCCTGCAGGCTACGCCGATTGATGTTTCGGAGTTGCTGGCGGAGAGGGTTTTCGACCAGATTCCGACGGTGGTGATGACTTCAGCCACGCTGACGGTGCAGGGCGGGTTTGAGCACATGCGCAAGCGGTTGGGGCTGACGGAAGCGCGCGAGCTCGTGGTGCCTTCACACTTCAAGTATGGCGAGCAGGCGCTGCTTTATCTGCCACCGAACATGCCTGATCCGCGAGAGCCGGATTTTCCGGAGGCTGCGGCGAATTGCATTCGGCGCGTGCTGGATATTACGCGGGGGCGGGCGTTCTGCCTGTTTACGAGCTATGCGCAGATGCGGGACTTGTATGAACGGCTGCTGCCGGTGCTGGATTTCCCGCTGCTGCTCCACGGGACGGCGCCACGGAAGGCGCTGCTGGAGCAGTTCCGGGAGACGCCGAATGCGGTGCTGTTTGGGACGTCGAGCTTTTGGCAGGGCGTGGATGTGCAGGGGGAATCGCTGAGCTGCGTGATTATTGACCGGCTGCCGTTTGCGGTGCCGAGCGACCCGGTGGTGGCGGCGCGGATGCGGGCGATTGAGGAGGCGGGCGGGAAGCCGTTTTTCGACTACCAGGTGCCGGCGGCGGTGCTGACGCTGAAGCAGGGGTTTGGGAGGCTGATCCGGTCGCTGGAGGATCGGGGGGTGCTGGTGCTGCTTGATCCGCGGATACGGAGGCAGCGGTATGGGCAGACGTTTCTGGCTAGTTTGCCGCCTTACAAGATGACGGCGACTATTACGGATGTGGAGGCGTTTTTTGAGCGAGGAGGAACCGCATGACGGTGCTCGGAGGGGAGGTCGGGGGAAGTCCCAGGGGCATACGGATTTGCTCAGGCGCGTTTACGGCCGGACTGGGATTTGAAGCAGCACAGCAATGTACTGACGGACCTTTGCCATCATGGAGCTGGGAGCCTTGGAATGGAATTCAGCACGGCGAACGGACCAATCCATGCTCTTCAATTGATCGACAAGCACAGCGCCGTTTACACCCCCCACGGTGATGGGCAGAGTGAACGGATACGGCTTCACTTTGCTAGTCAACGGACAAACTACTGCGAGCCCACTTGCCCGGTTGTACCGCAAATCGGTCAAGATCAAAGCAGGCCTGCGTTTCGCCTGTTCCCGGCCAACCTGGGGATCGAAATCGATGAAGACGATATCACCGGTGTCTGGAACGTACGGCGTCACCATTCGACGTTTTCCCGTCCGACCTCAGCCTCGGTGGAGACCTCGGCATACCGATTCTCAGGGGTGATCTGGGCAACCATCTGAGCGAGGGTGGGCACTGCGCTGACCCGGTGCAACTGCACTATCCCATCGGCGCCGACAGCGATCTCCAGCGAGTCACCGACCTCAAAGTGCGCGTCTTCAGCTACCGGCTTCGGAATTCTCACGGCCAGGCTGTTTCCCCATTTCAGCACTTGTGCCTGCATGATCATCTCCTGTATCTACATTGTATCACCGGCGGACGATTGAAACATCGACGCGAGATCCGGTCGCAGAAGGATCGCGGGGTGCTGGTGCTGCTTCGGAGCGTGAACGCGCGGATAAAATGCTGCGACCCCGCGCATTGCCACTATGTTTGCTGCTGTAAGCGGCGCGGATGATCGGTGTATAGCAATTGGTGACGCTCTCCGGCCTCGGCCCAAGTGCGTGGCGGCGTGAATTGGTCAAGGAGAACATCGTCGATTGCGGCTCGCATTTGCCTGGCACATGTCAGCGGCCCCAGTTGCCCTACGCCAGTCCCCATACCTGGAAAGGCAACACGCTGTATCTTCTCGGCAATTGGTCGCCCTTGGCCCGACCCGGATCGAAACTGTTGATTCCTTACAAGCAGAATGGCCGCCCGTGTCGCCAGATAGGCATTTACAGATTCGGTCAGCACCATCGGGACCCGCATTGTCGGCGCAACGATCATGTACGGAATCGCACTATCGCCAGTCTCCAGGAGTTCTGCTGCTCCGACGAGTAACTCGCCATGGTGCCTCTCCGCGATTGTCTGCCGTAACCGAGTTTGGAGATCATGCCCGAAACGGCGGAGGTACACAGCGTCAATGCCCCCATCCATGAAGCCGAAGCTGTTAGCTGGACTGACGACAGCATCGCATCGAGCTTCGAGAATGGAACCAAAACGAATTTCAACAAAGTCCAAATCCCCGCAGAACCGCTGCCAGGCAATCGCCAGTGACTCATCAACAGCGCTCAGGATCAGTTTCATACCTGCTAGGGTAGCGCACGGCCCTTCATTCATCGACCCTGAATCTCCGAAGGATTTAGATTCCGCGTTTGGTGCGCTGGTGGAGTTTGGATCTACGGGTTGCGGGGGATGAGTGGCCTTTTCGTGCGGGACTGGTGTGGGCGGAGACGCGCCTGGTTGTGGCGACGGCGCGGCCTCTGCGCTGATGCACGACTGCGGGGTGAAGCAGGAGGGCGATGCGGCGTTCGGCGGTCGATGGGGCGTCGTGGTACTGGGGGTCGAGCATGGCGATTACGGAGACGGCGCGGACGCGATAGAGGCGGGCCCACTGGCTTTGCATGAGGGATTGCTGAACTGTCTTCCAATACTCTGCGTCGGTGGCCAGTGAGGCTTGCGCGGCGTTCGTCGCAGCGGCTTCAGTCCCGGCAGCGTAGTTATTTATCTGGGCGAGAAACTGGTTGAACTCCTGCAGGTTGACTCCCATTTGATAGACGAGCTGGCTGAGAGCCATTTGCTGTGAGGGCGTCAGCGAATCGAAGCAGCGGCAGTAACCGCGGGCGTTGTAGATGGCCTGTAACGCGGAGACGCGGAGGAGCAGCGTGGCTTCGTCGTCGGTGATCTGCGGCTCGAGGGTCTTGATGCGCTTGCGGAAGCCCTTCTTGTCCCACGTGGCCATGCGCTGCTGAAACTGATCGAGGATGGTGTGGAGGCGGTCGGGTTCGAGGCCGGCGGCTTGCCAGAGATCGGCTGAGGAAGGCTCGAGGAAGCCGTGGGGATTGAGCGGGTCGGGCTGGGGGTGGGGGCGCGCGGGCAGATCGAGACTGACGCCGGCGCCGATGAGGGGCTGCGCGGTTTTGGGGTCGGGATAGGCGGCGAGGACCCAGCCTTCGTGGCGATGGTCGCGGAGGACATCCATCAGGTCGCGGACGTCGAACTTGATGCCGGTGGCGGCGGACTCGAGGAGTTGCTGGACGGTCTGCGCGGGGAGCTGGGGATCGGTTGAGACAGGGGTTGCAGACAGGGATGCTGGATCGGTAAGAGGCGCGGGGATTTGCGCAGAGGCCGTGGCAGCGACTGCGGATAGGAGAATGGCGTGAATCAGAGTTTGGAGGGTGATTCGCATGGGTGAACAGTTCCCCGCTGCCCTTGTTCTTTTCACGATGACGGAAACGGCGGGCGGATGCAATGACAGAATGGTGGGACGGATTCAGAAAGTAATTGGGATTGGCTTATTTGGTGCGAATTGGGGTTTGAGTTCCGAAGTACAAATGCAGGTCCTTCGACTCACCACCCCCAACCTCCACCCCACAGACGAAGACCTGTCTGTGGGGACCCCGGGGCTGGAAAGCGCCTGGAGCCCCTTTCGCTCAGGATGACCACCGCTTAGTTGGTGATTCCGAGAGAAACATCAGGAGAGATTATTCAGCTGCTCGGCGGCGCGGAGGGCGAGGCCGTGGGCTACGGAGGTGAACTCATTGCCGCCGCGGATGCGGTCTGCGCCGAAGCGGCTTGCGAAGATGCGGCGGACGGCGGGGACGAAGGAGCTGCCGCCGGTGAGGAAGACGCGGTCGACTTCGCGGGCGTGGACGCCGAAGGTTTGGAGGAGGGTGTCGATGGAGCCTTCGATGGCGTGCAGGTCGTCGGCTATCCAGGATTCGAACTCGGTGCGGGTTACTGGAATGCGGAGGTCGAGATTGGGTGAGACGAGGCTGGAATGGGTGCTTTCGCTGAAGCGGAATTCGGCGGTTTCGCTTCGCGAAAGCTGGAATTTTACCTGCTGGACGGATTGATGGAGCTGGTAGCCGAGGTCTTCGTCGATGAGGGTGATGAGGGCCTGGATTTTTTCTGGCTCCAAAGCACGCAGGTGGGCGCTCTTCAGGATTTCGCGGACGTTGTTGGTGCGCAGGAATGAGAGATAGTGCCAGCGTTCGAGATTGGCGTAGATCCAGGATGGAACAGCGGGGAGGAGCTTGTTGAGCGAGCGGGCTTCGGAGTTTGATCCGAGGGCGGGTGAAACGAGCTTGCGGACAATGCGGGCGTCGAAGGCGTCGCCGGCGAGGCCGAGGCCGCTGTTGCCGAGCAGATCCTGAGGGGTGCGGCCGCGGCTGCGAATGGCGGGACCGGCGCGGAGGAGCGAAAAGTCGCTGGTGCCGCCGCCGAAATCGCCGATGAAGATGAGCTCGTCGTGGTCGAGCGTGGCCTCATAGGCGCAAGCGGCGGCGACTGGCTCCATTTCGAAATCGACTTGCTCGAAGCCGGCGGCGGTGAAGGCCTGACGGAGGCGGGATACGGCGAAGTCGTTGTCTTCGGGTGCGTCTGCGCCGACGAAGCGAACGGGGCGGCCGACCATGGCGTAGCGAATGGGGCGCTGGAATTGCGCTTCAGCGTGCTTGCGGAGGTCGGTGAGGATGCGGGCGATTAGATCTTCAAGCTTGTAGCGGCGGCCGAAGACTTCAGTGCCGGTGAGCGAGCGGCTGGAGAGGTGGGATTTGAGCGACTGGATGAGGCGGCCCTTCTCGTCCGCCTGAAGGTAGTGCTCGATGGCGGCGGGGCCGGTGAGGGCGTGGGTTTTGCGGGGGCCGCCGCCAGTTCTGGCTTGCTCAAGATAAAGGACAGAACGGAAGGATTGGAGCGGGCCGACCAGGGAAGGAAACGAGGCAAGTTGCAAACCGGATTCCGGAGTCAGGAGGGCGAGGGAGCTGTTGGTGGTGCCGAAGTCGAAGCCAAGGGCTGCCTCGCGAATCCTGGTTGTTTGCATCAGGTCTATTATTTCGCACCGCGGGTGGGGGGTGGTCTTGAGATTGGGACGATGATTGGCGCCTGTTCGGAAATTCGTTGGGAATAAATTGCGCAATGCGCAGTTTGCCTGTGTGGAGGTATTTCCCAATGAAGGATGCGAATGGCGCTGAGGCGCAACCGAAGCGGATGGGTGCGGACGCCGGTGATGGAATTGACCGGCGAAACTTTTTGAGCTGTATGGCGTGGGCGGGCACGGGGCTGCTGTGGACGATTGCGGGCGGCGTGCCGACGTCGAAGGTGTTTGCGGCGACTGGCGGCGGAGCGGAGCGCGGCGGTGGTGGGGCCGGCGGCGGCTTCAGCTTTGTGCAGATCAGCGATAGCCATATCGGATTCAACAAGGCGGCGAACCAGGATGTGACGGGGACGCTGAAGCTGGCGATTGACAAGATCAATGCGCTGCCGGGCGAGCCGGATCTGCTGCTGCACACGGGGGACATTACGCACTCGTCGAAGCCGGGGGAGTTTGATACGGCACAGCAGATGCTGAAGACAGCGAAGGCCGGCGAGACGTTCTATGTTCCAGGCGAGCACGATATCGCGACCGACGATGGGGCGATGTATCTGGAGCGGTTTGGCAAAGGAACGAAGGGTAAGGGGTGGTACAGCTTTGCGCACAAGGGCGTTCACTTTGTGGGGCTGAATAATTGCCAGCAGGTGGATGCAATGGGCAAGCTGGGTGACGACCAGTTGAGCTGGTTGAAGGCGGATCTTGGCTCGCTTTCGCCCTCGACGCCGATTGTGATTTTTGCTCATATTCCGCTTTGGATGGTGTATCCGGAGTGGGGCTGGGGCACGCCGGACGCGGCGGAGGCGCTGACGTATCTGAAGCGGTTTGGATCGGTAACTGTGCTGAACGGGCACATTCACCAAGTGGTGCAGAAGGTGGAGGGGAATGTGTTGTTCCATACGGCGACGTCGACCGCGTTTCCGCAGCCTGCGCCAGGGTCGGCGCCGCATGCGGGGCCGATGGTGGTGCCGGCGGGGAAGCTGAAGAGCGTGCTGGGGATTACGGAAGTGAAGTATGTGGGGCGGCATAGCCATTTGGCGATAACCGATTCGTCGCTGGAGGGTGCGTGAGACGGGTTCGAATCGCGTTGATTTGTTGTGGGCTGGGATTAGCGGTATCCCTGCTGTTGGCCCGCGTTCATCCATTCGGGGACGCGGGCTTGTATGCGGGGGGATCGGCGGAGGCCGTAGTGATGAACGACGCACAGGCTCCGGCCGAGGTACGAATGATGCTGGTGGAGAAGTGCGCTGATTGCCATTCCATGCAGACGCATGCTCCTTTTTACGGGCACTTTGCGCCGGTCTCATGGCTGCTGGAGCGGGACGTGGTGGAGGCGCGGAAGGCGATGAATTTGTCGCTGTGGGAGAGCTACTCGGCGGACCAGAGACAGACGCTGGTGGCGAAGATGGTGCAGGAGACGAAGGCGCATGAAATGCCGCCGGTGCAGTATCGGATGATTCATTGGAACGCGCGAATGACGGACGCTGAACTGACGGTTTTGGGCCGGTGGGCGCATGGGTTGCAGGCGGCTGGGGCGGGAGTTGGGGTTGGTGAGGTGGGTGATCCGGTGCGGGGCGAGACTCTGTTTGAGAAGCGGTGCACTGGATGCCATGCGCTGACCGCGAACAAGGAGGGTCCGCGGTTGCAAGGGGTGTTTGGACGGATTTCAGGAACGGTTGCGGGGTTTGCTTATTCCTCGGCGCTAAAGAAGGCGCAGGTTGTGTGGGATGAGGGATCGCTGGAGAAGTGGCTGACTGATCCGGACGCGTTTATCAAAGGAAATGATATGGATTTTCTTGTTGCAAAACAGCAGGAGCGGCGGGATTTGATCAGTTATCTTAGGCAGAGTTCGGGGAAATAGAGCACGTGCTTTGGGAGCCGGTGCGTCAAATGCCGGCGTACCAGGAGTAGCCGGTATCGGGTGAGGCACTGCCGAGACCGTTGCCGATGCGTTTCATGGAGTCGGTGACGGTGAGGCGGGTGATGTACTTGATGCTCTTGTAGCCGAGCTGGCGGGGCACGCGCATGCGCAACGGGCCGCCGAAGCCTACGGGGAGATCGCCGTCGTTCATGCCGTGGGCGAGCAGGGTTTGGGGATGGAAGGCGTCGGTGAGATCGAGGCTGTCCCACCATTCGTGCTCGATGGAGAAATAGGCGACATAGCGGGCCTGGGGAAGGACTCCCACCTGATTGAGAACTGCTTCGAGCGGGGTTCCGATCCATTCGGCGATATAGGACCAGCCCTCTTCGCAGGCGATCTCGGTGATCTGGCTGCGATGGGGCATGGATTTGAGATCGGCAACGGAAAACGTGTTGGGGCGGGCGACGAGGCCATCGACGGCGAGACGCCAGTCGGCGAATCCGCCTGCCTGGAAATGTTTGAATTGATCGCTGGGAGGCGCGACTTCATTGGCGAAGGGCGACTTCGAGATCATGCTGCGGGGGAACTCGCGGGCGAGGGAGCGCGGGGTGAAGAGACGCTGAACGGCGTAGTTCATGGTTTCGCCTGGACCGCAGTAGCTGAGGGCGTCGTGGTCGGGCGGGATGAGTCCGTAGCGCTTGGCGAGACGGGCAGCTACGGCGAGACCGCCGACGCCGGCAGTGGCGGCGAGGCCTGTGGTGATGAGCTTGCGGCGGGAGATGGTAGGCGGGTTGTGGGGCGGGGTGCCTGGCGGAATGTTTTTCATGGACGCTCCCGAGGCTGGACGACGCGGCCGGTGATCATGGTTCGCATGCGGGGGATGAACCCTGCAAGGACAATCATCGTAACGTGGACGACGAGGAAGAGCACGAGAAAGCCAGAGATGAACAAGTGGAGGGTGCGGGCGGATTGGCGGCCGCCAAAGGCGTCGACGACAAAGGGAAAGGCGGCGTTGAAGGCGGGCGAGAGCGCCAGGCCGGTGAGGATGACGAGCGGAAACAGGATGAAAATAACGCCGAGATAAGAGATACGCTGGAGGACGTTGTACGAATGGACTTCGGCTGCGTTGGGACGGGCGCGACGCAGATATCTCGCGACTACATTGCGTAAGGCGGGCCAGGACCGGTCGGGTGGAGGGGGGAAGAGGTTTTTGCGGAAATGACCGTTGAGGAGGCTGGTTATGAAGTAGACCAGGCCGGTGAGCACGGCGACCCATGCGGCCTGAAAGTGGAGAGCGCGGCTCCAGCCATTCTGGTCGGGCATGACGTAGGGGTATCCGGTGGGGACGGTGTCGCGCGATGAGGGGATGTGCAGGGAAAAGAGGGCCTGCATGTTGACGTTGCCGGTTTCACCCCAGTAGAAGCGCGGATGGGAGACGACGATTTCCGCGCCGGTGATGAGCAGGGCAAAGAAGGAAATGACGGTGAGCCAGTGGGTCACGCGGACGAGGGCGGTGTGACGGGGAGTGGAGACTTTGAGAGGAGTGACGGTGGCGGACACAGGCGCAGAATAGCATGGGCTTGATGGGAAAGGCGCGGGAATTGCGGGAGGGGAGCGCATCTGCGAGAGTGGGAACGGAGAGAACCGATGGAGATTACCGCCGAGGACGTGCTGCTGGTTATCGATGTGCAAAACGATTTTTGCCCGGGCGGGGCGCTGGCTGTGGCGGATGGGGATGCGGTGCTCGAGCCGATTCACGGGGTTGCGGCGCGGTTTGAGCACATTGTGTTGACGCAGGACTGGCATCCGGCGGGCCACTCGTCATTTGCGAGCGCGCACGCTGGGAAGAAGTCATTCGAGACGATTGAAGTGGGCTACGGCACGCAGACGCTTTGGCCGGACCATTGCGTGCAGGGCAGCAAGGGCGCGGAGTTCCATGTCGGCCTGCAGCTGACACGGGCGGAGCTGATCCTGCGCAAGGGATTCCGGACGCAGATCGATTCGTATTCGGCGTTTTTTGAGAACGACCGCGAGACGCCGATGGGGCTGGGCGGCTACTTAGAGGAGCGCGGGCTGACGCGGGTGTTTCTGGCGGGACTGGCGTATGACTTTTGCGTAGGCTACTCGGCGCTGGATGCGCGGAGGATGGGGTTGGAGGCGGTGATTTTGCGCGATGCGTGCAGGGCTATTGACCTGGGCGGGTCAGTGGCGAGGATTGAGAGGGAGTTTGACCTGGCGGGAGTGAGGGTGGTTGAGAGCGATGAGGTTTTGCGTTGAGGCAATCGCCGGCCGCGTAGAATCGCATCAGGCTCGGCGGAGGCTTCCGCTTTACCCACTTATGTCCCGCAATTTCTATGCTCTCGCTGCGATTCTCGGGCTGTTCGCGCTGCTTTCGTCGGCGATGGCGCTGGTGCCTTCGAGCTTCCAGCCGGGACTGCCTTCCAATGGTTCACTGTGGCGTACTTTGGCCATGTTCCTGCTGCTTTTTGGATTGGCTTCCGCGCTGATCGGGGTGATGAGTCACCTGTTTGAGCAGGTGGATAGGCGCAGCGAAGAGGAGCGATTGGCTGCGAGACGGAAGCGGCGCGGTCTACGCGAATAGATCCTGGTTCGCGGGGTGGGAGTGCGCCCGGAGGAAAAGCACTAGAATTGGGTGAGGGACTCTTCCCGACAGGAATCGAGCGCACGCCGATGTATGAAGTCACCGTGGAGGCTGGTTTTTCTTCCGGCCACTATCTCCGCAATTACAAGGGCAAGTGCGAGAACCCGCACGGGCATAATTACAAGGTGCGCGTGACGCTGGCCGGGGCGGCGCTGGATGAGGCCGGTCTGCTGTTGGACTTCAAGCTGCTGAAGCATGTGATGCGGCCGGTGATTGACCGGATTGACCACCAGATGCTGAACGAGCTGGAGCCTTTCACGGTGATCAATCCTTCCGCCGAGAATATTGCGAGGTATTTCTACGACCAGACAAATGAGCAGTTGGCGGAGATGACCGCCGGTCGGGTGCGCGTGAAGGATTGCACGATCTGGGAGACGGATACGACGACGGCTACTTACTTTGAATAAGGGTCGGATTCTTCAATTCATCTGGCTGGATTTGGATTTGAGGTACTTGTCGAAGGGAATCTCGAAGTAGAAGAGCTCGTTGCCCGCCGCATCACGCAACTCGTGCAGGTGGAGCTTGGCGCCCCGCAATGGGTGATCCAATTCTGACACGTCATAGAAGAGGAAGCCGGCGCGCGTGGTGTGCGGTTCGACGACGAGTGCCTGATATTCAAATTTATCGAAATCCTGCTCGATCTCCTGGTTGCTTGCCTTGGGCTTAAGCTTGATTGCGGGAATCGGGCCGGGCATGGGGACCTTTGCGCCTTCGCGTTCCTTGCGGGTCATGAGCCGTTCCACATCTTCCGGTTCGGCGGCCTGGATCTTGTCGCCGCCGGCGGTGAGGAAGAGAATCCGCGCATCACGGAGCGAGATGGGCTTGTCTCCATTGTTGGTGACGATGAGACGGACGGGCATGACGCCGTGACTGAGGTAATCGACTTTGAAGAGGGATGCTTTCTCTTTGGTGTCGTACGGTTCGGCGGCGATGGCCACCTTTTCTTCGTCGTGGACCTCGACCGCGGCAAAAGATGTAGCGGGTTGCACGGGAGGCGGGGTGTGGTCGCTGGCCATGGCCGGCAGCGCCAGCCAGAGCAAGAACGGCGGAATTGCCCGCAAAGTTCTCATCGTGCTCGACTGTATCATCATGAGGTTAGACCGGGGGATGGTTCGAACCGTTACACATGATTCTGTTTTTATACAATCTCGCGCTGTTGGCGGTGCTGGTGGTGGGGTCGCCGTGGTGGCTTTGGCGGGTGGCCACGACGCGAAAGTACCGGGAGGGACTTAGGGAGCGGCTGGGCTGGGTTCGTGTCGGACGGGAGGGGCGATTCAAGGGGCGGAGCGCTGGGGATGCGGCGACGGATCGGCCGCTGATCTGGATTCATGCTGTTTCAGTGGGCGAGGTGCTGGCTGTGAGCCGACTGGTGAAGACGCTGGATGGAGCGTGGCCTGATTACCTCGTGGCCATCTCGACGACCACGCGGACGGGGCAGGCGTTAGCGCGGGAAAGGTTTGGAGCGAACCGCGTGTTCTATTGTCCGCTGGATTTGCCGTGGGCGGTATGGGCATATCTGAATGCTTTGAAGCCACGGATGCTGGTGCTGGCTGAGACTGAGTTCTGGCCGAACCTGCTGAGCGGATGTTTCCGGCGGGGGATTCCGGTGGCGGTGGTGAATGCGCGGATCTCTGATCGGTCGTGGCCGCGTTATCGGCGGTTGCGTGGGTTGTGGGCACCGTTTCTAAGGCGGCTGAGCGCGGTGCTGGCGCAAAGCGAGACGGATGCGGAACGGCTGAAGGCGATTGGGTGCATGCCGGAGCGGGTGAGCGTTGCGGGGAATTTGAAGTTCGATGTGCGGGCGGCGGAAGAGGCTGAGGCGACGATCCAGTTGAAAGCTCGTGGAGCGGGGTTGCGGTTTGTGGTGGCGGGCAGCACTTTAGAAGGCGAAGAGGCTGCGCTGGTGGAAGTGTGGCCAAGGGTGCTGGAAGCGGATCCGCGACTGGTGCTGGTGCTGGCGCCGCGGCATCCGGAGCGTTTTGAGGCCGTGGCTGCGTCGCTGGATAACTCAGGCATCGTGTGGGTGAGGCGGTCGGATTGGCGGTCACAGAAGACCAGCGAGCGGACGGCGGTGACGCCGGGGACCATTGTGCTGCTCGATACGATTGGGGAACTGAGCTCTGTATATTCGCTGGCTTGGATTGCCTTTGTCGGGGGCAGCCTGATTCCTACCGGCGGACATAACCCGCTGGAGCCTGCCCAGTTCGGGGTTCCGATTGTGATGGGACCGAACTATGCGAACTTCCGCGCTATTGTGGACGATCTACGCGCGCGTCAAGGGATCTGGATTGCCGCAAAAGAAGAATTGGCCGGCACGCTGACCATGCTGATTGAGGATCGGGCTTCCGCCGAGGCGATGGGATTGCGGGGGAAGCAGGTGTTCGACCAACAGGCGGGGGCGACCGGGCGTTGTGTAGAGGCACTGCAGAAGCTGCTTTCGGAGCGATATGGAAGTGACGGCGCGGACGAGAACGCCCGGATTGAGGGATCCGCTCCGAGGAAGCGCCCGGCATGAGCCCGGCTTCACGGAGGCGAAGGCTTCTGTCGGCGCTGGTTCCGGCGTACCGGGTGGCGCTGCTGCTTCGCGAAATGCGATTGGGAACCAGGCTGGAGCCGGTGCGACGGTTGCGGTGGCCGGTTATCAGCATTGGCAACCTGTCGACGGGTGGCGCTGGAAAAACACCGCTCACCGTTGCGCTAGCCAAGGCGCTGATGCTTCGTGGGTGTCATGTCGATGTACTGTCGCGTGGTTATGGACGGACGAGTTCGCATCCAGCGCGGGTTGATCCGGAGGGAACCGCAGAACATTTTGGCGACGAACCGCTGTTGATTGCGCGGAAGACGGGGGTGCCGGTGTATGTGGGCCGGCAGCGGTTTCTAGCCGGAACGCTGGCTGAGGCTGAGGCTTCGGAGCGCGTCCTCTCCGCTGACGCGCTCGCCATTCACCTGTTGGATGATGGATTTCAGCATCGCCAGCTTTATCGCGATGTGGACATTCTGCTGCTTGACGGCCACGATTGGCTCGAAGAAGGATTGCTGCCTGCGGGGAATCTGCGCGAGCCGGTGGAAGCCGCACGTCGCGCGACCATTATTGCCATCCCGGCCCCGGATGACGCGCCGGAGATGGAAGCCTCACTGCGAGCCTGGGGGTTCGCGGGTCCGGTTTGGCGGCTTCATCGCAGGATGCAGCTGCCTTCTTTAGGCGGCATGGGGACGGGCCCGGTTTGTGCGTTCTGCGGAATCGCGCGCCCGGAGCAGTTTTTCGCCGGTCTTGAAGAGGGCGGATTGCACATCGGGGCGCGCATTGCGTTTCCAGACCATCACAGTTACACAGAAGCAGACCTGGAGCGCCTGCTGGCCCGAGCCGAGCGTGCAGGAGCCACCGCGCTGATTACGACAGAAAAGGATTTGGTTCGACTGGGCAGCCTTGCATCAGCGATCCCGGAATCGCTGCTGCTGAAGACCGCCGGCCTGCAGGTTGAGATTGAGAATCAAAATGAGGCGATCGATTGGCTTATTGCGCGAGCCGCGGATGTTTGAGGCGCGTAATGAGCTGGAAGCGCCTCGCGTTTTGAACAAGCCAAAGAATTGGTTTTGAGCCATTTAAAGAGTCGCTAATGGGTTGTTACTCGGATATATTTGTCTTCCTCAATGGACTGCCCCTCTGAGGAGGACATGCCTGAAGCGCCCGGATAGTCCACGCGCAACCTGATGGTGAGGGTCTTCAGATCCCCCGACAACTGCCACTGTTCCACAGTATGAATATGGATAACGCCGCCGGAGGTTTGGTCCGAGCTGTCCACGAGGCTCTCGACAATGAGATTCTTGCCCTTGAGCTGCGCCTTGCACCTTGCTGAGACGCGGTTGGAAGTGACACAGTCCTGCTCGGTCCCATTCAAGAGGAACCGGTTGGACGATATACCGCCCGGGCCTTCCTTTGTGATCTCAACAGCCTGGTCTGTTTGAACTACATTCAGAGTGACTTCAGGATCAAGATCGCTGTTGCCCTTGTACCCGCGATGTACAAACTTGCCGGTGAAATTGATGTTCGTTGCTGCGAAAATGGCGTGCGGCATCGCGATCGCCGCGAGCGCGACGGATGCAACAAATAAGATTTGAGGTATGCTTCGCCTCGTCAACGGGTGTCTCCTTGAGGCTGGCTGTTCAGCAGATCATACCGGATTCTCTGAATTTTCAAAGTGACAATGTCGCTATCTGGAACGAGATGTTGCTTGGAGAACGTCCGAATTCCATGTGGCTGGACGGGAAAAGCATCACCGGGAAGTGTTCGGAATGAGCCGGGTGCCGAGCGATAGGCTGTGAAGGGCGGATAGCGGGCGGTGTGAAGCTGGCCCTGTGAGAAAATCAGTACTTGCAAACCCAGTCCAAGTATCGGCTGCTCGTGGTCCGGCTGGGCGCCATGGGCGACATTCTGCATGCGCTCCCGGCGGTTACGGCACTGCGCCTTGCACATCCGGGATGGGCGATTGATTGGGTTGTTGAGCCGCGGTGGCAGGCGCTATTAACGGCGGAAGACAGTCTTGGCCGTGTGGTTTCTCAGCCGCTGGTGGATCGGGTTCACTTTGCGCCGACGAAAGAGTGGCGAAAGGCACCGCTGAGTGAGAAGACTTTGCGGGAGATCAGACTTTTGCGAGAGACGCTGCGGGCAGGCGGCTATGACGCCGTGTTGGATCTGCAGGGGGCGATCCGGTCGGCGGTGGTGGGGCGCATGGCGAATTGCCGTCGGCTGATTGGCGAGGCCGATCCGCGTGAGCGGGTTGCGCGGTGGTTCTACAGCGAGCAAGTGGCGACCCAGGGAGGGCATGTGATTGAGCGGGCTGTGGAGCTTGCGGCGGCAGTGGCCGGGGATGAGCTGACGCCGGCAACGCCGCTACTGCCGAAGGACCCGGTGGCGGAGGCTTGGGCGGATCAACTTTTAAGCGCATTGCAGGCGGTGGTGCTGGTAAATCCTGGAGCCGGCTGGGGCGCCAAGCGCTGGCCAGTCGAGCGGTATGCGGCTGTGGCTAAAGAGCTCATTGCCAAGGGTTTTCGCGTGGTGGTGAATGTGGGGCCGGGCGAGTTGGAGCTGGCGGAGGAGATTTCCCGCGGAGCCGGTGGGGCGGCGACTGTGCTGACCAGTTCGCTGGTTCAGTTGATTTCGCTGACTCGGCGGGTCGCGCTGGTGATTGCGGGGGACACGGGACCGCTGCACCTGGCCTGTGCACTGGAGCGACCGGTGGTGGGCATCTATGGACCGACGGATCCGAGCCGGAATGGTCCCTTCGGTACGAGGTTCAAGGTGCTGCGCAGCCCAGAGAGCCGGCGAGATCACACCCGACGCGAGGCGCCCGAGGCTGGGTTGCTGACTGTATCGCCCGACGACGTGCTGAAGGCGGCGTATGAACTGCTCGCCGTGGAGAGCGCCCGATGAGTTCGATTGGGAGTGAGCCCGTTCCCGGGAGTCCGGACTGGATCGCTCGCTGGCAGCGCGTGGCGCGGCGAATCCGGGTTCCGCTTGGCTTTCTGACTGCTGGATTCTATCTGTTTGGGCTGTGGCGTCGTGCTCCGATCCCGGCGGCTGTGGCCTGGAGTGTCGTTCTGGTTGTGCCGGGGTTGTGGCTAAGGGGTTATGCGGCCGGCTATGTGAAGAAGAATAGAGAACTTACGGTGACGGGGCCGTACGCGTATACGCGCAATCCGCTCTATCTTGGATCGATGCTGATGGCGGCGGGGTTTGCGGTGGCACTGCTGAGCTGGCCGATTGCGCTGGTGCTGGCGGCCGGGTTTTTCGCCATTTATGTGCCGGTAATCGCCTCGGAGGAGCGGTTTCTTCGGGCGACTTTTCCGGAATTCGACGGGTATTGCCGGCGGGTACCGCGGCTGATTCCGCGGCTAATTGCGGCGCCTGATCCTGGGGGGAGCGGCGAGAAGGGAGCCTTCTCCTTTTCCCTTTACCTGAGGCACCGCGAGTACAATGCTGCAATAGGGGTTGCACTGCTTTATGCCAGCCTGCTTCTGTTGCGACCGGCTGTCGGCGCAATCGCAAACGGGCTGCGGTGAGCGCTTTCCGGGCGAAAAAAGTCAGTAAATCAAGGAGTTCTGCCTGAGGGTGAAGACGCTTATTATCGGAGCGGCATTGTGCGTGCTTGCCTTAGCCGTCGGGATGCAATCCCAGCAGGTGGCACCGCTCTCGCCTCCGAAGGCAGGATTCAGTTTCCCTCAGAAGCAGACCCTGGTTTACTCCGTGGACTGGCGGGTTTTCCCGGCGGGGACGGCTGTTCTGCATTTTGAAGCCACCGGCAACCAGGAGCGGATTACCGCCAACGCGGATACGGTGGGCGCCATCAACCTGCTGTTTCATGTGGGCGACAAGTTCCAATCGACCTTTGACCGGGAAAAGGGCTGCACGTACGAGTTCGACAAGCAGACGGTTGAGGGGCGGCGGCAGATCAACTCCACGCTGAAGCTGGACTATGCCGGGGGTAAGTCGATACTCGACGAAAAGAACCTGGTTACGGGGCAGGCGAAGCACCTGGAGGTGCCCATCTCCGGGTGCCTTACTGATCTGCTGACGGGGGTGTTCTATGCTTCTTCGCAGCAGATGGTTGTGGGACAGACGTTTGTGTTGCCGGTTGTGGACGCGATGCATACGGTTCCGGTGACGATGAAGGTGGAAGGACGCGAGGAGATCAAGACCACGCTGGGCACTTTCAAGACTGTGCGCGTGGAACCGACGGCCGAAGCGGGCGTGGTGAAGAATCGGGGCAACATCTGGATCTGGTATACGGACGACGACCGGCACTTGCCGGTGCAGATGCGGGCGCGCTTATTCTGGGGAACGATTACGTTTCGGCTGACCGGGAACGAAAACAAATAGGGCTCGAAACAAAACCAAAACCCTCCTGGGGTGACCCCCTAAGTTGAGACAGTTTAAAATCGGCGCATTTGCCGTTTGCTGTTTTTGGTTATGCCGAGAGCCAGGATCTGGTCGATTCTGGCTTCGGCCGGTGAAGCGGAGTCGG
>JBEKRU010000046.1:0-42378 GCA_049518435.1 Occallatibacter sp. | reverse complement strand
AACGGGTTAGCAGCCTGAATCAAAGCCCGTTGCGTTTCAATTTGGACGATTTTGGAGCAGAAATCCACAGCCTCTGATGACTTTCATGCAAATTCGAGCGCTTTCCATCTTGCGAGTTGCGGGTTCGCGGGGGTATATGTAAGTGTTCTGTAACAATTATCTGTTCAGAACTACCGGAGGTGCTTGATGGACGAAGTACTGGATCCGACGCTGAGCGAAGAGATCGATCGCCTGCATGCCGAACACCATCGCTACGCTCAGCGGCTTGAAGAACTGATTGGCAAGCCCTACCTCTCTGAAGATGAACAACTCGAAGAAGTGCGGCTGAAGAAGCTGAAGCTGCACGCCAAGGACCTCATCTACGCGCTCGAACGGCGATCGCCGGCCATAGCCTAGGTCCATAAAACAGCGGTACCCAGCTTCCACCCTCGTGCCCTGCAACGGGTCCGCGAGGTGAGGTATGGAGCAGTCTGCGGCTCAGAGATTGATGAGTCGAAGACTCTCCCTCTGAAAGTGTGCGACCCCACAGCAATCCGGAACGCGACCCCACAACCCGTTCACCGTATAATCGTTGGGGACTATGGTTCGTGACGGTTACATCTACGGTTTAAGTCTGCTGATTGTGGCAGCATTGGTGGTATGGGCAACAGGCAACTGGGCTTGGGCAGTGATCCCCATGCTGTTGGCAGCCTTTTTTCTCTGGTTTTTTCGCGACCCGGAACGTCTTATTCCCGCCGGCCCCGGCCTGGTTGTTTCGCCCGGCGACGGACTGGTGACCGAGACCGCGGCCATCACCACCCCCAACGGCCCCCGCCAGCGGATCAGCATCTTTCTCAGCGTCTTTGATGTGCACGTGAACCGCTCCCCCATCGGCGGCATCCTCAGCGGCGTGGAATACCACAAAGGCCAGTATCTGAATGCCATGAATCCGGCCTCCGCGGACCGCAATGAGCAGAACGTCGTCACCGTGCGCGGCGCCGACGGCGTTGAGGTCATCTTCAAGCAGATTGCCGGCCTGCTGGCGCGGCGCATTGTCTTCAACTACCGCCAGGGTGACTCTGTCGAGCGCGGCCAGCGCGTCGGGCTCATCAAGTTCGGCTCCCGCGTCGACGTCCTGCTGCCGGCGGAAGCCCGCCTGCTCGTGAAGGTCGGTGAACGGGTCCAGGGCGGGTCCAGCGTGCTGGCTGCCATGCCCGAGGCTGAAATCGTATTCGCCGCGCCTGCCGCCGAGGCGGAATTGAGTCCCGGCATGTTGCCTGAACCCACATTCGGAGGAACCGAGTGAACGGCCGCGATCCAGCCCTCGCCAGGGCCAACGCCAAGGACCGTCTACGCCGCGGCATGTACCTGCTGCCGTCGCTGTTTACCGTGGGCAACATCGCGCTGGGCTATTTCTCCATTACCGAGACATTGAACGCGATCAGCGGCAAAGGCGGTGTCGCCACCCACCTTGACTGGGCCGCTATCGCCATTGTTTTCGCCATTCCCTTCGACTCGCTCGACGGCCGCATTGCCCGCATGACCAACACCACCAGTGAGTTTGGCAAGGAGCTGGATTCGCTTGCCGACGCCATCACCTTTGGCGTCGCGCCCAGTCTCCTCGCCCTCATCTGGGGATTCCACTTCCTTCCCGATACCATCAACGCGCAACTGCTGGAGCATCTTCACCAGGCCGGCGCATTCATCTGTTTCCTGTTTCTCATCGGCGGCGTGTCGCGCCTCGCGCGCTTTAACATCTCCCACGACGCACAGCCCCGCAATCCCGGACGCCCCGGACGCAAGTATTTTGTCGGCATGCCCATCCCCGCCGCTGCTGGGTTTCTGGCCTCCACCGTCCACCTGTGCTACGGATACCCGGTGCTCTCCTGGTGGATCGCCATTCCCTGGCTGCTTCTCGTAGGACTCAGCGGCTTCCTCATGGTCAGCACCTGGCGCTTCTGGTCCGGCAAGGAGATCAACTTCTCCCGGAGCCATCCCTTCCAGATCCTGTTTGTTCTTTCCATCGTGATTTACATCATCGTTCGCTACTCCAATGTTGCATTTTTTGCCATCGGACTCACCTACATGTTTTCTGGAATCTGGGCGCGTGCGGCGTATGGGTGGTCGCGGCGACGGCGGCGCGGTGCCGAAACGCTTCCGGCAGAGGAACCCTCCACAGTTGCGCCCGATCCACTGCATCACTCGTAGTGCTCAGCGCCGTCCATTCAAGGCCTTGTCTGATACACTCGTGAATCTTATAAAACGCCGAAAAGGATATTCGTGTACAAAATCGCCATTGCCGGAGCCTCATCCCTGCTGGGCCGGGAACTGAAGGACGCACTGTCGGAGTCGCCCCTTGCGGCAGCCAATTTCGTTCTGCTTGACGACGAGCAGGCCAAGGGGCAGCTGGACCAGGTTGGCGACGAAGTCACCTTTGTCCAGGGGATTGAAATTGATTCCTTTGAGCGCGTCGACTTCACGTTTTTTGCCGGCTCGGAAGACCTTACCCGCAGACACTGGCGCGAGGCATTGCGCGCCGGATCCACCGTGCTTGACCTGACCGGCGCCTTGGACCGCGAGCCCGGCGTGCTGGTGCGCGCTCCGTGGCTCGGTTTCGACGGCCAGGGTCCCGTAGCCGCCACAGCCGACCTGTTTACCCCCGCCGTGGTTCCCGCGCATCCCGCTGCGCTTGCCTTGGCCCTGCTGCTTGAGCGCCTGCAGCAGGCCGCCACAGTCCATTTTGCCGCGGCAACCCTTCTGGAGCCGGCCAGCGATTTTGGCCGTGCCGCCATGGACGAGCTCCACCAGCAGACCGTAAGCCTGCTCAGCTTTCAGGGCATGCCGCGCGCCGTCTATGACACGCAGGCCGCTTACAACCTTCTTGGCGGGCTGGGCGAGAGCGCCAAAACAAGCTTGATCGATGTGGAGGCGCGCGTCCGCCGCCACTACGACGCCCTCTCCGGCGGCCGCTGGCCGGCGCTGTTGCTGCAGGTTATTCATGCTCCCGTCTTCCACGGCCACACCTTCTCCATCGCCATTGAACTGGAGCGCCCGGTGGAGATCACCGCGCTCGAAGAGGCATTAGGCGGCGACCATGTTGACCTGGTTCTCGAGGACACAGATTCCCCCTCAAACCTGGCCGCAACCGGTCAAAACGACGTCCTGGTCCGCCTTCGCCCCGACACAGCCTCCTCCCGCAATCCGAACCTGGCGTCGCGCCTCTGGCTCTGGGCCGCCTCCGACAACCTCCGCCTCCACGCCCAGAACGCCGTCGAGTGCGCTCTGGATTTGCGCCGCCTCAGGCCAGCGGGAACAGTGCAGTAGGTGCGAAATCTGCTGTGGGAAGGATGTTCTTACATTTTCGGAATGTCTTACCCGTCAAAAAAATCTTACCCATGCTATTATGTAAGACATGCAGCGCCTATTCACAACTGTCAGCAGCAAAGGGCAAATGGTGATTCCGGCGGCCTTCCGCGAATCGCTGGGAATCGAGCCGGGAACGCGCGTCGCAATCCGCCAGGATGGCCCCCGGCTAATTCTGGAGCCAGACAATCTCGCCGCCAAACTGCGGCTCGTAGATGAAATGCAAGGGTGCACTGCCGGGTACCCTTCTGGTACAGAAATACTGCTTGAGGACAGGCGGATTGAGCGTCAAAGAGAGCTTGAAGAAAATGGCTGGTAACCCCACTGAATGACCGTCTATGTTCTGGACGCTTCGGCATTGATTCGATACATCGACAGCGAAGCAGGCGCCGACCGCGTGAACGCTCTGATAAAAGCCTGCATTTCCGGGAAGGCGGAGCTCTGCATCTCGGCCATGCAATGGGGTGAGGTTGCCGGCAATGTGCGCAAACGCCTTGGCAAAGTGCAACAAGAGCGCATCTTGAGCAGTATCCTTCCCAGCGAATCGGAAATCATTCCACTCACAGGTGAGCGCGCGGTCATCGCTGCGGGAATCAAGATGGACAGGAATCTATCCTTCGCGGATGCGATCGCGCTGGAACTTGCCATGAGTTTCAAGGATCATGTTCTGGTCACAGCCGACTATGGCTTCAAAGGCGTCGATGATCTGGCTAAAATTGAGTTTCTCCCGGCCAAGTAGCTCAACCCCCGCACCGCAACCAAGCCGACTCCACATACCCATCCGTCATCCCAGCAATATAGTCCGCCACCGTCCGCGCCAGCCCCTGCGTCGGAATCTGCGTCTGGTGATCCTCCGGCAGCAACGTTGAGTCCGCAATCAGTGCGCCGAACAGGCCTTCCACAATCTCCTTCGCGCGCGTGTGTCCCTCCTCCAGCACCGGGCTCAAATAAAGCTTGCCATAAAGGAACTTCTTCGCCTCCGCGCGCTGTGCCTCCATCTCCGGGCTCAGCGCGGCAATGCGCTCTGGCGCCCGCCGCACATCGTCCAGCGAAGCCACTCCCAACGCCGCAACGCGCCTCCGCACCTCCTGCATCAGGTCCGTCACCAGCGCATTCAAAATCCTCCGCAGCGTCTCGCTCACCGCAATCTTCTGCGTCGCATCCGGATATTCCCTCAGCACAGCATCGTGATAGCCGCAAAACAGCGGCACTCCTTCGCGCACCTGCGCAAGCGTCAGGATGCCCGACTCCAGCCCATCGTCCAAATCCGCCGTCAGGTACGCGATCTCGTCCGCCAGGTCGATCAGTTGCGCCTCCAGCGGCGGAAAATGCCCCGGAAAATACTCCGCCAGTTCTGGATGCTCGCTGGCCGAGTAGTCCCGCGAGTGCTTCACAATCCCTTCCCGCACCCCCAGCGTCAGGTTCAGCCCCCGAAAGGCCGCATACCGCTCCTCAAACCACGTCACAATCCGCAGCGCGTGCAGGTTGTGGTCGAAGCTCAGCCCATGCGCCCGCAGGCAGTGGTCCAGCGCCTTTTCGCCCGTATGCCCAAACGGCGGATGCCCAATGTCGTGCGCCAGCGCCAGCGCTTCCGCCAACTCGGCATTCAGGCCCAGCGCACCCGCCAGCGTCCGCGCAATCTGCGTTACTTCCAGCGTGTGGGTAAGCCGGCTGCGGAAGTGGTCGGAAGGCGATTCGGCGGGCAGCCGCGCAAACACCTGCGTCTTCCCTGCCAGCCGCCGAAAGGCGCGCGCGTGCAAAATCCGTGCCGCGTCGCGAGCAAACGGCGTGCGATACAGATGCGGCGGCTCGGCGTGGATGCGCCGGGTAAGCTCGCTGTCGGCAGCGCCCGGGACCGCAATCTCCGCAAGCAGACAGGAACGCGAACTGGCTTCCATGGTCATGGTTCTCTTCGATGCAACCTGCAACAGTTCTGCTCCGTTTATACCGCACTTCGAAAAGCCCTGAACGCAATCAATCAGAAACGTGCCCACTATCACCAAGCGTCCCGGTTCAGGGTGATATAACTTTGCCCATACGGTTTTGGATTGGACAACGCTGATTCTTTCGGAGTACGATCCAGCCGAATTTTTTTGGTGGTCTTGCGCGGGCGCGAATTTGCGCGCGCAAGGGCTGGAATAACTTTACTTGAGGACCGGAGGCAGGAATGAAGACGATCAAATTTGCTGCGTTGGCCGTGCTGGCGGTTGGAGTTGCGTTTACGTTAGGCTGCGGCGAGAGGCACTCAAACAAAGAGGTCTACTACCTGATTTCAGCAAATAGCGCATTGCCCTACTGGAAGACCGCAGCCGCTGGCTTCAACAAGGCGGCGGCGCTCTACAAGGTCACCGCCAAGGTCGATGGTCCTGACGGCTACGATGCCCAGGCCGAGAAGGACGCTCTCCACAAGGCGATTGCCGCCAAACCGGCCGGCATTCTCATTTCCGTTGCCGACGTGTCCATCCTCCAGCCGGAAATCGATGCGGCCGTCAGCGCAGGAGTCCCGGTCATCACCATCGATTCCGATGCGGCCGGAAGCCGGCGCCTCTATTTCATCGGAACCAACAATCTTGAGGCGGGCCGTCTCGGCGGCAACCGGATCATCGCCAAGCTGGGCGGCCACGGCAATGTGGTCGTCTACACCATCGCCGGCCAGCCCAATACCGAAGAGCGCCTCAAAGGCATCAAAGACGCCATCGCCGGACGTCCCAACATCAAGATCGTCGAAGTAGTCGACATCAAAGACGATCCCAAGATCGCCTTCGACAAGACCCAGGAGTACATGGCCCTCACCGGCGACAAGAAGATCGACGCGTTCATCTGCCTCGATTCTGCTTCAGGCAAACCGGTCTCCGACGCCATCAAGCGCACCGGCGCAACCGACCGCACTCTCCTGGCCTGGGACGTGAATCAGGACACGCTCGACGGCATCAAGGCCGGCACCATTGACGCCACCGTCGCTCAAAAGCCCTTCACCATGGGCTATGTGGGCCTCAAGATGCTCGATGAAGTCTTCCATAACCCGCCCCCGCAGCTCACCAAAGACTACAGCGTCGACTCCTTCTCGCCCTACCCCGTCTTCGTCGACACGGGCACGTCGCTGGTCGACAAGAGCAACGTCGATCTGTACATCGCCTCAGCAGCCGCCGGCACGCAGTAGCGCGGTTCGCGGTCGTTTCTGCGAAACCGGTCCCCTCGCTCATCCCGGTTGGGGCCGGTTTCGCATGGCCGCCGCAGGTCAAAGCGTGCCCGTCAACCTCAGCCAGTGAAGCGATTCGAAGCGTCTGCCTCTCGCACTCCCAGCTTGAAGCGTCAGGCGAAGCTATTCCTCAAGCACCTGTCCCCAGGGCAGAAACAAACTAAACACAGCACCGGAACCATTCGCAGTCTGTCTGCTCCGCACACGCAGCGAACCGCCATGCCGCCGCACGATCTCCAGGCTCACAGACAATCCCAAACCCGTCCCGCTGTGGCCCTTGGTCGTAAAGAAGGGCTCAAAGATCTTTCTCTGGATGTCCGGATGAATACCGGTCCCCGTATCCGCCACGGTAATGGAGACTCCCTCTCTTCCGGCGGCCCAGTTTCTGGCGCACCGGCTTCGCAACAGCAGCCGCCCACCCGTGCTCTGCATCGACTCCAGTGCGTTCGAAACCAGGTTACTCAGAACCTGCCGGATTTCGCCTTCGAGGCAGGCAATTGGCTGGTGCGACCCAATCCGCCGCTCAACCCTCACGTGTCCATTCAACAGACGGCTCTGATAGATACTGATCACGCCTTCAAGCAACTCCGCGATATCAACGGTTTTCATACTGGCGGACTGTTTGCCGAAACTGAGCGTCTGATTGGTGATGACTGAAATACGGCGAAGCTCGATGTCCGCCCGGTCAAGGAAACCCTGAACCTCGTCGGATGCGCCTGACACTTTTGCCAGAAACAAAAGGTTGGTCACCGCTCCCAGCGGATTGTTGATCTCGTGGGCAATGGATGCCGAGAGCCGCCCGATTGCCGCAAGTCTCTCGTTTTGAAGAAGCGCCATATGGGCTCGCTTGTTCTCCGTCACGTCCACACCAATTGCGATAATTCCGGAGATCGAGTTGTCCTCTTCATGCAGAGGCTGATAAACAAAATCCACAAAGCGCTCATCCGGCGCCTGGCCCTCGGCCCATGTCACAGCGTAGCGCACGCCTTGTCCTCTGAACGGTTCCCCCGTTGCACGCACCCGGTTCAGGAGCGCAACGTAGCCCTGTTCCACCGCTTCCGGCAGCGCCACGGCAACCGGTTTTCCCAATACATCCCGATCTCCAATCAGCTTCAGGTAAAGCGGGTTCACCATCGTGATCACGTGTTCCGGACCTTCCAGCAGCGCAAAAAAGGCCGGGGCCTGCTGAATGACGTTCAGCAAACGGGCTCGCTCCGCGCCCAGCGCTCTCACGCTCTTGTCGAGCTCTTCCTGTCTCGCTCGCAAAGCTTCCACCGCCGTCCCGCGCTCCCGGTCGGCAATGATCGCGGACGTAACATCCTGGCAGATGGTGATGATGCCGGCGACGCGGCCGTCCGGCTCAAAAAAAGGACTGTAGTTGTAACTGAAGTACGCCTCTTCCAGCTTCCCATTCCGCAGGATCGGTACCAACGCGTTTTGATGCGAAACGGTCTTCCCTTCAAATAGCACGGACTCAAGCTGTCCGCCCACCACAGGCCACACGTCTGTCCAGAACTGGCGGCCACCATCCCCCAGCGCGCTGGGATGCCGATCGGTCAGGATCGGCCGGAAAGCGTCATTGTAGAGAAGAACCAATTCCGGCCCGCACAGCAGCAGGATCGGATGGCTCGCGGAGAGCATCATGTTCACCGCGCCCAGCAGCGTCTCACTCCATTCGGATACCGGCCCGATGGCCGTCGATTCCCAGTCAAACGCACGCACCCGCTCTGCCATCTCACCAGTGCCCATGAGACGTCGGGATTGAGTCGCTTGCTTTTCAGCTTGAAGAGATTGCCGCATCCTGAATCAGTCGTTCTTTCTAGGATGCAAGAACACCCCAAACGGCAGTCCGCGGCTCAAAAAACACCCCACATGGCATGTCGCCGTCCACGGTCTCGAAGCGCGGGAAGCAACGCTATGAGGCTAAAACGACAGCGAGCCGGCCACAGTGGGCCGGCTCGCTGGGTCCAACTGTTTGCCGGTTAGAAAAGGATCTTCAAAGCCAGCTGAGTGTTGTACGGTTCGCCGGAGCCGATGCCGGGCGCTCCGTAAGAGCCGCCGATGGTCTCAGTGCTCCAGCCGAATGCGGTGCCGTAGCCGAGGTTGTTCAGGGGTTGTGCCAGGTTGACGCGGTTGAAGACGTTGAACATTTCTACGCGGAGTTGGGCGTGGACGCGCTCCTTATAGAGGGGAATGTTCTTGAGCAGGGACATGTCCACGTCTTCGAAGCCGGGGCCGTACACCTGGTTGCGGCCGAGATTGCCGTAGGTGCCAGGACCCGGCACTTGGAACCCGGTAGTGCCGTTGGGGTTGTAGGGGGTGAGGTACTGTGCGTACGAATGCCCCTGGATTGAGTGGTCGCTGTTGATAGCCGGCCCGGTGATGCTCGCGCGGTCCTGGTATTCAGCGGTGCCGCTGTTGTCCGCTCCGGAGACCACGTTGATTGGCTCGCCGCCCTGGAACTTGAGGATGCTGTTTACCTCCCAGCCGGCCGTGAGTATCTTGGGTCCGGCCTTGAGAGAGGGAATGGCGTAGTTCAGATAGGAGGAGAAGTGGTTGCGAATGTCTTGCTGTGCGTTGCCATAGTCTCCCTTCAAATTGAAGGAGTTTTGGGGAGCGGTGTAAAAACCGCTTGCATTATCCAAATTGTGGCTCCACGCGTAGCCGAACTGGCTGCTGAGCCCATGCCATGCGGCGCTCCTCAATGTGACCTGCAGGGCATTGAAGCTCGAGGAGGATGTGGTGTTCACCTGGTTGACGATGCCAATGTTGGGAAAATTGGCGAAGTAGGGGCGCGAGGCCTGCTGCGCGGAGAAGGTGTTGTTGCCGATCGTTACAGGCCCGTATGTGGTGCCGTTTGGGGCGGTCGTAGGAGAGGTAACCTGGTCGAGTTGGAGTCCCGCAACCACTGCCGACCGGTTTACGTCCTCAAGAACGAGATTGTGGCGGCTGGTTGAGCCGACATAACCAACGTTGAATATCCAGGAGTGGCCCAGGCTCTGCTCGATGTTGAGGCCGAAGAGCTCGGTATAGGGAGTCTTGAAGTTGCGATCGACGGAGTAGACCGAGACCACGTTGCTGCCGGTGGGCTCACCCAGGGCGGGGGTAAAGATGGGGGGCGTCTGGTTGGGGGTCCAAACAGGACCTGTCGTCTGGTCATACGCGCCGAGGATGATGGAGTAATTGGGCTGGCTTCCAGCCGGATTGTTGTTGACGCCATTGGCGCCGCCGTTGCCTACGCCGAGGTTGCCGTAGAAGGCCTGACCTGCGGACTGATCGAAGAAGATGCCGTAGTTGGCGCGGACGACCGTGCCTGAAAACGCCTGGTAGGAGAGTCCGACGCGCGGCGAGAGGTTCAGCTTGTTGGTGTTGTAGATGTATCCCGGTGCGCCCGACGTGCCGGCCACCAGCAAGCCGCCGTTGTTGGGGTCAAAGATGGAGCTGTTGGGAGGGTTGGTGTAGAAGGGCTGCTGGTAGTCATAACGCAGGCCGAGGTTGACGTTGAACTTGGGGGTGAGCTGCCAGGTGTCCTGCGCAAAGGCCGAGCCGGTGTGGGCGTAGATGAAGCGCTCCTGGGTACCCAGAGTGATGCTGGGATGGAAGGCGTATCCGGCCATAAATTCGGCAAGGTTCAGGACGTTGGAGTCGGAGACGGAGCTGCCTGACCAAGGACCAAGTAGCCCACCCGTACCGAAGCCGAAGGTGCCGCGGCCGCCGAAGTTGTAGTAAAGGTCGATGTAGGCGCGACGGTAATCGATGCCGGTACGAATCTGGTGCTTGCCGATGGTCCAGGTGACGATGTCGCTGACCTGGGCCATGATGTCGTTGCGGCCGGATTGTGGTGTGACGCCGATCTGGTCAAAGCCGTTGATCTGGATGTCGGGGGAACCAGTGAGCGCGCTGCCGGTGTTGAGCGCGGCGAGGGTTTGCAGGACCTGGGTGTGATTCTCATCGGCAAAGCCCTGGGTGAAGAAGTTAGCGCCTGCTGCGACCTGGTTGGTGAGATTGGGACGGAGGTTGTAGTTCCAGGTTACGTTGTAGTTTTCGTTGTGCGAGGGGACGACCTGGAAATACTCATTGAGGAGCGAACCGGCATAACCATTGGCGTAGCCCTGACCCCAGTACCAGATGCCGGAAAGGTGACTTTTGTCGCTGAAGTTGTGGTCCACGTGAACCACCAGGTTGTGGCTGTATCCAGCCTCCGGTTCGTTGCTGGCGTAGTTACTCGGCGCATCCTTAAGGCCGCCGATGAGAGCCGGGTCCCAGAGAGTGTTGAGAATGTTTTGCGAAACCTGGCTTACGGGCACATTCGACCACGTATGAACAACATCGTTACTATCGGTCCAGTTATAAGCCCCGTTGGCGTTGGCGAGCACCGCGAGCGCATCAGTCACATATGCCGATGAAGGCTCGGTGGCGGAGTTGGACAAGCCGATGAGGTACTTCTGCTCCTCGTAGGTGAGGAAGAAGAAGTCGTGGTCGCGGCGGATGGGGCCGCCGAGCGACACGCCGTAGTTCTGGTTGCGTAAGGGCAGTTCCGGGTTTCCGGGAGTCGCAAATGGCGAGGCCACGGCCAGCGCCTCGTTGCGGTTGTAGTAGTACACGTCGCCGTGGAAACTGTTGGAGCCTGACTTGGTGGAGATGTTCAGATTGCCGCCGGGGCTGCGGCCGGACTCGCTGTTTCCGGTAGTCTGGAGGGAATATTCGTCGAGGGCCTCAACCGGATACACAACGCCGGCGATACCACTGATGCTGCCCTGGTTGACCGCAACCGCATTCAGGTACAAGTCGTTGTTGTCAGTACCGTCAATGGTGTAGTTGAGCTGGTTGCCGCGCGTACCGTTGACGGAACCGGAGTTGTTGTATCCGGTGAAGGCCACGGAGCTGCCTTGAAGCTGCGTGAAGTCACGGCCGTTGAGCGGCACATCCTGGAGCGATTGGCCGTCGATGACGGTGGTCTGGACGACCGTGGTGGTGTCGAGCGAAAGGGAGTCGGCTGCCACTTCAACGGTGGTGGCCTGCTGCGCAACGGTCAGTTTTACGGGCAGCGTATAGATTGCGCCCGCCTTGACCTGCACGCCGGTGGCTTCGATGGTGGAGAATCCAGCGGCTGCGACCTTGACCGTGTAGGTGCTCTGCGGGAGATCGTTAAAGGAGAACTCGCCCGCGCCGGATGAAACTGTCTCGTGGACAGCCGCGGTAGCGGTGTCGGTGGCGGTTATCTTGGCGCCGGGAATCACGGCCCCCGACGAATCGGTGACCGTGCCGTTGATGCTGCCGCGGAACGTCTGCGCAGGCGATGACACTGAAGACAGTGCAAGGACCATCAGCAGGACGGATGCCAGGGTGATAATCGTTTTGAATCGTTGCATTATTCCTCCTTTAAAGTGATACAGATAGTCCGGGCCCATGCTGTTGATCGAACTCCAGCTGAACCGCGGTTTGATGAATGTGTGTAGATGAATGAACCCGAAAGCTACCGGGGTCGGCACTTACGGGTACAGCTTCACTACAGGGTACAAAGGGTCGTTTAAGAAAACCGTTCAAACTTCAGGAATGACCGAGAGGGGCTGCCGAAGAGCTGGCAGCAAGGATCTACAGGCTTACCCGCGCTGACGGGCACGACTACAAGGGCGCGTGATTGAAGCTTGGATCAACATACGATGAAATGAGAATATCACAGCCTGTGGCGCCCAAAGTCTGGCTTGGGAGGTCTCCCCCTCTGAAACCTGGGTGTCGTGCCGCACGGCCTTGTCTCCTCAAGGAGAGCAGATGCGGCTCAAGCGGCAAACTTGCCCTGGAAACTTGCGCGCACATCCATGTGCAATTGCAAAGTGTGGAAAATCCAAATAAAGAATGCATTATCAATAATTTAAGCTGCTAAGTCGCCCCCAATCAGAGCGTTTTTTGAAAAAGCATCCAATTGCAGACAAACTCGCGCGTTCAAATTCGGGAGTTCCGGACATACAAAACGCGTCTTCCCTCACTTTTTGAGGTTTGTTTTTGTAAGATACCTCACCTCAAAGGGGTATGTTCCGGCCCGTTTGCACACCTCATAGGCAGACTTTTCCCCATGGAATTCACCCTGAAGGGTGAATTCTCGCCCACGCAAAAACGTCCCTACTCCCTGTTCCCTACTCGCTGTTCCCTGTGGGGTAAGTCCTGTCTTTTCACTCCGGTTTGGGCTGACCGGTTGCGCTGTCCTGCCGGGCCATCCTCACCCGGGCCGTTTCCAGCTTGTGCTGCACCTTGGCCACATCTCCCGGCTCAATATCGTCCGTCGCCGACTTGGCGTACTGGGCCAGCGATAGCTCCCACTGCGAAGCCGCCAGCCGGATACGTCCTGTCTTTTCATAGAGATCGCCCAGGTGATCGTGAACCGTTGGGTCCGTCTGATCGCGCTCCACAGCCTGCCGCAGGTTCTCCTCGGCCAGCTCGAACTCGCCCATCTTGAAGTAAACCCAACCCAGCGAATCCAGGTACGCGCCATTCATGGGGTCCAGCTCAACCGCCTTGCGAATGTCCTTCAACGCCTCCGGCAAGCGAACGCCACGATCCGCGAGCATATACCCTAAGTAATTCAGAGTCATGGTGTTAGCGGGGTCCAGATCCAGGGCCTGTTTGAAGAATTGTTCCGCCGGATCGTAGTGTTTCTGCCGTTCTGCCAACGCCCCTTTGAGGAACAGAAGATAGGTGCGGTCGCTTTTCTTGGTGGTGAGGGCGTCCGCCTTGGCGAGCGCGTCCTCCGCGTCCTTCCAGCGCCGCAGTTGCGTGTCGAACTGGGCCAGCTTCAGCCACACAACTCGATCCTTATCAGTATTATCCAGCAGGCTCTTCGTCATGGCCACGCCTTCGTCGGCCTTGCCCTGCTCAATCAGCGCCCCGGACAGCATCATCTTCAAATCGGGATCCTTCGGGTTAGCCTCGACCGCGTTGCGCGAAACAATTACTGCGCGGTCATACATGCGCGCTTCCCCGTACGTCTCCACCTGGCCTTCGTACCCGGCAAGCGCCTGATCGCCGCCCATATCAATCAGTTTCTGGTAAGTAGCAATGGCCTGTTCTACCTTGTTTTGTTCAGAATAGACCTGGCCCAACCGCTCCAGAAAGAATCCGCGGCTGCTCTTTTCTTCCGGCGTGTAAGCCCCGTTTGCATGCGAGGTGGTGTCCACCATCTTCTCGTAAGTTTGCGTAGCCTCGTCGTAACGGCCCAGCACGTCCAGAAGCAGCCCTTCGTTATAGCCGGCTTCCAGCGATGCAGGTTCCATCTTGCGCGCTTTGCGAATGCTCGCCAGGGCATCTTCATACTTTCCCTGCCGCCGCTGAATTTCACCAATATGTATAAGCGGCTCAACGTTTTCCGGATCGGCTTCATTCACCAGCTTGAACTGCTTCAGCGCCTCATCCAATTGGTTGTCGGCAAGCAGCGCCTGGGCCAGTGCATCGAGTGTCTGGGCGTCGCCGGGATCCATGTCCGCAGCGCGCTGATAGGCCGCAATGGCGTCCTTGGACTGCTTCAACTGGTCAAAAGCAGCACCGAGTGCAAACTCCATTTTGGGTGTGCGGTCGGCCTCGGGAACGTCCTGAATCACCTTGGCGGCATGTTGAATGTCGCCGCTTTCCGCGTACAGTTGCGCAAGGTTAAGCACGACTTCTTCAGATTCAGGCTCAATGGCCTGTGCAATGCGGATCTGCTCTTCTGCCTTCTTGGCATCGTGCTTTACGCGGTAGAGCTGGGCCAGAACCATCCGGTCTTCAACACTTTTCGGCTGCAGGGCAACGATCTTTTCGTATTCGGCAATCGCTTGGTTCAGAACATTGGAAGACGGCGAAGTGGAAGAAACCGAGTTCTGGCCCTCGCCGAGCTGGCGCAGATAAATGCGCCCGAGAAGCTTGTGCGCATCGACGTCGTTAGGAGAAACCTTGAGAAGATTGCGGGCCGTGACTTCTGCATCGTGGGCGCGGCCGGTGTTGAAGTAAAGTTCGGCCAAGCCATCGTTCAGCTGCGGCGAACCGGGATCGGCGTTGAGGGCGAGCTTGTACTCCTCAATGGCGCGCGTAATCAACTCCGGGCGTCCTTCTGAGACCGCATCTTCCTGGTCGATGTTGGCCAGTGCGAGGTGGTAATAGGCTGAGGCGCGGTCAGACGGTGTCGCAGCTGTGTCTGCGGGTGAAGCATTGGCCGCAGGGGCCACGGAGTTCTCAACTGGAGCAGCGGGAGCGCCGATTCCGGACGGGGGCTGAACTGGCTTGTCCTGTGCGCGAGCCGGCGACGCTGGAAGAAGGACCAGGGATACGGCGGCAATCGAAAGCCAGAAAGGCAAAGTATGAGTGTTTGTTTTCATCATCCAGAGAATTCCGCGCCTTGCGAGCCGGGTGAACGGGAGGGAAACCCGTGCGAAGGCCGGAAAGGCAGCAAAGGCAGCCTTTAAGAGGAACTCTGCCTACTGTAGAGACGATTTTACCCGGTAATAGTCGCGGCGAAACGGCTGAATGCGGGATTTTTGGAAAAAGACAGCACTCTATTTGCGGCGTTGTCGCGATTCTGCAGATTAATTCAATGAAAGGAATACGATTATTTACCAGATGAACGCTGATGCATCTCGACAGCCATCTTGCGGGTTTCTGAACTTGCTTTCAGCCAGTCCATCAGCAGGGAAGTTACATCGACGGTGGCGGCTTTGGAACCAGGAGCGGGTGCCTCAACGATCGAGGACAGTTTCATTTTGCCGCTCAACTCCATAAACTCTGGCTGCAGCACGGCGAGAATGTTGTCAATTGGGGCTTTGCCGGCAAGCTGCTGCATGGCCAGTTCCTGACTCTCTCCGCCATACTTCTCCAGTTCTTTGGCTTTCGCCGTGTCATTGGCCGCCTTGACGGTCTTCAATTCGTATCGACGGTCGGCGAGGATGGCGTTCCAAAGCGGAGAGCGGTAGTACGCAAGGACGATGCTGGTGCGATCAAATGTGCCGACAACGGGGATGGACAGGGAATCGCCCGGCGCAGCAGGTGCCTGCGCATGTGCGGCGAGGGGCAAAGCAGTAAGTAGAACGGCGAGGGCGACCAGTTTCATGGCAAACCTCTTTCGGATACAGCGAGAATCTTGGTACGCGACAGGGATCGAAACGTGAGTTCGCGGCGAATATACGCTGCCTGGAGGTGGAGGATTGTGGCGCGGATCACGGGCAGATGTTCATTCAGAGGCCCGAGCCTCTAAATCGCGCCCGGGTTGCGAAAGGCCGGGTAGCCAGCCGTGCTCACGCAGGGATTTTAGCTGGCGTTGAAGGACTTCGGCCTGCCGCTCGAGGCGCTCCAACTGGCGCTCTCCGGGATGGTCCTGGGGCGATGTAGCGGGCTGCAGATCCTGAAGGGCGGGTTCGGGCCAGATTGATTGTGCTGGTTGACCTTCGGTGGCGGTTTGGTCTTCAAGCCATTGCAGACGGCGATCGAGAAGCGCGAGCCGGCTCTGGACACTTGGGGACTGCTTCCAGGTCCATTCGTCATCAAAAGCGGTGAGAGCGGTAACAGATTGTGCGAAGCGGCGCAAATAGGTGACAAAAGCAGCGACAAAATGGCCGAAACGGCGTCGGCGCGGCCAGGATTCCGCCAGGAGCCGCTCGAGAGATTCCTCGGTATCGTTGTGGGCCAGGCCGGCGGCGCGTCGGGCGTTGGCAAGCAGGCGTGTGGATCGGGAACGGCCCATGGCTGGATTCTTCCAGGATTCGGCGAGCTGAGCGAGGTAACGGCGATCGGCCGCGATGCTGGCGCGGAGGAATTGCGGGGCGCGATCACGCTCGTAGGACGGGAAGAGAAACAGCATGGCCAGCAGCGAGATCACTGCGCCCGCGACGGTGTTGCCGGTGCGGATGAGGGCCAGTTGCCAGTCGCCTGAATACGGAAGCCAGGCGAGGACAAATGTGGGTGTGAGGAAGAATGCATAGGCCGCATAACTGATTGGCAGAATGGCCAGGGCCAGCAAGGCAAGCGGAAACAGAACGGCGGCGATGCCCATCGGCGAGTGGAGGGTGGCGGCGAGTACCGCGGCCAGAATGCCACCGCCGACGGTGCCGCCAACGCGCTCCATACTGCGGCGCATGGTTCCAGAAACGTGCGGCTGGAGGACGATGAGCGAGGTCATCAGCAACCAGTAGCCGTGATTGATGTTGAGCACCAGGATGATGATCACGTCGAGTCCGCAGACCAGGGCGACACGTGTGGCGTGACGCAGCGCGAGCGATCGGGGCGTAAAGCTGGCCCGCAACTGTTCAAGGCCGCGGGCCGCGTTCCGACCTTGGCGCAGTTCGGCGAGGCGGGCATAGACG
Source organism: Occallatibacter sp. (assembly GCA_049518435.1). Taxonomy (GTDB): domain Bacteria; phylum Acidobacteriota; class Terriglobia; order Terriglobales; family Acidobacteriaceae; genus Telmatobacter. Next base: position 25,515 of record JBEKRU010000046.1, on the reverse strand, counting down.
TGTCCAAAATGGCCGACGGACTGGCCGGTTGCGGCCGGGGCGGGCGGATCTGCCTCGATTGCCTGCGATGCGCCGAAGCGGAGCAGTACAGCGCTTTCGATTGCTGTTTCAAGCAGAGAAGCGGCCTCGGTAATCTGGGCCAGAAGGAAGCGCGTGGAGGCATCGGACTGGTCAAGGCAGGCTTCCAGGGAGCCGGGCAAGCGCTGCATTTCGAGGCGTTGAGTTTGGGCTGCGGATGAGGAATGGCCATTGCCGACCAATTTGGAGGAGACCAGGAGGTTGGCGACATATAGCTCGACGGAGCGCAGGTTTTCGAGACTGGAAAGTCCGCGGTCGGAGCATGCGGAGCCCGGCGTGGCGGCCTGCGCCTCAAGATTTTCAGCCAACGCAACGGTGCGGGCGATGAGCAGGTCGGCATGCTCAAGAAGAATGACAAGCTGACGGCCTTGCGCGGTATCGGACTGGTGCTCGGCACGGATGGAGGCAACGGATTGCCAACCGTGCTCAACGGCGCGGCGGATGCGGTATTGATGGTGCTTGGCGAGGCGATGCCATAGCGCGGGGCGTTGTTCAGACCGTTTAGAGAGTTCAGCCACGGAGGCGAGAAAGGAGGCGAGCTCTGTGTAGCACGCGCCAACCGCGAACCGCGCCGGACGATAGGCGTCGAGAGGCCACAGGAAGAGCGAGAGCAACGCGGCCCATGCACCACCGCCAAGCAGAACCAGGCCGCGCACCAGGGCTTCATGCCAATCCGAAGTGGGCGCTCCGATGCCGCAGATGAAGATGACCTGCACCAGCAGGCCGGCCCCGGCAAATGGAGTTCCCAGAACGGCCAGGTAGCTCCATAGGAAGCAGAAAAGGACTGTGACGGGCAGCGCCCAGATGATGCTGCCGCCGGCAATGGAGCCTAGAAACAAACCGAGCGCTCCGCCGAGGCTGAGCGTGGCCAGCGAGGCCATGCGCGAGCGGTAGGGGCCGCCGGTATCGGCGAGGATGGCCTCAAAGCCGCCGAGCGAGGCCCAGCCGAGGTTGGGGATTCCGGCCATGTCGCCAAGGACCAGCGGGGCGCACAGGGCGACAGCGCAGCGGAGCCCGCGAAACCAGTCCATTTCGCCGACGAGCGCGAATGTGCGAGCGCGCAGATCACGTCGAAGATGGAACGGAGAGGGCATGAGCTGATTACATCATTCTCTTTTGCTCACGAGTCCCGAATCAATGACGGAAATGGCGAATCCCGGTGAAGACCATGGCGATGCCGAGGCGGTCGGCGGCGGCAATCACGTCCTTATCCTTCACACTGCCGCCGGGCTGGATGACAGCGGTTGCACCGGCTGCTGCTACGGTTTCAAGGCCATCGGGAAAGGGGAAAAAGGCGTCTGAGGCGGCTACGCAGCCGGCGAGCGGGAGGACCGCTTTCATGGCGCCGAATCTGGCGGCGTCGACGCGGCTCATCTGGCCTGCTCCGACGCCGAGGGTCTGGCCGTCTTTGGCGTAGACGATGGCGTTGGACTTGACGTGTTTGCAGACGCGCCATGCGAAGAGCAGGCTGCGCAACTCCTCGGCTGTGGGCGGACGCCAGGTGACCACGTCCAGCTCCGATTCTTCCACGCGGCCAGTGTCGGCGTTCTGGAGCAACAGGCCTCCGGAGACGTGCTTAACGACAGGTCTGGGGGTGGCGCTGTTGATTTCGACGAGTCGAAGGTTCTTTTTAGCGGCGAAGCGCTCGCGGGCTTCGGCAGTGAAGGAGGGTGCGGCGATGGCTTCGACGAAGAGCTTGGCGATTTCAGCTGCGGCATCCGCGTCGACAGGGCGGTTGATGCCGATGACGCCGCCAAACGCAGAGACGGGATCGGCGGCGAGGGCCTTCTGATAGGCCTCAAGGACGGTCGACCCGGTGGCTGCGCCACAGGGGTTGGTGTGCTTGACGATGATGACGGCGGGCTGGTCGAACTCCTGTGCCAGCTCCCAGCATGCATCGAGATCGACGAGGTTGTTGAAGCTGAGTTCCTTGCCTTGAAGTTGGGTTGCGCCGGCCACGCCGAGGCCGGAGCCGTCCGTGTAAAGCGCGGCGCGCTGATGGGGGTTTTCTCCGTAGCGAAGGGATTGGGCGAGCGGGAAATTGATGCGCAATGTGGTCGGCAGCGAGGTTGAATCTGGATCGGCGGGCAGATCGGGTGAGGGTGCTTCCGCGATCAGATCGAGTGTGTTGGCAATAGCGGTGTCGTAGGCGGCGGTGGTTGAAAAGGCCTGTTTTGCCAGTCGCCAGCGAGTTTCGCGGCCCAAAGCTCCAGAGTTGGACTGAAGCTCTTCGATGAGCGCGGGATAGTCGGCCACGCGGGTGACGATGGCCACATCTTCAAAGTTTTTGGCGGCGGAGCGAACCATGGATGGCCCGCCGATGTCGATGTTTTCAATGATGTGACCGAATGCGACGCCTGGTTTTGCGGCGGTTTTCTCGAAGGCATATAGGTTGACCACAACCATGTCGATGGGCTCGATGCCGTGAGCCGCCACCGCGGATTCGTGCTCGGCGTTGCCCCGGATGTAGAGCAGGCCGCCGTGGACTTTGGGATGGAGGGTCTTGACACGGCCATCGAGCATTTCAGGAAATCCGGTCAGTTCACTGACGTCCTTGACCGCAAGGCCGGCTTCGCGAAGCGTGCGGGCAGTGCCGCCGGTGGAAACAAGTTCGACGCCGAAAGCTGCCAGGGCCTGGGCGAAATCGACTAGGCCGGTTTTGTCGGTAACGCTGAGCAATGCTCTCTTGATCTGCTTGGGAGAACTCACGATGGGGCTCCTTCTTTCAGGTTTTCGCGAGCGACCGGGAGGCCAGTTGAGCGAAGACCAAACTCCAGAGTACATCCATGGATTGACCTTGGGGCTCGACGCCGGAGCGTTGAGAGGTTGATCGAACAAATGCGTCTGAAATTGCGAATGATGGGACGGCGGTTCACAGAAAGAGGAGTTTCCACAGCATCCGGCGGTTCTGTAAGTGCTTCAACCCACGGAGTCTTTGGAAATGCTTTAGAGTTAGGGAATGGGAAGTTATTCCCCTCCACCCCCACCACGCGAAGAAGGTACCGGTTATCGCGGAACTGAGCCGCAGATTCTTCCGCCGGGGACCGTCTATATGCCTCCCCAGCCGGTGCGGCGTCAAAGGCGGTCGTGGATGGTGGCGCCCGCTACGTATTCTCTGATGGGTATCAACTTCGCTGTGTTCCTGTGGATGGTCTTAGGCCACGTCAGTTATCTCAGCCCGTCACCGGACGATTTGCTTGTCTTCGGGGCCAACAATGCTGGTGCGGTCCTGATCAACGACCAGTGGTGGCGCATTGTTACGGCCATGTTCGTCCATGTGGGTATCATCCACCTGGCTACGAACATGTGGTGCCTGTGGAACCTGGGAATGCTGGCGGAGCCGCTCATGGGTTCTCTGGGCGTATTTGCGGTGTACATCCTCACCGGAGCGGCTGGAAACCTTCTATCCGTTTTTGTCACCAGGGCATGGTTTTACGATCCGTCTCAGGTTTCCGGGGGATTGTTCGGACCGGTGGGCGCGGGCGCATCAGGCGCGGTGTTTGGGATCGCAGGCGCGCTCATAGTGCTGCTCAAATCGCACTGGCTGCCGATACCTCCTGGCGAGCTAAGCAAGCTGCGCAGGTCGGTGATCTACTTTGCGGGAATTAACCTTGTGATTGGATTGGCAACCGTGATTCCGGGGTCGTTCGTCAAGATCGACAACATGGCTCACATGGGGGGCTGTGCCTGCGGACTGTTGTTCGCGGCGCCGATGGTTCCGGGGATCGGCGCGCCCAAGAAGCTCTTTTTCTTCCGCCGTCGTATCGCAATTGGGTTGGTCGTGCTGACGCTGACGCTGTTCGCGTTCTTTATCGCCAGTTTCCAGGGGCAATAGGCCGATTCTCGCCTTTCGGCGCAATAGCGGTTCGCTACCGGACGGCCGTCGCGGCGAATTTCTTCACCATGGCTAACAGCAGTTTCCGGTCACTCTCGTTCAGGTTCGACGAGTAGCGACGAATCTGTGTGAGGAAGCGGAGTTCCTCATCAGAAAGCTTGGTGGTGTTGAGCTGGTGCCCCACGGTCTCGTCGGCAAAGAACTGCGCGATGGAGATATCAAGCGCGACTGCGATTTTCGAGAGCGTGTCCAGCGAGGGAACGGTGTGGCCGTTTTCCACGCGCGAGAGGTAGCAGCGCAGAAGACCGGTTTTCTTTTCGATGTCGCCTTGAGACAACCCTTTCTGAAGCCGGTGAGTGCGGATCGTGGTGCCAATCTTCATGCGAGAAATATTCCTGTCTGATGGCTGCCGGAGTTTACTTGTGTGGCAGTAATCAAAAGATGATTGACTTAATAGTTAACATGCGCGTCAGTCGATTGCAAGAGCTTTTGTGATGAATTAAAGGTTCTTCCTGAGATAAGCGAGGCCTTCCACGGGGTTGTCGTTGTAAGGCGCACATGGCTCAAAGCCCAGGTCGAGATACATGCGATAGGCGGCGGCCATTGAGGCTGGAGCGGTATCTAGATAGATAGCGGTTCGGCCTGCCGCGATGGCGCGCTCAAGAACGGCCTGGGTGAGGGCGCGACCGAGTGCGAGGCCACGTGCGGCAGGCCGCACCCAGAGGCGCTTAAGTTCCCATGCATGGGGTTCAATGGCTTCGGGGACCGCGCGCCATGCGATAAATCCTGCCGGCTGACCGTGCGCATGGGCCATCAGACAGCCACCCCCCTGGACATGAAAGGAGAGCGGCAACGCGTCGGCTTCCTTTTCCAGGGAACCGAAGCAGAAGCGGGCGGCGCCTGGCTGAGCGATGACGAAGCGGCCGTATTCGAGCAGGAGTTCGCGCGCCTGGGCGAGTGTACTTTTTGAATCAGTTGCGGCGATTTCGTGCAGATAAAATGTCGGTGGCTCGGCGTCGAGTGGGTCCATGTCCAAGTTTACGATGGATGGCGCATGAATCCTATGCCGTAAACCTTAGCGGCGAGTGGACCGTCTGACAGAGTACGAGCGCAGAATGCCAGGGAGCCTGAATGCGGCAAGCATTTTTACGGTGGACACTTTCGCTGGGGATGGTTGTGTCCGGTTGCCTTACGGGATTTGCTCAGGCGCCGGGATCGACCCCGAGCCCATCCCCCCAGGGCCCGCCTCCGACTGGTGCATCGACTGGTCCGGCCACGCCTGAGACACAGGCCCCTTCCGCGACTCCAATTACGGGCGGTAAGCTGCATGGTGTGGTGAAGAGCGGGACAATTGCGCTGCCCGGTGTGACCATCACGGCCCAAAACACCCTGACCGGCAAGAAGTATTCAACGACTACCGACATCAATGGTGCGTGGTCCATGAGCATTCCGCAAAACGGGCGCTATGTGGTGAAGACGCAATTTGCGGCCTTCGCGGCCGGGTCGCAGGAGGCGGTACTGAACGCCGCCAGTCACGACCAGACGGTGACTTTCGCGCTGATGCTGGCGTCGCGCGCTGCGGAACAGCAGCAACAACAGGCGCAGCAAGAGGCACAACAGGGAGCAGTAGCGGCGATTCGTCAGCTTGCAGGCAATGGGGCGCAGAGCCTGAGTCTGATTTCCGCGATGTCCGGCGACACGGAAACGCAGACCGGGACGGCTGGCGCCAGCGGCGCAGCGCTGCCATCAGCGGCGGGAAACTCGGACTTCGGCGGGGATTCGGTGGCAATCAGTGGGGCGTCGGGCCAGGTGAGCCCGATTGCCGGCGTGGATATGGATCGGATTCGTGACGCGCTTGAGACGGCTCGGGTGCAGGGCGCGTTTTCGAGCGGGCAGGGAGGCGGAATCTTTGCCGGGGCCCTGGGTGGAGGCGGAGGTTTTGGTGGTGGTGGATTCGGCGGAGGGGGATTTGGCGGGGGTGGATTCGGAGGCGGCGGGTTTGGCGGCGGTGGTGGCGGGCGAGGAGGAAACTTTCGTGGATTCAATCCGGGGCAGCCGCACGGGGCTCTCTTTTGGATCGGCAGCAATTCGGCGCTCAATGCGGAGCCGTTCCCGCTGAATGGTCAGCAGCAGGAACAGCCAGCCTCGGGAAGCAATCGCTTCGGTATCACCTTCATGAGCGCGCCGTACATTCCGCACCTCACCAAGCCGAGCGGGAAGGATACGGTCTTCCTGACGCTGTCCGGATCGCGGAGTTCGTCGCCCGCGGACGAGTACGCGGATGTTCCCACATTAGCAGAGCGGGGAGGAGATTTCTCCGCGCCTGGACTGCCGGTAATCTACGACCCGACAACGGGATTGCCGTTTCCTAACAACACAATTCCGGGCGGACCGAATGGGCGCATCGCGACCCAGGCCGCAGCACTGATGCAGATTTATCCGCAACCGAACCTCATTCCCAGCGCCGGGATCAACTGGAACTACCACCTGCTGACCACGGCGCAAACGAACACTACCCAGGCCGGAGTGCGCTACAACCGCAGTATCGGAAAGAATGCGGCGCAACCGGGACTAGGGCGCACGGGCGGAGGCGGCGGCCGCAGCGGGCGGTTGAACCAGAACCAGGGACTTCGGCAGAGCATCAACGTCAACTACAACTGGGCAGATACGGCCTCGGATGTGGTGAACTTCATTCCGGAGTTGGGCGGCAAGAGCGCCTCGCAATCAAACTCCGTGCAGGCCGGATACACGGTGGGCTACCACAAGTTCACGAACATCTTCAATTCCAACTGGAACCGGAGCAACTCGCATACCACCAACTTCTTCACCGATACCGGGAATAACGTTGCGGCGACCGACGGCGTCAATGTGCCCAACAATGTTCCGCTGAACTACGGCGTCCCCAACATTCAGCTAAGCGAATTCACTGGCCTTTCGGAGCAGCAGCCGAGCTTCTCACTATCGCAGACGATTTCGTTCTCAGAAGTCCTTAGCTGGATTCATGGCAAGCACAATCTTCGTTTCGGCGGCGACTATCGGCGTGTGCACCGCGATTTTCTTGCGGGCTCAACCGCGACAGGAAGCTTCACTTTCACCGGATTGTTTACGGAAGATCCTGCGCAGGATCAAAATACCGGTTCACCCATTGCTGATTTTCTGCTGGGGTTGCCGCAGTCGACTAGTCTGAACTCGACGCTGGCCAAGACCTACCTGCGCGACAATGTCATGGACGCCTTTGCTCAAGACGATTGGCGAGTGGTGCCGAGCCTGACGCTGAATGCCGGTATCCGCTACGAGTTTTTTGCGCCTTACACCGAAAAGTACGGCCATTTGGGCGAAGTCTTCACCAATCCTGGCGGCCTGTTCACTACCAATACCGAGGTGCAAGCGGGCACAGCAGGATTGCCTGATTCGCTGGTATATCCGTGGCGCAAAGCTTTCGCGCCTCGTCTCGGGCTGGCGTGGCGTGTGCCCAAACTCAAGCAGGCAGTGGTGCGGGCCGGTTTCGGAATGAATTACACGGTGGGCGAGTACGCCAGCTTCGCAACAACCATGGCGCACCAGCCGCCTTTCACCAACGAACAGACAAATCAGGAAGCCATCGGTAATGAAGCATCGTCTGCGTGTGCGCGCACCGTGCCGATGACCTGCTTTACGCTTGCCGATGGATTTCCCGCGCCAGCTGCGCTTGGCAACTATGCAGTTGACCCACATTATCCACTGCCCTATGTGCAGGTATGGAATCTCGATCTGCAGAAGACGCTGCCCCTGGGCATCGTATTGAATCTTGGCTACAACGGGTCGAGAGGCAATCATCTGGATACGGTGATTGAGCCGCGCGCAATTCCGAACAGCCCAAACACTGATCCGGCGCCGGCGGCATGCGCAGGGACGACGCCGTGTCTTCCACTGAACTTCCGCTACGAAGAGGCGGTTTCGTTCTCAAAGTTCAACGCGGCCACGGTGCGGGTGAACAGGCGGCTCTCCAAGGGAATTGCGCTCGGCGCCAACTACCAGTACTCGCACTCGATCGACGATGCCGGCGCGCTGGGCAGCGTGGGAGGCGTCGGTGTGCAGGACTGGCAGAACCCACTCGGCGAGCTTGGCAATTCGAGCCTGGATGTGCGTCACACGGTCAACGGCACCTATCTCTACGAGCTTCCCTTTGGCAAAGACAAGTTCCTGGTGACCTCGGGCATGGGCGCCCACATTCTGGAAGGGTTCTCAGTCTCTGGCACATTTCAGTTCTCTACTGGCGGTTGGCTCAGCCCGAGTTACGCGTCGTCGGTCGCGAGCACTGCCTGCGGCACGGGTGGCGTCTTGCGGCCCAATCTGACAGGCGCTTCGGTTACCGCCGGCGGCGGCACGGAGCACCAGTGGTTCAACCCGAAGGCCTATGTGGCGCCGACAAACACTCCGGGGTTTTGCGACTTCTTTGGCAACGCTCCGCGTAACTCGATCCAGGGCCCGGGGACAGTTTCGAACAATATGGCTTTGTCGAAGACGGTGAATATGGGAGACACGCGCAGCATGGAGATCCGTGCCACCATCACCAACGTGTTCAATACGGTGCAGTACTCGGGTGTGGGGACAACGGTGAACTCGCCTAATTTCGGAGAAGTGACCTCGGCTTCCCCCATGCGGTCGTTCCAATTCACAGCGAGATTCAGGTTTTAGCAGAAGGGAATTGGATGAGGGGTTGGCTGCAACAGGTCGGAGCGGGAATTGCGATGCTGGCTCTGGTCCAGACAGACGCGCAGCCGATGCTTGCGCAGAACTCCGATCCGCCGGCGCAGACCACGCAGGTAGCCAACAGCGACCAGCAGAGCGGCTTTGTACTGAAGATGAATGGCGAGCTGGTGCTGACCAACGTGGTGGTGCGCGACGCAAAAACCGGCGAAGTTGTCACGGGGCTGAAGCGGAGCGACTTCAGCATCCAGGAGAACGGCAAACAGCAGCAGATTGACACCTTCGATTTTGAAAGTGTGGACATGGCGACGCCGCTGAACGAAGCAACTATCAGCGGACTGGCCGCTGGCGGCGCTGTTGGCGGATCGAAGGCCGCGGTAGTGGCCAAGCCAGAGGACCTGCGCAATCATCGGCTGATTGTGATGTTCTTCGACCTGACGTCGATGCAGCCTGAGGACCTCGATCGCAGCGTGCTTGCGGCAAAGGAGTTTTTGAAAAACAAAATGCAGCCTGCCGACCTGGTGGCACTGGTATCGCTGGCCGACTCGCTTAAGGTCGATCAGGATTTCACTTCCGACAAGCAAGCCCTGATCAACGAGGTGGCTGTGTACAACGGCACTGAGGGACAGGGATTTGCGGCGGGCGCCACTGCGAATTCGAATCAAGTGGAAGACACCACTGGATACACGCCGGACGAGAGCGAGTACAACGACATGAATACCGACCGCGAGCTCTATGCGCTGCGGGCAATTTCGAAGTCGCTCGAAAAGATTACGGAAAAGAAATCGCTGCTGTATTTCTCCGGCGGCATTACGCGCGACGGCATTGAGAACCAGGCATCTCTGCGGGCCGCAATCAACTCAGCGGTACGCGCGAATTTGGCTATTTACAGCGTGGACACGCGCGGATTGCAGGCAATTTCGCCGCTGGGCGATCCTTCGACAGGTAGTCTGCGCGGCTCGGCCGCCTATAACGGAGCAGCGCTGACAAACAATATGCAGGGCAACTTTGCCTCGCAGGAGGTTATGTCAACGCTCAGCGTGGACACGGGAGGCAGGGCATTCTTCGATTCCAACGACTTTGCTCCTGCCTTTGCACAGGTGGAGCGGGATACCTCCGCTTATTACGCGATTGGTTTTCGCAGCACGAATCCGGCGCGCGACGGGCGTTATCGCAAGCTGACGATCAAGGTGAACAGGCCGGGCGTGAAGCTGGAATACCGGCCCGGATACTACGCACCGGCGGACTTTAAACATTCAGGCAACGAAGACCGCGAGCGGGAGCTGGACGAGCAGTTGGCAAGCGATTTGCCGGCTACCGATATGGCTGTCTACATGGATGCGATGTACTTCCGGCTGGATGAGAGTCGATTCTTTGTACCGGTTTCGCTGATTGTGCCGGGCTCGCAGATTCCATTTGTGAAGGGCGGCGACAAGGACAAGGCAACACTGGACATTATTGGCACAGTTATTGACGAGTTCAAGCGGCCCATCGGGCATGCGCGCGAGACGGTTAAGTTGAATCTTTACAGTGGTTTGGGGGCGCGACAGAAAAATATTCAATACACGACTAGCTTTGATTTGCCGCCGGGTAAGTATCAGATGAAGTTTGTGGTGCGGGAGAACCAGACGGGGCGGATGGGGTCGTTTGTGGCGGAGATTACGCTGCCGGATATGAAGAAGTCGCCGCTGAAGCTGAGCTCGATCGTGCTTTCGTCCATGCGGCAGGCAACGAAGAAGCAGGACCCGCTGGTGCGGAATGGGCAGGAATATGTGCCGAATATCAGCCATGTTTTCAGGCAGGATCAGCACCTGTATTTGCTGTATGAGATTTACGGGCCGGCCAAGGAAAAAGTGGCGGCTGATGCGGCGAAGGGGACGAAGCCGGGGATTAATGTGCTAAGCAGTCTGGAGCTAATCCAAGGTGCTGCAAAGGTTTACGAGACGGCGGTGGTGCAGGCGAGGGCGATCAATGTGGAAGGGCGCGACGCAGTGGCGATGGAACTGGATGTTCCGCTGGCGGGGTTGAAGCCGGGGTCGTACATTTGCCAGTTGAATGTGATTGACGACGCGAATGGGAGCTTTGCGTTTCCTCGATTTGCGGTGTTAGTGAAGGATGCGGCGGCGCCTTTGACTCCGGCGACGACTCCGGCAACGACGGCAAATCCGGCTCCGAGTGGGGCGCAGTAGCCTCACAAATGTCACCCTAGAGGGTGATCTACATAGGGTAAAAGTCTGCCTATGAGGTTACAAAACCGGGGCAAAGATCACCCGTTGAGGTGAGGTTTCTCCCAAAAACAGAACTCGGAATTACAGGAATTCGCTGTTTTTCTGCTCGGAACTGGATGAATTGGGGGTGCAAGTCTGTACGGAATTACCCGGGTTGACGAAAAACGCGCTGATTTTACATGAATTTATGGCTTATATCATTGAAAACGCATTGTTTATTTGGATTTCTTGTCTGTGCAGCCGGGCTCGGAATTGTGCGTGGGCTGGCCTCTGAATCCGTAGGGGCAATGACGGCAGCCGGATTTGCAGCAGGAGCCGCGCTTCAGGTGATAGGCGGCCGTGAACACCATCAAGTCTCCTTCGAAGTAATAGTCTTCGGATTCAAGTCGCGAAACTGCGGCGGGCTCGGTCCTATCCATTCCTTCATTCTCTCTTTTTTCCCGCTCTCGTGCGTGAGTTGGTGCGCAAAGTGCGATGGGACTCGATTGTTTAGAATCGAGGCATGACATTGACAGCGCAGGATCGCGCTCGGCGCATCAAGGTAATTCTTTTTGATGTGGATGGAGTTTTGACCGATGGGACCATCTGGTTTCTGCCTGTTTCGACGGCCGATGGAACGATGGCAACGAAGATGGTGGAGTTCAAAGGCTATAGCGCGCATGACGGAGCAGGGATTACGCTGGCGCGGCTGGGCGGGTTGAAGTGCGGTGTGATCACCAAGCGGATCAGCGACAGCGTGGCTTTGCGCGCGCGCGACCTGAAGATGGAGTTTGTTTACCAGGGACAGGCCTACAAGATGAAAGCGGTCCGCGAAATCATGGAGAAGGCGGGCGTGACGCTGGAAGAGATTGCGTATGTCGGCGACGACGTGGTGGATTTGCCGGTGATGCGGGAATGCGGGTTTGCCGTGGCCACCGACAATGCGCGGGAGCGAGTGAAGGCTGAGGCACATTATGTGACGCCGCATCGCGGGGGCGATGGCGCTGGGCGTGACGCGATTGAATTCATCCTTGAGGCCAAGGGAGTGTTGGACAAGTGCATTGCGGATTCGATTGATGAGGGGAATCCGGTTCCGAGTTCGATGGATATTGGGAAGGGCGGGGATTTGAAGTAGGTCCTGGCTGAAGGGATATACGAAACGTTTCGAGCGGTTGCGGAGATAGAAGTCGGAAATGAGCCGTAGCCCCGGGAGGGGCGTAAGAGTGGCGCACACATTTACAGACCTGCTCACACACGCTGTCTTTTCTACTTCCGAACGGGCGCCGTTCCTTTCCGATTCCATACGTCTTGATGTTCATGCCTACATCGGAGGTATTTTGCGGGAGATGCGCGCAACGCCGATCGCCATCGGTGGAACCTCCGATCATATTCATCTCCTTTTTTGCCTTCCTGCCGACAAGTCCGTCGCCGATTGCATCCGGACCGTGAAGACCAATTCGTCGCGCTGGGTCAAGGAGAAATGGCCCGACCGGCGCAGTTTTGCATGGCAAAGAGGATACGGCGCCTTCAGCGTGAGCCAGTCAAATCGTGCGGCGGTGATTCGCTATGTGCAGGACCAGGCGCGCCATCACATGCGCCTTTCGTTTCGGGACGAATTGGTGGCGTTATTGAAGAAACACGGGGTGGAGTTCGAGGAGGAGTATTTGTGGCGGTAGGGGGCCCGGGGTTGAAGGCGGGCGCCGTGTTCGAGGATGAAAATTTTCGTCGGGGATAGTTCAACCCACGTGTGCGCCGGGGCTACCATCTTTCGCCCGCTTCGCGGTCTGAATGATCTGTGTGATTATCTATTCCCCCCACGCTTGCGCATGGGGCTACCATCTTTCGCCCGCTTCGTGGGCTGAATGATCTGTGTGATCGTCTATTCCCCCCACGCTTGCGCATGGGGCTACCATCTTTCGCCCGCTTCGCGGGCTGAATGATCTGTGTGATCGTCTACCCCAGGTTTGCACCTGGGGCTACCTTCTGGCGCCCGCGTTGCGGGCTGGGCGACTCCGGCTCTGTCGCAAATGATGCGCATCCCTCAGAATAGGAGTGAGAGGGTTGAATTCTTGCGGGGTTCTCACGATGTCTGATTCCCAACCGAAAAGAGCGGTGGTGTTGTTGAGCGGGGGGCTGGATTCGGCTACCGTGCTGGCGATTGCTCGGTGCCAGGGGTATGAGGTTTATGCGCTTTCGTTCTCTTATGGGCAGCGACACATTTTTGAGCTGGAGGCGGCCAAGCGGGTTGCCGCATCGATTGGCGCCGCGGGACATAAGACCGCGGTTATCGACCTGCGGGTGTTTGGCGGGTCGGCGCTGACTAGCGAGATCGAAGTTCCCAAGGGACGGACCGCGGATGAGATGGGGCACGGGATTCCGATTACTTATGTACCGGCGCGCAATACGATCTTTCTTTCTTTCGCGCTGGCTTGGGCGGAGGTGCTGGGGGCTAGCGATATTTTTATTGGCGTGAATGCGCTGGATTACTCGGGGTATCCGGATTGCCGGCCGGAGTTTATTAAGGCTTTCGAGACGATGGCTAACCTTGCGACCAAAGCTGGAGTGGAAGGGCGGCAGAGGCTGAAGATTCATACGCCGCTGATTGCGATGACCAAGGCGCAGATTATTGCTCGCGGGATTGAGTTAGGGGTGGATTACGGGTTGACGAGCAGTTGTTACGATCCTTCGGAGACGGGTGTGCCGTGTGGGGAATGCGACTCGTGCGTGCTGCGGCGGAAGGGATTCGGGGAGAATGGGGTTGAGGATCCGCTTAAGGACAGGGAATAGGGAACAGGGAATAGGGAACAGGGAACAGGGAAGGAACTAAGGACTTAAGGTCCGAAATGCAGGTCCTTCGACTCACCACCCCCGAACTGAAAAACGTTCGGGGCCCCGTTCGCTCAGGATGACAGCTCTACATTTGTTGGAAATATAAGACTCGGGACAGTAGATGAGCTACGCGGTTAAAGAGATTTTTTATACGTTGCAGGGCGAGGGGGCGCAGGCAGGGCGCGCTGCGGTGTTCTGTCGTTTTGCGGGGTGCAATTTGTGGTCGGGACGCGAGGCGGATCGGGCTGCGGCGGTTTGCAAGTTTTGCGATACGGATTTTTTCGGCGTGGATGGTGCGGGTGGCGGACGTTTTGAATCCGCCGAGTTGCTGGCGGATGCTGTTGCGGAGAAATGGCCGGGTGGTGGACGGCCGTTCGTGGTTTGTACCGGCGGAGAGCCGCTGCTGCAACTGGATGCGGCGTTGATTGAGGCGCTGCATGCGCGCGGATTTGAGATTGCGGTGGAAACGAATGGAACTTTGGCAGCTCCCGATGGGCTGGACTGGGTATGCGTGAGCCCGAAAGCGGGGGCTGCGCTGGTGCAGCGGAGCGGGGATGAGTTGAAGCTTGTCTATCCGCAGGCGGATGCGGTACCGGAGACGTTTGAAGGACTTGGCTTCAGGAATTTCTTTCTGCAGCCGATGGATGGTCCTAGCCGTGCCGCGAATACGGAGCTGGCGCTCAAGTATTGTATGGATCATCCGCAGTGGCGGCTGAGTTTGCAGACGCACAAGATTCTGGGGATTCCGTAGAGCATTTAACTTCTCAAATGCTTGTTCTCTTTGATGGGCTTATTCTGGCGGAATCTGGACTGGGCTCAGTTTGCCGAAGGCTTCTCCACATGATCAACGACATAAACGTCCATCGGAGTCTCGCGCTTTTCCAGTTTCAGTCCGAGTGCATCCAGTGACCGACTAAGCGATCCGCCGCCATCCGGATCGGACGGAATTGCATCCGACGGATCTCCGCCCCCCGCCGATCGGTTCGGCCGGGCTATTCCAAGCGAGTGGTCGAGTGACACCTGGTAGAACCCTTTGATTCCGGTCTGATCGACAACCATATGTTCCCCTGGCCCATACTCACGCATATAGGCGGGCAACTCTTTGGCAAGTTGATCCATCGTGATTTTGCTTATTTCCAAGTGCATGGTCATAGTTTCCGCATCGGACTTGAAGGTCCGGGTCCCTCTTTTACCCATGTCTGAAGTGAGGGAGCCATCCGTGTTCGTTGTTACCTTTCTTTTTGTGTCTCCTTCTCCTTCAAGTCTCTCTCCGGGTTTTAATGGCGCGTTCAGCACTGAATCTGGCGAATCGGGTGGGGATGGCTTCAATTTGGATCCATTCTTGCCGACAACCAGCGCATAGACTGGCAGTTTCCTCTGCTCAATATGAAAAGCCAGTTTGAAGCGTTCTTTCAGCAGAGCCTGCAGCATCGTCCGCTCGTCTTCCATTGCGGCACCCTCGGGGAGTGTTGCCTCGATGTCGTAGTGCTCGGAGTTGATACCTTCCGGGCCCGAGACTTGGGGCTCTTTGACATCGTAGGCGTGCGCGGCGAGTTGCTTCAGGGTCATGTAATTGTAGGTCGCACGCACAGCAGTGAAGCGTCCGCAGCATGTTCTTGGATCGAATGGAGCGGCTGGCTTGATGGTTGCTACCTCAAAAGCTTTTGTGCTGGGGGCTGTTTGTGCGCTGGCGCAGGCTCCTGCACAGAACTGCGTGATGGCAACTGCGGAGACGACACAGCGCAGCGTAGAAAAATGCCTGGAAGCACATTTCATGAGGGCCCCTCTTTGCTTTTTTGCAGCAGTTCAATACACCCGCTCGGTCAAAAGTAAGACCCGAGGAGAGAATTGAGAACTGCATGAAATCCCAAGGACGATGGTTCGAGTACTTGACGGTCACGCACTCTTTTTCGCTCAAGGGGTTGGGTAGCTAGAGCAGCTTTGCAGGATTCCTTAGAACGTGTTTCAAAAATGGCCGGGTGTACAGCGGCCCAGTTCCCTCAGGGGTTAAAACCCCCGTTTCTTTGCCCTCAATCGGCACGACTGAAGTCGTGCCCTGATACAAAGCGGATTCTTGAAACACGCTTTTGGCTACTCCCCAACAATGACGGGTGAGCTCTGTGCGAGGCCGGGGGCGTTGGGGATTTTGCATACTACGTAGCCGCGCTGCTGGTAGGGGCATTCCATTCCATCGGGGGCTGCGCCGTGAATCACGGTCCAGGTGACGGGGTATTGGCGAGACAGGCGATCGAAATCATCCTTGCTGAAATGGTCGAGGCCGTAGGTGGCGTTAGTCATCTGTTTCCACTCGGGGGCCAGGGCGGGGAACATGGCAACTACGCCGCCATCCTTGAAATAGTCGGCCAGGGCCGCGCGGTCGCTGTTGGCGCGGAAGCCGTGGACATCGACATTGGGGTCGAGGAAGTAGCGTGAATCGACAGCGAAGACGGCATCTTCAGGCGTGTTGTGACGCACCCATAGCAGCGTGTTGAGCCAGGGGTTGGGGCTGGTTTTCATCCACGGGAACTCAATGTGTGCACTGCGCGGATAGGTTTGCTGGGCCGCGCAGAACATGCCGCCGGCAAGGGGCAGAAAGAGGGCGGGGAGTACCCAGAGACGGTCTTTGGCAACGTACTCCCCGACGACGCCAGCGAGGAACACCATGAAGACAAAGGTGACGAGATGAAAGCAGCGCAAGGGCTGGAGGCGGGCCAGCATGTCGAAGTTGTGGGAGGTGGCGAAGACAGCAGCGACGAGGATGGAGAGCAGTCCGAAGGGGACGAGAGCGAGGCTGAGGCGCCGGAATGCGGGCGTGGTGCCGCGGAGGTTGCCGCGCCAGAACCAGACGAGGAAGACAAGCGGCGCGAGCAGGCCGAGCCAGTGGTACCAGGTCCAGTTATAGAGGAAGTAGAAGTCGCGCGCGTAGAGGGCTTCGCTATAGGGATACGGCGCTGGCTGCAGTTGAAAGCCGACGGGAAGTACCAGGGCGAAGCTGGCCAGAACTGGACCACGGCGCTGTGGGAATGAAGAGAATTTTTCTGCGATCCAAATGAGCGCGGCGAGAACGATGAGGTAGACGGCCATTTGTGGATGGATGGCGGCCGTGACGATTGTGGTGAGGGTGGCGAGGATGAATTTGCGGCGGAGGATAAAGACCAGTGCAAGGAGTGTGAGGGGTGTGGAGAAGGAGCGTGCTGTCAGGTAGGGGTCCATGAGCAGCAGGCCGGTGTTTGTGGCGGGCATCGTGAGGACGGCGGTGATGACGAGGACGGAGCACCAGCGCGCGCGAGGGGAGGAGAAGCTGACTGTGGCCAGAAGCCAACAGGCGGTGAGCGTGGCAAAGAGGGTGGTGATGTACCAGAGTGCGAGGGTCCAGTCCATGGAGAGGCCGGTGATGCGGGCGGTGACGGCAAGGATGGTGCTGAAAAGGGAGAGGCGCTGATGGGAGAGAAAGAATTCTGTGGCGTAGGGATAGAGGCTGGGGTGGAGAAGCTTGCGGGCCGCGGGGACGTAGATTTCTCCGTCTTCGACGCCGAGATAATAGCCGTGAACGGCAAGCGCGGCGGCGGTGAGGATGAGGAGGCGAAGGATCGGCAGACGGCGACCAGTGTCGTGAGAAGCGGAGGAGTTCACGGAATGCTGTGACGGCTGCGTGCGAAGCGAGGAGGGGGGCTCGAGTTGGGTCAGCATCGCACCGTTTCACTGCCTGCCATCCTGCCGAATCCTGCGGAGCGGAAACGGAAGCAAGCGAATTAAATCCCTTTGCATGGCAGGATACGGTTCGGGAGGCTGAAAGCGCAATCCCCGGGGTGTCGAGCAGTGTCTTTCGACATTTGGCGCAGCCCAGATGCAAAAGCAGATCCTTCGACTCACGACCCCCAGGCTCCACCCCAAAGAGCAAAGACCGCTCTTTGGGGACCCCGGAACTGAAAAGCGCCTGGGGCCCCGTTCGCTCAGGATGACAGTTCACTTTATTTTATGGACTTTAGAGACAGGAAACTAATGCACGCCGGACTTGGGGAAGACTTGTAAGAGCCAGGGCATGTGGACGAACGAGGTAACGATCAGGACCGTGCTGCAGGCCGCGAGCAGAACCATGAGACGCGGTTGCCGGTAGAGTTTTTCAGGATTCTGCACGGGACTATCGTGCGAAAACGAGAGCTCGAAATAAACGGCCATGAGCAACGCGATGAGGGGGAAGGCGAAGATCATCTCCATGCGATAGCGCATGATGAAGGCCCCGAAAAAAAGCATCGAAGTGGCCGCGTAGAAGAGAACGGAAGTGAGCAGAGCCTGCTCGCTGTAGTAGCTGAAGGAGCGGCGGTAGAGGGCGGCGGGTGCGCTGCCGATCTGGCGGTATTCGCTGAAGCGCTTGAGGGCCATGAAGTAGGCACCGAGCATCCAGTAGGCGACCAGGAGCGAGACGGGCGGGATCACGGTCTGGGTGACGATGTACCATCCGACGCAGAAGCGAATGGGGTTGTTGATGGACTCGGAGAGCACGTCTAGATAGGGAATGTCTTTCATGCGGACGGGCGGGATGTTATAGATGCAGCCCATGACCCAGAGCGTGAGCACGGTCAGGAAAAGCTCCTTCGAGACGGCATATGCCAGGAGAAATCCGAGGAGGCCGCAAACGAACCACTGCGCGTAGGCGATGGGGACATTGATGATGCCGAGTGCCGCGGGGCGGAGACATTTGGTTGGGTGTTGTCGATCGAAGGGCGCGTCGAGGAGTTCATTGAGGACGTAGTTACTGCTGGAGACGGCGACAACAGCCAAGAGGCCGAGCGTGACGCGGACCAATAAGGCAAAGCTGGCGCCTGATCCGGTAAGACTGGCGGCGATTACAATGCCGGGCAGGACGAAGATCTGCTTTACACTGTGATCGAGACGGAAGAGGCTCCAGTGAGCCGAAATGCGCGCCCTGGAAATATCAATGGGGGAAGTGACGGTTGTAAGGCTCATAGGACTCTCTGCGCGCTGGATTTGGAAATGGCCCTGAACGATTGTTTATTTCCCGAGGGGCGTGCGGGTGGAGCGAAAGGCAAATGTACCTGGATGGAATGCATTCCGAGCCGAAGCCCGTTCCCAAATGAAAGCATATGACGCCTTAGATGCACTTTATAGGGACGGGGAAATCCGGATAGAGAGTACATTCCAGAGTTTTTATTCGTCAATCGGCTCTTTGGCATTTGCCAGGGAAGCGGCGTATGCAAGTAAACTTTGCCTTCGAGGTTCTCGTCTACCAATTGATAGGAATCATGCTGCGACTGCACGACCGGGGCGCCGATCCTGCATCAGAGGAATCAGTACCTGGAGTTGAGGATCGCCAAGATGAAAAAGCTACTAGAAATCGCCTCGATTGGGCTCATGGTTGTGGGAGCGGTCATGCTGTTCGAAAGGCCGGCATACGCGTATGCGGATCCCGGGACGGGGCTGCTGGCAATTCAGGCAGTTGGGTCCGCGCTGGTTGCCAGTGGATGGTACCTGCGGAAGAAGATTTATTCGCTGCTGCACCGCGGTGAAGCGAATGGGCGGCAGGCGGATGAGCTATCGGCGACGAAGGAAGACGAGGGCGCATCCAGCCTGTGAGCCGCAAGACCGAGAGGGCCTGGGACGGTGGCCTGTTGGAAGATGATTTGGGGGAAGGCGCGCTGGAGCCCACGTTCCGCGACCCAGCCGGGCGCCTCCAGTTGACCGCAACCCATGCGCTGCGCAGGATCAGCCCGGCGGCGGTGGATGAGACGCTGGCATTTCTAAAGTCTCCGCTGCGGGCTTCACTTGAGGAAAGCGGCGAGTTGATCGCGAGCAAGATTGCGGAGCCGGGGGCGCATGCCTGCGTGGTTCCCGGGGAACTCTGGCTCGAGCATCCGCGGATCGACCCGATTTCGTATCCATGGGAGTGGACCACCGGGCAATGGAGGGCCGCGGCTGAGTTGACGCTGGGAGTTGCCCGGAGAGCTACGGATGCGGGATGGGCACTGAAAGACGCAACACCACTGAATATCGTGTTTCGGGGGGCGCGGCCGGTGCTGGTGGACGTGTTGTCGCTTGAGAGGCGCGATAAGCATTCCAGTGTCTGGCTGGCTTACGGGCAGTTTGTCCGCACGTTTCTGCTCCCGCTGGTGGCGCAGAGGTTTCTAAACTGGTCGCTGCAGGCGACTCTTTTCTCTCGGGATGGGTATGAGCCGCGCACGCTCTATGAGGCGCTTACGCCTTGGCAAAGGCTCCATCCCGATCTGCTGGATGTGGTGACGCTGGCTACGCTGTTTGAAGGCTCGGGTGGGAGTAAGCCGCGGAGTTCACCGGCTGCTCGCGACCCTGAGCTGGCTACGCATATTCTGCACAAGCGAATCGAACGGCTGGGCAAGCAAATTCGCGGAGCAGCGCGGGTGGGGAGAGCGAGCCGATGGAGCGGATATCAGCAAGCCGCCACCCACTACCAGCCCGCCGACACCGAGGAGAAACAGCGGTTCGTCCAGGGCGTGTTGGAAAAGTGCCGGCCTATGCGTGTGCTGGATGTTGGGGCCAATACCGGGACCTATTCACTGATGGCGGCTGAGGCGGGGGCGCAGGTTGTGGCGCTGGACAGCGACAGCGGGGCGGTTGAAACGTTATGGCGGAGCGCGGCGGAAAAGAAGCTGAAGGTAACAGCCATGGTGGCGAACATCGCTCGCCCCACACCGGCCGCTGGATGGAGAAATCGTGAGCAGCTTTCGCTGCTGGATCGCCTGACAGGGAAGTTTGACATGGTGCTGATGCTGGCGGTGATTCACCACCTGATTCTTCGCGAGCAGGTGCCGCTGGGGCTTATCGGAGACCTGTGCGCGAAGTTGACGCGGCGATGGCTGGTGCTGGAGTGGGTGCCTCCTTCAGACCCGATGTACCAGGAATGGGTGCGCGGAAGAGAAGGCCTTTACGGCAGTCTGTCAGAGGAGGATCTTCGGCACGCATTTGCGCCGTCCTTTCATGTCATCGAGCGCACGGTGCTGGGGAACCAGCGAGTTTTGCTGCTCTTCGAGCGCAATGAGGTGGGCGGGGCTGGTTCCGGGGCGGGAAGCGCATGATGAAGCGAGTGGCGCAGGCGTGGGCCTTCGCATCCATCCTGCTGCTGCCGAATTATGCCGATCTGACCTCCGGCGCCGGTGACGCGCGGATGCGGTCCCCTGTGGCGCTGACGGGCGTTGCGTTGGCGCAACTGACGGATATGGCGCTGGTGGCGCTGTTTTTTCTTGGGTTGATGGCGGGGCTGAGCCGGCTTCCCGGATGGCCGAAGATTCGATGGGGATTGATGGCGCTGTTGCCGGTGCTGCTGTTTGCGCGCAACCTGGATGTGATGCCATGGGATGTGCGTCCCGGCGCAGTGCTTGCAGGAGGCATTGTGTGGGCGGGTTTATTGACATTGCTGATTCTGAAAGCTCCCCGCTTTGCTGACAAGTTAAGCCGCGGCGGGAGCAGCCTGCTGGCAGGATTCGCCGTTTTTGCTTTGGTGATGACCGTGCAGCTTGGCCGCGCAACCCTTTGGCGACCGGGGCCGCAATCGTTCAAATCGCCGATGCCGGCAGCGAGCCCACATAAGCTGCGGCTGGTGTGGATCCTCTTCGACGAGCTTGCATACCAGCCGACCTTTGAAGCGCGCGATCCTGGACTTCAGCTTCCCAACCTTGACCGGCTGCGGGCGGAGAGCACACTGTATACCGACATGACTCCTGTGGCCTATCGAACGACGAGGGCAGTGCCGAGCCTGCTGCTGGGAAAGGCGGTGACGGATGTGACGTATACCGCGAACAATCATTACCTGGTGCAACTGGAAAACGATACGCATTGGCAGGAGCTCGATGCAAACACCACGCTGTTTGGGATGGCGAAGCGGGATGGGCTGACCACTTCCATTGTTGGTTGGTACATTGCATATTGCCCGGTATTCCTGGGGGTCGCATCTGAATGCTACTGGGCTAACGAAGATGCGCAGGATCGCGGACCGACTTCAACCAGCGCCAGCTTCCTTGAGAACGTCTGGTTTCCGCTACGTATCCTGGCGGAACAGGCGGTTGCGCCCGGTAAGGCATGGGCGGATGTGGCTGCATGGAACGCCAATGGTCATGAAGCGGCGGTCAAGGATATTGAGGAGCACGCGCTCAAGACGGTGAGCGACAGCCAGGCGGACATCCTCTATCTGCATCTTCCTGCGCCGCATCCGCCGGCGGTCTGGGACCGGCGCACGGGGACGTATGGATTGGGCGGATCGTACCTGGATTCTCTGGATTATTCCGACCGGGTGCTGGGAAAGATCTTGGATGTTTTGGAAGCGCAACCGCGCTGGGCGGAGACTACGCTCATTGTGCAGGGCGACCATTCCTGGCGGACCGATATGTGGAGGCCGTTGCCGGGATGGAGCGCCGAGGATGAGCGCATTTCGCATGGAGGCAAATGGGATCCGCGGCCGCTGCTGCTGATTCATGCGCCGGGACAGAAGAGAGCGGAAACGGTGACAGCACAAACCAGCATTATGTATGTGCACCACCGGGTGGCGTCGGAGATCGAAGCCATGGCGAGCGGGCGATGAGAATATTCGCGGGCTGGATCGGGCGGATCAGCGCAACGGCTGTTTTCTCGGCTCATACCGCATCGCCACTGCCCCCGAGCTGAACTCCTGCCGGCTCACGAGCTTCAAGTCGACATGCTTCGATAGGCCGGCGAACAAGGTGGGCCCGTGACCCGCCAGCCTGGGGTGCACCACAAACTCGTACTCATCGATCAATCCCAGCTTCGCAAGAGCGAGCGGCAGCGTTACTCCTCCCACGTACAGTCCCTTCCCTGGCTCCTGTTTGAGCTGCTGAACGGCCATTCCCAGGTCCCCGCGCAGTAGCTCCGCGTTCCAATCGACCTGGTCGAGGGTACTCGACACGACGTACTTCTTTGCCGCGTCGATAGTTCGGGCGAAGGGTTCCATCCAATCAGGCCTGGCTACGGCCTGCGCCGGCGGCCGCCACGCTGCTTCCATCATTTCGTAGATTATCCGGCCAAAGAGGAGGGCGTCGGCCTGATTGAGGATCTCGGTCGCATGACGATGCAGTTCTTCGTTGGGTGTTATTGCACGATGATCGCAGCAGCCGTCTAATGTGATGTTGATGGAATAGCGAAGGGGTCGCATGGCGGTAGAGTATCGCGGTTGGCATTGATTGGCAACGTCAGCGACACGCTACGAAAGGATTGCCCTGGCCACGGATTGAAGCGGAAGGATCTTGTCGACGCCGCCGAGTTTGATGGCTTCTTTGGGCATGCCGAAAACTACGCATGTCGCTTCGTCCTGGGCAAAGGTTTTGGCGCCCGCCTGCTTCATTTCGAGCATGCCGCGTGCGCCGTCGTCTCCCATGCCGGTAAGAATGACACCAACGGCGTTCTGTCCCGCGTAACGTGCGGCGGAGCGGAAAAGCACATCGACCGACGGGCGGTGACGGCAAACCAGGGGGCCATCTTTGACTTCGACATAGTAGCGGGCGCCGCTGCGCTTAAGCAGCAGATGATGGTTGCCGGGAGCAATCAGAGCGCGTCCGCGAATTACGGTGTCGTTGGTTTCCGCTTCCTTGACGGTAATGGCGCAAAGGCCATCGAGCCGGTTGGCGAAGGCGCGCGTGAACAGCTCAGGCATGTGCTGCACAATCACGATGCCAGGCGTATCGGACGGGAGCATTTCGAGTACTGTCTTCAAGGCCTCCGTGCCGCCGGTGGAGGCTCCGATGACGACGACTTTCTCAGTGGTTTCAGCCATGGCATGGGTGGCGGGGGAGAGAATAGCGTCGGCCGTGAGTTTGGGCTCGACCGTGTGGCTGGGGCGCAGGATGCGCAGCTTCGAAGCGGCTGCGGCCTTCACGGAATCGCATATTGCGGTTCGCGATTCCTCAAGAAACTGCTTGGTGCCAAGACGGGGCTTGGTGATGATGTCGACCGCGCCGTATTCGAGGGCCTTGAATGTGCTTTGCGCACCTTCGTCGGCGAGGCTTGAACAGATGACGACGGGAATGGGGTGCTGGGACATGATCTTTTTGAGGAAGGTCAGGCCGTCCATGCGCGGCATCTCGATGTCGAGGGTGATGACGTCGGGGATTTGTTCTGCGATGCGGTCCGCTGCTACAAAAGGGTCGCCGGCGGTGGCGATGACTTCAATCTGTGGATCGGATGAGAGCACATCGCGCAGAGTCTGGCGTACCACGGCGGAGTCGTCAACGATCAAAACGCGAATCTTTGGTGTAGTCATTGACACAACCTCGAATATTTCTGCCGCAGTGGCACATGATACCGGCGCTCCGGTGGCGCGATTTCCGGGCTAGGAATGCCGTTTAAGCAAAACTTCTCCGGTGGATGTATTGAACACGATGTTCACGCCGCAATTGCCTCTTAGAGAAGAGGCGACGACGTTGAAACTTTCCTCTTCGAGCACTTTGAGTGCGACCTCGCTGTTGAGTTGGCCAACTGTGGGCCGCGACGATTCACTGCCCATGGAGAGAACATCGCCGCCGCCGAAGAGCTTCACCTGAATCTCGGCGCGGCGTGCACCGAGCGAGTCAAACTGCCGGGCGAGATCACGAATGACAAAGTCGACGTAGCGGTGACCTGCAGGAGAGGCGGAACCTGGGCGATGCTTGACCGGGAAGTTCGGAAGCATGGGATGACAGAGCGCTCCGATCTGAAGACGCGGAATGGAAAACGTGATGCCCACGCAGGAGCCGAGCAGGGTTCGCATGATGGTGGGCTCCCTCACAATCCGTGCCTCTCCCGGCTGTATATAGACCTCCGGCAGCATGGTTTCAATTTCTGCCATGGATCCTCCTGTAGAGAGCCGGCGCCACGGGTTCAAGCGGCAGATCCATATCATGCAGGGCTTCGGAATGGCCTACGAAGAAGTACCCACCAGGGACGAGATGATGGGAGATTTTGCCGAGGACGCGGGCCTGTGTTTCCCGGTCGAAATAGATGATGACATTGCGGCAAAAGACGGCGTCGGCCGACTCTTGAATGCCGTAATTTGAGTCCATGAAGTTGAGGCGGCGAAACTCGATCAGACGCCGCAACTCCGGCACCACCCGCAAGCGGTCTGAACCAGGCTCACGGCTGCGCATGAAATATTTTCGTTGCAGCGCGGTGGGAACGGGGGCGACAACCTGGCTTGAGTAAACTCCCATCTCGGCTTTCGAAAGCACCGTGGTGCAAATGTCGGTGGCCAGGATTCGAAAGCGGAATCCGGGATGAGTGAGGGCGAATTCGCTAAGGACGATGGCCAGCGTATACGGCTCTTCGCCGGTGGAGCAGCCCGCGCTCCAGACCAGGAACGGACGCCCGGTTTGATTGCGTGAGAGCAGTTCGGGGAGCGCCTTGTCGACCAGGTAATTGAAGTGTGCCGGCTCGCGGAAGAAGTCGGTCTTGTTGGTGGTGACCACATCGATCAGGTTCACAATTTCTTCCTTGAGGCCCTTGCGCTCGAAGAGGTAGTCGCAATATTGGCTGTAGGAATTGAGATCGAGTACTTTGAGGCGATGCTTGATGCGCGATTCGAGCATGGTCTTTTTCGCTGAGCCAAGACAGATGCCGGCTTCGGCGTAGATCAGGTCGCAGAGGCGGGTGTAGTCGCGCGAAGAGATGGATTCGTCATGAACGCTCATGGTATGAACGGGGCGTGGAATGCGCCCCGTTCCCTCCTTCACGCCGCCACTTCCATCAGTGACCTGGCGGCGTCCTGACCGCGAACAGAGGCTAGCTCTTCCGCCGAGAAGACGCGATCAATATCCAGAATCATGATGAATTGCGTATCGCGTTTGCCCATGCCCTTGATGAAATCGGTGCGGATATGGGTCCCGATGCGGGGCGCCGGCTGAA
>JBEKRU010000045.1:0-42538 GCA_049518435.1 Occallatibacter sp. | reverse complement strand
CTATGACGCTTCCGTATGCCCCAATGCGAGGTTCGCATGACTGATCCGCACGCCGACACGCCGGTCGTTCCGTACGGCTGCGATCTGAACGATGCCCAGGCCGCTGTCGTTCTACTGCATGGGCGGGGTGCATCCGCAAAAGACATTCTCAGTCTTGCAGACCGTTTTTACGACGACAGAATCGCTTATCTCGCGCCACAGGCAGCCGGGAACTCCTGGTATCCGTATTCATTTCTTGCACCGATCCGGCAAAATGAGCCTTGGCTTTCGTCGGCGCTTGCCAAGGTGAAGCGAATTGTGACAGCCTGTGGCACTGCGGGCATCGCGGAAAATAGAGTAGCGGTCTGCGGGTTTTCACAAGGCGCCTGCCTGGCGACTGAATTCGTCGCCCGCCATGCGGCAAACTACGGTGCGCTCATTGCCTTCACAGGGGGATTGATCGGCCCTCCTGAACATGATCTGCATCACGACGGCTCTCTTGCCGGCGCTCCCGCACTATTTAGCTCCGGCGACCCCGACTCCCATGTCCCGTGGGCCCGCGTCGAAGCCTCTGCGGAGGAATACCTCCGCATGGGCGCCAGTGTTCAACTGAATCGCTACCCTGGGCGGCCGCACACCATCCTCGAGCAAGAACTCGACACCGCAAGAGCGCTCATCCTCTCTATCTTGCAACGTGGCTTGGCCTGAATATCGTGCGCTGAGATTGGATAGAATGCGTTTCCAAGAAAGGGCTTAGTGCCTCCGGTCGGAGCAACCTATCGATGCCGGGAAAGGGATTTGCGGCGAGCCTCTGGGAACCACCGTGAAGTTCTTCTGCACATCCAAACAAGTCGTTCGTCGCCGCCTGGCGTCGCTTTTGCATGAACCTGGGACAGAACTATCCCAGATCCGTCCAATCTATTCCTCGATCCGTATGCGGACCATGATATGTCTCCTTCTACGGCGCTCGTCGGTACAGGCTCTGCTTGAACTGCTATAGAAAGAGTGACCTTGTGCAAGAATCCTCACCACCCGGAAACCAACTGTTTCCGCGCTGTATTTTTCTTCAGGCTATCTTCGAATGTTCTTTTGCAGGAAGGCGCGCATTGCGACGGTGATCTCCTCAAGGTGAGTCTCGAGGGCGAAGTGGCCTGTTGGCAGCAATTTGACCGTCGCCTCGGGGATGTCTCTCTTGAAAGCCTCTGCCCCGGCGGGGATGAAGTACGGGTCAAACTTGCCCCACACAGCGAGCAGCGGAGGTTTCGCGGCGCGAAAGTACTCCTGAAACTGTGGGTACAGCTTCACGTTGTTCGCGTAGTCAAGAAAGAGATCGAGTTGAATGTCGACGTTGCCGGGGCGGGACAAAAGAGCCGCATCCAGCGTGTATCCTTCGGGCGCTATGAGAGTGGGGTCCGGGATTCCGACTGAATATTCATGGCGCATTCCTTCCAGCGTCAATCCTGCACGAATAGCATTCCGGTGCTCCAGAGTTGGCTCGCGCCAGTAGCGCTGAATGGGCTGCCACGCATCTCCCAATCCCTCTTCATACGCATTCCCATTCTGAGAGATGATGGCAGTCACGCGCTCAGGGGCCATCAATGCCAGGCGAAAACCCGTTGGGGCGCCGTAGTCAAACACATACATGGCGTAGCGGGTCAACTTGAGAGCCCGCGTGAATGCGAAGATTGTCTTTGCCAATTCGGAGAAGCCATAGACATAGCTGCGCTCTGCAGGGACCTCTGTGAAGCCGAAGCCCGGCAGGTCGGGAGCGATCACCCGATAACGGTCGGCAAGACGCGGAATCAGCTCTCGATATTGAAACGATGACGTCGGGAATCCATGGAGTAAGAGGATCACAGGGGCGTCCGCGGGGCCAGCCTCCCTGTAGAAAACACGAACGCCGTCCGCTTCGATGTGATAATGCGATGTCAACGGAATGTTTGAAATATCCGACATACCTTCCTCCTTAGTATTGGTACGCATGAGATCGAACAGGTTGAGCCTGGGACGTAAAGCATCAACTCCAACAAAAGCGGAAGCAATAAAACTGCGGCGATTAAAACTCAATGACCACCTTCCCCCTGCTGCCCCTGGCAACAACATCGTAGGCGATCGCTATGTCGTCCGGTCCAAACTGCTCTTCAGCTAAAAGCGGCTTGAGCAGACTTTTGTCGGCGAGTTTGGCTGCTTGCTGAAGAATGTGTCCATGGTTCGTGCGGCCAACTCCGGTCAGAAGTGGCAGCAGAGTGAACACCCCGGAGTATGTAGCTGCTCGAAAAGACAACGGTGCAAGCGGATGCGCTCCCCACCCGAGACAGCTCACGGCATGTCCTGTGTAGCGTTTAACTGCTTCGAATGACGCATCCAGCACCGGGCCGCCAAGAGTGTCGTACACAATATCGAATCCCTCACCGCCGGTGTGCTCAGAAACGTATTCCTCCACCTTCGTATGCCTGTCAATTGCAGTCGCGCCGAGCGCTTCGATGATTTCACGCTTGTCGTTCGACACCGTCGCGAATACCTTTGCGCCGTATGCAAGCGCAATTTGCACTGCGGCATACCCGACGCCGCCCGCCCCGGCATGTACCAGGACAGTTTGTCCGGCTTGCACCGCTGCCCGATCGACCAGGCCCTCCCATGCGGTGATGGTGACTAGCGGCATTGCAGCAGCCTGCCGCATGCTGAGAGTCTTTGGTTTGTGCGCTAGCAACGAAGCATCTGCAACAACGAACTCCGCAAGCGTGCCCTGCAGACCACCGACACCGCCTACCATTCCGAACACTTCATCGCCGGAACGAAATGCATCGACGTCCGGGGCAACTGAGATCACAACGCCTGCCATGTCAAGACCAAGCACTGCGGGGAGCGGCTGCTTGGCGTGAGGAGCATGACCGGCACGAATCTTGATATCGAGAGGGTTGACCCCGCTTGCACAAAGTCTTACCAACACCTGCCCGCTCGCAAGCGCAGGTACGTCCATTTCTATGGCCTTAAAGGGGCCGCCAGCAGTCTCGACAAAATACGCTTTCATCACGTCTCCTTTGGATCGGTGCCGGTTGCACTACGACTTCCAAAGCACTTCTTTTTCCTCGCATACAGAATCGCTGCGATGCATATTACTCCGATAACATACGACAGGACAGACGCATCTGGACCGAAACTTCCACCTGTCAGGATGTCTGATCGGCCCGGCATGGGTGTGCTCATAAACAGGCCGTCCGAATTATTCACGCCCATGATAGACGTTTCAGTGAAGTCCCACCCGATATGCAGGCCTATCGACATCCAAAGACGGCCAGTCGCCATGTAGAGCAGTCCCATCGTCAAGCCGGCGTTGATGGTAATGCCGAGCGCCGCAAGCCAGGTTCCATGCGTAAGATGTGCTACCCCAAAAAGAATGGAGGAGACTACCAAACCCCACCTTGAACCGAACGCGCGGGCAGCGATCCGCAGCAGGATTGCACGGAACATCAGCTCTTCCAACATTCCAGAGAGGTAGCTATCGAAAAGGAAAGCGTCAAAGACATGTCGCCAGCGATGCCATTCAACGCGATAGAGACCTAGCGCCCAAAGTGAACCCAGCATCGCGCACAGCATAAGAAAGCCAAGCAGTGCTCCAACCACCAGATCCGGCAGCATGGCAGCAGTTGGCAGTACTTCAACGGCAATGCGCCGCTCTCCTAACCGAACGCCTAAGGCGTACAGCATGAACGCGGCGATGGGAAACAGAAGGACAATCACATAACTCGAATTGGCCGGAAGATGGAGCCAGGGGCCAAGGAACTGTGTCGAGAGAAAAATGATCATCGAACCGGTTGAAAGCAGCAGCGCCCACAGTATCGCCCTCAGCCAAAGCCAGCGGCCAGAAGCTAGAACACCGGAGGCACCCTGTTCAAATTGCCACAGCGGCTTGCTGTCCATACAACTCCTCTTCGGCTCTGAACCAGAATTGAAGCGTAGGGCCGAGCATTGCGGAAAGCCACATAAGAATCGCTAGAAGTTGACCTGCATATTTCTTCAGGTCAACTGTCAAATCGCACCCTGTTGAAAATGATGGGGACAATACCGTCGATCTTGATGTGGTTCAAACGGCGGCATTCGAATAAGTTTGCGTCAGATCAGAGACAAGCCGTCTCTGCAATCCAGAAAGGAACACTCACATGCCCTTTGTAAATATCAAGTTGGTTGAAGGCGTCTTTAACACGGAACAGAAACATGCGATGGCCGAAGCGATCTCGGATGTGATGGTCAAGTTCGAAGGCTCCGAAGCGTTCCGCGAAGTCGTGTGGGTTTTGATTGAGGAACTCCACAAAGACGGCTGGCACATTGGCGGCCGCCCCTTCATGGGCCCCGCATCGCTGATGGAGACACTTCGGCACAGCAAGAACATTTTCGAGTCGATAAAAGGAAACCCAATAACACACGACGAGCTGGCGGAAGCGATGCCGGTAGTCTCGAAGTAGGCGGCTTTCTTGAGCGCTTTAGCTGCCTTCTGCCGGAGTCAGCTAGTCGCCTTTCAAACAGTGGGGCAGTAAGTAACAAGAAACTGCAACCCAGATGCGGAAAGGGATTGCTGACTCCGGACAATGACGTCATCGCCTTCATAGACCATCAAGCCAAGCTAACTGCACCTCGTCAAGGCAAAATCGCGGGAGCAAGGTTGAGAAGGAAGTCCGAACGTTCTCCCTCAACTTCAATGCCTACCAAATGCTCGTTCAGCGGAGTCCCGTCATAGCATCGGTAGCCTCCGCCCTTTCCAGCAGCATTGACCTCTACAAACTCTACGGAACGCGGAATATCCGGAATGCGGGCTCCAAACCAATGCGGATCGTCGCGCTCTCCCCAGGTGACGAGAGCGAGCACGCTGCCGGCAGGATATGCGAACGCTCTGCCGGAGGTCCTGAAGCCACCGACCTTCACAGCCTGCATCGCGATGTCATTGCCGAACAGTGTCGCAATCGTATGGGCCCTGGGATCGACCATCATTGTGACCACGCCCCAGCCCAGGGGCTGATACGGCAAGCTATGCCCAGGCAGTGCGGCTCTGTTGTTTACAACTTCTGCACGGACAGATTCAGCTTGCGTGATGGGAAGTGTGTAGACAAAATCATTTCCGCGCACCGGGCGGTGGCAGCCAGTGCATTCCGCAACAAAGTTGGAGTCGTTTCCATAAGGCTTCAGATCCAATCCCCGCCAACGGCCCCAACCCCACTCGTCAGTTTTCCGAAACAGCTTGGCGTCCTTCACCATGAACTCTACCTGGACAAATCTTCCCGGATAAATGTGCCCGTCGCTGTCTGCGGTTTGCTGCCAGGCAATCTTGGCAAAGCGGGTTCCGTCAGGCCACGGAGAGATGTTCCCGGCTGCCGCTGCTTCCACCGCGATTTGGTTGCCCAGGATGACGCGGAACGTGTTGTTGTCGCCGCGGTCTGTGAAACTGATGGGTCTCCATGATTCGAAGTCAGCTTGAAATGGAAGCCCGTCGAATTCGGCAGGTACCGCGCCCAGGTTAGTTTTCAAGTTCGCATCAGTCTTGTCTAAAGCCGATGCAGGCACTGAACTCGCGCCGGAGTTCCACGGAGCCAAGTATTCTTTGAGTGCTGCCAGGTCCTCTGGTGTCACCTTCGCCTCTGGATGCAGTGCAACGTATTGAGCCAAGGGCATGGCCCCTAACTGAATCATGTTCGCAGCCTCGTAGAGTGTGGCTCTCTGAGCGGCAGCAGGCTTCGATCCTAAAGTGGAAAAATTGAGGTGCTCACGGGCGCTGAGCACATCGCTCCGCACCAGCCAGTAACCCGGCACAATCTGGTCGAACCAAGCGAGGCGGCGTTCATTGGAATGGCAGCTATAGCAGTCTTTCTGAAGTATTTGAAGCACCTCCGGCGGAGCCTGGATCTCGGCATTCGTTGGCGCAGAAGGAATGTTCGGGCGCACAAACTGAAGGACAACGAACGCTCCCGCTCCGACCACCGCAAGTATTCCAATCCTCTTCATCACCGACCTCATGGTTTTCGTATGTGGCACTCAGGAAAGTAAATTCCCGCAAAGTGTCTATTGCTGCGAATTCTTGCGCTGATTCGGTGGCTGGAAATCCCGAAGATTAAACACCTTCAGTTCTTCATCGGGCGCTTTGACCTGAAGGATCAGGTTTACATACGTTGGCCCCTGGAAGTAGGGCAGATGAATTGTGTGCCTTCCGGCTTCGAGTCTCACCGATCCGCTTACAGTCTGCGGCGGATGGATGCCATCATCGCCAATAAGTCTGCGATCGTCGATGTACAAGTCGGCTCCGTCATCCGCGTTCAGAACAAACAAATATTTGCCTGGCGTCTTAATCCAGAACTGCCCGTAATAGTCGATTCCGAACCACTCCGAGCGCTGCGTGCTTCCCGGTATACCCAAAGTCAGAACCTGCTCGCGAACGTTCAGCGAGTTGGTATAGACAGCTCCCACTGCATTCAGCACGCGGAAATTAGCCGGGAGAAAATTGGTCGTGTTGGGCAACTCGTACACGTCGCCGCAGAGCGCGTTCGATCTCGGCAGAGGAGAGCCAAGGGAGGCAGTCGCTCTCTCCGCGCGCAAATTCTCGGCACCAACCAGGACACGTGCAGGCTCTTCTTGATCGCCATCGTCTACCTGCTGCGAACGGATCCGCGCATCGATCGCCAGGTCAATCGTTCCCAGGTTTCCACTCTTCGGCTCGAGGACTACGAATCTTGCCAGCGCCGGATTTCCCTGGCGAGGAACCACCACCGATTCCTCCCAGCCGTCGAGCAGCACCGCTCCAATCTCAGAGGAACTCAACGAGCGGTCGACCGAGAAGTGCCAGTAGCCAAGTACATTTCCCGACCTGCTGAACGTGCATACTCCGTACTCCAGTTGGACGTGATGGGAGTTCTCCTCAACGCCAGCCTGTTGCAGCGAACCCGGAAGAATATTCACGGAATAGTGAAACTGCGATGCATCCTGAGTTCCCGTTTTCTTCGCGCTGAGCGCCAGCGATGCGGGGATCCCAGGGTGATAGCACGCCGCGCTCGATAGATCGGAAATGATATCTTTTGGCGTTCGGCTCATCCGAGTTGGTCCGATATCCGACAACCCAATGTAGTACTGCGCTCGATAGCTCAATGTGACACGGCGGCGGGTCGTAGTCACTAAGATTGAATGGTAGCCACTGGCCCAATCCCCGGGATGGAAAGCGATTTCGTAATGCACATTGGAACGAATTTCGCACCTTCCACCGAGAGGCAGCACAACGCTCGTTCGCAACGCGTCAGCACGGGAATGATCAATTGTTGGATCGATGATTCGAAACCCGGAGATTGCCTTTCGTCCCTCGGCGGACTGATGCTTGCCCTCAAAAACGTTGAAGTCGCTCCGCGTCAGATCATTCACTGGATGGTTCTGGCGATCACGCGCCACCACCTCCACAAGAACCTCTCGCGTTGTCAGGTGCAGGGTATAGCCGCTCTCGTCCTGGACCGCACCAGCTTTTTGTGGCTCTTGATCCAGACCCGCCGGAATCGTCTGAGCTACCAGCGCGGAGAGACTTGCTGCTAACAAAAACCACGCCAAGGCTAACCTGCAACAGAAGCGCTTATGGATTTTAATTGGCAAGCGGCCTCCATTCAATACCGAGTTCACCAGCGATATCGTTCATAGAGAGACTTCAGAGGAATGAAGCTGACCTATCGTTCCCAGTCGGGCAGTTAACTTCGCGACAGCCGCACGCGTGAAGTCCTTCCATGATGGGTTGCGGCCCCAAAAAGACCACTCGGATGTCTCCATCTCTTGCAGCCAATCCAATACGACTAACGCAGCCTGCTCGTTGCCGTGGACCGACGAGACAGCGGAATGAAGCGCCAAAATCTCACTCTGAGCACACATGAGAAGCTCAACGATAGTCTCAGACGAAACTTCGCACGAAGCTTCGTCAGGCCTGGCTGTTATTTGCCCCATGTCAGACCCGGCAAAGAATTGCCCCGTCCGATTTGGCGCATTGGAATTCCCTGCCATGTACCGAAGCTTAAGGACAACTTCCATTGCAAGCCACCTGAAAAGCAACAGAAGTCGACCTGCACATTTTGTCAGGTGGCCGTGGATCTTACCGTGGGGTTGATTTCAAGGCGCAAACCTGTCGACATCCACGACGAGACAGGGCCGAGGAGTTCACGGTTCGAATCTTACCTGTGGAGCAGCCCTTTAAAGAAAGTGAAGAGGCGACCGCCAAAAGCTCGCCGCTCGTGCTTGTACGCAATTCCGCCTGGAACTCGAAGCATCAACTCGGTGCCAACGTTGCGCGTACTCAGGACGGTGATCTTGGCACGGATTCGTGCACCGCGTTCCTTCATGCCCTGGAGTCCAAAATGTCCCGCTTTTCCTTTAGCGAGGATGTCGGGATCGATCCCAACGCCGTTGTCTTTGAACCAGAGAATGAGGTCATCGGCATATCCAAGTTCTACACGCAAGTGACTTGCTCTTGAATGAAGGCACGCATTGCGGATCGCTTCTTTTGCGATCAGGGAGATCTCATCGCGAACGATGGGGTGAAGCGCCCTCGGACCGCCCACTACGGAGAGTGCTACAGAGAGCGATGATCCGCGGCAATGTTCTTTCAGTGTCCCATCCAGGAACTCGGCAAGCTCATTCTGTTCCGTCGTCGACACACGAAGAGCGTGAAGAGCGGCTCGTCCTTCGCTGACCGCCTGGCCCAACCACCCAGAGAGCTTTTCCAAAGCGATGCGCATCCGGACTTCATCGGTCCCGGTAGCAAGCGCATCCTCGGCAACTATTTTGCTCCCTTGGACAGTCTGGAGAAAAGTATCGTGAAGTTCTCGCGCCATGCGTGTCCGTTCATCTAAACGTTCATCAAAACGCACACTCATCGCTCGCGCAATAATACGGACCCGGACTCTGTAAAACACAACCAATAGAGCGCCCGCAACGGTAATCCAGAGCGAACGAAACCACCAGGTCTGCCAGAGCGTTGGCTGAATGACGAATGAAAGAACTGAGTCCGACCCTCTCCAAACATTATCGCCTTGCGACGTTTGTAACCCGAACCGATACGAACCGGGCCCTAAGTTCGTATAGACCACTTGACGCGACTCGGTCGGATCGCTCCAGACATGATCAAAGCCTTCGAGCTTATAGCGATATTGAACCCTGTTCGGTACAGCAAGGCTCACGGCTTCATACGTAATCGTGATTCGTTGTGGATCCGGTCTAATCCTTACGACCCCGTACGGGTCGATTCGCTGGCCGTCACTCAAGATGTATTCAACATGAGGGGGTGCCGGCGCCGCGCTTGGCGAAATCCCATTGACCAGCGATAAACCCCGAAGAGTTGAAAGCCATACACGGCCCTCAGAGTCCGCAATAGCAGAGCGATCGCGCCGTACGCCCTCGGTTCCGCGTAATCCGTCGCTTTCACCAAATTCCCGGTAGTCTCCATCGGTGATTGCGTCCCTTAATAATGCGCTCCGGCTTATGCGAAAGATATGATTGGAACTGGTCAGCCATAAATACCCGTTCCGGTCTTCTGCAATGCCGAATATTGGCTCATGCAATGCGGGGCGGGCGTCGAGAATGGGATGAATCTGTCCGAGCGAAAGATACGCTAAACCTTGTGACGTTCCAACCCAGAGAACATTCGAGGAATCCAGCAGGAGCGTTGTAACTTCAGCAGAAGGCAACCCGTCTCGAGCGCGGAAGCTCTTCATTTTGCCGCTTTCGAGTCGACTCAATCCGTCCGAAGTTCCAAACCACATGACGCCATTGCTGCCTTCCTGAATCGACGAAATTGTATTGGAACCGAGTCCGTCCGCGGATGTCAGCGTGGTGAATTTGCCGTTTCTCAGTTTACTCACGCCGCCGCTTAATGTTCCTGCCCAAATTGTTCCGTCTGAACTTCGAAATACTGCCGACACCGTATCCTGGGCCAGGCCTTGTGAATGTGTATAGGTCTCAACTGCGCGGATAGATGGCCTTGCATCGTCTAATTGAACAAGGTGAGTGAGGCCGCCCTCGCGTCGTCCAACCCAAAGGTCGTTCTTGAAACCCGCGATGGAATAAATGACGTCTTGCCCGAGCCCGCCTGACTCGATCTGCGTCGCATCGCCATTCACCACGCGATACAATCCTCCATGCGAGGGAGCCATCCACAATCGATTCAAATCATCTGCGTAAATCGGGCCAGCAGCACCCTCAGAGGCTGACTCAGCTCCAAGTGAGAAAGTCGTGAAGAGCCCATCCCGCAGGCGTTCTATTCCCTGTGCGTCCCCAATCCAAAGGTTTCCTTCCCTATCCTCGAATATCGCCGTGATTGTTCTGTTCGTCTTGGCTGCGCTTGCTCCATCAACCGGATTCCCGCAGAGTTCAACCTGAACAGACCATTTGAAGTTCCGATCCAAACATTTTTATCTCGATCTTCGGCAAGAGACAAGACCCGGGATCCCCGCAGGGCGTGCGATGAAATCCTGGTAGAGATCCTGCGTCCATCCCAGAAAACAACACCTTCATCCGTCCCGATCCATAAGCCGCCGCTCTCCGCCGGATATAGGCAGTTGACCTTGTCTGGGACATCTTCCTTTAGCGCTGTTACGCTGCCGCGATCCCAATAGAACAGGCCAGCTTCAAAGGTCGCCAACCAGATTTTCCCATCCCTCGTTTGTACAACCGTTTGCGGAGAAGGGATGCCGAGATTGCTGTTGCCGGAAAGCGCTTCACTGCGGCCATGACTGTAGAGAAACAGCCTTGGCCCCTGGGTCGCGACCAGGACGTCCCCTTCGTTGGAAGCGCCGATTGCAGAGACCACGCCGCCCACATCCCCGGCTATTGACGTGGCATCGTCAAATCTCCCGTGGATATAGCGTCGAACATTCATGTCCTGATCCCCCATCCATAGAGCGCCATCTTTGGCAGACACCAACGTAAGAGCCTGGGAAACTGGATCTGTCACGTGGCCGGGAGAATCGGCAGGAACGAAGGTAAATCCGTCAAATCGAAACAGCCCCTTACTAGTTCCAATCCACAGATACCCGTCAGCCGTTTGAGTGATGGCGTTGATGCGGCCGCCCGGAAAACCATTACTCATTGTCCAGATTTGGCTTAGATATTGCGGATAACTACTACTCCGATTCAGGCACTCCGCAGTGCGACAGAAGCTCGTCATTATGACGATCGTCATCAAAATCAAAAACGTGCTCAACCTTGGCGGGCAACTCATCACGGCAGGTATTGAAACCTCTCAATAACAGCCTCTGCTCCGTCCTGGAGAGGTACCTTCGAATACTTGAAATCACAAAAGTCGATGACAACGGATTCGCCCCCAGGAGTTGGTACGCCGGTCGTAAAGGTATTCTTTTTGACCATGGAAGCATCTCCACCATTTGCCGCCCCTCTGAACGTTGAGAAGGTTGCTCTTCCTGGCTCCCATCGAAGCGAATGCGTAACTTTACCGGCAGGGACGTCAAAGATTACCTTGTTTTCAGGATACGTATAGGGTTGGACAACATAGTCCCCGTTATCGCTCTTCGGGTCACCCCATCGGCTCATCTCGATATCCATTTCGCGGTGGTGCTCGGCGGCGAGATCGTCATAGGTGAACATGACAAGTGCCTCAGCAGGCTGAAAGTGCGCAGTGTCTCTCACTGAGAATAGGTAGGTTCCGTAACCGAAGTGGTTAGCCAATGTCACCTGAGAACACTTCCACCGGTCCCCTTCACGAGAGATGCGGAGATGCAGAGCTCCATCCGAATCCGTCCATGCGTTTGCAGGATCGTAGTTTGATATGGCGCCATTCCGATCGCTCGTGATGTGTCGGATGATCCATTCATAGCCGCTGAACTTCAAGGTCTGGTTAACAATCGGCGGTCCCGGCCCGACACTCCTCGACGCGACTGCGACAACTCCGCTTCCTGGCGAAGGTAAAGCTTTCATTGTTAAAGAGGGCTGGTATCCAGGGTCTACAAGTATCGCTGCATATTCGCTGCCCAGATGGGTGGACGTCTTCCATGTGTCATCACTTGCGATGGATGTAAACGGGGCAGCGGCCAACGGCTGAATCCACCAGATCGGTCCAGCTTTTGCGTATACCACGATCCGTTCGCCCGACTTCGCATAACGAACGGATCCCTCGATGTTGTCGAGCCTGTCAGGGCCACCTTCACCTGCAGGTGGGACCCGCGTTAACTCAATGACAGGCCCTTTCGCGACGCTCCGACAACTGGAAAATGAAAGGCACGAAATCAGGCACACCGCAGCCCAACCGATCGTGGCGGGCCAGGTCACAGTGCTTTTGAGCGGCGAATGCATCTCCTGAGTCCCTCGAGACGAATCTCATGTTATACCGAGATCTTACGAACTAGAGAACCTTGAATCATTGCCCTTGTTCTTTGAACATCAGCAGCTTGGTCGCGCGTTCAAATGCACGCTTCTCGCACCTATGCTTTAGAGGTCCAGGAGTCCGCGCCGCATCGCGATGGTCACTGCGTGGGTACGGTCGTTGGCCGCGAGTTTGTCCACCAGGTTCTTGACGTGGAAGTTGACCGTCGTCTCCGCGATGAAGAGTACATCCGCGATTTGTTTGTTGCGGTGGCCATCGCGAATAAGACGGAGTACTTCTAGTTCTCGTGTAGTAAGTTGCTCTTCGCCCATATGCTCAGCGAGCTTCATGGCTATTTCCGGTGAAAACGTCTTGCCGTGCCGATACACTCGCCGAATCGTTGAAAGGATCTCGTCCCGGGTTGAACTCTTCAAAATGTAAGCAGATGCCCCGGCACGCAGAGCACGCTGTATGTCGCCTTCGCTATCCGATGTGGTCAGAATGATAACTCGCGCATCTTTGTTAGTCGCACGGATTTCAGCAAGCGCGTTCAGTCCATCAGCGTCCGGAAGGCGGATGTCCAGCAATGTAATGTCAGGGCGTTGCTTCATGTATTCCGCGACCCCGGCGCGCGCAGTAGTCGCCTGCCCAGCCAGAACCATGTCGCTCTGTGAGCCAATGATGATGTTCAATCCATCCCGGAAAACCGGGTGATCCTCAATACATAGGAGCGAGATCGCGTTGTCGGGGTTCATGGGGAAACCTCTCTGGCAAATGAAGTGCGGGTCCGACGCTCGACCGGCTGATGTGGTCCATGTTATCGCCTTCGATGGCCCCTGACTACCTGCAGAAATCAACAGGACAGCCGCTATGCATTTGAAGGTAGCTGCGAATCGGTCCTCGCATTACTGTGGACGTACGAGTGGAGGGGCATCTGACGAGTACCCAGTTTGCTGATCTAACAAGTTTGGGAACGAGGGCGGATGCAATCAACCTTGGTGCCGCACTCGTCACGATGGTTGACTCTGCCAAATCTTATCTCGCGAGCCAGGGGCGCAACGCATGACCGCATGGGGCAAGATGGAGCGATTTGATGTTGTGGTTCTGGGCAGCGGCGAGGCGGGGAAATTTCTGGCCTGGACCTTCGGTCGTCAAGGCAAGCGCGTCGCAGTCATCGAACGCCGCTATATTGGCGGATCCTGCCCGAACATTGCATGTCTGCCCAGCAAGAACCTGATCCATAGCGCCAAAGTCGCTTCGTACTTTGCGCGAGGCGCTGAGTTCGGTGTGGTCAATGACGGCTACCGCATCGATATGCCCGCTGTTCGCGAACGAAAGCGGAAAATGGTCGCCGACCTAATCGACATTCATCGCAGAAACTTCGAGGCGAGCCAGGTAGAATTCATTCTTGGCTTCGGAGTGTTTGTAGCCCCTCGGGTTCTTGAAATCGCCCTTCCTAACGGTGGTAAGCGGACAGTCACCGGTGACAATGTTGTAATCAGTACCGGGACCACGGCAGCGCTCGGCGATATACCGGGCTTGCTTGATGCGAAACCATTGACACACGTCGAAGCCCTCGAGCTGGACACCGTTCCCAAGCACCTGATAATCCTCGGCGGTGGATTTGTGGGACTTGAGTTTGCACAGGCCATGCGCCGGTTCGGCAGCGAGGTCACCCTCATCGACCGCAACCATCGCCTGCTGCACGGAGAAGACGAAGACGTATCCGCCGCGCTGCTGCAGTTGATGAAAGATGATGGCATCGAGGTTGCGCTAGGTGGACATGTCGCCGAAGTCCGAGGGCGCAGCGGCGAGTCGGTCCACATAACGTGGGTGCTGGGCGCAGAGCGCAAGGAGCTTATCGGGTCGCATCTGTTGGTGGCTACAGGCCGCATCCCAAACACAGCGGGAATCGGGTTGGAGCAGGCGGGGATATCACTGCGCGACGACGGATACATTCGGGTCAATGAGCGTCTCGAGACCTCGGTGCCGGGCGTCTGGGCAGTCGGCGAATGTGCCGGCTCGCCACAGTTCACGCATGCGGCTTTCGACGACTTCCGAATTGTCCGCGATAACATTCTGGGGGGTGACCGCACCACAACCGGTCGCACGATTCCTCGGTGTCTCTTCACCGATCCGGAGTTCGCGCGTGTCGGTCTTTCCGAAAGGGATGCGAAAGCGAAGGGCATCCCATACAGGCTGGCCGCGATGCCCATGAGTAATGTCCTGCGCACCCGCACACTCTCTGAGACACGCGGCTTCATGAAGGCACTCATTGCCGCGGACAGCGATGCCATCCTTGGCTTTACTGCGTTCGGCGTTGGCGCCGGCGAGATTATGGGGGCCGTGCAGCTTGCCATGCTCGGGAACCTGCCATTCACCGCCATACGGGATGCCGTCCTTACGCATCCTACGTTGCTTGAGGGCCTCATCCCACTCTTCTCGAACGTTCCGGCGAAGGGTACGGTGTAATCTGGCAGTGTGAATCGGATTCGTCACCGCCCTGCTTCCGGACGCGACCATCGCGGCAAGTGAGCTACGAACCATATCGTCAATCCCTGCTTAAGGAATAGCTTGGAGCTAAGCGCGACTTCCTCCGGAATCGCGCTTCAAGGCGGAGTCACTCACGGACGCCGCCGCCTTAAAGCTGGATTCTTAGAAGTAACCATCCGTCGTCCAGGCAAAACTTGCTTTGAAGCGCACGGCCTCATGTCAATTGACTTGAACTCACTCATAACTGAAAGCACCTTTTGTCCCTGCGACTCAATTCTCTTCAACAGATCCATTGATGCGGAATCGAGGCTGCGGGCGTAATCCTGAAGCGGCCCCATCGAGTCACCTCCTGGGTCAGAATGATTTGAATTACTGAACGATGCGTGTTCCCTCAAAGTCGGAAGACCTACCAGCCGCACCTGATATCCTTTCGGTTGAGAGCATCGTCCGAGGCGTTAATGCGAGCGTGCGGCTTCGAAGAGGAACCACGTACGCCGTTGCGCTTCGTCGATCCAGGTTTCGAGCAGACTGGTTGTAGCCACATCGCCGGCCTGGCCACACAAGTCGTGTGCAGACTTCATACTGAGCTCTAGGGCTCTGTTGTCTTCGTACAATTCGCTTAACATGTCTTCGGGCGTAACAAAATCCGCGTCGTTGTCGAGCAGCCGTTGCATTCGGGAAATCTCGCCTATCGACCGGATTGTCATGCCGCCAATCTTTCGAACCCGCTCGGCGATGTCGTCAGTGATCGCAAATATCTGTTCGCCCTGCTCATCGAGCAGCAGATGATAATCGCGAAAATGTGGCCCGCTCATGTGCCAGTGAAAGTTCTTAGTTTTCAGGTAAAGAGCAAATACATCTGCAAGTAGCTTGTTCAATGCCCCTGAAATCTCTCTCACAGACTCCGGCTGAATATATGATCGCGTTTTGAGGGGAGCCTCACGACGCACTTCCAATTCTGTTCGCGAATTCATTTCTTGGTCCTCCTGTTTGAATAGGTTCACCGACTGCCTTGACCTGCTTCCGAAAAACCACTTGAGGAATCTATGCGGATTCAACAGAGGCGCTTCGATCTTCCGTTCGCTTCGTGAATCAGAATCTTCTAAATGCATTCAGTAGACAACCTCATTTTCTATAGTCGACATGCCATTGATTTCGACTGCTACCGCTGCTTCAAGACCACGGCATTCCGTCAAGTTGATGGCGCCCCGGTCTTCCCCTATAGAAACCTACAGGCTGAATGCTGCCGTTTTTCAGATTGTTCGAGGAAGCCAGAAGCGTTATTTTTATACGAACTGCTGTGAATGAACATACGCTTGCTTTTTGGTCAAATGGCTCAAGGGGTCTCCGGCGGAAGAGGCATTCCGACCGGACTTTGCTGCTCGCTCTGCTTTTAATATTCTTTGCGGGGTCAGCGAATGCTGTCGACCCCAGGACGCACGTCTCCCAATATGGTCACTCTGCCTGGCGTGTCCGGGATGGCGTTCCGAGTTCTGCACCTCGAGCTATTACTCAGTCAAAGGACGGTTACATCTGGATCGGGACCGACTTGGGTCTCGTCCGCTTTGACGGTGTCCGGTTCGAACAGTGGACTCCTGCACACTGGAGTGAGCTTACAACTCATGGAGTGAATCTGCTCTTTGCTGCGAGCGACGGCACGCTGTGGATCGCGACAGAGACCCAACTGGCCTCATGGAAAAACGGCGAACTGACCATCATTCCCGCTATCAACGAAGGGCTCAACGGGGGCATTGGCTGGATCAATAAATTCGTCGAGGACCGGAAGCATCGAGTCTGGTTCGCCATATCGCGACGAAGAGACGGGAAACCGCTTTGCCAGATTGTGGGTGCAGGCGTGCGTTGTTATGGTGCGTCTGACGGTATAAACCTTCCATACGGCCTGGGACTCGGCCTCGAAGCCGATGACAGTCTCGCTATTGCTTCATCCGACACGATAGTCGAGTGGAGCCTTGAACATGGTCAGATCTCTACGGCGAAGGCATCGAGCGTTAGCCAGTTCGCACCCCTCCGCGGAATCACCGATTTGGAGGCGCAGAAAGACGGCTCGATGCTGATAGGCGTGCAATACGCCGGCAAGGGGCTCGGTATTCTGCGCCAGGAAAGCACTTCGCTGGTTCCTTTTGAAGTACCTGGCTTTGACTCTACCGCTCTTGAAGTCGAGACACTTCATACGGATCACCCGGGCGCCCTCTGGATCGGCACAACGAGGTCGGGATTGTACCGGATCTTTGAGGGCAACGTTGATCACTACTCCACTCAAGACGGACTTTCGGGTAACTGGATTCGAGACTTTCATGAAGACGCCGAAGACAACATGTGGGTGGTTACTGACGGCGGCATTGACTGCTTCCACGACCTGAAAGTCGTGCCATGGGGAACAGCCGAGGGGCTTCCAAGCGGGAACGTTTTTTCCGTCTCAGCAGGACACGACGGCAGTGTTCTGGTTGGGATTGGGGACACTTTGAGCATGATTCGGGATGGGAAAGCCACTTCTGTTTCTCATGCTCCCGGAATGCCGCTCGGCCACGTTGACGCTGTATGGGACGATCGCTCGGGTCGTCACTGGGCAAGCATCGGAAACGATCTGGGGACTTATGACGGGCACAGATTTAGTCTTGTAAAGCGTCGAGATGGTGAGCCGTTTGGACCGGTTACCAGTTTTGCAGAGTCTCCGGATGGCAGTATCTGGGCAGTTACGCTGCCAAGACCACGCGCTCTCATTCACTTGCAGCACGGCAAACCAACAGAGACTGCCACGACAGACACGGCCGTCAGTATCTCAGCCGACCGCGCTGGCGGCGTGTGGATTCATAGCAGTAAATTCGGAAGAATCGGCCACTACATCAATGGGCAGTTTCAATGGACGAGTCTAACTCCTCCGGACGATCCGAGGGGGTTCGGGGGCCAGGATGATATAGCCACAGCTGACGATGGGTCCGTTTTTCTCGCGAGCAAAACCGGTGTCTGGGTCTTCAAGGACGGGCGGGTCCGGACTCTTGGTATAGGGAACGGCCTTCCTTGCCAGGATGTGAACGGTCTGGTTTTCTCAAACCGGGGATCTCTTTGGATGCGAGCATCGTGCGGGCTGATTGAGGTTCCGAGTGACGGTCTCAAGGCATGGTGGTCCAACCCGGGCGGCAGAGTAACTTATCGCAGGATCGATCCTTCCGACGGCGCCCAAACATCGAGAGCGGTCTTTTTTCCAGAGATGTCACTCGCGCCGGATGGGAAGATATGGATTGCTAACGAAGCCGGCGTAGAAGCCATTGACCC
Source organism: Occallatibacter sp. (assembly GCA_049518435.1). GTDB lineage: Bacteria > Acidobacteriota > Terriglobia > Terriglobales > Acidobacteriaceae > Telmatobacter. The sequence continues at coordinate 24,447 of JBEKRU010000045.1, read as the reverse complement.
GGATCACATACCAATCAATTTGCTTCCCCCTCCAGTCCATATTCAAGAGGTTGTGGCGGATCGGGCGACGTTGAATGCTGTCGCTGGCCTTAAAATAGCGCCACTAACTCGAAACCTCGAGATACACTACACCGCGCTGAGTTTCAGTTCGCCGCAAAAAGTGCAGTTTAAATACAAGTTGGATGACTACGATACAAAGTGGCTGGAACCAGGAACACGAAGAACGGCATACTATCAAGACCTGAAGCCAGGTCACTATACTTTTCACGTGATAGCGGCGAACAACGATGGAGTGTGGAACGACACCGGCGACTCTTTAGAATTCGAGGTCAAACCAGCATGGTTTCAGACCCTGTGGTTTCTGGTGCTTTGGATTTCATCGGCAAGTCTCTTCTTGTTTGTCATTTATCGCGTTCGCGTCAATTCCATTGCCAGGGCGATGAGCACGCGATTCAATGAGCGGCTCGATGAGCGAACGCGCATGGCACGAGAGTTGCACGATACATTCCTGCAGACGGTTCAAGGCAGCAAGATGGTGGCCGATAATGCTCTCGCGTGTGGTACTGATGAAAATCGGATGCGCAATGCACTGGAGAAACTCTCCATATGGCTTGGGCAGGCGGTTACTGAAGGCCGCGCTGCCCTTCATGTCCTCAGGGAATCTACGACCGAGCAAAACCAGCTCGCGGAGTTCCTCGATCGGACACTCAACGAGCAGTGTCACGAAGTCTCGCTCCCTTATACCCTCACGGTCGTCGGGGATGCGCGGGGATTGCATCCTATTGTTCGCGACGAAATATCTCTCATCGCCAAAGAAGCCATTCGCAACGCTTGTTCCCATTCCAAGGCGAGCCAGTTGCGCCTCGAATTGCGCTACGCCAACGACTTGTCTCTTTGCTTTACAGATGACGGGATCGGCATTGATCCACACATCCTGCAAGCCGGACGGGCGGGCCACTTTGGCCTTCATACAATGAGGGAGCGGAGTGAGCGAATTGGTGCAAAGCTCACCACCTCGAGCCCTGACAATGGGGGGACTGCGGTGATCTTGCGCGTGCCAGGCGAAATCGCATATGAGCGTGGTCACCGGTCCCTGGCCGATCGCATTCGAGCGCTCTTTCATCTCGTCGATCTCAGAGATGGTCGCGACGATCTACACAACTAATTTCAGCCTCGCTCGCTGCGCCACACTTCCTGTCAGGACGAACCCTGGTTCAACCTGATCAGAACTTGTAACCAACCCAGGCAGATGCGAAGTTCAAATTCTTGCGATCGCCTGACTGGCGCAGAAATGTGCCGGCATAAAAAATCCCATAGTCGCCCTGCAGATAGGCATGACGCGTGACTTGCCAACGCACTTCGAGGCCGGGTCGGTCGCCCACAAAGCGGGCGCTGCTTCGGCCTCCGGGCACAAGCAGATTTCCTGGGACACCATAAACGCCGTCGGCAACACTCTGCCGCCACCAGAACAACCAGTCCGCTTCGGCATTTACATGGTGCGGAAACACGAGCTTCAAATTCGGATGGAGATCGCGGAAGTTTACTGCACCTGGGCCGGTGTCGGAGAGCACTCCAAAATAGTTTCCGATTGGGAAGAGCGGGTTGAAGGTTTGGAGATTGGGACTGCTGAGGTTGTTGTCCCCGCTGGACACATCTGTGCGTATTCCGGGGCGAGGCTCAAAGGGTATCTTCGGCAAAATGCAGCCGAACTCCGTCGCCACGGACCACGCCCGGATGTTGCCTGTCCCGAATGAACCGAATTGGTATATGCCTTCGACGTCGAAGTGCGGAATCGCGATGCGGCCTTCCATCGATGCAGGATCATGAGAGGCGATCCGTGTCCCAACGGTCTGCCGGACCTCGTGTGCGGTTCGCGCTTCGTAAACTGCATTCTTGCGATCTAGGCCATAATAGTAAACATCCCACACATTCCGGCTGATTTTGCTCCAGGGGCGCGTTGCAAAGAGCCCCCAGAATTCAGTTGAGCTATTTGGCACGTCATCAAAGAGACCGGCCTTATCGACGGCGGGCCGCGCCGCAAAAGCGGTTACGGCCCAGGAACTCACACTCTGCGTCAGACTGATGCCGTAGAAGCTCTGCCGCACATTCGGTCCTTCGCGCGGAGCAACCAGGCGTCCCGATCCAAACATGAACTCCTGGCGGCCTGCACGTAAGGTTATGGGATGAGAAGAAGTTCCGATCCCGGCATCGCAGAATGCATTGAGGAAGTCCAGCCGCTTTCCATCGATCGGCCGCGGTCCGCCGGCGCGCCCCTCCTCGAGTCCACTTTCCAGTTGGATGAAGCATCTTGGCTGCGGATTGAAGTGCGTGTCGAAATGCAATTGGACACGCTGCAGCCAGAATTGATTCGAGGGATAGGGAGTGCCGCCCCAGTTATCGTTCTGGATACGCTCGTCCACTCCTCGAATCTCTCCGCCGATGGAAACGTAGGATGAGTCGCCGCCGCGGCCGAATGGCATGTACTTGATGGGGTCGAGCCAGTCCGACCGATTCGCCGGATTCTCGAGAAAGCTCCAATCCTCGTTGTAGCGGAGCAGCTCATAAGCTCTTGGCTTGTGGATCGGCGGCGGAAGAGGAAGTTGCGCAAACACACCTGTACTCCACACGGCACAAGAGAGCAGTAAGACAGCGCTCCACACCACTCTCGAGATGCTGGAGCATTTGAATCCGAGCCTCATATGCAATCTCCAGAAATGGGAGAAGTCGTGAGAGTCATTCTTTACCAGCTCTTGAATGGATCTCCGCAATGTATCCTCCCGGAAACTCCACGATCGCCGAACTGCGCCCGTCCGATGTGAATGGATTCACGAGGACCGTGACGCCCAACGTTTCAGCTTTGGACAACGTCTTTTCGAGATCCGGCACTTCGTATCCAGTCACTTCGTGCCCGTAAGGAAATGGCAGATGTCCGTCGGTGACGAACACCGAAAGATTTCCGAAATGCGATTCGATCCGGATTTGGCGATATGAGCCTCCTGGCCGCCCGATCTCAATCCCCGGAGCGTGTAAATTGTCGGAGATGATCCTTCCGTGCGAAAACGCGAGAAAAGAGTGTACGAATGCATTCGCTCGAAAGGCGGACACATAAACCCGGTTCTCGGGAATTGTCTGCAAGGGGGTGTATGAAGGGGTTTGGGTATGCCAATAGAGTTGCGTGTTGACCCCACCAGGCCACTGGATGACTGCGTCAAGTCCAATGGGATCGCGAAATGGTCCAACGATCACATCCGCGCCGGTCACACGGGCCGCCTCGACGGCCGCGTTCATATCCGTCACCAGGAATCCGGTACGCTCGGCGCCGAAGGGGTATGGGATCGGAGTCTTGAATCCAAACAACGAAACTGTCCCGACCGGCGTTTGCAACAATTGAGAACTGGTGCTGCTCGGAGTTGGCGTCACCGTGACAATAACTTGCTTCGTGCTTTGTCCTCCGAAGGTCCCCAGGAAGGCCGTTACGAAGCGATCCACATCGCCAGGGGCAACGTAAACATGCGTGGTGCAGTATTGCGGAGCGACCGCTATTTCGGCAGTGGCGCCCGATTCGGCCTGGGCTACCACGAGAGACGCTTCCATGAACGGGAGCGCGAGAAATGCGCATGCGACAAGGACGAGTGATCTGCGCTGGGTTGATCTACGTCGGGTCATGAACAACTCCTTTTGATATCGGCAATGTTCGGCCATATCGAATAACATTCAGGAACTGGTTCGGTTACGCAAGCCCGAGCTGCCTCAGAACGCAAAGCAATCGCAACCTAAACCCCAGATGGATTCACCCAGGCGCGAGTCCCGCGCATGGGAATGAGAATCGTTTCCGCAGCATGCGTGTGCGGGGGCTTGCCCGGCGATGACATTCCGTGACGGATCGTGATAGCCGCCGTAGTGTGCCGGAGGAGCCCAATCAAGGGCCGGCGGCAATGGGGGCGGAGCCAAATTTGCAAAATCTTTGTTCGCATACACCACTTCGCCACCGACAACCGTGAGGGCAGATTGCAACTGCTTGATCCCGATCTCTGGGATGCTGAAGTAATCCGCCGTCAAAACCGCGAAATCGGCAAGTTGGCCCTCGTATAGACCCCCCTTGGCATCTTCCTCATTTGAGAACCAACTGCTCCCCTGGGTGTACAGCCGCAAAGCGTCCTGGCGCGACATGCGGTTCTTTTCCGGATATAGCTCCAACCCGCCAATCGTCCTTCCCGTCACTAGCCAATAAAGACTGATGAATGGATTAAAGCTGGCAACCCGGGTCGCATCCGTACCGGCGCCCACCGGGCATCCCAATTCCAGCATCCGCCGAACAGGAGGCGTTCTCCGAGCTGCTTCTACACCGTAGCGGTCCACGAAATACTCGCCCTGGAACGCCATGCGATGTTGCACTGCGATACCGCCCCCAAGAGCAACCACGCGTTCGATATTCCTGTCGCTTATCGTCTCCGCATGGTCAAAGAACCAGCGCAGCTGATCGATCGGAACGTCCTTGTGGACTCTTTCGAAGATGCTCAGGAATCGCTCTATGGATTCGTTGTACGTGGCATGCAGGCGGAACGGCCACTTCTTCTCTGCAAGCACCCGAACCACCTGCTCTAAATCAACTTCCAGAGTTCCTGGGAGATCCGGCCTTGGTTGCAGAAAATCTTCGAAGTCCGCCCCCGAATACACCAGCATCTCGCCTCCACCGTTAAGCCGAAGAGACTGGTCGCCCTGATAAGGCTGAAGCGTGCTGATCCAATTCCTGAAGTCTTCGAGTTCATGCTTGGGGCGTTGGGTAAAGAGGTTATAAGCAATCCTCACTGTCATCTGATTGCGACGATGCAACTCGGTGATCACACGATAGTCGTCAGGATAGTTTTGAGATCCGCCGCCGGCGTCGATTGCACTTGTTACACCCAGGCGATTCATTTCGCGCATGAAATGTCGCGTCGAGATCAACTGATCTTCAAATCCGAGCACGGGACCCCTTGCCAGGGCAGAATACAGAAGGTTAGCGTTGGGGCGTGCGACCAACAGACCGGTCGGCTTGCCCTGCATGTCCCGCTGAATTTCAGCGCCAGGTGGGTCGGGAGTGTCTTTTGTATAGCCAACAGCACGCAAGGCGGCCGCGTTTAGAATCGCGCGGTCATAGAGGTGCAAAACAAAGACTGGCGTTTCCGGAGCTACAGCGTTGATTTCGTCGAGAGTCGGCATCCGGCGCTCGGCAAATTGAAACTCGCTCCAGCCGCCCACTACCCGCACCCATTGCGGAGCAGGCGTTCTTGCAGCCTGTTCTTTCAACATTTGTAGCGCATCGGCAAGTGACGGTACGCCATCCCAACGCAATTCGAGGTTGTAATGAAGACCGCCGCGAATGATGTGCAAATGCGAATCGTTCAGCCCAGGAATGACCGTGCGACCCTTCAGGTCCACAGTTGTCGTATCGGGAGTATTCAACCGAAGAACTTCTGAGTTCGTTCCGACGGAAGCAATTTTCCCATTCTCTATGGCCATAGCCTCTGCGAAATAGGGTTTGGAATTGGTAGCAATCTTGCCGTTATGAAATATCCTGAGCGCTCCCATGGACGCCTCCTTGTACGGCTTGGCTCCATCAACGGCCTGTAGCCAGAGATTAGTTCGAGCCGCATCCAATCCGCGCCCTAAGAAAAAATAGAACCTGTCCCGCAGTTTTTTACAGGTCGCCAGCAAATCATTGGTCCGCTAGAATTAAAACTACAGATCTCGTGTCTGCCCCAACCTCCCCTGGCTTCGAAAGGGCAAGATGGCACATTATTCTCAGGCGATCCGCATACTGAGCATCGAAGATCACCCTGTCTTTCGCGAGGGTCTCAGCACCATCATCGGTTCGCAAATCGACATGGCGCTGGTCGGTCAGGCAGTCAACGGAAGAGATGGACTCGCTTTGTTTGAACAAATGAAGCCCAACATCACTCTGCTTGATCTCCGATTACCTGATGCAGACGGACTGAGTGTTCTGCGAACCATCCGAGAAAGCTCGCGTGATGCGAAGGTCGTTGTTCTTACAACCTCTGACAGCGATGCTGACATTCTCCGTGCTCTCAAGGAGGGAGCGGCAGGGTACATTCTCAAGAGCACTCCTCAGGATGAAATCCTTGCAGCCATCCGCACCGTCCACGCCAGAGGCAAATGCATCTCTCCGGACATCGCCCAGCGTCTTGCCGACCATGCGAGTGAAGAACCGCTGACCGTTCGCGAACTTGAGGTGCTCCGCCTGATCCGGGATGGACACCGCAACAAGCAAATCGCGGATGTGCTGTGCATCGCGGAGACCACAGTCAACTTCCATATCAAAAATCTTGTCGAGAAACTTCGCGCCAACGACCGAACCCACGCAGTGACCCTTGCTGTGCGGCGCGGCCTGCTCTCAATGTAGATCGCGTCCCGCGAAAGCCAGATCCTGTCGAATTCTCCAGTTCAAACTCTGTCGCTTTCGAGGTGGGCAGGTCGCTGCATTCTCCCTATCATGACGATGTGTTGCTTCTTCCCGAGACAAGTGAAGTAAAAACCGGTGCAATCATCAGCACACCGCCTTGCGTAATCAAGTTTGTTCCGAAAGCTAATATCAGGAGCGTCACCTTCCATGAAGAAAATAGGCTTTCTCTCTTTTGGCCACTGGACACCTTCACCGCAATCCGAAACTCGATCGGCTTCCGATACACTTTTGCAATCGATCGACCTTGCGGTAGAGAGCGAGAGATTGGGGATCGACGGCGCCTATTTCCGCGTCCACCACTTTGCCCGGCAACTTGCATCTCCATTCCCACTCCTTGCAGCCGTCGGGGCCAAGACGCGGAGTATTGAGATTGGCCCCGCGGTGATTGATATGCGGTACGAAAACCCCTATTACATGGTGGAGGATGCTGGCTCGGCCGATCTGATCGCCGGTGGCCGCCTCCAGTTGGGTATCAGCCGTGGCTCACCAGAACAGGTCATCGATGGATGGCGCCATTTTGGCTACACCACGCTCGCGAGCGAGACCGACCCGGACATGGGCAGGCGGCACGCGATGGAGTTTCTAAAGTTGCTCGGCGGAGAAGGCTTCGCTGAACCTAACCCGCATCCAATGTTCCCAAATCCACCTGGGTTGCTGAGACTCGAACCGCACTCCGAAGGACTGCGCGATCGAATCTGGTGGGGAGCGGGTTCGAATGCTACGGCAATCTGGGCCGCGAAGCTGGGAATGAATCTGCAAAGTTCCACGCTCAAAGACGACGAAACCGGAGAACCATTCCATATCCAGCAAGCGAATCAGATTCGCGCTTTCCGCGCAGCCTGGAAGGAGGCGGGTCACACTCGGTCTCCGCGCGTTTCCGTCAGCCGCAGCATCTTCGCATTGACAGACGACCGGGACCGCGCCTACTTCGGACGAACTGGCGAGAAGCGAGACACCGTTGGATTCATTGATGCTTCTACAAGGGCGATCTTCGGCCGCAGCTACGCCGCGGAACCTGATGTACTGGTCCAACAACTTCGAGAGGACGAGGCAATCGCGGAGGCCGACACACTACTAATGACCGTCCCAAATCAATTAGGTGTTGCTTACAACGCGCATGTTTTAGAGGCGATTCTAACCACTGTTGCCCCCGCGCTCAATTGGCGCTCATAACATGCCACGTTCAGGAGGAACGCGCTGTTGCGGCAGAAATCGCAGCTCAAAATGTGAAGTCATCCCAACTTATAAAACCAACTCGGGAATCTTCTTCCGAGGACTGTGAATGCCCATGCTCTGGGATCTGGCGTAGCATAGTTTCATGAATGCTGTTGCTTCGATACCAGCTATAGAAGCGTCACATCACGGCAATTTTGTTGCCCCGTTCCCAGGTTGTATAGCCAAGTGGCCGGGAACCGAAGGAGAATTGCGAGGATTCGAAGTGAGTTTCCGGACTTCCAGGGACTACTTCGGACCGGCGGAACCTTCGAACCCGTTGCACTTGGGGAACCGGGCGGGGAACCATCGGATGTGGCAAGTTGTAAACCGCTTAGAAACAGAGGGACAGGACGGGAGTTCGATTCCCGTTAGCGCTACCAGGACACCTTCCGGAATTCTGCTCCGCACTTCAAGAAATTAAGCTGAAATTAAGCAATGAAATTACTGATTCCCCTCGGCTTACGCGTGGAATTTGAGGAACGCTTGCATCCGCACGGTGGAAGGTGATATCCCAATTGATCATGTTTGGACAGTCTGGTTCTGATGACACTCTACGGCGTCGCATGTTGAATCGCCGCAATTTTTTAAAAGCTGCTGGATCGGCCGCGATCCTGCCGGTAGTTCTTCCTGCTTACGCCAGGCAGAGCGCGGGTGGTTCCGCCAACAACCGGATTAATCTTGGCGTGATCGGCATGGGCTGGCAGGGACCGGGGAATACGAAGTCCTTTTTGGGGCTGGACGATTGCCAGGTTGTGGCGGCATGCGACATCGACGCGAACCATCTTCGCGACGCAGTCAAGATGATTAACGACGCGTACGGGACGACGGATTGCAAGGGCTATCACGACTATAAGGAACTCCTTGCGCGTACAGACATCGATGCGGTGATGCTTGCGGTGCCGGACCACTGGCACGAGATTGTGGCGACCGAGGCGGCGCGCCATAAGAAAGATATCTACGCGGAAAAGCCGCTGGCGCATACGATTGCCGAGCAGCAATCGATTGTTCGCGCCGTGGAGCAGAACGACATTATCTGGCAGATGGGTTCGTGGCAGCGCTCGGTGCCGACGTTTCATAAGGCGGCGGAGATTGTGCGCAATGGATTGATCGGCACGGTGACTCGTGTTGAGGTTGGCCTGCCGGGTGGGAATGCGGATTTTGACGGCGCGCAAAAAGAAGCGCTGGCCAAGCTGGCTGCCCAGGGCGTGAACGTCACAAACATGGACCAGGTTTTGCCGGGCACGAAGGCCTGGGATTTGCTTGCTGTCGATCCGCCGGCGGAATTGGATTACGAGACGTGGGTTGGACCGTCGAAGATGGAGCCGTACATGCGGGTTCGCTCGCACAAAACCTGGCGCTGGAACTACAACACCGGAGGTGGGCAACTTCTGGACTGGATTGGGCACCATTGCGACATTGCGCACTGGGGCCTGAATTTCGATCACACCGGACCGTTGGAGGTCGAAGGCAGCGGTGAATTGCCCCCGGCCACTGCGGTTTGGAACACGTCTCCCAAATACCGGTTTGAATTAAAGTACCCGCAGGGAGTGACGATGACCATTGCCGGTGGCTACCCGGATATCAAGATGGGCGTGAAGTGGATTGGCACCGAGGGATGGGTGTGGGTGGATCGTGGTGGGTTTGACGCGTCGAATCCTGACTGGAAACCGGGGAAATATCTGCCGAGGGAACTGCGCAAGGTAAAGCTTTATACCTCCGCTAATCACCAGCAGAATTTTCTGGATTGTATCAAGACGCGGGAGGCGACCGTTACGCCGGTTCAGGTTGGGCATAACTCGGCTTTACCCGGACACCTCTGCCTGATCTCTCTGAAAACGGGAAGAAAGATTCGCTGGGACGCGCAGGCGGAGAAGATTATTGGCGATGACGAAGCAAGCGCGCTGATGACCCGCGAATACCGGGCACCCTACAAGATGAGCTGAGCTATTCTGGGAGCGGAGCCGGGTTTGGTTTTGCCCACCGGTTGATAGCGGAAGCGTGATGAAAACCTTTGCATTTGAGCTTTGCATTTGTATCAGGACATTCACCGGGGAGATATGACTGATTCGACAGAACGAAGACCGAATTCTGGCCGAAGGGTCAACTGGGATTTTACCTTCGCCTTTTTGACATTGCGCCTCTGGCTCGGCGCGCGCGCCTTGTTTGTGGGTATTCAGAAGTATGCCGCTTACAAATCGGTGGCGACGCCGCTCATCGATCCCGCAACCGGGCAGCCGGATGCAAGCGGAGTGATGGTTAACGTGAACATCAAGTCGTACGCGCTGGCCAATTATGCGGGGATTCCCGCATCGCTGAGAGACAAATTCGCCCATGAGCCGCTGTTTCCCAAGTTCGCATTGGTGGCGTTCGACAAGATGCTTGGCCCGGCATTCATTTTGACGGGAATCATGCTGATCATCGGGCTGGGCACGCGCGTCTCGCTGATTGTGCAGGCACTGATTTATATCGCGCTGACGGTTGGCCTGGTTCTGATTGATCAGAACGACGGCGTAGCCTGGCTGGGCATTCACATTGCCCTGGTGGCAGGGGCTTTTCTGCTGGCGGAGTACAACCGATTCGCGGTCTTGAAGAGATGGTAGATCCGCTACTGAACCGTCGCGAATTCATTGGCGCCACCGCAATTGCGGGCGCCGGTCTTTTATTGAACGGATGCAAGTCCGAGTCCGGACAGGTAGCTGCTCCTGCGCACAAATCATCGCTGAATACCATCAATATCGCGCTTATTGGATATGGGGAAGAAGGCAAGGTGCTGCTCGAATCCCTGATGAACATTGAGGGCGTGAAGCTGGTGGCGCTGTGCGATATCTGGGACTACCACCTGAACGAAGGCGCGCGCTATCTGCAGAAGATGGGCAATGAGGTCCGTGCCTACGAGAACTATGAGGACCTGCTGGCGAAGGAGAAAGATCTGCAGGCGGTGGTGATTGCGACGCCGGACTTTTGCCATGCACCGATGACCAACACATGCCTGAAGGCCGGACTGCATGTGTATTGCGAAAAGATGATGAGCAACACTATTGAGGGAGCGCGCTCGATGGTGCAGACCATGCGCTCAACCGGCAAGCTGTTGCAGATTGGTCATCAGAGGCGCAGCAATCCACGGTATCTTTTCACGTTGAACCGTCTGCTGCACGAGGCGCAATTCTGCGGCCGGTTGACAGCGGTGCAAGGGCAGTGGAATCGAGCAGTGAAGGAAGACTTTGGCTGGCCCAAAAAATACGAAATGCCTGCCGGCACGCTTGCGAAGTACGGATATAAAGACATGCACCAGTTCCGCAACTGGCGTTGGTATAAGGGACTCGGGGGCGGGCCACTGTCGGATTTGGGCGCGCATCAGATCGATATTTTCAATTGGTGGATGGGGACGACGCCGAAGTCTGTGATCGCGAGCGGGGGACTGGATTACTACAAGAACCACGATTGGTATGACAACGCGATTGTGATCTACGAATACCAGATGCCCGAAGGCGTGGCGCGGGCTTCTTACCAGGTGCAGACGACCACCAGCGCGGGCGGTGGTTATTTTGAGATGTTCATGGGCGACGACGGGACCATCAAGATGTCGGAAGATCCATCGCTTTGCGCCATTTATCGAGAAGCGCGAGCCACTTCGGTTTCATGGGACGACCTGGCGCAGAAGGGCTACGTGCGCGAGAAGGCGGCTGCCGCCGAGGATGCCGCGAAAGTGGATGTGCGCGAGACCGCGCAACTGGCGGAGTACGAGATTCCGGTTTTCTTCAATAAGCCGCCGCATCAGCCGCATCTGGAGAATTTTTTCAACACGATCCGCGGAACGGCAAAGTTAAACTGCCCCGCTGACGAAGCGTTCAGCAGCGAGTATGTGATCCACAAAGCGAACGACGCTGTTGCCGCACAGACGAGACTTGCCATTACCGCCGAAGAAGTGAGAGCTTGAGACGATGATGAATACCATGCCGAGGAAATCTGCCGTTCTGGCCGTACTGCTTGTAGCAACAGCCGCGCTTGCACAGGACAAAGTTGTATTGAAGACGCAATTGCCGCCCCCGCTTTTTGTGGGAACGCCGGTGCCGCTGAATGTGCCGAATCTTGAGCCGCCGATTAAGGGCAAGCGTCCGGATTTTTATGTTCCCGCGGGGACGATCAACCTGGCCAAAGGCAAGAAGGTCACATCGAGCGACAGCAATCCCGACACCGGTACGCTGGACATGATCGATGACGGCGACAAGGACGGGAACGAAGGCTCGTGGGTGGAGTTGGGGCCGGGCAAACAGTGGGTGCAGATTGACCTTGCGAGAGAAGCGAATGTCTATGCGATTCTGATTTGGCATTTCCATTCGCAGGCGCGCGTGTACCGCGATGTTGTGGTGCAGGTCTCGGACGATGCCACTTTCAAGTCGGGCGTCTCGACCATTTTCAACAGTGACTTTCACAACGACCTTGGTCTGGGCGTGGGCAAGGATTTGAGTTACATCGAAACGTACCAGGGCAAGCTGATTGACGCCAAGGGCGTGAAGGGGCGTTATGTCCGCCTGTACAGCAACGGGAACACGGCCAATAAATTGAACCACTACATCGAGGTCGAAGTGTGGGGCAAACCGGCAGCCTGAACCCGCTGACTGTCTGCGCAGAAAATGCAGCGCGGCGTCCGGTGTGGATTCGCTGGATTGTGTTTGTTGGTATTGCGCTGCTTGGACTGGCGGTTCGCCTGCCGCAACTGGGTGCACGGCCCATGCACACCGATGAAGCAGTCAATGCATACATCGTAGGTCAATTGCTGGCCGGACATTCCTACACATACGATGCCAGGGATCGGCACGGTCCGGCGCTGGCCGCTCTTGCGCTTCCATTGGTCAGAATGCAAGGAGCTAAGTCGTTTGCAGACCTGACGGAATCGGAGTTGCGCCTCACTGATGTTGCGGCGGGAACAGTTACGATTCTGCTGTTTGGCGCGGCCGTTGAAATGTTCGGCTTTGCGCCGAGCGTGATTGCTGCGCTGCTGTTCGCGTTTGCTCCTTTGCCGGTTTACTACGATCGGTATTTCATTCATGAATCCTTGTTTGTGGCCGCTGCGTTTGGCTTGATTCTGGCGGGTTGGCGCGCATGGAGGGAGCGCTCTCTAGCGCATACGGCGTTGGCTGCGGCGTGCGCTGCGTTGATGCTGGTATGCAAGGAGACCGCTGTTCTTCACTTCTTTGCGTTGGGTGTCGCCGCGCTGGTCTTCTGGCTTTGGAATCTGCGTGGGGAACGGCGTGGTGGTGTGCGACTGGGAGTCGTGTCGGCTGCGGCTGCGGTTTTCCTGGTCTTAAGCGTGATGCTGTTCACTTGGTTCGGTAGTAAGTGGCAGGTGCTGTCCGTATTGATCCACGCGGGGCCGAATATGCTGGCGCGTGCGAGCGGCGAAGGGCATGAGAAACCATTCTGGTATTTCGGCAGGCTTCTTCTCGGAGGATGGTCGGGCGGGTTGATTGCTGCGTTGGCTCTCAGTGGTCTGTTTATCACAATGAGAAAGCGCGACGGGTCGCCGTATGAATTTCTGGGATGGTATGCGGTGTTCATTGCGATCATCTATAGCGTAATTCCGTATAAGACGCCGTGGCTGGCGCTGAACTTTTTCCTGCCGGTCGCATTGTTCGCAGGGCTGGCCGTGAAGTGGTTGTGGTGCTTGCCGGCGACGTATCCCGCTGTGCGCATTTCAATGAAAGCGTTTTGTGTCGTGTTGGGTGTGGTGGCCGCGGTGTTGATTGCGCACGATACGCGGGATCGAGTTTTTGCGCATGCCGCGGAGGAGAGCAATCCGTATGCCTATGCGCATACGTCGGAGGATTTGCTGGGATTGCCCGGAGAGATTGCAGAGGTCGCGCGGAAGGACGGACTCGCGTCGCCGCGCATCGCTGTGATTGCGTCCGATCCATGGCCACTGCCGTGGTATCTGCGGCACAATGCGGAAGTTGGATTCTGGCAGCCGGGACAGCAGGTGGGACAAGCGGATTTTTACATCACCTCAACGGAGGCCGCGGACCAATACCGTGATCAGTTGAAGGATTTTCAGCCGGAGTTTTTCGGGATGCGGCCGGGAGTACTGATCCTTCTGTGGGAGCCTGCTCCGAAATGAAATCGAATGGCTGAGATTCACCAATTCAATCATCGAGCGATGGCGACCCATTTCGAGGTGCGGATCGCCAACGAAGAGAGGAGCTATGCCGCGCAGGCTGCGCAGGCTGCGCTCGATCTTGTGGATAGGCTTGAGTCGCGTCTTAGCCGCTTTCGGGCCAACAGCGACGTGGCGCAGATTGCTGAGCTTGCGCCGGGTGAGAAGATGCGCCTGAGCGAGGGGGCTTTTGCATGTCTGGAGATCGCAAAGAAGATGGAGTTGGCCACGCGGCGAGCATTTTCCACGACGGCTGCTGCGTTGCAAACTCAGACCATATTCCCGCAGTGGAGTTTGTTGCCGGAGGAGCAGGCGATTGTATGCGAGAGCGGAAATTTGCAGTTCGATCTGGGCGCCATTGGCAAGGGGTTTGCGTTGGACCGCATGGCGGAGTTGCTGCGGAAATGGGATTGCGGTTCGTTCCTGCTGGTTGCGGGTGGGAGCAGTGTGCTGGCGGGCGATGCGCCGACTGACGCGGCCGGATGGTCATGCGGCCTGGGCGATGACAACGCGACGCAGAGATTCTTTCTGGCACATGCTTCGCTGAGCGGATCGGGGTTGGCGGTGAAGGGAAGCCATATCCTTGATCCGCGCACTGGGCAGGCGGCGTTGCGACAGAATCGTGCGTGGGCCCTTACGGATACTGCGGCTGAGTCGGACGCGCTGTCGACGGCGGCCATGGTGTTGAGCGAGGCGGAACTGGAGCAAGTTTTGGAGCAGGATGAGTCGTGGGTGGTCTTTCTCGAGACCGGCGGAATTCCGGAGCCGATGGGACGCCGCACACTACCGCCGCAAGCCTGACGACGCGCGGCAAGGGGTTATGAAGGCGCCTTCGCAGGCTGGTCCTTGTTCGGGCTCCAGTTGATGACGTGATAAGTAGCTGGGACGGTGCCGATATTGCGGAATCCGTGAAGGCTGTTGGATGCGTTGAAGACAACTGAGCCTGGACCGATTTTGATCCAGGTACCGTTGGAGAGAGTCTCGCATTCGCCCTCGCGAATGATGATGAGCTCCTCGTTGACGTGGCGATGCGGGGGATGAGAGGTCTGGCCCGGATTGAGGGTTGTGACGTGCATCTCCAACTGATCCACAGTGGCAGTTGGGCTCTTGCAGAGTGAGCGCACTTCGCCAGTTGCAGTTTTGACCGGCTTCATGTCGTTCCAGTTGAAGACTGTGGGCCCCATGATGGACTGGGCTGGCTCGGCGGTTGCGACTGATGTCAGGGCGGCCGGCATCGCGAGCAGGCCGGCAAGAGCATCGCGCCTGGTAATCATGATCGTTTCTCCATTCGCTCTCAGGGTTCACGCCAACATGTAAGGCGCGCGTTGCGGACGGGACAGCATGCTGTTCGCCTCGTCGTCGTTCTTGAATTTTTCCAGTACCGGGTCCCAGTAGAGCTTGCGCTTGAGCACCATGGCCATATCGTGGAGGAGACAGGTGGAACAGGCGCGATGCCCCAGTTCCGCTGGAGAGATTGGAGCTTTGCGGCTGATGATGCAATCGAGCCAGTTGCCGTGCTGCTCCTTGCTCTCGTAGAGGTGAATCTCGTCAGGCCCGATCACAGACTTGATGATTGCCGGGTCGCTGGACGCAAGGGCTGTTGCGTCGTTCAGTTTTGCAGTGGGGTCGCTTTTCGTAACCTGCTCATTGCCGCGCGAGACAAAGATCCAACCTTTCGACCC
The DNA here is from genome assembly GCA_049518435.1 of Occallatibacter sp. Lineage (GTDB taxonomy): Bacteria > Acidobacteriota > Terriglobia > Terriglobales > Acidobacteriaceae > Telmatobacter. Next base: position 8,936 of record JBEKRU010000045.1, on the reverse strand, counting down.
ATAGAACTTGATGCCATTGGGATAGTCGCCGCTGATGCTCATGCGGACACCGTTGGCATATAACCCTTCGGTTTTGAATGGTCCATGAACATCCCACAGACCGTGATCGGGAAACTCGGCATGGCCCCAAATTTCAATGGGGCCAGTGTATTCCGTATTCATGCCCCAGTGCGCGCTGTCGACGTGGTGCGCGCCCCATCCAGTGATCATGCCTGCGCCGAATTGCCGGCATCGCAGCCAGCCTGGACGATCGTAGCCTTTTTGCGGCATTACGCGGTCGACGGTGTAGTACACATAGGGCGTTTCGCCGAGCCACATGGCGTAGTTGAATGTGTCGGGGACCGGCATGGGATTTTTGTCGCCGCCTGCCGGGTCTCCCGGCAAGCCAACTTCGACTCGCTGCAGATCGCCGATGCGGCCGTTGCGCACCAATTCCGCTGCGTAGCGAAACTGGATGGTGGACCGTTGCTGGCTGCCGATCTGGAGAATGCGTCCGGAAGACTGCACGGCATTGCTCAGCGCACGGCCTTCGGCGATGGTGAGCGACGCCGGTTTTTGCAGATACACATCTTTGCCAGCGCGCACCGCATCGACGCCGATAAGCGCATGCCAATGATCCGGCGTGCTGACGACAACTGCGTCAATGTCCTTGTTGGCGAGCAGTTCATGATAGTTGGCGTAGCCGGTTACACCGTCATACGGCGATCCGGTTTTGGCGGCGTAATGATCGTTGACGAATTTCTTGCCATCCTCGACACGATTGGCATCCAGGTCGCAGACCGCCATGATTTTTGCACGGTCGTATTGAAGGATCATTGGCATATCGTGCACGCGCGAGATGCGTCCAACGCCGATTGCGCCAATGTTGATGCGCTTGCTGGGCGCGAACTGGCCGAGGACTGCGGAAGGAACAATGGTTGGGAAGCCAGCGACGGCGGCCGCGCCGAGCCCGGTTTTCAAAAACCTGCGCCGTGAAACTTTGCGCCTGGTAGTGTTCATACTCGCTTCTCCTCCTGTTAATCCTTCAGAGTGATGAGGGTTGCGTTCTTTTGCGCCTTGAGGACCAGTTCCGCGGCGAGCAGGCATTGGTCCTGATCTTGCGCGACGTGTGTGCGGTTGACGATGTCTGCCACGAATTGCGGGCCGAAGGGGAGCGGCATGTTGTTGCAATCGATATAGCGGGCCTGTTTGGCGTCGACGATGAAGAGATTGTTGCCCTGCTTCCCAACCGCGACGTTGGTGTACTTGCGGACTTCGATGTAGCCTTCTGTGCCGAGGATGAAAAGGCGGCCATCGCCCCAGGTGCCCAGGCCGTCGGGAGTGAACCAGTCGAGACGGACATAGCCCAGGCCGCGGTCGCCGCGAAGGACCATGTCGCCGAAGTCCTGAAAGCGGGGATGGTCGGGATGGCGGACGTTCGCGATTTGCGACTCGGCTACTTCTGCGTGTTTCGATCCGGTGTAGAAGAGGAACTGGTCGACCTGGTGTGAGCCGATGTCGCAGAGAATGCCGCCGTACTGCTCGGGGACCCAGAACCAGTCGGGGCGACCGGTGCCGCCGCCTGCGTCTCCATGGCCCTGAACGATTTGATGTGGCGCAATGTTGATGGTCTGAATGACCTTGCCGATGGCGCCCTGCTGAATGAGTACCCCTGCATAAACGGCGGCTTTGACCTCAAGGCGCTCGCTGTACATGATGCCGTAGATGCGTCCTGTTTCGGCGATGGTTTTGCGCACCTCGGCAAGTTGTTCGAGCGTGGTGATGCCTGGCTTGTCGGAGAGGAAATCCTTGCCATGCTTCATGGCGCGCACGCCAAGGGGCGCGCGTTCATTGGCGATTTGCGAACTGAGGACGAGTTGAATGGATGGATCGTTGAGGATTTCGTCCTGGGTTTTGACGACTTTGACGGCGGGAAATCGCTTGGTGAAGAGAGCGAGCTTATCGGGCTCGCCGACCCAGGTTGCGACAAGTTCGCCGCCGCCGCGCTGGATGGCGCCGATCATGCCGTAGATGTGGTCATGGCTCATGCCGCAGACGGCGAATTTTATGTGATTTTTCGGCGCATCTTCTGCGGCCTGGGGCACGACTGCGTCTTCGATGATGTGTCCGGAATTTGCGCCAAGGGCCATCGCGGCCTGGGGCAGTGCGGCCATCATGGCGGCGGAACCCATTAGTCCAGTCTGCTTGAGAAAGTCCCGCCGCGCTGTCGAGGTCTGCTTCATTCTGTCTCCATGTCGCGCCTTGTACTTTGATCATTGAGACGCGGCAGGATAGAGAGGAGACTCATCGATGCGCGCGTGGTTTTCTGCGAGAGGTTTCGTCGAGATCAGCCTCAATTCGAACTTGCTACTAATTGAAGCTTCGAGGCGAAGTTATTCTTGCGGGGTGGGAACTGTCAAGAGAAAGAGTTGGCTCTGGTTGTTGCGCGAGGCCTGTTCGCGGGGGTAATAGAATCGGGGAGGGCGCATTGAACGCGGGCCGCGCGGCACGAAAAAGACGCCGTGGGCGCCGCTGAAGATTTGGGCGGAGGTTGCAAAACGTGAGACTGGGACTCGGACTTTATCGGCATATGCTGACGCGGGACTATTACGACTTTGCGCGGCAGGCGGGATGCACGGATGTTGTGATTCACCTGGTGGATTACTTCCGCGAGAACGCGGCGAACCCGCGCAACAACCAGCCAACAGGAAGCAAATATGAGCTTTGGGGGCTGGCTGGCGAGCCGGGGAAACTGTGGACCGTGGAGGAGATGGTTGCGATCCGGCGGGAGATTGAAGAGGCTGGGCTGCACCTGGCTGCGATTGAGAATCTGGATCCGGCGATATGGCACGATGTGCTGCTGGATGGACCCAGGCGCGCGGAGCAGATGGAATATGTCAAAACAACGATCCGGCGGATGGGTGAGGCGGGCATTCCCGTGCTGGGATACAACTTCAGCATTGCCGGAGTGTGCGGGCGGGTCTCCGGACCGTGGGGACGCGGAGGCGCGGTGACGGTGGGAATGGATGGGCCGGTTGACGAGGTTCCTATTCCCAAGGGATCGGTGTGGAATATGGTGTACGATCCGCACGCCGAAGCGGGCTATGTGGATTCGATTACGCACGAGGAACTGTGGCGGAGACTGGAAGCTTTTCTTGCCGAAATGATTCCGGTGGCAGAAGCGGCCGGCGTGCGGCTGGCACTGCATCCGGATGACCCGCCTATGCCAACAATGCGGCGGCAGCCACGGTTGGTTTATCAGCCGGGCATGTATCAGAGAGTCATTGATATAGCGCCGAGCGCGAACAACGCGCTTGAGATGTGCGTAGGGACACTGGCGGAGATGACCGAGGGCGATATCTACGAAGCGGTGGACCGCTACACCAGGCAAGGGAGGGTTGCCTACATCCACCTGCGCAATGTACGGGGCAAGGTGCCGTATTACCGGGAAACATTTATCGACGAGGGAGACGTGGACATGGCGCGCATCCTGGCGATTCTGGACCGGAACGGTTTTGACGGGGTGGTGATTCCGGATCATGCGCCGCAGATGAGCTGCGAGTCCCCATGGCAGGCGGGGATGGCGCATACGCTGGGGTTTGTGGCGGGGGTGCTGGCGATGCTCAAGAAACAGCGGCAACACGACTCGGAGGTTGCGGAAGTCGCGATTTTGGCAGCGCAATCCGCAAAAATCGCGGAGTAGAACTGGAACAAATTGGCATTCAAGTCCCAATCTTAAGGGTCGTTTAAGGTTCAGATTTTTCAATAGAAAATTAGTTGCTTGTTTGACTTCGAGAGATGTATAAATTGGTGCGCGGTGGTTTGTGGCGTTGCTCGCCCCGATTGTGCCGGGATCACCGCTTCGATCCCCTAGCCGAGGAGTGTACTGAGCGCCATGCATCGAAGGATTCTGTATCTCGCTGCGTTTTCCGCTGTTTTGCCAATGTTCGCGATAGGCCAGAACCTGCCGGTTTCATGGGTTGACAAGGACACGGGGCATCGTGTGATCCGGTTGACGGATGAGGCGGGATCCTCTGGGTTCTACTTCAACGTGAACCCTTTTACGCCGGATGGAAAACAGATGGTGTACACGGCGCCGGATGGGATTCATGCGCTGGATCTGGGGACGCTGAAGACGCGGCTGGTGGTGGCGAATCCACCGCGGCCGGCCGATGCAGACACTGATCCGCGCGCTGGGTTCAGGTTTGCTGTGCACACCATCGTGGTGGGGAGGAAGACGAACTCAGTCTTCTTCACAAAGCAAGATCCTGAGACGAAGCAAAACACAATTTACAAAGCGGATGTGTATACCGGCGAGGTGACGAGACTGGTTGCGCTTCCTCCGCGTGCCAGTGTCGCAACAATCAATGCCGACGAGACGCTGGGCGTGGGCACGTATGACGAGAATGAGACGCCGCCGGACCAGGAGTATGGGCGCAACCGGCCGGCACCTGCGCCCACATCTGGCGGCAAGCCCGCACCGGCCCAGGCGGGGAACCTGGTGCAGCCGGAAGGCAAAGGGGAAATGATGGAGCGGCGGTTGGCGGCACGCATTCCGGTGGTGCTGTACACGATCGATTTGAAGACAGGGACGGTGACGCCGCTGCTGCACTCGACGGACTGGATTGGGCACATGCTGTTTTCGCCAGTTGATCCGACGCTGCTGATGTATTGCCACGAGGGGCCTTGGCAAAAGGTTGACCGCATCTGGATGATTCATACCGATGGAACCCATAACGTGCTGATCCACAAGCGGACAATGGCAATGGAGATTGCAGGGCACGAGTTCTGGGGATTGGATGGACAGACGATCTGGTACGACTGGCAGTATCCCAAGGGCGAGGACTTTTTTCTTGCGGGTTACAACCTGCAAACGCACAAGCGCGTGGCGTATCACATGCAGCGCAACGAGTGGTCGATTCACTTCAACCTGACACTGGGAGAGACACTGTTTACGGGAGATGGCGGCGATCCGGGACAGGTGGCAAAGGCTCCCGACGGGGAGTGGATCGAGTTGTTTCATCCGCAGATGTTGAACGTGATGGAGGGTGCGATCAACGAACCTGACTTTTGGCAGCCGGGAGTCTTCCATTCAGAGCACCTGGTGAACATGGCGCACCATAACTACCGGCTGGAGCCGAATGTGCATTTTTCTCCGGACAAGAAGATGGTGTTTTTCACGAGTAACATGTTCGGGCCGAGTTATGTGTTTGGAGTGGAAGTGGCGAAGGCGGAGAATGCGTCCGTATCCGACGTGCACTCGACGCCGGAACTTGCAGGCAAATTCAATCCGACCAATCCGACGCCGACACATTGATGAGCGCTATGAGATGGATTGCTGCATGTTTGTTCGCTGGATGCGTGTTTGCGGCGCACGCGCAGAAATTTGAGTGCGGCAAGGCGGGGGCGGGCGCGGCGGAGTTGACGGCTGGTTCTGCTTATAGCGCGACCGCGGCGGGATTCGATTTGGGAACGGCTCCCGAGGTAAGTGGTAACTCCTGCGTAAGTGACGGACCGTTCTTCTTTTCCGTGAGTCTGCCGGAAGGGAGTTATCGAGTTACGGTGGCGTTGGGGGCGGACGAGGCCTCGACGACGACAGTGTGGGCTGAAGCACGCAGACTGATGCTGGAGAAAGTCGCGGTGAAGGCGAAGGGATCCGTGACACGGAGCTTCGACACGAATGTGCGTGTGCCGGAGATTGGTGGCGATGCGTCACATCAAGTGAAGCTGAAGCCGCGCGAGGTGGGAAATCTGGATTGGGATACAAAGCTCACGCTCGAGTTCAATGGCGAGCATCCGAGTTTTCGCTCGATCCGGATAGAGCCGGTGAAGGAAACGACTATTTATTTAGCGGGCGATTCGACAGTGGTGGACCAGGATGTGGAACCGTGGGCCGCATGGGGACAGATGCTTCCACGATTCTTTCGGCCTGGAGTCGTGATTGCTAACCATGCCGAGTCAGGAGAGACGATCAAGAGCTTCGAGGGCGAGAAGCGGTTTGCGAAGGTATGGTCGGTGATTCAGCCTGGAGATTATTTGTTCATGCAATTTGGCCACAATGACATGAAGCCGAATGCGGTTTCTCTGGATGCTTACAAAGCGCTGATGATGGACGCAATTGCGAAGACGCGCGCGAAAGGGGCGACGCCGGTGCTGGTGACGAGCATGAACCGGCGGACGTTCGATGCGGAGGGCAAGATCACCAACTCTCTGCTTGGCTATCCTGATGCGGTGCGCGAGGTGGCCGCGGCAGAGCATGTGGCGCTAATTGATTTGAATGCGATGAGCAAGACACTGTTTGAGGCAATGGGGCCGGATGGGTCGATGAAGGCGTTCATGCATTATCCAGCGAATGCGTTTCCGAACCAGACGGAAGCGATCAGCGACGATACGCATTTCAACAAGTATGGCGCGTATGAACTGGCACGGTGCGTGACGCATGGGATTCGAGCGGCGAAGCTTCCGGTCGCCAAGTACCTGGCCAAAGATGTGCCTGACTTTAACCCTGCGCAGCCAGATGCGGAGGCGACGTTCAATTTGCCGGCGACACCGATTCCGCCGAAGACAACAAACGTGATGAAGGTGCCGCAGACTTGAGGCTTGCAGGAAGAGGAGCATGAGGAATAGCGCAGAGAGAAACGTGGAGTTGGAAAGAGCCAGGACAATCAGACCTGCCATCGGACTGCTGATGCTTGTCGTGGTGGCTTGCGTGCATGGGAGGGCGCAGGACTTGCGCGAGGGGTTCTTGAATCCACCGGCGGATGCGCGACCGATGATGCGTTGGTGGTGGTTTGGACCTGCGGTGACCAAGCCGGAGTTGAAGAAGGAACTGGAGACAATGGCGGGCGCGGGCATTGGAGGCGTGGAGATTCAGCCCGTGTATCCGCTGATGCTGGATGACGAAGCGACGGGCATCAAGAACCTGCAATACATGTCGCCGGAATTTCTTGACGATGTGGGCTATGCGAATGAGACGGCGCGGGCACTGGGACTGCGGGTGGATATCACGCTGGGCAGCGGCTGGCCTTATGGCGGACCCAGGACGACGCTCGCGCTGGCTGCGGGAAAGCTGAAGGTTGCGGCGGTTCCGGTTAGCGGGGGTGCTGTGATCCAACCGGCGCTTGCTGAAGGCGACCGGTTCATTGCGGCGTTTGTGGTTGCGGGAACGGAGAAGTCATTTGATGCTGCGAGAGCGAAACGCATCGACCTTAGAGGCGGACCGATTGCATCGGGAGCGGGGACGCAGACGGCGCTCTTCTTCATTGCGAGCCATACGCTGCAGACGGTGAAGAGGCCGGCGGCAGGAGCGGAGGGTTATGTGCTGGACCACTTCTCCCGCGCGGCAATCGACGAGCATTTGACGGATGTTGCGAGGCCTCTGGTGAATGCATTTGGAGACAAGCCGCCGTATTCGGTGTTCTCGGATTCGCTGGAGGTGTATGGGTCCGATTGGACTGCGGAGTTGCCGGCGGAGTTTGAGCAGAGGCGCGGGTATGATTTGATTCCGCATCTCCCGGAGTTGCTTGCGGGAGGCACGGCCGAGGCTGAGTCGGTGCGCCACGATTGGGGCGAGACTCTATCCGATCTGATCCGTGAGAACTATCTTCGGCCGATTACGCAGTTTGCCGAGGCGCATCAAAGCAGATTTCGTTCGCAGACGTATGGCGAGCCGGCGGTGACGCTGGCGGATGAGGCGGTGCCGAATTTGCCGGAGGGTGAAGGGCCACAATGGCGCGCATTCTCGTTTACGCGATGGGCAAGTTCGGCGAGTCATCTTTATGGGCGCAACGTCACTTCGGCAGAGACGTGGACGTGGTTGCACTCGCCGGCGTTTCGGGCGACGCCACTGGATATGAAAGCGGAAGCGGACCGCATGTTTCTGCTGGGTGTGAATCAGATTGTGGGGCATGGTTATCCGTATTCGCCGCCGGGTGCGGGTGAGCCGGGGTGGTCGCTGTATGCGGCGGCGGTATTCAATTCGCACAATCCGTGGTTTGCGGTGATGCCGGATGTGACGAAGTACCTGCAGCGAATGAGCTGGCTATTGCGGCAGGGCAAGCCGGCAAACGATGTTGCGATTCTGCTTCCGGAGGATGATGGGCAGGCGGCTTTCACGCCGGGGCATGTTGCGGTCACGGACGAGATGAAAAAGCGGATTACGCCTGCGCTGATGGGGACGATTCTGGATGCGGGCTACAACGTGGATTACATTGACGCGGCCACCATCGACAAGCTGGGGGCGATTCCTTACCCGGTGCTGGTGATTCCGCCGACGGACCGGATACCGCTTTCGACTTACAAAAAGATTGAGAGCTATGCGTCGACAGGGAAGGTGATTGCTCTGGGAAAGACGCCAACAATGGGGCCGGGACTGATGGAGCAGCGTGATTCGGCGGAGATCGCGTCATTGTCCGAAAGGCTTTTCAAGAGCAGTGATCATAAAGGGATCTTGGTGAGTTCGGTGAGTGAGCTTGCGGGAGCGCTTCATCGTGCGGTGGTTCCCGATTTGGATGCGAAGGGCAAAGTTGAGGGGGTTGGATTCATTCATCGCAAACTGGCGGACAGTGATGTCTATTTTGTAGCGAACACCAGTAATGAGCCGGTGGATGGAAGCGTTCGATTCAGAACGGACCGGCCGGCGATTGAGTCGTGGAATCCGGATGGCGGTGCGGTTCTGCTGGCCAAGGCGTGGAGCAAGGGTGCACGGATTCCGCTGATGCTTGCGCCGTATGAATCGCAGGTGTTTGTGATTGAAGATCATTTAAGCACTGCAGCGAAGGAGGCTGAAAAAACAAGGATGGATTCGTCAGGTGAAACCGAAAAGCAAGTGGCGGATCTTAGTGCAGACTGGAAGATTCAATTTGGCGATGATGCGGCTGCACCGCTTGCAAAGCTGGGTTCGTGGACGGAGATTTCAGGGCGTCAATACTACTCCGGCGAAGCAGTGTATTCGCGGA
>JBEKRU010000044.1:0-42801 GCA_049518435.1 Occallatibacter sp. | reverse complement strand
GCCGCATTTGAGATAAATGCTTAGAACCTCTGTGCGGCCCATCGCGACAATCTGCTTTCCGTTCTTGTCCTCGATCCAACGAAACGCCGCGTACATGAGGAGAGGTGCGAGCCGGCGGTTGCGAAATTCTGAAGCGATGGTGAGGAGCCGCACTTCATAGAGCGACTCGTCGAAGTGAATTGGCAAGGTGTCCCGCGCAGTGTATTTGTCGATTGAGTAGCGGGAAAGACCCGGAGGCGTGATGCTGATGAAGCCTGCCAATTCATTGCCAACATGCGCCACGATGTACTGGTTGAATTCATCGAGCGGGTCGGTAAGGCTGTGCGCGATGTTTGTGGGGTGCTGGGACAACTCCCGAGCGTAGACGTCGTGACGCATCGCGTAGATTTGCCGCCTGTCGTCTGACGTGGCGAGTGAGATTCGAGTTTTTTGATGGCGGTTGTCAGGCATGTTTGTCGCCTCGTCGCGGTGAGTTCTTGAGGGCTTGCGGTGAAAACATGGTTGCCGGGAGTCGATCGGGGGCCGACTGTGGCGAGCGGTCACTCAACTCAGGGTAAGAGCGTGCGCGTGGTCGGCAGGGATGGATTAGGACAGTTCTTCAACTGCACTATCAGCGGATTGAGAATCGTGACGGCGAGCGACTTCAATGCACTCTCGGTTCTGTCTATATCAAGAAACTAAAGGCGCAGGGGTTAAAACCCGACTCATTCTATTGGCCTTTTTCGGCCCGGCTCAAGCCGTGCCCTGGTTACAGAGCCTTGCATTTGAGTTCATACGAGTTTTTCAGCAGCCTGTGAAGTCGTGCCGCTTCGCACATGGACGACGGAGAAAGGTTCTTGGGAGTTGGCACCATTGAAAGGCCAGAGCTCGGAAGTGTATTGAAATGAGACACTTTTAGAAAAAGGAAGACAACCGCGGTCAAATCCGTTAAAACTTTGATTACGTGACGACCCCAAATATTACCCCTGTTCGCGAGGCGACCGTTCCAGACTCATCTCCACGGATGGTGCCAACTCTTGGTTTGTTCAGTTCTACGGCGCTGGTTATTGGGTCGATGATCGGGTCGGGGATCTTTATTGTGGACGCGGACATTGCGCGGGGGACGGACTCGCCGGCGCTTTATTTGGGCGCCTGGGTGGTTACTGCAATCCTGACCATGATTGGCGCGCTGAGCTATGGAGAACTGGCGGCCATGATGCCGAAGGCGGGCGGGCAATATGTCTACCTGCGGGAGTCGCTGGGGCCACTTTGGGGCTTTCTTTATGGATGGACGCTGTTTGTGGTGATCCAGACGGGGACGATTGCGGCGGTTTGCGTGGCGTTTGGGAAGTTTCTTGGCGTGTTCTTTCCGGCGGTTTCAACGACTCACTGGCTTTGGCATATTGCGAAGGTTCCGCCGATTCCGTTTGGCCCGATGGTGCTGGGGAACATGGACATTGGCGTGAGTACGGCCAATTTGACCGGGATTGTCATCATTTTCTTTCTGGCGGTGGTGAACATTTTCGGCGTTCGGCTGGGGTCGCTGATTCAGAATGTGTTTTCTTCGGCGAAGTCGATTTCGCTGGCGGGGCTGATCGTGCTGGGGTTCACGGTGGGGATCAACTCGACGGCCTGGAATGCTAATTTTGGCGCGGGGCTGAGCGAGTTCTGGAAGAACGCAGGTTGGAGCAATCTGCATCCGGTGCAGGTGGGCGTGGGCGGGCCGATGGTGCTGGTGAATATGGCGGTGATCCTGGCGGTGGTGCAGGTGGGGTCGCTTTTCTCGTCGGATGCGTGGAACAACATTACGTTTACGGCGGGGGAAGTGAAGAATCCGAAGCGGAATATTCCGCTGTCGCTAGTGCTGGGGACGGGGTTTGTGCTGACGGCGTACTTTCTGGCGTCGCTGGCTTACCTGCTGGTGCTGCCGATGAACGGCGATCCGAACGGCGCGACGGTGCTGGCGCGGGGGATTAAATACGCGGCTGAGGATCGGGTAGCGACGGCGGCGCTGCAGCAGATTTTCCATTCGGGCGGAGCGCAGTTGATGGCGGCGGCGATTTTGGTTTCGACGTTCGGGTGCGCCAATGGGCTGACGCTGGCCGGGGCACGGGTTTACTACGCGATGAGCCGGGATGGGCTGTTTTTCAAGGCTGTTGGCAAGCTGAGCCCGAAGTATAAGACGCCGGTTGCGGGGTTGATGGTGCAGGCGGTGTGGGCGACGGTGCTTTGCGTCTCGGGCTCGTATGGGCAACTGCTGGACTACATTATTTTTGCGGTGCTGGTGTTTTATATTCTGACGATCATTGGCCTGTTTGTGCTGCGATTCAAGCAGCCCGACGCGGCGCGGCCTTACAGGGCGCTGGGCTACCCGGTACTGCCGGGGCTGTATATCGTTATGGCGACGTGGATTTGTATCGTATTATTGCGTTACAAGCCACAGTACACATGGCCGGGCCTGGTGCTGGTATTGCTGGGCATTCCGGTTTATTTTCTCTGGTCGAAGCGCTCGAGCCCCCAAGCTGAAGCCACGGCAACTTCAAACTGAAACCAACCGCTCAGGAGGAAGTCCCTTACTCATGCCCAGTCTCTTCCGCATTAAACCGATGTCGATGCTGACCGAGGAGTCTCGCGAAACCGGCGAACATACCCTTAAACGCTCGCTGAGCGCGCTGAACCTGATTACGCTTGGAATCGGTGCGGTGATTGGCGCCGGCATCTTTACACTGACGGGCCAGGCGGCGGCTCTGCACGCGGGGCCGGCCGTGGCACTGAGCTTTGTGCTGGCGGGCATTACGTGCGCGTTTGCCGGGATTTGCTATGCCGAGTTTGCCTCGATTATTCCGATTGCGGGGTCGGCTTATACGTATGGATATGCGACTTTGGGCGAGCTGGTGGCGTGGATCATTGGTTGGGACCTGACGCTGGAGTACGCCTTTGGCGCTTCGACGGTTGCTTCCGGTTGGGCGGGGTACTTCAACAGCCTCATGCAGCAACTGGGCATCGTGATTCCTCCGCAGTTGACCACGACTACGGGTAACGTGCTGGTGAAGTATCACGACATCTGGATCGATAAGATGTCATTGCCGCCAGGGGTGAGCGATGTGGGCCTTGAGCACGCGACGGGGTTGTTCAACCTGATTGCTGTGCTGATTGTGCTGGTGATTACGACGATTCTGGTGATCGGGATCAAGGAGTCGGCGAACTTCAACTCGGCAATCGTGATTATCAAGCTGGTAATTGTGGGTGTTTTTCTGGTGGTGGGCGGCATGTTCCTGTTCAATCACCCGGATGTGGCGAGCGCCAACTGGCATCCATTTATTCCTCCCGCGGACGGGCACGGCAATTTTGGCTGGGGTGGAATTCCGGTAGCGGCTGCGTCCATCTTTTTTGCGTATATCGGGTTTGACGCAGTGTCGACCGCGGCCCAGGAAGCGAAGAACCCGCAGAAGGATATGCCGATCGGCATCCTTGGGTCGCTGGTGGTCTGCACCATTCTTTACATCATGGTGTCGCTGGTGCTGACCGGTCTGGTGAGCTACAAGACGCTGAATGTCTCCGCACCGGTTGCGCTGGCGATTGATGCGACGGGGGTGGGCTGGGGCTCGATGCTGGTGAAGATTGGAGCGGTGTTTGGGCTGGCAACGGTGATGCTGGTGATGCTGCTTGGACAGTCGCGTGTCTTTTACTCGATGTCAAGGGACGGCCTGTTGCCCAAGGCGTTTTCGGCCATTCACCCGAAGTTTCGGACTCCCTGGATCACGACGATTATCTTCGGATCGTTTGCGGCCATCATGCCGGCATTTCTGCCAATCGGAAAGCTTGCTGAGCTGGTAAATATTGGCACGCTGCTGGCGTTCACGATTGTGTGCGCGGGCGTCTGGATTCTGCGGGTGCGGAGCCCTGAGCTGCCCAGGCCCTTCAAGACTCCGCTGGTGCCGCTCATACCAATTCTCGGGATTTTGACCGCCGGGTATCTGATGACCCAGTTGGAACGCATCACATGGATTGTTATGCTGAGCTGGCTGGTTGTGGGCTTGGTGATCTATTTCTCTTATTCGCGGAAGCATAGCAAGGTGCAGCAGCTGCCTTAGGGGTTGGGAATTGGATGGAACGCGAAACGGCCTCCCGGTTGGGAGGCCGTTCTTCGCGTGATGGGCCGCGTGTTTGCAAACCATTCCGAAGCGAACTAAACTAAGTGGACTTAGTTTACCTGGAGGCAAGATGCGGACCATTAACATACATGAAGCAAAGACTCATCTTTCCAGGCTGGTTGATGAGGCAGTCGCGGGGGAACCCTTCATTATTGCTAAGGCTGGAAAGCCTAAGGTTCAGGTCCTCCGGCTTGAGACACAGCAAGATAAACCTCACCGGCGATTGGGGTTCTTAAAGGGGCAGATCACTGTTCCGGATGATTTTGACACGATGATGGCCGATGAGATTGAGAAGTTGTTCAGCGATGAAAAGAAGATTGTCGGCAGCGAAGAATGAGGCTTCTTCTCGATACTCATCTCCTGCTGTGGGCAAGTGAGGATTCTCCGCGTCTTCCCGCATTGGCATCAAGCATGATTGCGGACGCCGAGAACGAGCTTCTATTCAGTGTGGCAAGCATCTGGGAGATCTCGATCAAACACGGCAAGGGGTTGGCGAGCTTTCATGCTCGTCCTGGCACGGTTTGGGAGGGTCTGCTGGAAAATGGCTATGCGGAACTGGCCGTGCTTGGAAAACACGCCGTGGGAGCCGGCAATCTTCCACCCATACACAAAGATCCCTTCGACCGCATTCTGATTGCTCAGGCAATGGTCGAAGGGATCATTCTTTTGACGGCTGACCCGGTGATTGCTCAATACCCGGGGCCGATCAGGCGCGTCTGACAAGATTAGTTGACGGTGGTTTTGGCGCAGAATTCGTCGAAGGCGCGGACGAGTTCGCCGGCGATCTGGGGCGCGGTGGCCTGCTCGATGATGTAGCGCTGCATCAGGTAGACGAGCTTTCCGTCGCGGAGGATGGCGATGGCCGGAGATGTGGGCGGATTGCCGTCGAAATAGCTGCGGGCGCGCTCGGTGGCTTCACGATCCTGGCCGGCGAAGACCGTGATTTTGTGATCGGGCTGCGTTGGGGAGTTGGTAAGGGCGAGGCGGACGCCGGGGCGCATTTTGCCGGCCGCACAGCCGCAGATGGAATTCACAACCAAAAGGGTCGTGCCTGGCTGGGCGAGGGCCGCGTCGACATCCTCGGGGGTACGGGTTTCAGAAATTCCAGCGCGGACGAGTTCCTCGCGCATGGGGATTACCATCAGTTCTGGATACATGTTGCCTCCGGCAGGGAAAAAGCCTGTCACTATTCTATCGCGAAAGCGGACGTGCGGGTTGAAGCTGATGCTGATTCAAGAGAACAAGCCGCTTGCGCCGTTTACGACCTTCGGGATCGGTGGGCCGGCGCGCTGGTTTGTGGAGGCGCGCAGCGAAAAAGAAATTGCGGACGCGATAGGGTGGGCGCGGGAGCGCGGACTGCCGCTGTTTGTGCTGGGTGGAGGGAGCAACCTGCTGGTGGCTGACGGGGGATTTGATGGGCTGGTGCTGAAGCTGGGAGATCGATGGATAGCATCGGCCAAGGCGCGGGACGGTAGCGGCCAGATGATTTATGGAGCGGGGGCTGGGACTGATTGGGACGCGTTTGTCGAACGAACCGTGCAGGATGGGTGCGCTGGCGTTGAATGCCTGGCGGGGATTCCGGGAACTGTTGGCGGGACCCCAGTTCAGAATGTGGGCGCTTACGGTCAAGAAGTGGCGTCTGTCATTAGCCAAGTGCATGCAATCGACCTACGGGACATGTCTATTGGGCCACTTTCAAGGGCAGAGTGCGGATTTGGCTATCGCCGGAGCCGGTTTAACACGGTGGACCGGGGCAGGTTTATTGTGACTCGGGTGGATTACCGCCTGACACCCGGCGGGGCTCCGACGGTTGGTTATCCGGACTTGCAACGGGCGATTGAGACGGAGTTGAAGGGAAATGCCCCCACGTTGCCCGAGGTGGCAGCGGTCGTGCGGAGAGTGCGGCAATCGAAGGGGATGCTGTTGGTGGATGGAGATCCAGACTGCCGGAGCGCGGGGAGCTTCTTCAAGAATCCGGTGGTGGATGCGGGGGCGGTGCAGAGGATTGCCGAGGCTAGCGGTCAGGAGCCGCCGACTTTTGCGGCCGGAGCGGGCGACCCGGAGCTGGTGAAAGTGCCGGCGGCGTGGCTGATTGAGCAGGCTGGCTTTAGGAAGGGGTTTGCGCTGGGGGCTGCCGGGATTTCAACGCGGCATACGCTGGCGCTGATCAATCGGGGAGGGGCTACGGCGGCGGAGATTCTGGCACTGGCGGGGCGGATTTCGGAGGCGGTTGAGGGCCGATTCGGGATCGAGCTGGAGAGGGAGCCGGTGCTGCTGGGCTTCTGATGCCGGGGCCGTTCGCAGGTTGAGCTCCATCCACAGCAAAAACCGGCATTCGCTGATAGGCTAAGGGCAGGCATGAACGACAATTTGCACCAGTTACGCTGTTTCGGTTGCGGGACCCGGGTTCCGCGCGGCGAGGGCAAGCCGGATTTCCGATGCGCCCTTTGCGGCGATCTTTTTGAAGTGGAGTATCCGGGCTGGAGCCAGCGCGGAGGCAACGACCGGCCCAATGCCGGCGCGTTGAAGTGGTTGTGGCGGGAGCGCCGCAGCTCGACTGAGGCTTTGGACCGCTCGGGGGTTTGGCGATTCCGGGAGATGCTCCCGATTCTGAACAGCTTTGGGACCGCGGTGACGCTGCAGGAGGGGAACACTCCGCTTTACCATCTGGAGCGAACCGCGAAGGCATTGGGAATCGACCAGCTATTCGCCAAGCACCAGGGGATGAATCCCACCGGGTCTTTCAAAGACACGGGAATGACGACGGCGATGAGCATAGCCAAGGAACGCGGGTTTGAGTGGGTGGCCTGCGCGTCGACGGGGAACACGTCCGCGGCCATGGCTGCCTATGCTGCACGGGCGGGGCTGCGGGCGCTGGTTCTGATTCCGGAGGGAAAGATTGCGTGGGGCAAGCTGGCGCAAGCCATGGATTATGGGGCGGTGACCTGCCAGGTGAAGACGGACTTCGATGGCTGCCTCAAGTTGTTGATTCAAGTAGTGAAAGAGGCGCACATCTACCTGCTGAATTCGGTTAATCCTTACCGTCTGGAGGGGCAAAAGACGCCGGCCTTTGAGATTGCCGAGGCATTTGACTGGAATGTGCCGGACCACCTGATTGTGCCGGGCGGGAACCTGGCTAATAGCTCGGCGTTGGGAAAGGGCTTCCGGGAGATGAAGGAGCTGGGACTGGTGGCAAGGGTTCCACGCATCTCGGTGGTGCAGGCGGAAGGCGCGAATCCGTTAGTGCGGAGCTTTGCCCAGAGCAATGGCGCGGAAATGGAGCCGGTTGAGGCACATACGCGGGCCACGGCGATTCGCATCGGCAACCCTGCATCGTGGCGAAAGGCGGCGCGGATCATCCATGACACGGGCGGCTGGTGCCTGGATGTGACCGAGGCTGAGATCGCGATTGCGAAGGCGGAGCTGGGAGCGGAGGGGCTTGGATGCGAACCGGCTTCCGCCGTGACATTGGCGGGGCTGAAGAAGTTACAGGAGCGGGGCTCGATCCAAACCGGCGAAACGGTGGTTCTGCTGCTGACCGGGCACACCCTGAAGGATGCCGATTACACGATTGAGTTCCACAGGGGAACGCTGCTGAGGGACGAAGAGAAGGCGGGCAGGGAACAGGAAATTGACGGATTGCGGCGGAACGCTCAGGCGGTGGAAGCCACGCCTTCCGCAGTGCTCGCAACTTTAAAGGGCACAGTGGGATGAACGAAGAATTGAAGGCAAGAGGTGAAGTTTTTCGGCTGCGCCTTCCTGCTACTTCCGCGAATCTTGGACCGGGTTTTGATGCGGTCGCTGTGGCGCTGGACTTCCACCTCGAAATTGAGGCTGAGGCGGCGCCGGAGTTTGCGATTACTGCCTCGGGCCGCGACCGGGAGCGCTGCGGGAAAATTGATGACAATCTGATTCTGGGAGTTTACAAACGGCTTCTGCAGCGATACGGGCGCCCGGTCGTTCCGTTGTCCATCCGGATGCAGAATGGCATTCCGCTGGGGATGGGCTGCGGCTCGTCAGCCGCGGGACGGCTGGCGGCGATCGCGCTTGCCGTTCATTTTGGAGGACTTGGGTGGACATCGCAGCGCATTCTGGAAGAGGCATGCGCGCTGGAAGGGCACCCGGACAATGCTGCGGCATGCTGGCTGGGAGGGTTTGTGACGGCCGCCTGCGAAGGCGGGGCCGTGCATGTGGCCCGAGTAGCGCCTCCGGCAGAGTGGCGGGTGATTGTTGTGCTTCCGTCTGAATCGCTGCCCACTGTAAAGGCAAGGGCTCTGCTCCCCGCCAGTTATTCCAGAGGGGATGCGGTAGCCAACATCCAATCAGTCTCTCTGCTGGGACTTGCATTTGCACAAGGGCGCGGGGACTTGCTTCGAATTGCAATGCAGGACCGAATCCACCAGCCGTACCGCGCTTCGATTTGCCCGTTGCTGCCTCGGTTGTTGCCGCTGGCCGGAACCCATGGCATTTTGGGTGCGGCTCTGAGCGGTGCAGGCCCCGCGGTTTTGGTGATCGTGGCGAACGAAGGGGACCTGGACCGTGCGTCGGCGGCTATCCGCCAGGAACTTGAGGGAACTGCTGAGCCGGAATTGCTCCTCAGCCGCTTTTTGCCAAACGGCGCCAGCGATGGGTGGGGACCGATGCCAGCTTGACGGTGAGGTTAGGCAATGAAAAGGTTGTCAATTTGTAAATGGTTGGTGGGACTGCAGTATCGTTCTGAATAATCCCCCATTGGTGATTACCACGCGGATTACCTAAGATTTCTTGCTATTAACTCCGGAAACACCTAAATTCGCAGCGTGGGCAGTTCTGGGGGAGGGCTGCTCTAGCGCCCGTGATCCTTACTGGATCCGGGCGCTTCTTCATTGTGCGCGGATCTTTCGCGGCACGGAAAGCCGGGATTAGTATTCGCCTGCATGGCCCGTTTTCGGTTCCATGCCGAATCAGTCTCCCTGTTGGCAGTTCAGGAGCAGTTTGCGACTTTCGCGGCGCGTTCAGCATCCTATAGAGGCGCGAATGCCAGTACACTGGATTACAGTGCAGGTGCCGTAAGGAGGATCATGGCGGGTTTGGGAGTTTTGGAAGTTAGCGATGCGACGTTTGAAACGGAAGTGCTGCAAAGCGAGCAGCCAGTTTTGGTGGATTTCTGGGCCGTGTGGTGCGGACCCTGCAGGGCGATTGCGCCAATCGTAGATGGCATTGCTACAGCCTATGCGGGCCGACTGAAGGTGATCAAGGTGAACGTGGATGAGAATGGCGCGACACCCTCGCGGTACGGGATTCGCGGAATTCCAGCACTGCTCTTCTTCAAGGGCGGCAAGGTGGCCGACCAGGTGGTGGGGTATGTGCCTCAGGACGTGATCGAAGAAAAGGTGAAACGTCTTCTGGCGTAAGCCATTAAAGTGGTTCGAAGATTTTCAATAGAACGGCCCGGCATAACCGCCGGGCCGTTCCTTTTTGTGGAAAAAGCGTACGTAATTCCCTGGTTTCAAGGGACTTCGAGGCGAGGCTGATTTTCGCGACCGTCCTGCCAAAGGAAGGCTGATACAACTTTCATGGAATGTTGCGTTTGAAGGTGCGGCATGGCTTAGCCCGCTCATGGAAATGGCGAGGGAAAGGGAGGAGAGTGGATAGGCCTATTACAATTGTAGAATCAGCAATATAGAGCTATGTTTATAAACCAATACATTCAGAAGTGGTACTCATACGATTGGTTACCTTTGAGTGTGACACGTTCGTTGGATTGCAGATAAATCACCGAAACTGTTCAATCCAGGTACGCCACAAAGGGCGAATCTGGGGCACGTCTGAGGAGGATCCAATGTCAGCAAACTCTTACCAGCAGTACTTCGAAGGTCCGGCAAAGCGGGGATTCAGAAGCATCCATGCCGGTCATGAGGCGGCAGTCGGGCTGGCATTGATCTATGCTGCGATCGGTGCGTCTCTCGGGATTCTCTCAGGTACCGCAGTTGCCGTGGTGTATTCAAACAATAGCGCGGTTGCCACAAGTAACCTGGCGCAAGCCAGTGCCAGTGTGGCTGGAATGAATGGCCCGCTAAAGACAATCGTCGCACAGGTTCCGATGCTCCAGAGCCAGCCGGCGTTGGAGGCCGCTGAAATGCCAGCGACCCCCCATGCGCCCGTCGCCGCCGAGACCAGTGGAAGCCGAAAAGCGTCCGCGGCTCGCCCTATGAATTCAGTACAAAAGACGTTTATTTTCAAGGCATTAGAAGCTCCATCATCTCCGGCAATGAAGTCTCAGCCAAGTGCGGTTGCAGCCGCGGCGCCCAGCAAAGAACCAGTTTCTTCTACCGAAGTTGCGTTGGCTGAAGTTCCGGTGGCGCCCCCGGTTTTTATGATTGAAGGGGACGCAACCGTTGCCGACTACGATGCAACGACCGGTTTGGTCGAAACGCACGAGGGAAAGAGCTTCTCCGTTGGCACCTCCGTGGGCGCAAGCAGCTCATGGGATGACTACTCGGGTCACGTTCATTACCGTTGCGATCCGGGTGGGAACTGCACGCTCAGCCGCGCGGGCGTTGTTGTCCCGCACGCCAGAATGGCAACTTAGGAAACAATCACCGCCTTGATTTGGATCTGCTGTGGATCGAAAACACCGCGCGGAAAGTGGCTCAGAAACAGGGGCTTTAACACAGACAATCGGTCGCTTCACCCGGACCGCAGCGGAAAGAAGCATGGCTGCCGGGCTGGCAGGAAAATTCGGATCAGAGTGAGAATCAAGGCTGATCCTGCTCAAACTGATGGACTTAGGTCAAAGATTCTGGCGGGAAGACTCAAGGCAGTGAGCCACAAGAAAGAAGCTGAAACACAACGAAACAATGTTTGAACTCGGGCTCAAGCCCGTCCGGATCCCGGGGAAATTCTGGAATTTCGCGGACGGCCTCCGACAATTGTTTAACGGTATTTGCGCAGGACACCCAGCACCCGGCCCTGAATTGATACCTGGGCGGCTGGAACGTAGATGGGCTCCATCTCCATGTTCGCGGGCTGCAGCCGAACGACGCTTCCTTCCGAATAAAAACGCTTCAAAGTGGTTTCGGCGCCATGAACCAGCGCCACCACAATTTCGCCCTGGCGGGCGGTCTGGGTTCGCTCAACAAGAACATAATCACCGCTGATGATGTGCTCATCGCGCATGGAGTCACCCCGCACCTCGAGGGCAAAGACATCGCGATTGCCGACGACATCGTGCAGTGAAATGCTGTCAGGGATTTCGGATGTCTCCACGGGGAGTCCGGCGGCAATCTGGCCGGCGAGCGGAAGACGGTCGCTGGAGCGGGTACGTGCTCCGGGCGGCAGGACGTCGATGGAACGGCTGCGGTTATGGACGCGATCGAGCAGTCCTTTCTTCTCAAGATTGGTAATGTGCTTGTGGACGGTTGCCAGGCTCTTGAGCCCCATCCCTCGGGCAATCTCTTCAAACGACGGGGAATACCCGTTGCGTGCCACGAAGGACCCGAGGAAGTCGATCACTTCTTTCTGTCTGCGGGTAACAGCCATGGGCGCATTATAGCGAATAAAAAGCGAATTGCGCCAGAAGTTTTTTTGTAATTTTCGTTTTTTGTTCGCAGGGGGTTGGGGAACGGGATTTTGAAGTTGGAAAGAGCGAGCGACCCCGTTGAAGAGAATTGCGCGATATGCCGATAGATGGTTTGGAGTCTATCTGCAAACAAGAAGTGTTGCGGGCAGGTGGATCCCTCGAGGTCCGATGATTTCGCTCAAAAAGTATCTGGAAGCTGCGTCGCCCGGTTCCGAAGTGCAGGATCATCCGGACGAATCTGAAATCCTTCCCGCGACGATTGCCGCCTATCGCTCCGCTTTGTCCGAGATGGGCGATTGTGGCGTGGAGGTATGCCCAGCTCTGGGAGAGGAACTCAAGCAGGGCCTCAGCAAATCGGGCGATCGGCTTTCCCCGTCAATGAGTTGCGAGACGGTTCAGGAGACGGAGCGGGACGTCCGGCAGAAGCTGGAGGATTGGGGCAAGAAGGCCGCGCGTCACTACCATGACCGGACCGAAGAAGTTAAGGGACTTCTGATTGTGCTGGCGCGTACCGCGGAATCGGTGGGGGAGCGCGATCAGCGGTGCAAGGGGCAGATCAGCGACGTTACGGCACAGCTCAAGCGGATCGCGAGCCTGGATGATCTGACGGAGATCCGTGCTTCCATTGAGCGGAGCGCTGCTGACCTGAAAACATCCGTCGATCGAATGGCCGCGGATGGCAAGGCTGCCATCGAACATCTCCGCGCCGAAGTATCGGTGTATCAGACCAAACTGGAAGAAGCGGAGACGAAGTCGTCTCATGATCCGCTGACGGGGGTCCGAAGCCGGGTTTTCGCGGAACGCCAGATTGCGCGCCGGATTGCGGAAGGTACGCCCCATTGCATCGCGATTGTGGACATTGACGGGTTCAAACAAGTGAATGACGAACATGGCCACCCGGTGGGAGACGAGCTGCTGAAGCAGTTCGCTGGCGAGCTCAAATCCGCCTCGCGTACGACCGACGTGATTGCGCGCTGGGGCGGTGACGAGTTTCTGGTTCTGCTGGATTGCGACCGGGAGACGGCGAAATCGCAGACCGAGCGTCTGCGGGAATGGGTCTGTGGAAACTATAAGATCCATGGAACCAATGGTTTGAAGACTCTAAAGGTGAACGCATCGATTGGCCTTGCCGCGTATATGAAGGGCGAACCAATGATCAAGGTCATCGAGCGTGCCGATGCCGCGATGTACGCGGACAAGGCAGCTTCGCGCCGTGCGAACGGGGTTGCGATGCCGAGGTAGACCTGTAAACACAGGGTTTATGTCAGTGCAGGGGCGAGGCGGGCAGGGGTCCTCTCCTCGACCTATTCAACCGTTCTGAATTACTGTGATCGCTGTCACTCGGCAGCGTTAGCCCTTCCTTTTCGGGAATGCCTTCCCGCGCCGATTCCGCTTTGGTCCCGCCTATCGCAAATGCTCATTTAGAAGCTTGAGTTTCTCCTCGTCCCAAGTGAAGGTGAAGGAGTGCCAATGGTTAGCAAATACCAACGGCCAGCCCTGACGAAGGGTTTTTAGCGAGCGGGCGTTCCGGGAATCGGGCGCTGGGGATGGAGAGGCTGCCATGAGGTTATTGATCGCCGAAGACGACAAGGCTCTGGGATTGTTTTTAAGCCGTGGCCTGGAGGCGGACGGCCATCTGGTCCGTCTGGTGTACGACGGGGGAGCGGCGGTAGAGGCGTTCCGCGAGGAGATGCCGGACCTGTCGATCCTGGATTTGAACATGCCGGTGAAGGATGGCGAGCAGGTTTTGGAGGAAGTCCGCAGGCTGAGCTCCGAGCTGCCAATCATGGTGCTGACGGCCCGTCAGGAGTTGGACACGCGCGTCAGGTGTCTCGACCTGGGAGCCGACGACATGATGATCAAGCCCTTCAGCTTGCATGAGTTGCGGGCCCGTTGCCGCGCACTTCTCAGGCGCAAACGGGAGATCCGGCTGAAACTGCGCGCCGGGGATCTCGAGCTCGACCGGCTGGATCATACGGCGCGGCGTGGGCTCCGCGAGATTTCACTCACCAACAAGGAGTTCGCGCTTCTGGAACACCTGATGCTCAACCGCGGACATTGCGTCTCCCGTGTGCAATTGCTGGATACGGTCTGGAACCTGGAGCCGGCACAGACCACCAACATTGTGGATGTGTATATCAACTACCTTCGCCGGAAGCTTCAGGACCCGCCGCCTGGGGAATTGATACGGACGGTGCGCGGCAAGGGTTATGTCATTCCCATGGATGCAGACATGCTTCCTGCCGCACAGCCGCTTCCGTCCGGAATTCCTGCAATGGTGTCCGCGGCCGTCCCTGCCGTCGCATTGAACTAGCTCTGTCGAACCCGATCGAACCTGAGGAGAAAATCTATGCAACTTGTTCATGCTCCAGTCGTTAGCCCGGCAAACAGGATTCGCCCCCGCACTGCTCTCGTGGCCAGCTCGGATCGTAGTTTCCGCCAGCGGCTCTCTTCGATCCTGAACGGCCTCCGCTGGCAGGTGTCCGAGGCGGAAGGTGGCGCCCAGGTTTGGGCCTGTGCCGAAACAAATACCCCGGACGCGATCATCGTCGATTCATGGCTGCCCGATCTCGATACAGGCGAATTGCTCAAGGACCTGCGTAGTGCCTTTCCGCAGGTCGACCTGCTGACAACGGGCAGTTTCCCGGTGCAGGAGAGCCCGCGCGGTCCCTATCGTCAGGAGCTGTTGTACGCCTTGCGGAGGAGCCAGGAGACCGACACGGCGGCATGGAACGCGGCGCCGGCGCTGGAAAGAGTCCCCCCGGCCGTCGAATTGAATGCAGCCGACCACCGGACGACCTCCTCGGTTCCGGAAGCTTCTCCGGTTCTCTCGGCTCTCCCGCTGGTCCCAACGGCACCGGTGCTGATCCGGAGGACTGAGTCACAGCCGGTGGACCGGTTGCCGGAGCTGATTGGGAACGCTCCGTGCATGCTCGAGGTGAGCCGCCGCATTCGCCTGGTGGCCCCACGCACAACACCGGTGCTGATTGAAGGCCCGACAGGATCGGGCAAGGAATTGGTGGCTGAAGGTCTGCACCGGCTGTCTTCACGGAGTCGTAAACCCTTTGTTGCCATTAATTGCGCGGCAATTCCTGAAGCGTTACTGGAAGCTGAGTTGTTTGGCCATACCCGAGGTGCGTTCACCGGTGCGGTTCAGGGGCGTGTGGGAAGAATTGAGGCGGCCGACGGAGGTACTCTCTTCCTGGATGAGATTGGCGAAATGCCGCTCGCTCTACAGGCCAAGCTGCTGCGCTTTGTGGAGTGCGGAGAACTGCAGCGGGTGGGAGATAACGAAACGGTGAAGGTAGACGTTCGCATTGTGGCGGCTACACACCAGGCTCTGGCTGAACAGACCCAATCGGGCGCCTTCCGCTCCGACCTCTACTACCGGTTGGCGGTTTTCCTGATCCGCACCCCGGCGCTCGCGGATCATACCGAGGATCTTCCTCTGCTGGTGGCTCACTTCATGGAGAAGATGGGCCGCGAAGCGCCGGTGAAGCGGGTGGATCCGGGAGCGAATGCAAAACTTGCCGCGCATTCCTGGCCGGGCAACGTTCGAGAACTGGAGCATGTTCTGGAACGGGCGGCGATTCTGGCTGGCGAGGAATCCGTGCTGATGGCCCAGGATATTGATTTCGGATTCAGCGTGAACTAGGGTCGCGGGTATCTGGTTAAGAAGAAACCGCAATGGGAGCATCGATGGGAATGCAGGTGGAAACACGACTGAGTGACCAGGTGGGCCGCTACCTTGATCTGGCAACCAGCCAGGCCAAGCTGGCCGAAGCGAACATGGCGAACATCGACACCCCAGGCTACAAGGCACTGGGGATGGACTTCGAAGCGGAGATGCGGGGAGCGATGGTGGGTGTGGATCAGGGAACGGCCGCGACGCAGGTGCGAGTGGAGCCTACCGACGGGCTGATCGCGCGACCGGACGGCAACGATGTCTCGCTTGACCGCGAGAGCCTGAACCTGGCCGAAGCGCAGCTGAAGTTCAAGACCGGAGTGGCCCTGCTCCACGTGGAGAATCAGCGCGTCATGGACGCCATCCACGCCGACGGCAAGTAACTGATTTTACGGGAGAACAGCGATGAATATGTTCGGGATGATGGAAACCTCGGGCGGTGCGATGCAGGCGGAGCGGATGAGGGCCGAGGTGGTAGCGGCCAACATGGCCAATGCCGAGACAACGCGGACGGCGGATGGTGGCGGCCCTTACCGTCGCCAGCACGTGGTGTTTGCTGCCAACCAGGAAAATCCAGGGTTTCTGGATTCATTGGCCGGGGCTGCCGGAAACCCTCTTTCGGGGAATACGGGAGGTTTTGCGAACGCTCTTCCCGGTTCGTCCCTGCTGAATGGGAGTTCTTCCGGGGGCGGCATGCCGGGAGTTCATATTGCTGCAGTGGTCGCTGATCCTGGGCCACCGCTCAAGCGCTACGATCCCGGACACCCTGACGCCGGGCCGGATGGATATGTCTCATATCCGGACATTAATCCACTCACAGAGATGGTGGACCTGATGGGGGCAACGCGTGCGTATGGATTGAATGGTTCTGCTGTGCAGGCCGAAAAGGGCATGATTACCTCGGCTCTCGAGATTGCCAAAGGTTAACAGGGAGGACGAATGAACGCTATCGATTCAGTTGTTTCCGCAGTATCCACAGTAGCCGGCGCGAATCCGGCATTCAAGGCCCATGTGCCGTCCGCTGGCCAGGGCGCCGGTCCCGCCCCATTTTCCGACCTGTTTACAGACGCGGTGGGCCAGGTGGGAAAACTGGAGAGCGAAGCGCATGAAAAGGTCTCCGGACTGATGAGCGGAACCGGGGTGGATGTCCACACGGCGATGATCGCCACAGAAAAGGCGAGCATGGCGTTTGAAATGGCGCTGGCGGTGCGTAACAAGGCGGTCCAGGCCTATCAATCGGTGATTGGGATGCAGTTTTAAGTTCAGAATTCTAATTTTCAGGGGATAGCTGAACCATGGCAACCGGAACACAGATGGAAAAGAGCGTGCCGGTACCGCCCGGAGCACCCCAGTTGATTGACCGGGTGGGGGCGTTGTGGACGCTGGCCCAGGTTCGCTGGGCGGGTATGAGACCAGCGCAGCGCGGCTGGGCTGCTGTGGCGGTAATTCTGATCGCAGCTCTGATTGGCGGCCTGGTTTGGTACGGACTGCGCCCGGATTGGCGGACGCTCTATGCCGGTCTCGAGCCAGAGGATGCGCGGCAGGTGGGGCAGGTTCTGACCCAGGCACAGATCGCGTTTGAACCGACTGCGGACGGGAGCGGGATTCGAGTTCCGGCGGCGCAATTGGACAAGGCGCGCCTGGCGACCGCTGCGAAAGGGACCATCAAGAGCGGGCGCCTGGGATTCGAGATATTCGACAAGCCGAACTGGGTGGGGTCGGAATTCGACGAGCAGGTGAATTTTCAGCGGGCTCTCGAAGGCGAACTTGAGCACACGGTGGGCTCGTTGTCCGATATTGAATCGGCACGGGTTCACCTGGTTCTGGCTCACGACTCGCTGTTTCACGAACAGGAGCGCCCGGCAAAGGCTTCCGTGGTCATCAAACTCCGCCGGCGGTCGCTGGCGGACGGCGAGCCGGATGCCATTCGCAACCTGGTGGCTTCGGCTGTCGACGGATTGACGCCGGATCACGTGGTTCTGGTGGACGCAGCCGGGAACCTGCCGCTGGGACCGAAGACCGCCGAAGCGATGGAACTGGGCGCGGAACAGGCGCTGGAGCAAAAACTGGTTGCGACGCTCGAGCCGGTGACGGGCGCAGGCAACGTGCGCGCCGCCGTAAACCTGGAGTACGACGCGGCAGCGACCGAAGAAACCGACGAGAACTACGATCCGGACCAGACGGTGACACTTTCTATGCAGCGAACGGAGCAGACCGCCGGCGCTCAGCAGATAGCTGCCGGGGTTCCAGGGACCGCTTCGAACGCTCCAAACGCGCAGGCGCTGCCAGTCTATCCGCAACAGAGCACACAGCCGCAGACGGCGAAATCGGAATCCGGAACTTATGGGGCTTCCAAAACGGTGCGGCACGTTTTGGAGAGTCCGGGGCGGGTGCGGCGGATGACGGCGGCCATCGTGGTCAACGATCGGATGGCTGAAGTTGCGGCGCATGGCAAGGCTGCCGTGTGGAAACCGCGGTCGGCCGATGAACTGCGTAACCTGACCGCGCTGGCCCAGGCGTCGGTTGGCTTCGATGCTGCCCGGGGCGATATGTTAACGGTCGAAGATCTGGCGTTCGATGACAACCGTGCCGCACAGCCGACATCGCTGCCCGGGCAGATAATGGCCACGGCGGAAGGTTCGCCGGTGCTGGTGAAGTACGCGGCACTCCTGATCGGGCTGCTGATCGTTGTGGCCTTCGCGGTTCGTCCGGCGCTGCGAGGCGCGCGAGCTGACTCCGCAGTAGCTGCCAATGCGGCGGCGAAAGAGCTGCCGGGGCCAAAGGGAGCTGCGGCCGACCACATTTTGAATTCGGCTGAGCCAGCCGAACTCGACCCCGAACGGGTCCGGGTGCAGGAGATTTTCGATCAGGTAAGCGGGCACCTGAAGCGCGAGCCGGCACAAAGCTCACGACTGTTGCAAAGCTGGATTCACTCCGATTAGCCCGCTGACGGAAGGATGCGGGGAGCTGTGGAAGGAAGAAAACGTTGGCCGATCAGGGGACAGAAAACGGAGGAACGCGGCGCCGGAAGTCGGAGAATCTGGCTGGATTGCGCAAAGCGGCAATTCTGCTGGTTGCAGTGGGCGAAGAACTGGCCAAAGAGATTCTGCGCGCCCTTCCCGAGGCGGATGTGCAGAGGTTAACCGAAGAACTGGCTGACTTGAAGGGGGTTACGCCGGAACTCTCTTCCGATGTCCTGGAGGAATTCTGGGAATTGCTCGCGTCGCAGGGTTTTGTGCTCCATGGGGGTATCGACTATGCAAGCCGACTGCTGGTAGAGACATTCGGCAAGGAGCGAGCGGACGATTTGCTGATGCTGGTGCGGCGGTCGCAGGAACAGTCCCAGGGCAATCTGGCCAAACTGCAGCGCACGGATCCGGTGCAGTTGGGAAAGCTGCTGGACTCGGAACATCCGCAGACAATCGCGCTGGTGCTTGCTCATCTTGACCCAAAACGGGCGGCGATGGTTCTGGACAACCTGAGCGAAGGGCACAAGGTGGTCTCGATCCAGCGGCTGGCCGAGATGCGGCAGTTTTCGCCGGAAATGGCGCAGAAGGTGGCTCACATTCTGCACCGGCGCCTGGAAAATGTTGGAGACACGGCACGCAAGAGCTACTCGGGGTTCAAGGCCGTCGCCGATTTGTTGAACCGGCTCAATGCGGAGGAATCAAAGAAGATTCTTGAAACCATAGAGGAGGGTCAGCCGGAGCTCGCATTGAGCATCCGGAACCTGATGTTCACGTTCGAAGACCTGGTCACGGTTCCTCCGGCAACCATCCGGGAGATCGTCTCCGGGGTGGACAAGCGCCAGTTGGCGATGGCGCTGCGCGGCTCGAACGACGAACTGCGCGCTCAGATATTCAAGGCGATGAGTTCGCGGGCGGTGGAGATGCTGAAGGAAGACATGGAAGTTCTTGGACCGGTGCGCTCGCGCGAAGTAGCGCAGGCGCAACAGGAGATCCTGAACCTGGCCCGGCGGCTTGAGGCCGAGGGGAAAGTGATTCTGAAGCTTGAGACCGGGGATGAAATGTTGGCTTGAAGTGCAGGTTACAGATGACAGATTACAGATGGCAGTAAAGAACAACAGCCCGCAGACTGCGATTGGCTGGCTACCTGAAGATCCTGGCTCCCGGGCTTTGACTGTCATCTATAAGCTGTCATCTGAAAAGGAGATTCCGTGCAGCAGACCGTAGCGGCGGTGGAAAACGGGGAGGCGTTCCGCATCGAGGCGTTCCAGTATCTCGACGACCCGAACGCGCCTGCCGAAACGGTCTGGGAGGGTTGGGGTGAGCCAGCCGCACCGCAGGCGGACGCAGCCGCAGTGTGCGGAACAGGGGCCGTCGAGGTTGGATTGCGGGCCGAGTTTGATCGCAGAATCAGCGAAGAGACGCGGCGATCATTCGAGGCCGGCCGGGAAAAGGGCCGGGCCGAAGGCGGGCAGGCGGAACGCGAGGCGCAATCTGAATCCGTTACGGCGGCGAATGAGCGGCGCACACGCCAGGGGATTGAATTGATTGAGGCTTTTGCCGAAGAGCGCGACAGGTATCTGCACCGTGTGGAGCGCGAGGTGGTGGAGTTGGCGCTTGCGGTGGCCGCTCGCATTCTGCGGCGCGAGGCGCAGATGGATCCGCTGCTTCTGACCGGGGCGGTGCGTGTCGCCCTGGGCCAGCTTTCGGGATCGACCGAGGTGCGGGTGCGCGTGCCTGCCGGCGACCTTGCCCTTTGGAAGGAGACGCTGGCCGTGTTGCCCAATCTGCGGGTAAAGCCACAGGTTTCGCCAGGAGAAGGGATGAGGCTGGGCGACTGTGTGATCGAGACCGAGCTTGGTTCGGTGGACCTGGGAATCCGGGCGCAACTGGGCGAGATTGAGCGGGGCTTCTTTGACCGCGCCCTCGGCGCACGCAGGGGAGCTGGCGAAGAGAGCGACGCGGCGGACAAACAGGCGGCCGGGGCGGAGGTTTGCTCATGACTCCGCTGCTCACACGGTACTTTGCGCGCCTTGACCGCGGCCAGCCTTGGCGTTGGCAGGGCAAGGTGATCGAGTCGGTGGGGCAGACGATTGAGTCGGTGGGTCCGCTGGCATCGGTGGGGGAATGCTGCGAGGTCACGGACCAGTTCGGCCATCCGCACCGGACCGAAGTGATCGGATTCCGCGGAGGAAACGTGCTTTCGATGCCGGTGGAGACCACCGAGGGAATTCGATTTGGCGATCCGGTATCGGCAATGGGGGTGCGGCCGGAGATCGAAGTGGGCTCAGCCCTGATGGGAAGGGTGTTGAACGCCCTGGGGGAACCGATTGACGAGGGAGCTCCGCCAGCCGTATCCCAAACGCTGCTGCTGGATGGCGCGGTGCGTTCTCCGCTG
This sequence comes from Occallatibacter sp., assembly GCA_049518435.1. Classification (GTDB taxonomy): domain Bacteria; phylum Acidobacteriota; class Terriglobia; order Terriglobales; family Acidobacteriaceae; genus Telmatobacter. The sequence continues at coordinate 22,058 of JBEKRU010000044.1, read as the reverse complement.
GACCGGGTCCCGATTCGGACGCCGCTGGGAACCGGGATCCGGGTACTGGATGCGTTGCTTACGGTGGGCCGCGGTCAGCGGGTGGGGATCTTCGGCGGGTCGGGCGTGGGCAAGAGCACGCTGATTGGCATGATGACGCGGAATACGGAAGCCGATGTGACCGTGGTCGGCCTGGTGGGGGAGCGCGGCCGTGAAGTGGGCGAGTTTCTGGAGGATGCGCTGGGTGTTCAGGGCAGGGCGCGATCGGTGGTGGTGGTTTCGACCTCGGATCAATCTCCGCTGATGCGCATGCGGGCGGCGCTGGCTGCGACGACGCTGGCGGAATATTTTGCGGCCCAGGGAAAGCATGTGTTGCTGGTCCTCGACTCGCTGACGCGTTTCGCGATGGCGGCTCGGGAAATCGGACTCGCGGCAGGGGAACCGCCCACGGCAAAAGGGTATACGCCTTCGGTCTTTACCCGGCTGGCGCGGCTGGTAGAGCGCTCCGGGCAATTTCGAGTGGGTTCAATCACCGCCTTTTACACGGTGTTGATGGAGGGCGATGACCAGCAGGATCCGCTGGTGGATGCGGTACGATCGCTGCTCGATGGGCATATTATGCTGTCGCGCGCGCTGGCGTCCGAGGGCTGGTACCCGCCGGTTCAAGTGCTGGATTCGATCAGCAGGCTGATGCCGGCTGTGACGACGCCCACCCATCGCGAAGAGGCTGGATTGCTGCGACGGTTGATGGCGGTCTATGCCCGCTCGGAAGACCTGGTGCGCATCGGGGCCTACAAGCCTGGTTCGGATCCTGATCTGGATCGCGCATTGCGCGCGCGGGGAGCGATGCGCGCCTTCATGAACCAGGACGCGCACGAGCACGTGCGTTTTGCCGATTGCCTGCGCCGGCTCTCGAGCCTGGCAAGGGAGATCTAAGCTAATGGCGGTCTCACGCGCGCTACGCCGTCTTCTCCGTATCCGCGATTTGCAGGAGGAACAGAGCCGGTTGGCGCTCGAGTCCTCGCTGGGAGAGCTTAATCGGCTGGAAGACGCATTGAAGGCGACAGAAAACAGAGACCGCCGGGGCCGGCTGCTGCTGGATGCGAGCGCTCGAAGCGGGGAACTCCCGGACCGGTTGTCGGGTTTGGAGGAGTCACGCACGGCAGCACGGATCAGCGCCGTGCTGGCGCCGCGAATCGAGGCCAAAGCGTTCGACGTGGCTGCTCGGCGGCAGGAGTTTCAGACCATGCGCGTGGCTCGAAAGCAGGCCGAGACGCTGATCGCCGATGCGGAATCCGCGGAGGCCATCGATGCGGGACGTCGGGATCAGCAGTCGCTCGATGACTTGTACAGTTCCCGGCTACAGCGGGCGCGAGGCCAGCTGGGGCGCGTGGAAGAGTAGGATGAGAGGGCCAAGGCTGACGGGGCCTCGCGCGCAGGCGTGAAAACTTGAGGAGATTTTTAGTAGTAGAAGGAAAGTCTTCCTGAAGCGAAATTGACCTTCCCATTCCTGACAATGTTCTAAGATATTTTTCCCGTCTTTGGCATGGTGTCTGCTCCAACCCAGTGCATGACCGTTGCAGCTGGAATCGAAATCATGCCGAAGGACCTGCTCCAGATTTCTTCCGTTAGCCAAAGGCCTGCGTGGGGCAAGGACCTAGCGGGTGGACCGAGCATCGGGACAGCTTCGGCCGGCAATCCGGTCTCCGCAAACAAAGCCTGGCAAACGGTTTTGACTTCTCTGGGTGTTGGAGCGCCTGAACGGGATGCCCAGGAATCCACTCTTGACGAATGTCTGGATTCCGGCACGACGCAGGGGCAGGAAAGCCCGACAGAAAACGAAGGAGCTAAGCCGTTCACTTCCGGACGGGCGAGTTCGCAGGGAATCCTCCCGGTCACGATTCCTTCGGGGCAGGTGAAACCGAGCCAGATGTTGGCAGGTCAGGTCGGAACTGAGGAACGACCCATGAGCGGGCCACGGATCGCCGCTGAGAGGTTCTCCCCGCAGAAATCGGTCATGGCAGCCGGCGGCAGAGGGATTGGGAGCTCAAAAGAATACGGAACGAGCGACTCCGAAGGCTCGCCTCGCAAGAAAACGAGTTCACCGGCACTTGGGGAAGCTGTGGCGTCCCTGCCGCAGATGGCTCAGCTCGAATCGACCCTGAATGCGAGCCAGCCAGTTCAGCAAGTCTCGGCCTATGCGACACCACACTTGGAGAACTCGGGGCGTGACAAGAATGCGTTTGCAGCAACTCAGCTGGAGAATAAGTCCCAACCAACTGTGAGCGAGGGGCAAACCGAGCCGGCTACGGTGGTCAACGTTTCGGGGCAGGAAGCGCCGAGCGAAGACTTGAAAGCGCGAGGAGATTCAGGCGGCACGGAGAATTCGCTTCCCCGGAGGCAGGGAGATGGCGAAGTGTTGAACGCTGGGGTCGCGGCCACCGGGCACGCGGGCGGCCACCTGGCCGCAACCTCTGGACGGCACCAGGATCCAGTTTTTCCCCAACCAGGAGCGGTTGCGGCGAGCAGTTTGAAGCCGGTTTTAGAGACACCGACAGTTCCATCCGGGACGCCGTTGGAAACTTCGATTGGAACGGGCAAAATCTCCGCCGATTCGTCAGTGCCTGACACGGTGCGGGCGGTGCAAGGGAGCTGGAGCGCGACGCAAGCGAGCAGCCGGAACCTGGAAGACAAGCTAAATGCAACGACAAAAGACAGGGATCCAGGCTCCGCTTCAGACAGTCCGGTCGCGGGCACTGGAACCCAATCCGCTGATTCATCTTCGATTCCTGGCAACCTCACCGGCGAGAGTCCTGCTGTGGCCGTCGATGCGGTTGTGCAGGCCCATCGCGGAAAAGCGGGCAAGACCGAGGGCAACAGCCGGGCAATTCAGACCCACGCCAGCTCAAGCAATCCGGGGACGGACGCATTTCTTCCATCCGGGGCGAACGCGACTGGAGTAGTGCCCCCGGCGATTCCCTCGAATGAGACGACTGGTGCGACCGCGGCGAGCCATAGTAAGGCAGGAGCGGGCGAGGCATTCACAGCACTGGATGCGGAGGGGGCGAATCGCGTGACCTGGGTGCGCGCAGGCGCGCAGCAAGCAGAAGCTGGTTTTGACGATCCGCGCCTGGGATGGGTCTCCGTGCGTGCGGATGTGAGCGGCGGGTCGATCCACGCATCCCTGGTTCCTGCTTCGGCCGAGGCGGCGCAGGTGATGGGCGGACACCTGGAGGGATTGAATGCCTATGTGAACGAACACCATTCGGCGGTAGAGACGATTACCGTAGCCGCCTCCCAGAGCAGGGCGCATGAGTCCGCGGACGCTGGGTCGCCTGGACAGGGGATGCAGGAGAGAGCGGGTCAGGAATCTGGCCAGCAGCAGAGCCAGGGGAACGGACAAGGGGCCGGTGGTGGGTCGGCTCCAAACCGGCACTCGGGTGCCGATTCAGGGATTGCGGGGTCTTCCGCCACCTCAATCGGAGCGCAAAACACCGAACCGGGGACAGCAACTGCGACCTCCGCATCGGGTGGCCGGATTTCGCTGATGGCGTGAAACAGGGAAAAGAGCAGGAGGAAAGATGGCAGCGGCAGCAGGATTTTGGAATCACCACATGGCGGCAGGAGCGGCTGTGACTGGAAAAACGGCGGCCTTGGCCAGCCCGGCAGGCGCGCAATCCGCATCGGGAACGACGGCGGGAAGCACCGGGACAACCGGATCAAGCGGATCAACTGGAACAACTGGAACAAGCGACCAATCTTCGACGATCTCGGCCAACGACTTTCTGACGTTGCTTGTGACCGAGATGCAGAACCAGGACCCGACCGCCAACCAGGATCCGAACGAGTATATCAATCAACTGGTGCAGGTAAACAGCCTGGAGCAACTGATCGATATTAACCAGAACCTGACCACGGCGCTGGGTAGTGCCGGGGGTGGGACCGGAACATCCAGTTCCGCCTCTGGGCAATCGAGCGGGGCGGCTCCTGGAGTGCAGGGCCTGACGGCTCAGAACACACTTTCGCAGATTCAAGGGGCGGCACGCGCGAAGGCGAGCGCGATGGCTGGCGGGCAGCCGCTGGGAGCAGGCGCGTCCGGATCGGATCCAGCAGCGACTTTTGCCGCGCGACTGCGTCATGCACCGGGAAATCTCGCGGTACCGGAAGTTAATTCCGCAGCAAAAACTGTAGCTCACGCTCTTGATGGCCGGTCCCGGAAGCAATCGATCGCGGCCAGGCTGCCCGGGAACAAATGAATCCTGTTCACACGCAGGCCTTGAAGGCCGGCGCCAACCTTCGATGACACGTAGAGGAGAATAACCATGGCAAGTTTCTACATTCCGCTTTCCGGCCTGAACGCGGACTCGACCGCGCTCAATACCATCGCAAACGATCTGTCCAACATGAACACCACGGGATTCAAAACGCAGACGACCAACTTCTCCAACCTCTTCTCTCAGCAACTGGGATCGAGCGGCTCAGGCGACGCGATCCAACTGGGTGAGGGCGTACAGGTGGCATCGAACGAAACGAGTTTTACCCAGGGATCAAGCGACACGACCGGCAACTCCACTGACATGGAGTTGAACGGCAATGGCTTTTTTGTGTTGAACGATGGGGCGAGCAACGTCCTGACGCGCGCCGGGGACTTCTCGCTGGCCGCAAACGGCAATCTGATCTCGTCGGACGGTTTGAATGTGATGGGCTATCCGGCAGTCAAGGGGGTGGTCAACGCCACCGCCGCGCTGACTCCAATTAATATTCCGGTGGGGCAGGTGGAAGCGCCTTCAGCTACGACGACATTTGGGATGACGGCGACCCTGGACTCGGCGGCCGCGGTGGGCACAAGCGTCCCCGGGCAGGTCGAGGTCTACGACTCAATGGGAAAGAGCTATGAGGCGACGGTGACTTATACCAAGACCGGGACCAACGATTGGTCGTACAGCGTTTCGCTGCCGGACAGCCTTTCCGCAGCTCCGGCAACCGCGTCGACGGTTTCCGACACTGTGACGCCGACAACTTCCACTTCCGGGACGAACACGATCAGCACCTTTGACTTCAGTTCAAGCAATGGAGCATTAGCCACAGTAGTAAGCGCTGGCACGACTCTTTCGATTGGAGGCACAACTGTGACGGTTCCCGCTGCAGGGGAGTCGCTAACCTTGCTACAGGGTCAGATCAATGCAGCCACCTTGGCCGCGGGTGGGACAGGGTCGGAGGCAAGCTTGAGCGGGGGCGTGTTGACTGTGGCTGTGCCCACGGGTACCCCGGCACTGGCTGTCGCCGGAACTGTGGGCCAGACAATGGCCAGTTCGATGACCAATTACAACTTTGGGGCGAGTGGAGGGTCGGTGGGAGCAGTCGATCCCGGGACGAATCTGGCGATAACTGGGGAGACTGCGAGCGGGGCAACGGCGACGATCGCGTTGCCGGATATTTCCACGATGAACCCACAGCCTGTGACTGTAGCGGCTTACGCTGCAGCATTGAATACCGCGCTGGGGACCGCGGGCATTCAAAACGTGCAGGTAACTTCCACGGCGGGCGGCCAGTTGTCGATTAACGGCGCCAACGTGTCAACGACTGGTTCTGTGATCCAGGATCCGATCGCCTCCGCCAACGCGAACGGGACGCTGACATTCGATGTGAACGGAAACCTGGTGAGTCCGGCGGCCGATGTGAGCGGCATCTCGTTTTCCGGACTCTCGGATGGCGCATCGACGATGAACATGACCTGGAATATTCTGGGCTCGAGCGGGGCGCCGACCATCAGCCAGGTGGACACTCCCTCCGCAGTCGCTTCGACCACGCAGAACGGCTATAGCAGTGGCACGTATCAGAGCTTCACAGTCGGTTCGAACGGCACGGTCACGGCGACCTACTCAAACGGACAGCAGCAAAACGTAGGGCAACTGGCACTCGCCAATGTGTCGAACATGCAGGGATTAGAGGACATAGGCAACAGCGAGTACGCGGCTACCCTGGCCAGCGGGACCGCGACTGTCGGCACATCCGGCGCCGCGGGCTTGGGAACGGTGACAGATGGAGCGCTGGAGGAATCGAACGTGAACATTTCCTCGGAGTTTTCCAACCTGATCATCGCGCAGCGCGCCTTTGAGGCAAGCTCCAAAGCAGTGACCACATTCGACACGATTACCCAGGAAACCATCAACATGATTCACTAGGAGATGGTGGGGCGGCCTTTTGGCTGCCCCACTAGACCCTCTGCAATGGGACGCTGGGTTAGGATTTTGAAAGCAGCACTCGATCCTAAGGAGTATCTCCCATGCGTTCCTTGTTCCTCGCGTTTTTTGCTTTTTCTGCAATATCGGCGGCGGGACAATCCGTTCCCGCTGCGATTTATACCGACCCGCCGGTCGATCACGCTCATCCCGCAGCGATGGCTGTGCTGCACATTCCCAGCCATGGCGTGCTGATTAACGGACTGGTTTACTCGCCTGCCGGGGCTGGTCCGCACCCGACGCTGGTGATCTGCCACGGGCTGCCGGGCAATGAAAAGAATCTGGACCTGGCGCAGGCGGTGCGACGGGCGGGATGGAATGCGGTGACGTTCAACTACCGTGGGTCGTGGGGGAGTCCAGGGGTGTATCGCTTTGCGCAGAACCTCGAGGATGCGGACGCGGTTTTGGCATATCTGCGGGACCCGCTGAATGCTGCGCGCCTGGGGGTTGACACCAAGCGGATTGCCATTGCGGGACACAGCATGGGCGGGTGGGTGACTGCGCTGACGGCTTCGCACGATCATGCGTTGCTTGGCGCTGCACTGATCAGCGCGGCGGACATGGGACACATGGGGATGGCTCCGCGCGATAAGGTGGTAGCCGAGATGGCGGATAACATGGAGACCCTCGCGGGTGTGACTCCGGAAAGCATGGCGGATGAGGTGATTGCCAACGCGAAGGCCTTCAGCTTTGCCGGTGCGGCTCGCGGGCTAACAGGGACGACCTTGCTGGTGCTGACTGCAGATGATGGATTAGGGCCCGATGCGGATGCGCTGGTGGCAGCGATCCACGCGGACGGCGGCGACAAGGTGAATACGATTCATGTCGCGACCGACCATCCCTGGTCGGATCACCGGATTTTTCTCGAGGGCACAATCGTTCTCTGGCTCGCGGGGCTGAAGTAGGGCGATGGAAAAATCGTACGGGTGTCACGGCGATCAAGGAAGCATTTGAATGAAGAGCGCCTTGCTGGTGGCGAGCGTGGTTCCTTTGGAGTTCAGAATTTTGGCTTCGGTCCAGTGTTTTCGGCCTTCGCTGCGGACGAGGCGGCCTTCGAGACGAATAGCGGCGTTGGAAGGAACCGGACGCAGGTAGTCGACCTCCATATTGCGGGTCATGGCTGTGATGCCACGGGCGCGGACGGATTTGCTCATGGTTTCATCGAGCAGGGTGGCGATGATGCCACCGTGGACATACCCGACCGGGCCTTCAAAGGTGTCGGGCACGATGGCATGACAGACGACTGATTGATCCTCGGCGAGCAGGAATTCGAGGTGCAGACCGATGGGGTTGGCCTGGCCGCACCCGAAGCAGCGGTTCTGGGCGGCGTGGGCCATCGGGGTCAGGTTTTCGTTTCCGGTCACGCTTCGACCTCGATCCGTTCTGGTGCTGAGAGTACGTGCTGGTACATTTCCCGGTCGACGTTGCCACCGGTGAGAACGATTCCGATGCGTTTGCCGTTGAGCTTGTGTTTCTCTTCGATGGCCCCTGCGAGGCCTGCAGCACCGGCGCCTTCGGCGAGATTGTGAGTGTCCTCATAGAAAGCGCGCATGGCGACGCCGATGGCGGCGTCGGAGACCTTAACGATGCGGGTGACATTTTCCCAGATGACTTCCATGGCGAGCGTGTTGGGCTTGCGACAGGCAAGTCCGTCGGCGATGGCAGTGAGCGAGGGAGCTTCGACGACTTTGTGTTGTGCGAAACTCAGGGCGTAGGAGGGGGAGTCCTCGGCAACGACGCCGACGATTTCTGTGGAGAGGCCAAGAGCATTGCGCGCTGCTGAAACGCCGCAGATGGAAGAGCCGAGACCGATGGGGACGTAGACGATGTCGAGCGGTGGCGCGGACTGAAAGAACTCGAGCGCATAGGTGGCGGTGCCCATGACCAGGCGTTCGTGGAAGGAGTCGACCATGACAAAGCCACGCTGGTCTGCAAGGGTGCGGGCAAACTCCAGCGACTCCTGAAAGTCATGGCCGTGTTCGACCAGTTCGACGCCCTGGGCCACCATGGCCAGGTTTTTCTCTTTGCTGTTGCCGTGGGGGACGACGATGACCGCCTTCAGGCCAAGCAGGCGCGCGGCCATGCCGACGCCCTGGCCATGATTTCCGCGGGTTGCGGCGACGATACCGGTCAGGCTGGGATGTGTCGCCTTGAGCCAGTACCCATAGACCAATGCGCCACGCAACTTGAATGCGCCGACGGGGCTGTGGTTTTCATGCTTGATCCAGGCCTCGACGCCAGGCTTTTGGCCGTCGGAAAGACGCTGGTTGATGAGCGGCCACGTATATTGTGGCGTGGCCGGCATGTGGCGATAGACGACGGATTGAGCTTCCTGAATCTGTTTGAGTGACGGGAGCTGCATGAATTCAGCATACGTTCCCGAAGGCTCAAGTTTAAAGCTGAGAATCGAGGTCGTCCCGTTTTGCGGGAGCCGTGCTCTTGACCTCGCCGCTTCATCCGATCAGACTGGTTTTGCAATCCTTATCCCTGCGAAGCGCACTCTCGCGGGCTTCCCAACCCACAAAAACAACTGGAGGAACCTAATCCCATGCTTTCAATTGACCGCAGAACCGCATTGCTGCAGATGGGCGCCGTCGCCGGCGCTGCTTTCCTTGCTGAAACCGCGCGTGCCGAGGGCTCTCCGAACGGGCAAGCGCCCGCCGCACCTGCGCCAACCGGACCATTTACGCTGCCGGCTTTGCCTTATGGTTACGACGCGCTGGAGCCTTATTTCGATGCGGAAACAATGCACCTGCATCACGACAAGCATCACCAGGCTTATGTGAACAATCTGAATGCGGCGGTGGCTGCGCACCCGGAACTGGCGGGGAAGTCGGTTGAGGATTTGCTGAAGAGCCTGGGAACGATACCGCCGACCGCAATGAATGCGGTGCGGAACAATGGTGGTGGGCATTTTAACCACTCGTTCTGGTGGCCGACGCTGGGCAAAGGCGGAGCGGCGCCGACGGGCGAGTTGGCCAAGGCGATCGACGCAAAGTTTGGCTCGCTGTCCGGATTTCAGGAGAAGCTGACTGCGGCTGCGATGGGTATGTTTGGCAGTGGTTGGGCATGGCTCGTGAAGCTGCCGGATGGGTCGGTTGCGATCCAGACGACGCCGAATCAGGACGCGACGATCAGTGCGGGATTGAATCCGGTGCTGGGCGTGGATGTGTGGGAACATGCGTACTATCTGAAATACAAGAATGTGCGCGCTGAGTATGTGAAGGCTTTCTTCCAGGTGTTGAACTGGGATTATGTGAGCGGGCAGTTTGCGAAGAAGGCGTAGGACCTTGCAATTGCCGCCGCGGGCAGACGGATGGTTTGCAATTTGGATTGGGATGGCGGCCAGTTTAGGCATCGTGCTGGCTGGCTGCCATTCAGCGCCGCAATTGACCGCGCAGGAAGCGGAAGGGAAGCACCTTTACCAAGTGCGGTGCGCGCATTGCCACGAGGAGAACGACCTGGCGCTGAAGAAGGTCCCTCCGGACCTGCATGGCTTGTTCGATCAGAAGACGCTGCCGAGTGGCATTCCGGCAACGGATGCGGCGGTGCGGCAGAATGTGCTTGTCGGCAGGGGATTGATGCCGGGGTTTGCCGGGCGCTTCGACGACGAGCAGATGGCGGCGCTGCTGGCCTACCTGCACACCGGGTTGCGGTGAGTTTTTGCGTTTCGCGCGGGCCGCGCAAAGCTATTCGTAGCGGATTGCTTTCATGGGATCGACTCCGGCTGCGCGACGTGCTGGAAGCGCGCAGGCTAATGCCGCGACGGATGCGAGGACGAGTGTAGCGCCGATGATTACGAGGGGATTGAATGAACTGGCGCTCTCGGTGGCCCACTGGGACATGACCTTGCTGAGGGCGAGAGTGAGCACTATTCCTGCCACGACGCCGCTGCCGACGCTTGCAACTGTGGAGCGGAAGACGATGGCAAGGACATGGGTGCGCTGCGCTCCGAGGGCCATGCGGATGCCGAATTCATTGGTACGCTGCACAACGGAATAGGAGACGACGCTGTAAAGGCCGACCGCGGACATGGCCAGTGCCAATGCGGCAAATGCGCCGAACAGCCAGGTAAGCATGCGTCCGCGAGCCCATTCCGGCTGATCCTGAATCCAGTGCTCCAGATCTTGTGTGCCGCTGTTGGTTTGCTGATCGTGGTCGATGGAATTTACTTTGGCGCTTACGGCGTGTAGGAGAGTCAGCGGAGATACTTCGGAACGGACCAGTATTTGCGTGCCCATGCGCATGCCAAGGGTGTAGGGGACAAAGGCCTCAGGCAGAATGGGATTCGCCAGTCCGTCATCAAGCTTGTCCTGGATGATTCCTACGATGAGCAGGTTTCCTTTTGCGCTGGGTGCGGCCAGGTTGAATGGGGGTGCGTCGTACACTTCGGGGAGTTTAATGGAGTGCCCGATTGCGTCGCCATTTGGGAAATAGCGTTTGGCAAACGATTGGTTGATGACTACGACCGGGGCCGCATTGTGATTCTCGGTCTGATCCCAAATGCGTCCTTGCGCCATTGAAATTCGCAATACCGGAAAATACTCAGGACTCACGAAGTTCAGCCGCGTCGGTCGCTCGGTGGCGGATGGCAGTCCTGATATCTCAAAGTGTGTCTGCCTTCCGTTAGAGGGAGGGGTTGCGTTTGTGGAGATGGCGGCCATGGTGACGCCGGGAACCTCGGCGGCCGCAGATCGAAGCCGCTCAAAGTAGGCTTTGCGCTCGTCCCAGGTCTTGTAGGTTCCCTCGTGAACGGGAATGCCGACAGACATGATGTTATGCGGATCGTAGCCGAGGTTCATGTGCAGCATGCGCAGGAAGCCTTCGATGGCGACGCCCGCAGTGGTGAGCATAAGCAGGGTGAGAGCGAGCTGACCGGCGATCAGCGTGCCGTGGAATCTGCGCCCACTGACGCTACCGGCAACCTTGCGTGTGGCGGCCTGCATGATCTGGCTTACGTTGGGCTTGGAAACCTGGATGGCGGGCCAGAGGCCGAAGATGATCCCGGTGGCAACAGCGACGGCCATGCAGAAGAGCAATACGGGAAGGTTGATGGTGATTGCTGCCTCATGCGGAAAGGAGTTTTGGGGCAGGTTGGTGACGATCAGATCGAGCGACCGGTAAGCGATGAGCAGGCCGAGGGCTGCACCGGTGAGCGAAATGAGCAGAGACTCGGTGAGCAGTTGGCGGACAATGCGGGCGCGGCTGGCGCCGATGGCGGAGCGAACGGCGAACTCGTGATTGCGGCTGGTGGCGCGAGCTAAGAGAAGGATCGATACGTTGCCGCAGCCGATGAGCAGCAACATGGAAACTGCGCCAAAGAGCAGGTAGGGAATGCCGCCGAGGTTTTCAAGAAAGTCGTCGTTGAAGCCGCGAAGCTTGAGATGAAATGGGACGGTCGGGAAGTGCTTTGGGGTTTCCTTGGCGAACTGCTGAATGAGCGGATCGAGTACCGACTGAGCCGCGGCTTTGGTGACGCCAGGCTTGAGGCGAATACCGACATAAAAGGCGGGGACGATGTCCTGCGTGATCTTTTTAGGAAGGTATACATCGGCATCATCCCAGGTGAACCGGGGAGCCGCAACGCCGACGATGGTGTAGTTCTGGTGGACCAACTGCATGGTTTTACCCAGCACGCTGCGGTCAGAGCCATAATGGCGCTGCCAGAATTTGTAACTGAGCACTACCACGGGCTGCGGGTCCTGGCCGTCGACCGCATCCGAAGGCTGCAATCCACGGCCGAGCGCCGCCGGGACGCCAAAGTATTCAAAGGTATTTGAACTGAAGTAGTCGGCTTGCACGTCTTCAGGCAGATCGGCGCCGGTGACGGTGAGGTTCCATTCATCGGCGAGGAATGCGTCGTCGACCACGGGGGAAGTACGGATTTTTTGCCACTGGCCTGCGGTCAGGCCCATTCCGTTGGGCTGGCCCTTGCCGGTGTCGAGGCGCAGATGCGCCATGCGATCGGCACCCTTATAAGGATACGGGTCGATCAGGAACCCGTAGACCACGCTGAATACAGCCGTTGTGGCGCCGATGCCGAGGGCCAGGGAGAGTACGGCGGTCAGTGTGAATCCCGGCAATTTGATGAGTTGCCGGGTACCGTAGCGGATATCCTGAAACAGAGTCTGCATGGCGCTCCCTTGTTTCCGCGGATGGATTGATGGGGAAGGATCGCTGAGGCAGGCAATCCTGGATAGAGAGATGCACGTCGATTGCCAAGCTGAGAAGAAGCTAAATATCTGGAAACATTGAGGAATCCGAGAATCGAAAGAGGGTATCTGTTCGCTTTCGAGATTCGAATGTCCAGCAATGGACAGTTTTCACACCGTCGACTAAATTGGTTTAAATCCCGCATGGCTGAATTTTTCGAGGTGTGGAGGCCATTGAGCCATAACCTCTTACTGCACGGTGGCATTTTTACGCCAAGTTGATGAATTGCACACGGAGTAGCCGTTTAAACTGTGACTACCAAAAGCGGCGTACTCGAATCATCTCGATTCTTTTCGGCTCCGGCATCCGGAAGCCGCGTTGCCCGGCGTGCGCTCACAGAGATGCAAGCTCCCGGTTGGTATGAAGTGCGCTGCGTTTATATGTAACGTATAAATTGGGTGGAAAGGCAACAAATGGCCATTCGGTGGGGAAACTGCGTTAACAAAAATTGCGAGGATGCACAACGCGGGGAACTCATCCCGATTCCTGATGAGGAACCATTCGTTTGCCCCCAGTGCGGGCGTCCGCTGGTTAAAGAGCGCTCAGAGGATCCCGCCGGGGCGACCACTTTTCCCGCATCCGCGATACCATCCGAGCCTTTTTCCGATTCTCCGGACGATGATCTCCCTGAGGAGAAGCGAACTTCGCGTATTCCGTTGATGGTGGGTATCTTGGTTCTGGTTCTCCTGGGCGTTGCGAGTTTCGGAGTCTGGTACAGACTGCATGCCGCAAAGATCGCGGGAGGAGTTGATCCTGAAAAGACGATACTGCGCCTGGCAGGATCGAACACGATTGGAGACGAGCTTGGACCTGCGTTAGCGGTTGCGTTCCTGCAGGAACAGGGAGCGACAAACGTCGAGATTCATCCGGGAACAAAGCCGGAGGAGAGATTCGTCAAGGGTGTACTGCCCGGCGACAACTCGCCCTCGTTTATAACGATTGCTGCCCATGGTTCCGCTACCGCATTTACGGCGTTGGCGGCAAAAACTTGCGATATCGGGATGGCTTCGCGGAAGATCAAGCCCGACGAAGCGACCCAACTTTCCCCCCTGGGCGATATGCTTTCACCCACAAGTGAACATGTGCTGGGTCTTGACGGAATCGCTGTCATCGTCAGCCCATCCAACCTAGTGGACAAACTTGATAAAGAACAGGTCAGGAGTATTTTTTCCGGTGAAATCTCCGACTGGTCGAAGGTCAGCACTTATCATGGGGCGATCAAGATCTACGCGCGAAACGACGACTCGGGAACATACGATACCTTCAAGACCCTGGTGCTCGCGGGCAAGCCCCTGGCCCAGGGTGCGCAGAGGATTGAGGATAGCAAGGCTCTATCCGAGGCGGTTGCATCCGATCCGAATGGCATTGGGTTTATTGGTCTCCCCTACATTCTCAGCTCAAAAGGCATTGCTGTGTCAGACAAGGGGACGGTCCCGCTGCTGCCTACCCGGCTGACTGTTTCCACCGAAGACTATCTGCTGTCGAGAAGGCTGTATCTTTATACGCCGTCAAATCCGGTCAACAAATACTCGCGGATGTTTATTGAATTTGCAATTTCGAAACGCGGCCAGGACGTGGTTGGTGACAGTGGTTTTGTTACCCAGAATGTGGGGCAACTATCGCAGACCGCGCCAGAAGACGCTCCGCAAGAATACAAGCAGCTGACAAGGGATGCCTACCGACTTTCTCTCGATTTTCGCTTTCAAGCGGGGCAAACAACTCTGGATAACAAAGGCAAAATCGATCTGGACCGGGTTGTCTCCCTGATCGCGGACCTGAAGGATTCCGGAGAGAATGTGATGCTCTTCGGATTCTCCGATAACGTTGGCGGTGCTGCGGTCACCCAGTCTCAGTCGCTGACCCGGGCGAAGGCGGTTGAAGCCGAACTGGTTGAAAGGGGCCTTAAGCCGGCCATCGTCCGGGCATACGGGTCCAGACTTCCGGTTGCAGCCAATGACACGGAAGACGGCCGGTACAAGAACCGGCGCGTGGAGATCTGGATCAAGAAGTAGCGCCACCTCACCTGCTGCGGCTCGTGCGGTGGGTAAGCTCGACGCGTGAATCGCTTGATTCGCACTTGTGGCGGTATACTCAAGATTGTTATGGCAACCGAGAAAACCTTCTACCTTGAGACCTTCGGCTGCCAGATGAATGCCCATGACTCCGAAAAGGTGATTGGCACATTGCAGCACGGGGGCTATCGGCAGGTTGAGAACGAGGAAGACGCCGGGCTGATCCTCTACAACACCTGCTCCATCCGCGACAAAGCCGAGCAAAAGGTCTTTAACCGACTGAACGACTATAAAAAGCTTCACAAGGCGGGCAAGCGCTTTGGCGTGCTGGGATGCGTGGCACAGCAGGAAGGCGAGAAGATTTTTGAGCGGGCACCGTATGTGTCGCTTGTCTCAGGATCCGCCTCCTATCGCAAGCTGCCCGAGATGCTGACCAGGCTGGAGGCCGGGGAAAACCGGATCACTGGGCTCGACGACCGGCAGACGGACGAGACCTTCGAAACCGAGTTCACCGCCCGCAAGAATCAGTTTCGCGGATATATCACCATTATTGAGGGCTGCGACAAATTCTGCTCCTACTGCGTGGTGCCTTACACGCGGGGCAAGGAGCGGAGCCGTGGATCGGATTCGGTTTTGGACGAGGCGCGCCGGATCGCCGACCAGGGCTACACAGAGATTCAGTTGCTGGGCCAGAATGTGAACAGCTACCGCGATCCGGAAGGGAAGCGCAGTTTCGCGGAACTGCTTGCAGCGGTCGGCGAGGTTGGGGGAATCCGGCGAGTTCGGTTCACGACCAGCCATCCGCGAGATTTTACGCGCGACATTGTGGACGCGATCGACGCGATCCCCACGCTTTGCGATCACGTGCATCTGCCAGTCCAATCGGGATCGGCGCGGGTGCTGAAGATGATGGCGCGCGAGTACACCCCGGAGTGGTACCTGGAGCGGATCAGCTGGATCAAGGGCGCCCGGCGGCAAATCTCACTATCAACGGACATTATTGTGGGTTTCCCGGGCGAGACTGGGGACGATTTCATTCAGACCATGGATCTTCTGGCGGAAGTCGAGTACGATTGCGTCTTCGGATTCAAGTATTCGTCGCGCCCGAATACGCCTGCACTGACAATGATTGATTCCATTTCAGAATCAGAGAAGTCAACTCGGCTTCAAGTTCTGCTTGATAGGCAGCGTGAGATTCAACGGATTAATTATGCCAAGCATTTAGGGCAAGTTCTGGAAGTGATGGTCGAGGGCCAAAATCCTGCGCGTGGGCAGGTAACCGGCCGGAGCAGTCAGAATAAGCCCGTCAATTTTACCTGCAATCAACCGATTGCACCCGCTCCGGGTAACTATCTACAGGTGAGAATCACTGACACCCATCCAAATAGTTTGGTTGGGGAGTCCGTCTAACAGGGTAATCTGGCAGGGAAAGGGAAACCATGGATATCGAGGTGCGGATACGAGGCCTGATGATGGATCCGTCAACCAACATGCCCATTGTGGTGCTCAAAGACGTTGCCTCAGAAACGGTCATGCCGATCTGGGTGGGCAACTTTGAAGCGAACGCCATCTTTATCGAGATTGAGAAGGTGGAAGCTCCTCGTCCGATGACGCACGACCTGATTCGAAATTTAATCAGGCACATGAACGGTGAGCTGGAACGCGTTGTAATTACAGAACTTAGAGATGATACGTTTATGGCGGTTCTTTGGCTTCGTCAGGGGGATGAAGCGATGACAATCGACGCCAGACCCTCGGACGCGATTGCGCTGGCGCTTCGAGCGGATTGCCCAATCTATGTTTCCGAGCAGGTGATGCAAGCTGCCAAGCTGAACACCTCTGGGCCGCCGGATGGACCCACAGCAGAGCAATTACGTGGCTGGTTGGAAGGATTGAACGACGAGGATTTGGGCCGCTACAAGATGTAGTTCTGCAACAGGGAAGAAGAGCGCGCGAGAAGAACCGGCTCTAATTTAAAGGTTTACGCCGTGTCGCTCTTTAGCTTGAATATACAGAATATCCGTTATCAGACATTGAGTAGCTGACGGAAACGGCAGGCTAGTTTCTGATTCCGGCCAGCAATCCCTCGATTTCCGCCTTTTCCTGAGCGGTGATGGGCAATAGGGGCGAGCGCGCCCTGCCTCCAAAATAGCCGTTGAAGTCGCATGCATATTTAAGGCCGCTGATTCCTAGCTGTCCGAGGATCCGTTGGCTGGGTGTGGAAATGCGCTCCTGTTTTTCTTCCGCGAGTTTCAGGTCATGATCTTTCCAGGCAAGATAGACCTCCTGGCACGCTTGCGGGGCACATGCGGCGAATCCGAGGATTGCTCCGTTGGCGCCCGCCTCGAGCGAAGCCAGGAGTCCGGCAGCCGAACCGGTAAGGACCTGGAAGCTGACTTCCCTTGTCCGGGTTTTGAGTGCCACCGGTGGAGGCGCGGTGGCTAGGGCTGATCCGCCAGCAAGATCTCCTGCGGAGACAAATGAGCCGGTGGACTCGCCTTTTTGGGTCAGCATTCTACCGGTTACGGCTTCAAACACCGGGGTCACTGTGACCGTCCGTCGCGGAGCGGTGCGTGCGATTTCGACTTCCGCACGGATGCGATCGAGGTTTCCGCTGGAATCCTTGATCCCGATCACGTTTGGATGCTGTGCCATCTCCGCAACCAGGCGAATTGGGATATCGAATGGGACGAATTTTGGAATGTTGTATAGCACGACGGGCAGCGGCGAGCGATCGGCAACCGTGTTGAAATGATTCAAGACCGCCTTTTCTCCCAACTGGGGAGCGTAATAGGTGGGCGGGTGGACCAGCACCGCATCATATTGGAGGCGCGCCGCCGCTTCCGCCATCTCAAGGGTCAACTTCACGCTCTGACGCCCAATCCCGGCAATCAGTACTTTCTGCGGAGCGGCAGCTTCGGCGGCGACACGGAGCACCTCGATCGATTCCCTTTCGTCGAGCATGGCGGCTTCGCCGGTGGAACCAAGGACCACCATTCCGGCCAGGAGGCTTCGGGAATACCGTGCCATGTTGGCTTCAAGTTTGCGAAAGTAAATTTGCTCGTCGGGATAAAACGGCGTAGGAACAGCAGCGAAAATGCCCTCAATCAGCATGGTCCTATTGTAGAACGCAGACCGCGATATTGAGGCTTGCGCTGATGCTGGTGACGGATTGCGTGCACGGGAGTCCTTGGACGGTTGCGAGGACTCAGGCGACTCGCTGGCTCTGAACCTGCACTTCTTCCCGCGGACGCTCGTCTGCCGCGTACTGGAAAGACCGTTCTACCCAGGCGCAGGTGAGCTTGTCATTGGAAAGCGACCAGACACATTCCAATATCCGCTTAGGGAGATGACCGACAATTTCCGAGATGGTGAACATTACTCCCCCTTTCCTGCCTTGATCGGCAAGCCGTTCGCGTCTCCACGAACGATTAACAATGCCACGCACACTAAAGTGCGCGTTGGCTCTTATATGGAAGGGTTGAGCGCATGGAGCGCCGCACCAGATCCATTCTCGCTTTCACAGCCGCTCGGTTAAGTTTCCGGGGCGCGGCAAGCAAGAAGGGATTGAACTTAGGGGTTCAGATCCTGGATTTGCCTACTACGCCACTGGTGCCAAACAATTTGAGGTCAACTGCGATGCAGTCGTTTGCCGGTGTCATTCGTGGCTTCCAATCCCAGCAAAAAGGGCGCCGGGGGTTAATACTTCGTTTTCGTAAAGAAGAATTCTCCGGCACAAAAGCGCCCCTGGATTCGCTTCTTTCGGTATTGACTTTCTAGAATGTAACACAGCGTTAACAATTCATTCGCAAAAATTGCGCTTCTTCCAAAAAGAATTCACACAACGGGAAATGAACCCTGGAACGAATGCCAGGGCTCCGCGAAGGCGCTCTATTTGCTGAATGCTTTGTGGAGTTGCTGCAGGTCGTAAACAGTGGTGCGATGCAGTTGCACCGACGCGATGCCTTCAACCGCGGCTTGGGCGGCGGCGATGGTGGTGATGGTCGGAATCCGAGCCAGGACAGCGGCACGGCGGATCGCCTTCTCGTCGAAAAACGTGTCCTGCCCGCGGGGGGTATTGATGATGAGCTGGATGCGGTCGCCCTTGATCAGATCGACGACGTTGGGCCGACCTTCCTTTACTTTGAATACCCGTTCGATGATAAGGCCCGACTTTTCCAGGACACTTGCGGTGCCCTCAGTGGCCACGATTCGGAAGCCCAGTTCCACGTAGCGGCGCGCTAGTTCGACGGCTGCCGGTTTGTCGTGGTCGTTTACGCTGAAGAAAATGGTTCCGGAAGTCGGCAGCACCTGGCCTGCAGAGAGTTGAGCCTTGGCGAATGCTTCGCCAAAGGTGGCGGCGACACCCATCACCTCTCCGGTGGACCGCATTTCCGGGCCGAGGACGGTATCGACACCCGCGAATTTGGACCAGGGAAAGACGGGCGACTTGACGTAATAATGTGTGCCGGTTTCGAGGTCTTTTCCCGAGGCGAGCTGGGCGGGCAATAGATCGCGGAGCTTGCGGCCGGTCATGAGCCGTGCTGCGATCTTGGCCAGCGGAATGCCGGTTGCCTTGGAGACGTAGGGAACAGTGCGCGAAGCACGGGGATTCACTTCGATGACATATACGTGGTCCTCGCCATTGGCATCACGCTGGATGGCGAACTGCAGATTGACCAGGCCGATAACTTTGAGCGCGAGGGCCAGTTTGCGCGTGTAGGTACGGAGGGTCTCGAGCGTCTCCGGGCGAATGCTGACGGAGGGCAGTACGCAGGACGAGTCGCCGGAATGGATCCCGGCCTCTTCAATATGCTGCATGATTCCTGCGATGACGACGTCTTCGGAATCGCAAAGCGCGTCCACATCCACTTCGACTGCGCTTTCGAGGAAATGATCGACCAGGACCGGTCGGTCCTGGGAGTACTCGACTGCTTCCCGCATGTATTGCGAGACGGCCTCGGCATCGTAAGCGATGACCATGGCACGGCCGCCGAGGACGTAGCTGGGCCGGACAAGCACTGGGTAGCCGATGCGCTCGCCGACTGCCAGAGCTTCTTCAACGCTCGTGGCTGTGCCGCCGGCCGGTTGAGGAATTTCAAGCTCGTCGAGGAGTTTGCCGAAGCGCTTGCGATCCTCGGCCAGGTCAATGGATTCCGGGGAAGTGCCGATGATAGGTACGCCGGCTGCGCGGAGACGCTGCGCCAGGTTGAGCGGAGTTTGTCCGCCGAACTGGACGATCATGCCGATTTTCGCGCCGGATTGTGCCTCATGGTTGTAGACCGCGAGAACATCCTCAAGCACCAGCGGCTCAAAGTAGAGCCGGTCGCTGGTGTCGTAGTCGGTGGAAACGGTCTCCGGGTTGCAGTTGACCATGATGGTTTCGTAGCCGTCTTCGCGCAGGGCGAAAGCGGCGTGGCAACAGCAGTAGTCGAACTCGATTCCCTGGCCGATGCGGTTTGGGCCTGAGCCGAGGATGATGATCTTGGGATTGTCGGTCGGCGGCGCTTCGTCTTCTTCGTCGTAGGTCGAGTAGAGGTACGGCGTCATCGATTCGAACTCGGCGGCACAAGTGTCAACAAGTTTGAAGACGGGACGGATTCCCTTCGCTTCGCGCAGTTCCCTCACCTGCTGGGTGCCCGCGTGGCCTTCGAGTTTCCACTCGGTGGCAATGCGTTCATCGCTGAGGCCGAGACGCTTTAACCGGCGAAGGTGCTCTTCGGTGATTTCTTCCGGAGTTGTGTTGGCGATGGCTGCCTGCTCCAGCGTGATCTCGCGAAGCTGATGCAGGAACCAGGGATCCATGCCGGTGAAACGCGCGACTTCACGCACGCTCATGCCGCGTTCGAAGGCGAAGCGAATGTAGCTGAGACGCTCTGGTTGAGGTGTGACCAGAAATTGAGTGAGGCGGCGGGGTTCGAGGACTTCGGCGCCTGTCTTCTTGCCGGTTTCAAGGGCGCGCCACGCCTTCATCAGCGATTCTTTGAATGTGCGGCCGATGGCCATCACTTCGCCGACGGACTTCATCTGGGGGCCCAGAGTCGGGTCGGAGCCGGGAAACTTTTCAAACTGCCACTTGGGGATTTTGACGACGACGTAATCGATGGTCGGCTCGAAGCAGGCAGGAGTCTTGCGGGTAATATCGTTGGGGATTTCGTCCAGAGTGTAGCCGACAGCCAGCTTGGCGGCGATTTTGGCGATGGGGAAACCGGTGGCCTTCGACGCAAGAGCCGAGGAGCGCGAGACACGCGGATTCATTTCGATGACAGTCATGCGGCCATCGACGGGGTTGACGGCGAATTGGACGTTTGAGCCGCCGGTCTCGACGCCGATTTCGCGCATTACGGCGATGGCTGCGTCGCGCATCTTCTGGTATTCGCGATCGGTGAGGGTCTGGGCCGGGGCTACGGTGATGGAGTCGCCGGTATGTACGCCCATGGGATCGAAGTTTTCGATGGAGCAGATGATGATAACGTTGTCGGCGAGGTCGCGCATGACCTCGAGTTCGTATTCTTTCCAGCCTAGGACACTCTCTTCAATGAGGCACTCGTGGACGGGCGAAAGGTCGAGGCCGCGAGCGAGAATTTCCATGAGCTCTTCGCGGTTATAGGCGATGCCACCGCCGGAGCCGCCGAGGGTGAAGCTGGGACGGATGAGAACCGGGAATCCGAGCTTGCCGGCGAAATCGAGGCCGTCGCGGAGGTTGTTGACGAGGGCGGATTTTGATACTTCAAGGCCAATGCGGAGCATAGCGTCTTTGAAGAGCAGACGATCCTCGGCCTTCTTGATGGCTTCGAGTTTCGCGCCGATCAGTTCGACGTTGTAGCGATCAAGAATGCCTGCGTCGGCTAAATCGACGGCAAGATTGAGGGCGGTTTGGCCACCGACGGTTGGGAGGAGGGCAAAGATGCCTGAGCCGGGTTGGTCGGCGAGCATCTGGGACTCAATGCGGATGATTTCCTCGACGTATTCGCGGGTCAACGGCTCGATATAGGTGCGGTCGGCCAACTCGGGGTCGGTCATGATGGTGGCTGGGTTGGAGTTCACCAGCACCACCTCATAGCCTTCCTGGCGCAGGGCCTTGCAGGCTTGTGTGCCGGAGTAGTCGAACTCGGCGGATTGGCCGATTACGATCGGGCCGGAGCCGATCACGAGGATCTTTTGTATGTCATTTCTGCGTGGCATGGTTCGTTGCTCTTTGCTTTCGAGGCCTGATGTTGCGTTCAGTTGAAGAGTGCCTTGGGGAGCTTCAATTCGTTAAGAGTCTTGATCGGCGGGGGCGTGTGTCCCCAGCTCGCTGCAAATTTCTCGTCGTCCTGATCGAGCTTTGGCTTTGGGGTTACTTTTTCATCGAGGCCGATAAAATGAAACGGAATCGCTGCTCTGAATACGCCGTCACTTTTCAGAATCCATCTCTCGTGCATGCCCCATGGCTTACCATCGTCATTCGGTATCTGAAAATTCACGGCATCAAATACGGTCAGTCGTCCGACCTTATCGAAGCAAAAGAAACTCCTGCTGAATCCGCCAACATCCATTGCGGCTTGCCAAAGTTCCACCACCGTTCCTGCTGGATTCTTCCAAACTTCCGCAGTGCTGACGAGGTCCATAC
>JBEKRU010000043.1:0-43151 GCA_049518435.1 Occallatibacter sp. | reverse complement strand
GCGACACGAGCAACGAGAAATTCTTCAGCCCCCGCCGCTTGGCCACGTGCACCGTCATCGCATTCGCGGGAGCAGTCGTCTCAAATCCCACGCCGAAAAAAACAACCTGTTTATCAGGATTCTTTGCGGCCAACTCCACCGCGTCCAACGGTGAATAGACAACCCGCACATCCCCGCCCGCCCCCTTCACCTGGAACAAGTCCATGTCGGTGCCGGGCACGCGCAGCATGTCTCCGAATGAGCAAAAGATGACGCCCGGCTGGGCCGCAATCGCCAGCGCCTTGTCGATCAGTTCGAGCGGGGTGACGCAGACCGGGCAACCGGGGCCGTGGATCATCTCGATTCCGGCGGGCAGCATCTGGTCGATTCCGTTCTTGATGATGGAGTGCGTCTGCCCGCCGCAAACCTCCATGATCTTCCACGGCCGCGTGGTGATGGCGGCGATCTCCCGCGCCATTCGCTGCGCAATCTCGCCATTCCGGAATTCGGTGAGGTACTTCATTCGCTGGAGCAGCTCCCGTCGGGGCACGCCATTTGCGGCGCTGTTGCGGCCCGCGCAAACGCTTCTTCCTCGCTCCCCAATTCTTCGTCCAGAATGCCCATTTTGCGGAATTCCGCAAGCGTCTGTTCCGCCGTCTCCTCATCGATTTTCGAGAGCGCAAACCCAACGTGGACAATGGTGTAGTCGCCGACCACGACTTCAGGCACGTAGTCCAGGCACACCCGCTTGACCACGCCACCAAAGTTCACGCGTCCGACGCGGAGCCCATTCTCTTCGGTAATCTCTTCCACTTTTCCCGGAATCGCTAAGCACATGGCATACACCTTATACCGGTTTGGTGGGGGTTGCAGAGTGATTTAGATCACATGAAAGAGACCTGAATCCTTCACTTGACGCGAAAAAACACAAGTACGACACTCCAGAAGAGAACCCCAACGACGAGAGCGACCACGACCATCCTCATCGTGTCTTTCCCATCTCGCTTTATCCCGCCGTTCCACGACGGCAACCACCGGCTGAGCTCTGGCCAGCGCGACAAGAAATCGGTGGGGCTTGAATCACCCGCATTTATCAGGACTAGCAAGTAGTGGTCCCCGTCGCAAAGCTTCAGCACCGCGTCGTACCAGGTTTCCTTCTCCTCTTCGCTGCGGGTCTCGTCGCGAGCTTCAATTCCACGGACGAGCCCTGCGATCTTGGCTTCGTACTCGTCCTGATCGTAGTCCCGGTCAAACTCTTCGCTGACTTTCATCATGTCTGGCAAAGTCGCATCAGTTTCTGAGAAATAGAGCATCTTCCGCTCGACCTCGGACAGCGGAACACCTTGGCGTTTAGCTTCGTCGACAATCTGGCCCGCCAGATAATCCTTTGCCGCACGAATCGAATTGAACTTCGTCACGTTCTTAATCCTGCGCCTTCACTTCGTTCAGCGCCACCCGCGCCTTCACAATCCGCGTCACCAGCTTCTTTGACAACGGTTCGTCCACACGAAACTGAATCGTCCCCTTCGAGGTTTTGTACTTCTTCAGCTCTTCGGCAAACTCCTCCTCCAGCGAGTGGTCCATGGGGAAAAAGCTGCAATGCTTTTTAAACGCCGCATACCAGACCAGCGACCCTTTGTAATGGAAGGACGGAATCCCGTAGCTGATGGCCTCTGTCGCGTCTTTAGGCGCGGCGGCCCGAATCATCGCCCGCATCATCTCGAGGGTGGTATGCGCCGGTTCCGGCACCCGCGCAAGATAGGCCTCAACCGCTGCTTTGCCGTTTTCAGGGCTCTTCTTTACCGCCATCGCCTTCGCTCCCAATTTAAAGATTGCGCGTCACGTGGCATTCCGGC
This sequence comes from Occallatibacter sp., assembly GCA_049518435.1. GTDB lineage: Bacteria > Acidobacteriota > Terriglobia > Terriglobales > Acidobacteriaceae > Telmatobacter. Next base: position 41,316 of record JBEKRU010000043.1, on the reverse strand, counting down.
GGTTCGGCGTCCTCACCGGCTTCCAGTTTGGCCAGCCACACGTCGGCTTCCTCGGATGTCAGATGCAGGCCAGTTTGTTGATACTCGGTCCAAGCATTCAACGCATCAGCTCGGAGCTTTTCCCGCATTTCTTCCTGTCCCATAACCACCTCCTCTGAAATTAGCGGGTGCGGCTCACCCGCTCTTCCTCAAGGTAACCCAGCCACCCCTCCATCCCCGTCCCCGTCTTCGCCGAAGTCTCAAAAATCCGAATCCCCGGCCGAATCTCGTTGATGTTCTTAAGCGCCAACTCCCGGTCAAAACCGCACGGCTCGGCAATATCCATTTTCGTGATCACCGCCGCATCTGCCGAGTTAAACAGAGTCGGATACTTCAGCGGCTTGTCTTCGCCTTCCGTAACACTCAACAGCGCCACGCGGATCTTCTCCCCCAGGTCGTAGCTCGACGGGCAAACCAGGTTCCCTACATTCTCAATAAACAGGTAATCCAGCGAGTCCAACTCCCACCCGTCCAGATGTTTTGAGATCATCTCCGCGTCCAGGTGGCAGATTCCATGCGTATTGATCTGCCTTACCGGGGCTCCGCTGGCCGCAAGACGCCGCGCGTCGTTATCCGTCTCCAGGTCGCCCACCAATGCCGCCACCTTCGACCCGCGCTCCCGCAATTCACGCAACGTCCGCTCCAGAAACGCCGTCTTCCCCGTTCCCGGGCTGGAAACCAGGTTCAGCACCAATACTCCGCCGGCCGTATATCGCTCCCGCAGCCCCGCCGCCAGTTCGTCGTTCTTCTTCAAAATCCCGCGCCGCAACTCCACAATCCGAGTCGTCATGCCTTCACCCCGATCTCACGTTTGGCGTCCGATTCAGCCTCATCCGCTTCTTCAATCTCAAACGACTCAATATCCAGCTCCCGCCCCTGCCGCAGGTCGCTACATGGCTCGTCGCAGCGCGGACACCGGAAGCTCTGCACCCCGTCCAACTCCACATCCGCATCGCAATGAGCGCAGTGCATCACCACCGGAACCGTAAGCACCACCAGCCGCGACCCCGCCAGCGCCGTTCCCTCGGTGGCAATTCCCCAGCAGAACTCGAGCGAATCCACCACCACCGAAGCCAGCGCGCCCACCTTCAGCCGCACTTCAACCACGCGCGCGCCGGGGTAGCTCTCGAGCGACTCTACTACCGTATCCACGACGCTCGAAACAATCGAAAGCTCATGCATAACCAGACGATTTTACGCTCCAGACTCCGGGCCTGACGGTGCTGTACCGCACTCCGCAGGTCCGTACCCCTTCCCGATTGCGCCTTTCCGATAGCGCGGTCGAAACGATATAACCAGAGTGAGGCCCGCACCCCTTTGCGGCTTTTCGACAACGTGGAGAATGAATGAACGTGCGAGGTCCCGTGAATTCGCCGCGCCAGGTTCTGTTTGCGAGCCTGGTGGGCACAGCGATTGAGTTTTTCGACTTTTACATCTACGCGACCGCGGCCGTGCTTGTGTTTCCCAAGCTGTTTTTCCCTCGCAGCGACCCGGCCACGGCGACCCTGGCCTCGCTGGCCACCTTTGGGATCGCGTTTCTGGCCCGCCCCATCGGGTCGGCCCTTTTCGGCCACTTCGGCGACCGCATTGGACGCAAAACCACGCTGGTGCTTGCGTTGGCCACCATGGGCCTTTCCACGGTGTCCATTGGCCTGCTGCCCACCTACGCCTCCATCGGCCTGGCCGCGCCCCTGCTGCTGGCACTTTGCCGCTTTGGCCAGGGTCTTGGGCTCGGCGGTGAGTGGGGCGGCGCCGTGCTGCTGGCAATCGAGAATGCGCCGGCTCACAAGAGGGCATGGTACGGCATGTTTCCGCAACTCGGCGCGCCGGTGGGGTTCTTTCTTTCGAGCTGCGTGTTCCTGTCGCTTTCACGATTCCTGTCCGACGCGCAGTTTCTCGCGTTCGGCTGGCGGCTCCCGTTCCTTGCAAGTTCGGTGCTTGTGTTTCTGGGGCTATGGGTGCGCCTCACCATCACCGAGACGCCGGTATTTGCTGCATCCCTCAAGCGCGGGGAGCAGGAAAAGCTCCCCGTGCTGACCGTTTTTCGCGATCACTTCAAACCGCTGGTCGCGGGAATTCTGCTGTGCCTGGCGACCTTCGTTCTCTTCTACCTGATGATTGTGTTTGCGCTGTCGTGGGGAACCTCCGCTCTCGGAATCGGGCGGGAAAAGTTCCTGCTGATGCAGTTGTTCGCCACATTGTTTTTCGCGGTCATGATCCCCATCTCCGCAATGCTGGCGGAGCAGGGAAGACGGCGCGCGATGCTCTGGATCACGGTTGCCATCTTCCTGTTCGGGCTGATATTGGCGCCGATGTTCAGCGACGGAGCGGGCGGCGCGCTGGGCATGATGACCCTGGGTTTGTCGCTGATGGGCCTGACCTACGGCCCGCTGGGGACCGTGGTTTCCGAGCTGTTTCCCACGCCGGTACGCTACTCCGGCAGCTCGCTGGCGTTCAACTTCGCGGGAATCCTGGGCGCCTCGCTGGCGCCCTATATCGCTACCTGGCTGGCGACGCATTACGGCCTGCCGTACGTGGGGTATTATCTGTCGGCGTCGGCGGTCCTATCGTTTGTTGGCTTGTTGATGATCCGGGAAACCAAGGACGACCATATCGGTTAAACCCGGCTGAGGCTATTGAGGCGGAGCTGTTCCGGCTGGCCCCCCAGCAGGCGGCTGCCCCATGGCGTTCACTGTAGTCGCCAGAAACGCTCCATCCTTCAGCGCACCCTCCACACGGACCGTGTCGCCCACCTGGATGTCTCCCAGCGTGATGGGGTCGCGCCGCTTGCGGAAGGTGGTGTTTTCGTCGGCCACAAAGCTGTGGGCGGTATTGTCCATCGCGCCCATCAGGGTCACCTTGACGCCGTCAATGGCAGTCACCTTGCCTGCGATCCAGGTCTTGCCGTAATTCGCCTGCATTTCGCGCAACTGCCTTGCCCGCTCGGGATCAAGCTGGATCACCGCAACCGCCCCGACCGACTTGGCATTCGCATCCATTTCGCCCATCGCGGTGATCGCGTCGCCCACCTTAATGTCAGTCGGCTTGATGGCCGCGGGTGGATTGCCTCCGCCCTCGCCTCCCCCCTGGCCGCGCTGTCCACCGTTTCCGCCGCCAGGACCGCGTGTGCCGGGTTGCTGCCTCAGTATGCGGGTATTGACGCTGTAGTGAATCGTGTAGGTCAGGCCGGCGTCCGTCTTGATGGTGTAGTGATCCGCCGCGACCTCCGTCACCGTGCCCAGCACGCCGCGGCCCATCATGCCGCCGCCACCGCCTCCCCAACCTCCACGCCCGCCGCCCCGGCCCTGACCTTGCCCCTGGCCCTGCCCGGAACCTTGCCCTTGCCCGCCGGATTGGGAGTTCGCCTGAGCAGGGGGTGCGGTTGGCGCGTCCTGTGCGGAAGCGGTGACGGCAATGGCGAGAACGACGAGGGACAGGAGGCGGACTTTCATGGCAAAACCTCTGGGAGCGCAACGCGCGTCCCATGGAGATAGACGTTGGCTTAGGCGCGATAGACGACAGGCTTCAATCGCGTGCGGGGTTCCCGCAAGCCGCTCACAGCTTTCCGGCAGGTTTCGGCGCGGTTTGCGAGGCGAGAAGCTGTTCGAAGGCGGGATTGCCGCGAAGGACAGCGAACTCGCTGTCGGCCTGAATCTTCTTTGGGTTGGTATACCCCTCATTAAGAGCCATCCGCAGGTACTCAATGGCGCGGTCGTTCTGGCCGGCGCGGACGCAGCCCCTGGCCATGAAGTAATTCATGGCTCCCCGCTCCTGGACGGATGCGGGGTTGTCGACGCGCGGGCCCACGGACTCTCCAAAGATATTCGGATCAAGGGCCAGCGCGGCCTGATAAGCTTCCCACCCCTTCTTGTATTTGTGCTGAGCCAGCAGATTGGTGCCGAAGTTCCTTAGAATCATGGGCGATTTTGGTTCGAGCCGGAGAGCCTTGTGGTAAAAGCGCTCGGCGTTCGCAAGATCCTTTTGCGCGTCATAAACCGAAGCCAGGTTATTGAGCACGCGGGCGTTGCGCGGATTCATCTTGAGGGAGCGTTCGTAGCACCGGGAAGCGTCGTCAAGGTTGAACATCATCTGGTAGGCGATGCCCATCTTGTTCCACGTTTCCGCCGAGCTGTCGGCGACCTGCTTGTAAGCCTCGATGGCGGCCTGGTAGCGCTTCTGTGCCAGCAGCGTGTCACCGAGCAGCTCCGGCGAGATCTGAAGCGCAGCCGGAGTGGTTGCGGATGGAACGGAAGTCTGGGCGGCGGCGGGTGGCGCAGCGGCTTGATCGGGCGTCGGGAGTGAAGTTTGCGCGAACGGGGTCGGGCATCCGGTCACGAGGGCTGCGCAGAGAGAAACGGCGGTTAGACAGCGGGGACAGTAGCGTCTGCGCATATTCCCTCCATTTGAAGGAAGCCCGATGCGTTGCATCCTACCAAATAATTGTGCACCCTTTCCATCAACAACAGGAACTGGAACCAAAACACCTATCATCGCCGGGTAAAGTCGGCCCCTACTCAAAGAAGACGACCCAAAACGAGAAAGGTCATTCGCAACCCCTTCGGCGCCCCGACGGATAACCTGCATTCACAAAGAAAAATGCAGGTTTCCTTGCCCCTATGGGTTGCGTTGCGAAGCAACCAGATCCTGGAATGCCGAGCTTCCGCGGAGAGACGCGAATTCGCTGTCGGCAACAATTCTCCTCGGGTCGGCGAATCCATCATTGATTGATTTGCGGAGGTAATCGATGGCCTTGTCGTTCTCCCCGGCACGGACGCAGCCCCTGGCCATGTAATAGTTCATCGCGCCCCGCTCATGTGCGGTTCCCGGGTTTTCCACGTGGGGATTGGTCCGGTTGTTGAAGATTTGAGGGTCTTCGGCCAGCGCGGTTTTGTAGTACTCCCAGCCTTGCTTGTACTTTTGCTGCGCCAGAAGATTTGTTCCCAGGTTCTTGTGCAGTACCGCCGAGTCGGGGGTAACCTTAAGCGCTTTCCGGTACATGCGCTCGCCATCGCCAAATTGACGCAGCGAGTCGTAGATGGTCCCCAGGTTATTGAGTGCGTAAACGTTCTTGGGGTTGAGTTTTAACGAGGCTTTGTAGCAACGGGTCGCTTCTCCCGGGCTGAACATTAACTCGTAAGCGATGCCCATCTTGTTTTCAAGGCTTGCGGAATCCGGCGAAGCCTTCTGGTAGGCCTCAATGGCTGCCTGATAACGCTGGTGAATCATGAAGGCGTCGCCGACATCTTCCGGGGTCGGCTGAAAGCCAGAATGGGCCGCGGTGTTTTCGATCTCCGCCGTTTTAATAGGAATCTGGATCGATTCCGGATCGGTGGTCTGGGAAAAGAATGCGGGAGACCCCGAAACTATGGCTGAAATGACCGCAATCGCGGTCAGAATACATCGATTGGTCGAATTGCGCATACACCCACCTGGCGAAGAAATCGGCACGATCACGGTCTTGTTCTAGAGTCTTAGCCGCGATCCCAAAATTTACAGTATATTAATGCTCTCTTCGATAAACATTCGTCAAGTGAGGGTAAAGCAGTTTGTTGAGACGTTTAGCTTACCCGCACCGATGGCGTTCCGGTCCGACAGTCAAACATCGCATGCTGGGTAGAAAAGCCGAAGCGGTGCCGGAAACGCCTGAGCCTACGGGCGGCGAATCTGGGAGAGCAGGTCCTGGTAGGCGGGAATGCCGCGTAGCGCGGCAAAGCTTTCATCGGCTTCAATCTTTCGCGGGCTGGCGAAGCCCTGATCGAGGGCCAGTCGCAGGCGATCGATGGCCGTCGGCAATTCGCCGAGGCGCACCAACCCCCTGGCCATGTAATAGTTCACGGCGCCGCGGTTCTGCCCCGTAGCCCGGCTGCCGATGCGGGGGTTTGCCGTGTTTTCAAATGCATGCGGATCCATGTCCAGAGCAGCCTGGTAATGCTGCCAGCCCTCGTCGAATTTGCTCTCCGCTATCAGGTCCGTACCCAGGTTCAACTGCACAATGACTGTGTGGGGTTCAATCGCCAGAGCCTTGCGGTACATGCGCTCGGCCGCGCCGAATTCTCTGAGTGAGAAGTAGAGGCTTCCCATGTTGTTGAGGGCGTGCGCGTTCCTGCGGTTCAGCTTCAGCGACTCTTTGTAACAGTGCAATGCCCCGTCGCTGCCGTTCATCATCTGGTAGGCAATGCCCATCTTGTTCCAAAGATCGGAGCTTGGAGTCGCCTTGCTGTAGGACGCAATGGCTGCCTGGTAACGCTGATGCAACATCAAAGCATCGCCCAGTTCTTCGGGAGTTGGCGGCGGGGGATCGATGCGAGCCGTTTGGGACCGATAGAGCGCGTCGGGATCAGGGGTCGCCAGGGCAACCTGCTCCACATCCTGCGAGCGCGCGACCGGAGCGCTTGCCGCCCAAAAACACAAAATCCCGGCGTAAAGCAGCCGGCGAGAACGAATCCGTCTAATCACCTGATGCAGGCAATTCATACAAATCCTCTTGAGAATCCCAGGCAATTCAATAGTTTCCTGACTGCCTGCCTCAATTCATTGGATATGGATGCCGGCCTGACACCTTGTGATGTCCGCGATTTTTTTGAAGTAGTCGATCCCTTTTGGAATGAAGAAGCATCAACTGGGAAAGGCATTTGGGGTTGTACCAATTTTGATGGGCCCGCCCTGTGCCTTGATTCGATTCTGGAGTACACTCTTGCGAATGTGGGACGGTGGACGATGAGCACGATTGCGGGATGTAGTTTGTCGACTGAGATTGGTGCGCGGTTTCGCACCGTACGGCAGCGGACGATTTCAATTTGTGAACCACTGACGGCCGAGGACATGATGGTGCAGTCGACGCCGGAGGCTTCGCCACTCAAGTGGCACCTGGCGCACACCGCGTGGTTTTTCGAGTCGTTTGTCCTGCGCGAGTTTCTCCCCGGCTATCGGCCCTTCAACGAGGACTTCGTTTGGCTGTTCAACAGCTATTACGAGAGCTTCGCCAAATTTCCTGAGAAGCGGCTGCGGTCCTCCTTCTCCCGTCCGCCGCTCAGCGAGGTTCTGCGCTATCGCGAGCATGTGGATGAAGCCATCGACACACTGCTGAGCCGCAATCCAGACCCCGAGGCGCTCATCCGCATTGAACTCGGTTTGAATCACGAGGAGCAGCATCAGGAACTGATGCTCACCGATATTCTGCATGCGTTCTTCACCAATCCGCTGCGCCCGGCTTATCTCCAATCGGCGGAGACTTACTCGTCATCAAACGCTCCGGCGACCAATCACACCAACGTCAGCCTTGAAGGTTTCGCCGGCGGATTGCGCGAGGTTGGACACTCTGGTGAAGGGTTCGCTTTTGACAACGAAGCGCCGCGCCACAAGGTCTGGCTGGAGCCCTACCGTCTGGCGAAGAAGCTTGTGACGTGCGGTGAATACGCTGCGTTCATGGAGGACGGCGGATACCGTCGGCCGGAGTTCTGGCTCTCTGCTGGGTGGGTCGCGGTGCAGAACAACGGCTGGCGCGCTCCGCTCTACTGGGCAAGTGAAGCCGGCGACTGGAGCGTCTTTACCCTGCGTGGAGAACAGCCGCTTGAGCGAATGAAGACGGTCCCGGTAAGCCATGTCAGCTACTTTGAGGCCGATGCCTACGCGCGTTGGGCTGGATACCGTCTGCCGACCGAGTTTGAATGGGAGGCCGCGGCGGAAGGGCGACCGGTGGAGGGTAACCTGTTCGAATCGGGAAGATTGATGCCGGCGCCTTCTCAAGACCATGGCCACAGCCCTGCGCAGTTGTATGGGGATTGCTGGCAGTGGACCGCCAGCGCCTACCTTGGCTACCCCGGTTTCCGGCCCCTCGGAGGATCGCTCGGCGAATACAACGGGAAGTTCATGAGCGGCAATATGGTGCTCCGGGGCGGTTCGTGCGTCACGCCTGCATCGCACCTGCGGGCCAGCTACAGAAATTTCTTTGCCCCGGAGACACGTTGGCAATTCTCCGGGATCCGGCTGGCGTCCTGAACGGATTGTCGTCCCTGACTGCGTTATTTCCTGGTAACTCTTACGGTTGCGGTGGCATCCAAGTGAGCGCATGACTACGATAGCTTTCCCTATTCCCAGCACAGAAATTATCCAGGAACGAGTTGCCGCGGCAGTCCGCGCGGGGCTCATGAGACGGCCCAAGCGGCTGCCGGCATGGCTGTTTTACGACGAGGCCGGGTCGCGGCTCTTCGACGAGATCACCGAGCGGCCGGAGTACTATCTCACACGAACCGAGCGCGGCATTCTGGCTCAGCATTGCGGCGCAATGGTTGGGCGGGCCGCCGGGCTCGAGTCGGCCAGTCTCGAAGCTTCCAATCTCAATTCGTTCAGTCTGGACGCTATCGGCCTGGATGGAATCAGTCTCGACCGGCTGCGGATTGTGGAACTTGGGGCCGGCTCAGCAGACAAAACGCGGCTGCTGCTGAAAGCGGCCGTGGCGCAGCAGGGAACCGTGATCTACGAACCGGTCGATGTCTCTCTGTCGGCGCTCGAGACAGCAAAAGAGCGCATTGAACTTGAGATCCCCGGGGTTAACGTGATGCCGCGCGTTGAGGACTACACGCAAGGGCTGGAACTTGATCCTACGCCAGCGGGCGAACGACGGCTGGTGCTTTACATCGGATCGAGCATTGGCAACTTCGAGCCATGGGAAGCGGAGTGTGTGCTGGCTCGTGTGCGCGCCGGGCTGAATCCAGGCGATGCGCTGTTGCTGGGTGTCGACCTGAAGAAGGACGAAGCCACGCTGCTGGCAGCCTACGACGATGCCGCCGGCGTCACCGCGGACTTCAACCTGAACATGCTGGCGCGTTTGAATCGCGAGTTAGGCGCCGAATTCCAACTGGACGCCTTTGAGCACCGCGCAGTGTGGAACCCGGATCAGTCGCGGATGGAAATGCACCTCGAGAGCCGCGTCGCACACCGTGTGCGTATCGATGCGCTGGACGAGGAATTGGAATTCGAAGAGGGCGAGCGGATTCACACCGAGAACAGCTACAAGTACCTTCCCGGCCAGGCCGAAGCGCTGTTGCAGTCAGCGGGCTTTGAGCCCGTTGAAAGCTGGACCGACGAGCAAGGATGGTTCGGCGTCCATCTCGGCCGCGTAATTTAGAGCCTAAAACGTTGTTCGGGTGGCCCAGGTCTGGATTTTCAGACCGGGGAGCTCATCAATCATGAATACGATCTGCCAGTTCTATCAGTTTCGCTGCAAGCGCTCGAGCGCTGCTTGCCGTGAGTTCCACAGGGTCTCGATAGCCCATGTCAACAGCACGCAAGTGAATCACTTCCTGTTCGATCCACAACTGAACCTGATCACCTTCAAATTTGAACACTTCGCGCATGGGTATGCCCTTTTTTAGCGTTCAATCCATCCCCTACTTCGGCCCGTCCACCCGCACCAGAAACACATCGTGGCTTCCCAATTCGATCGGCTCCTTGTTGGTCAGCGTAACTGCCTTCCCCGTCCATAAATCCTTACCCGCCTGCGAGCCATGCAACCCCAGCTTGGCCAAATCCAGGTGGAAGGGATGCGTAGAGTAGCGGTCGCTGCCCACGTTGAAAACGCCGATTGCCAACCCACCGCCCTTTAGATTGCGAACCCACACCTCCACTTCGCCGTCGGAGTAGGCATGGCGTCCCTGTTTGCCAAGCCCATCCTGATCGATGGCGATCACGTCGCGATTGGTCAGGATCGCGTTGATCTCCGGCTTCATGTGCGGCAGGTCGTTGCCGGCCAACAAGGGCGCGGCCAGCAGAGCCCACCAGCTGAAGTGGCTGCGATTCTCCGCCAGCGATAACTTGCCGTTCCCCACTTCCAGCATGTCGGGATCGTTCCAATGGCCTGGCCCCGCATAGCTCTCCAGGCCCGATTGCTGGCTCACAATCGAGTAGATCCGATCCCAGCCGGGATAAATATCGCCTGTCGTGCGCCATAGGTTGCCGCCCACCGAGGGACCCCATTCCCAGACCGAGTCCCATCCGTATTGGCAGAAGGAGTAGACGATGGGCCGGCCGGTCGCCTTCAGGGCCTTGTCCATCTTGTCATAGGCATCAATCATGATGCGCATTTGCGCGGCTTTGTCGTTGGGCGCCTGCTTCACCATCACGTCGCCGATAAAGCTGCACAGGTCGTACTTCAGGTAGTCGATGCCCCACGAAGCGTAAAGCTGCGCATCCTGCTCTTCATGCCCGTACGAAGCTTCATATCCGGCGCACGTCTTCGGTCCCGGCGAGGAGTAGATGCCAATCTTCAGCCCCTTCGAATGAACGTAGTCGGCCAGCGCCTTCATATCCGGAAATTTGTCGTTGGAGTGCAGCACGCCGCTGGCGTCGCGCTGCCCCTCCCATGTGTCGTCGATGTTTACGTAGATGTAGCCCGCGTCTTTCATGCCGGTAGCCACAATCTGGTCGGCGGAGGCGCGAATATCCTTGTCGGTAACTTTCCCAGCGAAGTAATTCCAACTGTTCCAGCCCATGGGCGGCGTTTGCGCCACCTGCGCCAGGGCGGATGTTGTGCAGATTGTGGCAACGGTCGGCAAGGCAAGAACGGCGATTGAGAGCGAAGCGAAAATACGCATGAGGGTCCTTTTGAAAACGATTTCAGACGGAATCTTATCCCTGCCGCGCGGGGTTCGGCAATGGCCCCTGTGCCGAGTTCCGCAATGCCCCCTGTGCGTTGCTTCTCAATGTCTGCAGTGCGGCGCCCTTTCAGTGCGTTAATCTAAGGAATCCCCGACCGTGCCTTGGTTCCCGTTTCATTCCGCCGGGGCTGCAGACCCGGCTTCGCAGGCACGGGTTTTTTTTGAGGATTTCACTTCTCCCGCAACCGGAACAGAGGAGACCATGACCAGCGCAGTGAAAGACGACGACGACGCCGGCGAGCAGGCGCCCACCGGCATTTGGCTGAAGGTGGCTGCATCCCACGACCGGATATTCTCCGAGCGCAACAAGACCGCGCTCAAGCACCTGGTCATCCGCCTTGGGATTGCCGGGTTTGCCATTCACCTGCTGCTGATCTTTCTGGCCAAGGCGCTCCCCCACCCGCCGGCGCTGATCGCCAGTGCGGGCGAGAACTACCTGGTTGCCATATCCACTCCCTTCAACTTCATCCTGTTTTATGAAGTGGTCACGTTGATTGGCGCGCTGCATGAATCCACCACGCGGTCCATCGCCTACCAGTTTGAAATTGTCTCGCTGATCTTCATTCGAGAAGTGTTCAAGGACATTGCCGAAGCATCGGAGATGGTGACCCGGCATACGCTCACGATGGAGGCTCTGCCGCTGTTCGCCGATATGTGGGCCGGGTTCCTGATGTACCTGCTGGTCGCGGTTTTTCAGCACGTAGCCAACCATAGTGTGGTGCATATGGGGTCGGTTGCGCCTTCGCATGCGCGGGCCCGCTTTGTGGCACAGAAGAAAGGCGTGGCGCTGGGCCTGGGCGCGCTGTTGCTTACCATGGCTGCCTACAACGTCGGACTCTTCGCATTCGACCTGTTCCGCGATGCAATGACCGGACAGACCGGGTTGGCGCACGTGAGCACGTTCTACAACGACCTGTTTACAGTCATGATCTTTACTGATGTGCTGATCCTGATTCTGTCGATTGTGGTTTCAGGGCATTACGAGTTTGTCTTTCGCTCAGCGGCGTTTGTGGTCTCCATTGTGCTCATACGCTTTGCGCTGACTGAAGGCTATCCCTATGGCGCGCCGCTGGCCATTCTGGCAATGGTCTTCGGCATTTGCGTGCTGCTGGTCTTCAACTACCACATGCGCGTTCATCAGAAGGAAGCCCATGGTTAAGAATGATGCGAATGTAACTGCGCTGTTCCTCGAGTTCTCGCGACGGAAGCTGCTGGAGCACTACTGGCCGCGACTGCGCGCGAGTGTCGAATCGCTGACAGGCGAACAGGTCTGGTGGCGTCCGAATGAAGCCAGCAACAGCATCGGCAATCTTGTGCTGCACCTGCATGGGAATGTGCGCCAGTGGCTTGTCGACTCTTTCGAGGCGCGCGAAGACAAGCGCGATCGGCCTGCTGAGTTTGCCGCGCAAAGCGGATTGACAGCCGCGGCGCTTCTGGAACTACTTAGCGCAACCATGGCTGATGCGGAGGCAGTGCTGGGCCGACTGACGGAGGGCGACCTGGTTGCAGGGTATGAAATTCAGGGATATCACGTCAGCGGTCTCGAGGCCGTTTACCAGGTCGTGGAGCATTTCGGAATGCATTATGGACAGATCGCTTATATCGCGAAGAGCCTGAGTGGGAAGGACTTGGGATTTCATCGCGAGCTTGCGAAGACGGGGCGAATTGACGATTCGGCGAAGTTACCGTGAGTGGCATTCCCGCATGCAGAGTGCTTTAGGGGCGCTCCGCATAGCTACTGATCGCTTGAATTACCAGCCTCTCGAGCACCGATCTATACAGCCTCCGGAGAGAGTCCTGCATCTGATGGGAGTAAGTTCGCTCCTGGGGCGCATCCTGCACAAGCGGTGCCAGCGAAAAATTCCTTGTTTATTCCAGAAGAAGCGGAGTCGAGGTATCCGGGGCGGCGAAGGAGACACCCATGTTTCGCCACCTGAGTTACCCCTGTCTTGGTGCATTGCTGATCACAACCGCAGCCGGCGCGCAGAATTCGCCCCAAACCATCCATCCTGGTCCAAGCCCAGTCAAAGCGGAAAACACATCGCCCGTGGCGCTGGTTTACATCTCCAGCATGATCGGCCAGGGCCACCAATCTCAAGTGCTTGCGTATACGGCGGACTCAAGTGGGAAGCTGACCGCGGCACTCGATTCCCCTTACAATTTCAACATTGGAAAAATGGCAACGAATGGAAGTTACCTGCTTGGATCTGAGCTGGATCAGGCAAGTGTGCAAGCCTACCGAATGGACCCCGGCGGTGGCCTGAGTTATGAAGAATCGGCAAACGTCCAGGCGTCGAGCGAAGACTGCGGAAGCGCCGGGCCGGACAATCCAGAGCGGGGAAGTCCCCAATTCCTCAATACAGCCTATTCCCTGAATGCAGCCTATCTCCTCAGCACGGACTATCTCGAGAGTCATTGCGGGGATAACTCTTTACCGCCGGTGATGGTGCAGAAGAGTTCCGGCAAACTTATTTTCCTTGGCGAGCCTGGAGATACAGATGAAGTGATCGGTGAGCTGAGCCTCAGTGGCAACGACAAGTTTGCCTACTCCTCCGATTGCTATCGCTTTGGGTCGCCGATCTATGGGTTTCGACGCATGAGCAACGGCGCGCTGAGCGAGCTGCGCATTCATCCAGCGCTCCCCAGGCAGGCAAAAGGAGAAGGCTGGTGCCCTTATCTTGCGGCGTCTGACGGCGCCAATCACCTGGCAATTCCCATGTATCCCTGGTCGCAATTCGGAAGCAAGGACGGTCCGTTCCAGCTTGCGACTTACAACGTGAATAGCTTAGGCGAACTCACCACCGCCAGCACTTACTCTGACATGCCCACCGTCCTGACCGATAGCGTAACCGACGTAAATATGGACCCATCGGGGGCATTGCTGGCTGTGGCGGGAACGGGCGGACTACAAATATTCCACTTCAATGGCGATAAGCCGATTACCCAATATACCGGCCTGCTGACAAAGGATGAGGTGGACCAGGTGTTTTGGGATAGCAACGGACACCTGTATGCAATCGGCCAGTCAGCGAACAAGCTGTGGGTCTTTAACGTCACGGCGACCGACTCCGCTGAGGCTCCTGGATCGCCCTACACAATCAACGAACCGCTGGGCCTCATTGTTCAGCCATTGCCCCTTGAAGCTCCGGATTCGACGGGAACCGGAGTTACCGGCGTCAAAGCACCGGCAATGCGGCGCGGAGCCAAGCCGCCATCCAAGCTATAACTCTCAAGCTGTAACTCTGCGAACACGAATCCGCCGAAATATTAACTGCCGTCTGGGTCGAAAGCGGAAGGCAGCCGTCCATGGTACTCATGGCAAAACTTGTAGATCCGGCGACATGACACAATTGCATAGGAGCGTTTCAGGACGCAAGCGGGGTATGTCTGGCGTATAGCTGATAATCTGGGGCAAAGCAAAAGCTGCGTTCTTCGGAAACGCGCCATCCTCGGAGGCCCCTCTTTGGTCAGATTCAATCGCGCCCTTCTTTTGGTTATTTGCTGCACGTTGTCGATTGCGGCATGCCCAAATTTATTTGCATCAGACGTCGCGCAATCCCCAGAACCCGGCCAGCAGTTAGCGCAGCAACTGGACGCCATCTTCAACCGGCATGCCTTTGAAGCGAAGGCAGTCAAGCTCGAGTGGCAGAACGGCGGAGAAATCTACACTATCCTGGAGCCCACTGCAAGCGGGAAGGGCACCGACATCGTTGCGTACGATACGGCAACCGGGAAGCGCAGCGTCTTGATCTCCGCAACGCAATTGACGTCTGCCAAAGGGACAGTGGGTGCGGAAGCTGTCAACCAGCCGCTCGACATTCAAAGCTATTCATGGTCCGGGGACCGCAAGAAACTGCTCATCTTTACCAATACAAGGAAGGTCTGGCGCCTGAACACCCGCGGTGATTACTGGGTTTTTGATGCCGGCAGTGATGCGTTAAGCGGCAAGTTAGTGAAGCTTGGCGGCGATGCGCCCGAGTCGACACTGATGTTCGCTACTTTCTCGCCGGACTCAAGCCGCGTAGCCTACGTGCGAGCGAACAATCTTTATGTCGAAGAGTTAGCGACAAATAAGATCACGCAACTGACAACTGACGGATCGACGGACATTATTAACGGCACATCCGACTGGGTAAGCGAGGAAGAACTGAAGCTCCGCAATTGCTTTCGCTGGAGCCCCGACAGCCAGTCGATTGCTTACTGGCAGTTCGATCAATCGGGCGTGGGAGAGTACACGCTGATCAACGACACGATGGGCGAGTATCCCGAAACGGTAAAGTACAAATATCCGCAACCAGGCACAACAAACTCCGCTGTGCGCGCGGGGATTGTATCGGCGCAAGGCGGCCCAACGCGGTGGATCAAACTCCCCGGCGACGAGCGCCAGCATTACATTGCGGAGATGTCATGGGCGGGTAACTCCGATGAGGTGATGGTGGAGTATTTGAACCGCCTGCAGAACACCAATCAGCTAATGCTGGCGAATGCAAAGTCGGGTGAAACAAAGGTCTTTTTTGAAGACACAGACAAGGCATGGGTGGATTACGGACCGCTCGATTGGATTGGAAAAAACGAAACTAGGAATCCAGACTTACTGTGGTTGAGTGAGCGGGATGGATGGCGTCACGCCTACCGCGTCGAGAGGGCAACCGGGCAGGCGCGCCTGATTACGAACTTTCAGGGAGACGTAATTGCCAAATCCGGGGTGGATCTCGAAGGGGGATGGCTCTATTTCCTCGCGTCACCCGATGACGCAACCCGGCAATACCTGTACCGCTCGCGGCTCGATGGCCAAGGTGTGCCGGAGCGCGTAACTCCCGATGGAACTCCTGGCGTCAACAGCTATAACATTGCGCCGGATGGCCGATGGGCTGTTCGCTCTTACTCGAACGCTGTGCGGCCCAATCGTATCGAGATCGTGAGCCTCCCCGAGCACAAGCCCATGCGCACCCTGGTGGATAACCAGGAACTGGCTACGAAGGCAGGGACAATTCTCGGAGCCAAGCCCGAGTTCTTCAAGGTTCCGGTTGGAAACGGCGTGATCCTCGATGGCTCAATGATCAAGCCTCCGGATTTCGATCCTGCAAAGAAGTATCCGGTACTGGTATACGTGTATGGCGAGCCGGCGGGCGCAACGGTGCGCGATAGCTGGGGCGGCACGCGCGGCTTGTTTCATGGGCTCATTGCGCAGCAGGGATACCTCGTCATCAGCTTCGACAACCAGGGAACTCCAGCGCCGAAGGGGCGCACGTGGAGGAAGTGTGTATACGGTGCGGTTGGCGTGCTGTCGTCGGCACAGCAGGTGGAAGCGATCCGCGAACTTGCACGCGAGAGAAGCTATATCGATACAACTCGTATGGCCATCTGGGGTTGGAGCGGCGGTGGATCGAATACGCTGAATGTGATGCTGCGGTATCCAGGCGTATTCTCCACGGGCATTGCCGTTGCGCCGGTGGCCGATGAGAGCCACTACGACTCCATCTATCAGGAGCGGTACATGGGCTTGCCCGCGGAAAACAAGCAGGGCTACCACGATGGGTCACCAATCAACTTCGCCTACGGACTTAGCGGGCATCTATTGGTGGTGCATGGGTCCGGCGACGACAATGTGCACTTCCAGGGCACGGAGTTACTCATCAACAAATTTGTAGAGTTAGGCAAGCCCTTTGATTTTATGGATTATCCCAATCGAACCCATGCAATCTCTGAAGGTAAGGGAACATCGTTTCATGTCTACAGCCTGATTGCGCGGTACCTTGAAGATCATGTTCCGCCGGGTGGATTGGCGCGTTGAGAGGGGGCCCGGTTGCCGCTGGCATGTCAACAGAGCCAGGCCCTTCTATCCCAGCGTGCTCATGTCAATCACGAAGCGGTATTTCACGTCTTGCTTCAGCAGGCGTTCGAAGGCCTCGTTGATGTTCTGCATCGGGATGACTTCGACTTCGGAGACAATGTTGTACCGGCCGCAGTAGTCGAGCATCTCCTGCGTCTCCGGCATCCCGCCGATCATGGACCCGGCTACCGATATGCGCTTGCCGATCAGTGCGAAGGGAGAAACGGTTGGCGGAACTTCAGGCAATCCGACCATGGTCAATGTTGAGTCCAGCTTCAGCAGGTCGAGGTATGGCTCAAGCGGATGCTGTGCTGAAACCGTATCGAGAATGAAGTCAAATGTCTTCGTGTGAGCTTTCATCGCCGCAGGATCGGTAGACAGCACAACTTCGTCCGCGCCCAGCTTCAACGCATCTTCCTTCTTGCGCAAGTTAGTAGTGAACTGCACAACATGCGCGCCTAATGAGTGAGCAAACTTCAGGCCCATGTGGCCCAGTCCGCCAAGGCCAACGATGCCTACCTTCTTGCCCGGGCCGACTTTCCAGTGGCGCAACGGCGAGTAAGTCGTAATGCCCGCGCACAGCAGCGGTGCAACGGCGGCAAGGTCCAGGTTCTCCGGGACTGTGTGCCCGAACCGCTCATCGACAACATAGTTATTTGCATAACCACCCATCGTGATTGAGCCATCGACGCGGTCGGTCGCGGCATAAGTCAGCGTAGGTCCCTGGTCGCAGAAGTGTTCCTCGCCGCGCTTACATGGAGAGCACACGCGGCAGGAGTCAATAATGACGCCGATTGCCGCGATTCCACCCTGCTTGAATTTGGTCACGGCGTTCCCGGCGGCCACGACGCGGCCAACGATCTCATGGCCCGGTACCATGGGATAAATGGATTGGCCCCACTCGTTGCGCGCCATGTGCAGGTCAGAGTGGCAGACGCCGCAGTAGAGAATTTCCACCACGATTTCCGTCGGACCCGGTTCGCGGCGAGTGAAGCTGAACGGGGCTAGCGGAGATTGTGCGTTGAAAGCGGCGTAACCGTGAGAAGAGGGCATTTGAGCAGTTCCTTTCAGGAAAAAAGTCTACAACAGCAGTGTGAGAACCTGGTTTATGTGAGTCGCCGAGCGGAAACTACGCGAGGAATCCCTTGCAGGTCGGGTATGAACTCGGTCTTCTGGAAGCCGGCCGCACCAAGAAGTTCAGCGACAGCCGCAGATTGATCGTAACCAATTTCGAGAGCGATGAATCCGCCCACGGCAAGACAAGCAAAAGCCTGCGGGATGAGTCGACGGTAGACGTTCAGGCCGTCGGCGCCCGCGAAAAGCGCAAGGGATGGCTCATAGTCCCGGACTTCTACGGAGAGCGTTGAGCGATCAGCCTCCGGAACGTAAGGAGGGTTAGAAACCACAATGTCGAAATGCTCACCGGCAACAGGATCAAGCAGATCCCCCTGGAGAAAGCGGATGCAGTCAGCGAATCCAACCCGTTCGGCATTGCGACGGGCAACGTCCAGCGCTGCCTCAGATGAATCAATCGCGGTAACAGCGGCGTGCGACAAGTCGTGCACAAAGGCAATGGCAATTGCACCCGAGCCGGTACCCACATCGACCAAACGCGGTTTGCGAAACAAGGGCCCAAGCTGGATGACCCTTTCAACAAGATGCTCCGTCTCTGGCCGTGGAATAAGAACATCTGGCGTGACAAGAAAGGGCAAGCGGTAAAATTCAGTTTCGCCCAGAATATATTGGATCGGCTCACCTCTGTGGCGACGCTCGAGCAACCCCAGAAACTGCGTGGCCTGGGCGTCCGTTAGCTCCTTGAACGGATGGGTGATGAGCCATGCCTTGTCTTTACGCAGCAGGTGCAGCAGCAGCGTCTCCGCATCCTGCCGCGCGCGATCAGGGTGCGGGCCGAGCGACAGCCGCTCGGCCGCGCTCACAACAACGCTGCGGAGCGTTGGCACGCCTTATGCAGCCTGGCTATTGTCAGACTTGAGCTGCTCAGCCTGGTAGTGTGCAATTAGCGCGTCCACAATAGGCTGCAGACGCCCCTCCATGACTAAGTCGAGCTGGTGCAGAGTTAGCCCGATGCGGTGATCGGTCATCCGGTTCTGCGGGAAGTTGTAAGTGCGGATCTTCTCGCTGCGATCGCCCGTACCCACCTGCTCCTTGCGTGTTTTGGCCAACTCCGCATTCTGCCGATCCATCTCCACTTCATAAAGCCGTGAACGCAACACACGCATCCCTTTTTCGCGATTCTTGATCTGCGATTTCTCATCCTGGCAGCTCACTACCGTGTTAGTCGGAATATGTGTGATGCGGACAGCGGAGTAAGTGGTATTCACTGACTGGCCACCGGGACCGGAAGAACAGAACGTATCGATGCGCAGGTCCTTGGCCTCAATCTTGATGTCAACCTCTTCAGCTTCCGGCAGCACCGCAACCGTAATAGCCGAAGTATGTACGCGTCCCTGTGTCTCCGTCGCCGGAACGCGCTGCACGCGATGCACGCCGCTCTCCCACTTCAGCTGCGAATACACGCGATCCCCTTCGATAATGGCGATCACTTCCTTGTAGCCGCCCACGCCGGACTCCGACATGGACAGCAGCTCGATCTTCCACTTGTGCAATTCGGCGAAGCGCTGATACATGCGGAAAATCTCCGCGGCAAACAGCGAGGCCTCGTCGCCGCCCGTGCCTGCGCGAATTTCGAGAATCACGTTCTTCTCGTCATTGGGATCCTTGGGCAGCAGCAGCACCTTGATCTCCTCTTCCAGGATCGGCTCGCGCGGCGCAAGAGAAGCAATCTCTTCTTCGGCCATGGCCTTCATATCCGGGTCGCCCAGCATGGCGCGCGCTTCTTCCAGTCCCTGGCGCACCTGCTTCAGTTCGCGAAACTTCATCACTGGAGCTTCCAACTCGCGCAGGGCGCGACCCGCCTTCTGATACTTGTCGTGATCGGTGATCACCTCAGGCAGGCCGAGCTGCGTGCTGAGTTCTTCGTAACGCTGTTCCATTTGTTCCAAACGATCAATCATGGCAAAACCTCATAACGCGCCGCAGGCGCTCTCAACTTCTGTACATCTTGGGGGATCGAAAAACAGACGCAGAACGGTGTAGGCGGCGGGCGCCGCTAGAGGAGAGCCGGAATGGGCTGATACAAAGCCATGGGCAATTTTTATTCTACTCCGATATTTGGATGTCGCAACCAATTCCGGCGATTCACCACGTCGTCAATCCCGCAATAATTGAAGCCCGATCAGCCGAGCGGAACCACTGTAGGCCAGTGCAGAAAATGGTCTTCGTCCGCGATCACAATTCGAGCAGGATTCAATTTCAGGTTGCTGCCCAAAGCAAACCCCGGGTATTCGACATTTGTTGGCAAATCGAAAACGAGCGTTGTTTCCAGGCTCTGACCAGGGCCCACTTCCGCATCGAGGCCAGGAAATGGCGCGGCCCCCACTGGCAATTTGGCGCGCATTTCTGCTTCGGACGCCTCGTATACCCGGCCGGACCGGTCAATAAGCACTCCCTTGCGACCAAGTTCCCGCTGCGCCCGCCCGCGCGATTGGTTGGTGATGCGAACATCGACGAGATAAAGAGATCTTCCGACATTCCTTGAAGGCACCCGATTCCAGCCGGTCACTGTGAAACACATTTCATCGAAGCAGCGGTCCTCTCCGAGCGCCATAAGGTGCTGGGGAGTCCTGATTGCCACGACAGTCCCAATTCCCAGGTAAACGGCCCAGGTCACAACCATAGCCACAGCGAGTCGACGCGCAAGACGCCAGCGCCGTAGGGCGAGAGCAACGACCCCGGTGATGAATGCAGCTGCGGTGCCCAGCACCACGAGGATCAGGATCAAGTCAAAGAAGGTCATGACACGCCATTGTTTACTTTGCAATGCAAAGTAAACGTAGATTACAACGGAGCGCGCAAGGACGCAAGGCCAATTTTCTCGGCCTCGGTGTGCCGGTGAAATGGTCCGAAGAGGTTATCGCGAGATTGGCATCACAGGAATGGGTTGATGATTTTGACGCCGTCGAACTCCTGGCCATGCCGCATGTCCTCGGAGAGAAGGACGCGGCAGCCGGTCTGCTTGGCCATCCGCAGTACGAGAGCATCCCAGAACGAAAAGCTGTGTAGGCGATGGATGTCGATGGCTGCCAGGATGTCAGGAACGGTCGGCTCGCCAACAACAAATCTCGAATGAAATTCAACTTTGTATCGAGCGATTCCAGCGTCCAGTTTGAGCTTCCGAGTGACAGTAGCAAAGAACTCCTGGAGAATCTGGAGCGATACAACACCCGTTCGTTGCCTCTTGTGTTCCAGGATGAGCGCTACGGCCTTCTTCCGCTTTACAGGCTCGCTTTCATCTTCTGCGTAGACTAGGACATTCGTGTCCAGGAACGTGCGCGGGAACTTTATGGGCGGTTCTACTCCCGCAACTGGCCTACCTGATCGCGTGATGACGATCTCTTTGCCCGCGACGAGGCCGGAGAGGCGAGCCCTCAGTTCCTTGGGAATGACTATCCGACCGTGTGTTCGCAAGCTCTGAGTTTCGTCTCGGGGTTTCGCCCTACCTGCGCTCATGAATTTCTTCCCGATCGAACTTCCAACCGTTCGAGTTTCCCAATCCGGAGAGGCGCTCAAACATCTCCAGATCGCGTTCCAACTCCAGATCGTCTTCGCCGGCAATGTGCTGCAGGTGCTCGCGGATCTCCTGGTTGATCGTCTTGCCGGTAGCGCGGAGCTTTTCCCTCGCGCGTTCAACAAGCTGCTCATCAATAGAGAGCGTTATGTTCATGCACACAGTATATGTGCGCACATATACTGTGTCAAATGTAAAATCCGACCCTAGAAGCACTCAACCTGGTCGCAAGGGTTCATCAGCGGAATCTGCACCGTGGAATCATGCTCCGCGTCAGAGTAAATACTGATCGTCGCAGGCTTATAGTCTTCCGGTTTCGCATTCATGATGTTAGGAACAAACGTCTGCGGGTTCCGATCGTACAGTGGGAACCATGTGCTCTGAATCTCAACCAGCACCGTATGCCCCGCCTTGAACACGTGGTCCACGTCGTGCAGCGAAAACTTGTACTCATGCACAGAACCGGACCGCATCGGCCTCGGCTCGGTGAACGACGTGAGATAGCGCCCGCGGAAAATCTCCTCGTTCGTCATCAACTGGTAGCCGCGCATCTTCGGGTCGGGATCGTCGTCCGGGTACTGGTCAATCAGTTTCACCACCATGTCGTTGTCCGTGCCGGTGGTCGAGGCGTAAATGTCAGCCAGCACTTCGCCGGTCACCACCATGTCCTTCTTCAGCACCGGGAGCTTCCACAAGGCCACATCTTTGCGTTCGGTCACGAAACGCTGATCCTCGGCCAGCCACGTGCGCCATTGCGAGCCTTCGCTGTAAGTAGGTTGAATGGGCCTGTGACGATACGGTACAGGGTTCGTCGGATCGCTGATGTAAGCGGCTTTGGCTGCAACTGTCGGCTCCGCCCAGCTAAGCAGGCCCGCGCCTTCGAGATGCAGACTCGTCGGTTGCGACTCCTGAGGTGGGAAGTGCGAATAACGCTTCCAGGTGTTGGAGCCGGTCTGAAAGCTGGCCGTGTCTTCCAGATCAAAACCGGAAGCGTTCGTCCCCGCCTCATCCTTCAGGTAGTGCGCAAAGAATCGCGCTTCAATCCGCGACCGGAACTCTTTACCGATGGGCTCCGTGTAGTCGATGTTGCCCAGGTGTCGCATCGTCGCGGCCCAGGAGCCATGACTCCAGGGCCCCAGTACCAGGAAGTTTTCGTGCCTGGCATCGTGCTGCTCGAGCGTCGCGTACTCCTCTTGCGGCCCCCACATGTCTTCCTGATCGTAATAGCCACCAACTGTGAGCGTCGGCACCGTCACCGCGTTCAAATGCAACTCAACTGCGCGCGTGGACCATGCAGCATCGTAGGCCGGATGTTCTAGAAATAGCTTCCACGTAGGCAGCACTTTCGCGCCCGATTTCTTCACGTCTTCGCCAAACGAGCCGCGCTCCAGAAAGTAGTCGAACCCGTCGCGAGGATGACCGTCCTTGTCATTGCCGTAGTCAACATCAGATCGTTCCCTGGTGGACTCGAGCCCCAGAACGTAGTCGTAGCCATAAGTCTGGCGAAAGGCCCCGTTATGGAAGAAGTCATCGCCCATCCACACGTCGATCATGGGAGCCTGCGGGGAGATAGCCTTCACCGCCGGATGTGGGTCAATGCCGGCCATCATCGCCAGGAACCCGGGATAACTCGTTCCCATAACTCCCGCGCGCCCGTTGTTGCCGGGGACGTTCTGCAACAGCCACGCCACGGTGTCATACGTGTCCGTGCTTTCGTCCACCGCCTTCGGGTCGTGATGATCGGCAA
The DNA here is from genome assembly GCA_049518435.1 of Occallatibacter sp. Classification (GTDB taxonomy): domain Bacteria; phylum Acidobacteriota; class Terriglobia; order Terriglobales; family Acidobacteriaceae; genus Telmatobacter. The sequence continues at coordinate 18,394 of JBEKRU010000043.1, read as the reverse complement.
GCGGCCGCATCATCACGAATTCACCCTCGCTCTTATAGCGCCCGCGAATATCTTCAACCACCCAGATGTATCCATCGCGCGCCAACTCCGGAGGAATCGATGCGCGCTTGCCATCGCCGGCGCCATAGGGTGTCCGCTGCATCAGAAACGGAAGCGGTCCCGAAATGTCGGCAGGCTTGAAGACGGCCGCGTGCAGCTTGATGCCGTCGCGCATCGGGATCATCACTTCGTAGCCCTTATAGTCGTGAAAAACGTGATGAACCGCCGCGCCCGTGCGCTTGTAGACGTTTTCCGGATTATCGGAACTCACTACAGACGCTCCAAGTCCCGAGGAGTCGCGCGTAAAGCGGAACGTGGTTTTTCCCTCGACGAGAGCGAATTCGAGATCGGAGGTCGCCTTCAGTTCGGAAGGCCTGTGCCGGTCGTCCTCGACAAACAGCCTTCCGTCCCGCACATAGAAACTGAGCGGTGTGTCGGGTTCGATGGAATTGGTGTACTCTCCGGCGAGCGCGTCGATTCCCGCTGCCGGAGATTGGGCGCAAAGTGAAGTGTGGCAAAACAGTGCGACGAAAAATGCGGAAAGAAGATTGGTGCGAAAAGACAACGGAGGAGCCTCCCATAACTAATCGAGCTGACTCCCCCATCATATTTGAATTGTTCCAGTCTCTTAAGCTCGGCCAGACCAGCGCAATTCATTTTGGACACTCTTGCATCAGGGCCTGGCCATCGCCGCCTTGCGCGGACTGGTCCTGCCAAAGTGATAGACAAGGCTCACTTCGGGTGTGCTGGTTACCGTGAACATCCTGGTCATCGGGAACTGATTTGTTCCAGTGATTCCCGGCGTAATGTCCAAAATGTTGAAGTCGGGACTCTTGTACAGCAGCCCGCGATACTCGGCTCGCAAGTCCAGTTTCGGGCCAAGCTTGAAGTTAGCCCCTAAGCCAAACACCAACGCCGGACGCGTCTGCTGGCTTGCGCCCAGCCCGGTGCTAAGCGGTCTAAAGATGAGTCCACCACCACCTACTTCCGTAAAAGTGGAAAAGCGTTTGGTCCGCGGCCCTTCAATCACGGAAGATACTGTCAGGTCGTACATGTTAGTCCGCAGATTCCCCTGGACGAAACTCGACCCGCCAGGAAGCGTCGTGGTCGAGTTAGGAATGAACTGTTCTCCGTTTGAATAGTGTTCGGTAAAGTTCGTAAATCCAAAATGGACGTTATAACCGATCCACGGCGTGAATTGTTGGTGAAAGCTCCCGAAGACTCCGGCGGAAGGTGAGGCGCCCTGAGTCACTTGCGTGACGCTGGTTCCGGAGAGAGAGTAGGCATGAGTGAATGTTGGCGTGCGGGTTGCCGTCAAATCCGCCTCAGTACCAATAGAAACGTCGGTGGTTGGCTCGAATTTGCGGTGTTTCTGAGTTTGTTCATCGCTTTGTGCGAAAGAGGCGTGGGTTGCAAAGAGAGCCACGGTGAATGCAAAGCTTGAGGCGATTGAGAGCAAAAAAGTGCGATGCCGTAGGTGCGGCTGAGTCACTGTAGATATCCCCCTGCAAAACTGCTCACATAGACGGAGTCAGGTAAATTTTGTGAGCTATACAGAAGTTCATGCGGAGTTATCAGCCAAGACGACTTGCTGACGGTGTCGATAGCTTGGATGGAGAAATGAGCTATGAGAGGGTTTATTGGCGCACTTAATTTATTAAGGGAGTCTATAAGTGATGAAAAGAAGTTGGGCGCCGCTTAATGCGAATGCCCATGATGATGCCCATGGCCCTCGGCCGCGCCCGCCATTTCTTCGATCGGAACAACGCAGCCATGCGTTTCCTCGCAGCCCACATGCTCAAACTGAATGGTGCTATGGCAAATGTCATAGTGCTCTTTAAGAATGTGGTTCAGCTTCAGCAGAATGCAGGCGCTCTCTGAAGGCGGGATGTCGTCGATCGTCACGTGGCAGGCCAACGCACGTGAGTTGGACCCGAGACTCCACACATGCAGGTCGTGGACATTGATCACGCCCTGCACCGCTTCCATGCCGCTGCGAATCTCCGGCAGCGAGCAGTCGCGCGGCGTGCCTTCCAGCAGGATATTCAGCGTCTCGCGAACAATGCCAATGCTCGACCAAAGAATGAGTGCCGCAATCACCAGCGAAAGAACCGGGTCAATCCAGTATTGTCCGGTAAACAGGATGGCCGCGCCGCCCGCGATCACCGCAGCGGTTGAAAGTGTGTCCCCGGCCATGTGCAGGAACGCGGAGCGCATGTTCACATCGCGGGCCACGCCCCACAGCAGCGCGGCAATCACGCCATTCATCAGCACGCCGGCCGCAGCCACCACCATCATCAGTTTCGGCTGAACCGCCACCGGCGCAGAGAGCCTATGGACTGCCTCAATCCCGATCCACACCGAGATCACAATCAGCGTGGCCGCATTGATAAACGCCGCAAGCACTCCCGCGCGCTGGTAGCCGAAGGTCTTCGAATCGCTGGCCGGGCGCGACTGAAAATAGACGGCCGCAAAACTCAGCAGCAGCGCCAGGAAATCGGAAGCGTTGTGACCGGCCTCCGAAAGCAGCGCCAGCGAGTGCGCGCGCAATCCCGCCACAAAGGTGACGACAACGTAGGCCAGCGTGGCAACCAGCGAAAAACGGAGGACGGATTGAGTCTTGCGTGCGCCAGCAGGGGACGGCGCGGCGTGGACATGCATACAACAAGTATACCGGGGGTGGGTATCCCGCGCAAACCACCTGCGATGGCGCCAAATGCTCGCTATTCGGTCGCCCGGGCTTGGTTTTTATACCACTGCAGAACCCGGAGCGCTCGCAGTGTATTCCAGCGGCTTGCCCTGCCCACTTCAGTTTCCATCTCCAACGGAATCCGTTCGGGGTGAACCAAATTCAGCGGCCAGCGCCCGTTCTGATGCCGGCGTTTCATCACCACCTCAATTGCCTCGTCTACGCGGCTGTCTGGCTTTACTCCCGCATCGCGCAGATAGTCGAGTCCCCGCAAAATGTCGTAGTGCCAATGAGTCGGGTACGTAAACCGCAGCCAGCGTTTGTCGATCACTTCGCCGGTTCGCAATGATCGAAACATGCGGCGCTCCAGCAAGTAGTTTTCTGCCCTCTCGCGAGCCACACTGACGGCCACCGATCTGCGTCCCGCCCGCTCATAAGCGAGCAGGCCTTCCAGCACACAGATGGTCGTGTGGAACGAAGAACGACAGCTCTTCGGAGCTTCACAATTCCACCCGCCATCTTCCAGTTGCTCGTCCAGCAGCTGCTGCGCAAGCGCGTCATTCGGTTCCTTGAAATAGGCTCCGACGCCCAAGATCCTTCCGTTGATGCAAGGCTCCGTCTCACCATCCAGATAAGGCCGATTATTGAGCGGTTTGAACACCAGCCCCTTTTCCACCCGATCCATCATCGTGCGAGCCCGCTCGCCGGCTGGGTCCAGACCGAGATCCTTCAGGACGACAAGACTCCACAGCGTAACAAGGTCCCACTGCCCGCCGGGCCAGGACCCGTCAGCCGATTGGCGGGCAAGAAGTTCCGCTCCCCAGCCTTCAGTAGCCACGCGCGAACGCTCGGTAGCAATCTCTTTGGGGTTCGCATCGGTCAGGTCCCGCATCACCTGCCAACGGATCGACGGGTCGGAATCAAGAAGCCATTTGATGACCGCGGGCCGAGGTGCGTAATCATTCAAGCGCATGGGTCTTTTTTAGCACGCGGCGTTTCAGTTTTCACCAGTATGCCAAGCCGGCTTCACCCTGGCTGCAACAACGCCCGTGCGAGCGAATAGCGAGCGTCTGCCGCACCGCAGGTGCCAGGTGCCTAACCCCGCCCAGGCCGCAAGTGGCTCATATCAATCGGGTCGGGATCCTCATACACATGCTGCGCCGGCAGCCCCATGCGTAGGCCGGACCACTCCTCCGACACCACAATGCTGTTCTGCGGGTTGCCCGGCTGGTAGCGCGCGGAGCAGGGAAACCCGGCGCGGATCTGAGACACATCCAGAGAATTCAGCAGCGAAGTAATGTCCTGCGCGCATTCGTAGTCCACGCCCCCGAAATGATACTTGTACATCAGCATGGTCAGCATCCGCGCCGGCTCATCCTTCAGTTTTGAAGACGTTTTGACCGGCGCCTCAATCTCGCAAACGTCCAGCAGCATGCCGTCCACCAACCGGCCGGACTGCGAGAGAAACAGCCTCCGTGTGCGCTCCAGCTCTTCCGGCGTGGGCCGCTTGCGGAATCTCAGCCACAGACCAAGCGCGATCAGCACCACGAGGACAGCCGAACCGGCAGCAACTTCCCATGCGTATGCGGATAGCAATCTCATTGGCAAAGCGGCTCCGGGCCGGACACCGCGTTAGAGTTTTTTGCGTGTCCCACCTAGAGGATACCGCAGCAGGAATGGCGAAAACAGCGTCGCAAACCCCAGCGGCAGGGTTTGCTGCTGCGATATACTCGTGACTGCATCTTGCAGCATTTCTGGCCTGCGGGAGGCGCATTTTTCGGAGGATTTCGTTTGGTTTTGAAGAAGAGTTCCAAAGCGGCACAGGATTCCCAAGAGCCTGATCGGAAGCGAAATCGCATCCGGTCCACCACCGTAATCTGCGTGCGGCGCAACGGCGAGGTGGTCATGGCCGCAGACGGCCAGGTGACGTTGGGAGATCATGTGCTGAAGCACTCTGCGAAGAAGATTCGCCGTCTCTATCAGGAAAAGATTCTCGCCGGTTTTGCCGGGTCCACCGCCGATGCCTTCAGCCTTTTTGCGCGCTTTGAAACCAAGCTGGAACAGTACGCGGGCAACCTGAATCGCGCCGCCGTCGAGCTCGCCAAAGACTGGCGCACCGACAAGATGCTGCGCAACCTTGAAGCTCTCCTTCTTGTGGCCGACAAGGGCCAGACGTTCCTCATCTCCGGCTCCGGCGACGTCATCGATCCGGACGAGCCCCTCGCGGCCATCGGCTCCGGCGGAAGCTACGCCACGGCCGCGGCCCGCGCCCTGATTGAGAATACCGATTTGAGCGCCCGCGACATTGCCGAAAAAGCAATGAAGATTGCCGGCGCTATCTGCATCTATACCAATGACCGCATCACCATTGAGGAGTTGAAATAGCAGTGGTAAGTGGTCAATGGTCAGTGAACAGTCCTCAGTATGAAACCCTGAAACCGGCTTCATGAAGCAAGCAAGGGCAATCAAAGCAAGACCGAAAAGAATCTGGAGCATCAGAAGCAATACATGGCCATTTACCTACCCGCATCCGCTGAAGAACAGGAACTCGCGCTGGACGAGCTGACCCCGCGCGAGATCGTCACCGAGCTCGACAAGCACGTCGTTGGACAAAAAGCCGCCAAGCGCGCCGTGGCCATCGCCCTGCGCAATCGCCAGCGCCGCCAAAAGCTTCCCCCCGATCTCGCCGACGACATCATGCCCAAGAACATCATCATGATTGGGCCAACTGGTGTGGGCAAAACAGAAATCGCGCGGCGTCTGGCCAAGCTAACCGGTTCGCCGTTTCTCAAGGTGGAAGCCTCCAAGTTCACAGAGGTCGGCTATGTCGGTCGCGATGTGGAATCCATGATCCGCGACCTGGTCGAGATCGCCATCGACATGGTCCGCGAGGAGCGCCTTGAAGAAGTGGAAGACAAGGCGGAGATGAACGCCGAGGAGCGGCTGCTGGATGTGCTGCTGCCTCCCCCTCCGCCCACGCCGCCCGCGCAGGAGGGTCAACTCACATTGCCTGGTTCTGACAGCTACCAGCGTTCGCGCGAGAAGCTGCGCCAGCAATTCCGCGAAGGCAAACTCGACGACCGGCAAGTCGAGCTCGACGTGCGCGAGCGCAATGCGCCGCAGTTCGGCATCATCAGCAATCAGAACCTTGAGGACATGGAGATGAACCTCAAGGACATGCTGCCCAACATCTTCGGCGGTGGCTCAAAGAAACGCAAAATGAAGGTCGGCGACGCATTCGACTACCTGGTGCAGGAAGAAGAAGGCCGCCTCATCGACATGGACGCGGTGAATCGCGTGGCCACTGAGCGCGTCGAGTCCAGCGGCATCATCTTCCTCGACGAAATCGACAAGATTGCCGGCCGCGAAGGCGGTCACGGTCCCGACGTATCGCGCGAAGGCGTGCAGCGCGACATCCTTCCCATCGTCGAAGGCACCACAGTCAATACGCGCTACGGCATGGTGCGCACTGATCACATTCTCTTCATCGCCGCCGGTGCGTTTCATGTCTCCAAGCCCAGCGATCTCATCCCCGAATTGCAGGGCCGTTTCCCTATTCGTGTCGAACTGCAGTCGCTCACCGTCGACGATTTCCTGCGCATTCTCACCGAGCCCAAGGCCTCGCTTACCAAGCAATACGCCGCACTGCTTGAGACCGAAGGTGTGCGCCTCGAGTTTGCGCCCGACGCCCTGCGCGAAATGGCCGAGTTCGCCTTCAAGGTGAATGAGCAGACAGAGAACATTGGTGCGCGCCGCCTGCATACCATCATGGAGCGCGTGCTTGAAGATGTAAGCTTCCTCGCACCAGACGTGGCTCGCCGCACCTCGGACGACGAGGCCGCAGCCGCACTGCGCGAAGCCATCAAGGCTGAGTCTTCCACGCCCCTGCCCTATGAAGAGCGCATGACCGCTTCGGGTCCGGAGAAGACGTTTGCTATCGATGCCGCGTATGTAAAGCAGATGGTAGCGTCCATCGTGAAAGATCAGGATCTAAGCCGCTACATACTTTGATGGCCCGGCGCCCGTTGCGCGCCACCCCGGAGGGTCTTCGAGCACGCATCGCTTCAAAGCTTTGCGATGGGATCGAAGTCCCTTTGAACAACCCGACATCACGCATCGCCCATCCTACAAGCGTGCCAATGACCGGTGGCACTTACTCGATAGAAGAAAGCCAAGCTTATCTTTGATGGACGATGTGCTCGCCCTCCGTCCGAGGAGCAGTTATGTTGTTTCGCGCTTTGGCCCTTAGTGCCGCAGCTGCGATGCTGTCCGCCGCACTAGCATCCGCTCAAACCCTCACCTTCACCACAACCACTTATTCCAATAACAATCTCTGGAACAGCGCCACTCCCGATAACAGCTATCTCCACGTCGATCTCAACGCGGACGGCCGCGAAGATTTTGTCTCCCAGAACAATGCCGCATTCCATTCCGGTTGCATAGGTTCGTTCGCCGTTGCGCTCTCCACCGGCGACGGACAATACGCCGCTCCTGTCTGCTATACCATCCCCAAAGGCAACGCGCTTTACTTCGCCACCGGCGGTTTCGACGACAACGGAACCATGGCCCTCGTTGTCACGAACGACCTTGGCCAGGCATACATCTACTCCAACAACGGCAAGGGAAATCTCACTTTAGCGGACACTCTCAATCTGCAGGGTGAAGCCGGTGGAGTGGTGACCGCCGATGTCAATCATGATGGTCATCTCGATATTGTGTACTCACTGCCCAGCACCGGCACTACGCAGCAGATCGCCATCGTCTATAACAACGGGGGATCCGGTGGCTGGAGTCCGGCCTCATCGAACATCAGCTACACCAGCCCGGAACGTGCCGGAAATCTCTTCATCGGCGACTTTGATGGCGATGGCAATGGAGACATCCTGGTGCTGGGCGTCAGCGATGTAGTCGACACGGTGCTTTACGGTAACAGCAAAGGTAACTTTACACCGTCCGCACTCGCTTTCAGCACGCACAACCCCTATAGACCCGCCGACCCCAACAGCGACGGAACCATGTCTCTGATAGGTATTCTTCCGCCCACGTCCGGCGCGTATTCCAACATTCTCGATCTTGAGCACGGCCATTACGATCGCGAGTTCACGAGCCAGCAAATTACGCTCAAGAGTTGTGCGATTGCAGAACCGGTGTTGCTGGCGGACTTCGATGGGGATGGCAACAAGGACATCATCGTTGCCGAGGATTCCGATTGCAAAGGCGACGGCCCTTACACGTTGAACTACCTCAAGAATACGGGCGACGGAACACCCACGTTCGAGGCAGAGCAGGTCATCTACTCAACCGATGACTACATCTTCAACTACTCCATCCTGCGCGCCAGCCATTCGGCTAAGCCCGACCTCACCGTGTGGCAGTCCGAGCTTGTTGACGGAAACCAGATCACGAATTCGGAGCAACTGGTGCTGGTGAATACAACTTCGGGGAACTTCCCGACTTGCACTCCAAACAACTACGAGGAGGTTGGCTTCAATGTCTGCAGCCCCACTGACATGACGGGTAACTCCTCACCAGTCACCCTCACCTTCGGCGGCAATGCGGAAACCCAGTTGCGCGATATGGAAATCTGGGTCGATGGAACCAAGGTCGTCGACACTCTCAAAAACAATTACTCCCGCTATGGGTATGCAACCGCCACCGTGCCCTTGAGCAACGGCGCTCACACCGCATATGTCTATACGGTTGGGTGGGACTACATGCTGATCGTCTATCAGCTCAACTTCATTGTTGGTTCTGACTCCTGCGCATGGCCTGACGACCCGGGCCTGTTCGTCTGCAGCCCTATTCAGGAGGGCACCGTCACCTCGCCCGTGCTGGCTTACGCGCAGGCGCCACCGGCCAACAATATTGTTCGCATGGAGGTCTGGGTCGATAACACCAAGGAATACTCAACCTTCGGCACCAATGTCCTGAAAGCTAATATCAACGTAACTCCCGGCTGGCACCAATTCACCTACTACGAAGTCTTCACCGGTGGAGATATGGCAGGGGTCATCACCTGGGCAGCGGTTCAATAAAGCCCGCCACGCAAGCCTGACCGCCTCTGCGAAACCAACTGGAGGCGGCCAGGCGCAACGGGAGATCAAACGAATTTCAACTGTATGGAGTGAATTAGACGTGATGACTCACGGAAAGCACGTTCCCGTCCGGATCCTTGAACCATGCCACATGGTCGCCAGACGGCGAAGCCCAAATCCCCGTCTCCTTGTCCTCGACGAAAGGATACTTTTCCATCTCCACACCGCGGCTGACGAGCCACGACACCACGGCGCGGATATCGTCCACTTCCCATCCCAGAACCGTGCCCTGCGCGGCGTTGAACGTCTCCGACTTCGAGATGCGGATCATGTTCGCGCCGGCCCGCACCGCCAGCGCGAACTGATCTAGACTCACAAACTCAAAGCCGAGCTTGCCTTCGTAGAACGCGCGTGCTTGCTCGTAGTCTGTCGTTGTAAGGAATCCAACCAGTTTGTTCGAAGTCAACATACCGCCTCCGGGATTGCTTCTCTGAAGGTAGCAGTTGTTGGACCCGACAGCTTTCGCTATCATGACAATAAATGTCGCGAACACGCCACGCATTTCTCTTTGATGAACATGGTCACCGCATTGCGGAGATGGCCGGAGGATCGTGGGATTTCGATCACGGCCACGTCATCAGCCGCCATTCCCACCTCGAAGACCAATTGCTCTTTGCGTCGCAAGGCGTGATGACCGTCGAGACAGAGGAAGGCATTTGGGTTGTGCCGCCGCTTAGGGCCGTGTGGATACCCGCGGAGATCGCGCACGGAGTTGCAATGTCAGGCCATGTATCCATGCGAACGCTCTACACGTTGCCAAAACTGTTCAAGACGGTGCCCAGGCGATGCCAGGTGATCAACATATCTTCGCTGCTGAGAGAACTTATTCTTCATGCGTGCCAGTTTCGAAAGCTGCGCTTGAAGGTGCCTGCCGAGCGGCATGTGATCGACCTGATCCGCGATCAAATGAAGCTCGTCCAGTCGATTCCCGTTCAGTTACCCCATCCCCGCGACCCGCGTGCAAAGAAACTCGCCGATCGACTCCGCGCAAATCCGTGTGAACAGCGTTCGCTGGAGGCCTTGTCGATGGAATGCGGCGCAAGCAAGAGAACGATGCAGCGTCTCTTCGCAGAGGAGAGTGGATTGTCATTCAGCCGATGGCGCCAACAGGCGCGCCTGATCCACGCATTGCAAACCCTGGCCGCAGGCCAATCAGTCACCAATGCCGCGCTCGATGCCGGCTACAGCACAACCAGCGCATTCATCTCCATGTTCAGGAAACAACTCGGAACCACCCCATCCCGCTATCTGTCTGCACCCGAATAAATCACGTCAGTCGTATTTTAGAAGGAACACCACAATACCTCTTGTATTAGTATTGCTGCCATGCAAACACTCAATCTGTCCGGCTCAGAGAAGAAGAGTGATGGGAGACTAAAAAGCCTCTTCTGGCCAACCGTCGAAAATGCCTGGGATGTCGACTATCTCGGTCAGCAAGGCTTTTGGATCTCGCTCATCATCGGCCTCTTTAGTTTGGCCTTGATCGCGGTCACTGCCTCCCAAGTGCCGAACTCTGCAGGCCGCATTGCGGTGCTGGTTCTCGGAATTGTAATCTTCTTCGTCTATCTTGTTGGCGGAATGGGAGTACGCGAATCCAGTTGGCCCGCCGCGGCCATGATCTTTACGATCTATGTGATTAACCTACTAGGGTCCGGCACGCCTCCCGGCATTCTTTCAATCATCATTGCCGCTGTCTTGCTCTCAAACGTCCGCGCAACCTTCATCGCTTCGCGTTGGAAGCCCTTAGCCGAGGGCGAGGATCGCCCGATGCGCTTCAGTGAGACATTTCGCGATAAGTTGGTCGATCAGCTCCCGCCAAGAGCGTGGCCGATCCTAAAGATTCCTTTTTTCATCGCAGCCTCGCTCATCCTGGTGTTCCTCCTTTACGTATCGGCAGCTGGCTTAACGAATAAGCGCGTCCGCCCTGCTCCGAATGAGAATTCTGTCCCATCCGTTGTGGTGGCGCCTTCGAATAGCAAGTGATCGCCGCCCCCGCCGATTTCGATTGCACTCACATCGCTCTTCTGCTACTTTTTCCTCGTACCTCGGCAGTCCGCGACCAGCACTCAATCAGCGGACTCTACCTGCACTCTCCTGCTTCTGAGGGAATGTGGATGGAGGCGCTTCAGAGCACCTGGGAAAGGTGTGGCTGTGCGCTGACCGTACCGCACCCGCCTCTCCCTCGCCGCCACCTGCATCGAACCTCACAGGAGAGAACCCATGGCTGAAAAAGCACACCACCACAAGATCAACTACATCGAATTCCATTCCACTGACATTGAGCGGACCAAGAAGTTCTACGCCACCGTCTTCGGCTGGAGCTTCGTCGACTACGGGCCGGACTACGTCAGCTTCCAGGGCGCGGGCATCGACGGCGGCTTCATTAAAAGCGAAGCGCATTCTGAGGCCCGCAAGGGCGAACCGCTCGTTGTGCTCTACTCTTCGGATCTCGCCGCTACAGAAATCGCAATCCGGTTGGAAGGCGGCGGCGTGGTTGTGCCGACGTTTGAGTTTCCCGGCGGCCGCCGCTTCCACTTCTCCGACGGCGTAGGAAACGTACTCGGCGTCTGGTCCGAGTAGCCAGAAGCCCCGTGCAATGGGTATGCTTGTGTTCATTTCCAAGCGAAATTCGTCTAAGTTATGACCGAGCATACCCTTCGAAAAATGAACACTGGTGTCCACCGACTATTCGTCGCGGCTGTTCTAATCGCCTCTGCGGAGCTCTTCGCGCAAGGGCAAACAGGCGCGACGAATAAGCCGGCATCGTCCGTGCCTGCAAACGCCCCCTACGTCGCGACAATGACCTTCGACGTTGCGTCGGTGCGCGAGAACAAAGATGCCGAAAAAAGCGGCAGCTCTATAATGAGCGGCGGACCTGTTCCGGGCACAACCACGTTGCGGGTCACCAACTGGACAATCGATAACTTGATCGGGATCGCCTATAACGTCGATCACTTTCAGATGGTGGGTCTCCCCAATTGGCCGTGGTCAACGGTCTTTGTCGTCGAAGCCAAGGGTGGTAGTGAGGCGGATGCGAAAATGGCATCGTTGACCGGGGATCAGCAATGGGCGGAGCAGCAGCATATGTTGCAGGTACTACTTGCGGATCGCTTCAAGCTAAAGACGCACTGGGAGAGTAGAGAAGGCGACGTCTACAACCTCGTGCCGGCCAAAGGCGGTCCAAAGCTGGGCGCGGCCGGGTCCATGCCGCCGGCAGCGGACGACTTGAAAATGTTCGGGGACCACCCCCTGCCCCCGCTCTTCGAAAAAAACGATGGAGAGGGATACGACTTTGTTGCGCATGGATTCGACATGGTTGGGCTGGTGCGGTTGCTGACGGGGCAGTTTGGCCGGCCCGTGAACGATAAGACGGGACTTACAGGCAAGTACGATTTTGTGTTGAAGTTCAAGGGCAATTGGGACCGTGACCGGCCCGCCGACGATCTCGACCCAACCCCTCCCATGGATCGAGCACTGCAGGAAGAGCTTGGGTTGAAAGTCGAGCCGGCCAAAGGACCCATCAAGCTACTGGTAATCGATCACGTCGAAAAACCCTCTGAAAATTAGTAACTAATTCGGCTCAATTAAACAAACCACAAGATAAAGATCTCCGCAGACAACCGGACGCTCGCCGCCAGGTCCAACCCGCGTCCTAAGTACCTATGTAAGACCTCTCTCATGTTTGCCGCTGCCGCTCCGCTCGGCTCAGTCGATGAATTAAGAAGACGCTCATGCTAGGGGAACCTAACCCCGCATCTGAGCCAACCTTCCAGTTCCATCGGGGCCCGACATGACACCTCTTCTTAGGACGCTCTCATACTCTTCAGTGCTTCTCACTTTGTGCGGCACCTGCGGCCCGGCCACCGGCCAAATGAATCGATTCGTTGCCGCGCTGGACGAGTCGCAACTCGTCACCCTTGCCGGCAATACTCACCCACTCGCACGCGCAGAGTTTGACCTCGGTCCCGTCGATGCCGAGACGCGTCTCGACCGCATGATCCTTGAGCTTCAGCCTTCCGCAGCGCAGCAAGCTCAACTCGATATCCTCGTCGAAGCCCAACAGGACCCAACGTCTCCGCTCTATCATCAATGGCTCACACCGGCGGAGTTCGGCGCGCGATTCGGCGCCAGTGTCACGCAACTCCAGCAAGTCACAACATGGCTAACAATCCACGGTTTCGCCATCGACGAGATAGCCGCGAACCACCGCCAGATCGTCTTCTCCGGAACCGCAGCTCAGGTAGCCGCCACCTTTCACACGGCGATTCACCGCTACAGCATCGACGGCGTAGGGCACATCGCCAACGCGCAAAACCCGCAAATTCCCGCGTCTCTGGCCGGCGCGGTGAGCGGCATCGTTTCGCTCCATAATTTCCGCCACACAGCGGCCATCTCCTCACGCCGCCAACTGGGTTCCCGCCCGCGCCCCGCGTATTCCGCCGGCGCCACCCACTATCTCTTCCCGGCGGATTTCGCCACCATCTACGACCTGAATGCGCTCTACACCGAAGGCACAAACGGGGCCGGCGCCTCCATTGCGATTGCCGGCCGCAGCAACATCAAGGTGAGCGATGTGGCCACTTTCCGCGTGACCTCCCACCTGGCCTCAAACGCTCCAACTGTGTTTGTGCCGGCCACAGATCCGGGCCTCGTCGGCGGCGACCAGGACGAGGCGACCCTCGACGTGGAATGGAGTGGGGCCGTTGCTCCCGCCGCGCAGGTCATGCTCGTTGTCGAGGCATCTACCGCCACCTCGGATGGTGTGGACCTCGCGGCCCAATACATTGTGAACCACGCTTCGGCGCCGGTGGTGAGCGTGAGCTATGGAAGCTGCGAGCAGGCGATGGGCGCGGCCGAGCAGGCCTTCTATGGCAGTTTGTGGCAGCAGGCGGCCAGCCAGGGAATGAGCGTCTTTGTGGCAGCGGGCGATGCCGGTGCGGCCGGATGCGATACCGGTGCGGATGCGGTTGGCGCGGGCACAGGCATTAATGGGCTCTGCAGTTCGCCGTACTCCACGTGCGTTGGGGGAACCGAGTTCGACGAGGGGCCCGATTACGCCCAGTACTGGGCAGCGGGAAACTCCCTGGGCAACGCGTCCGCATTGAGCTACATTCCCGAGGAGGTCTGGAATGAAAGTGGATCGAATGGTGGTTCGGGGCTGTGGGCCTCCGGGGGAGGGTTAAGCGCCGTGTATGCGCAACCGGCATGGCAAAAAGGCGTGAGCGCGATAGTCGCCGCGCAGGATACAGCGGGAATGCGAACGGTGCCGGATGTAGCTATGGCAGCCGCTGACCATGACGGCTATGTGATGTACGAGAACGGCACGTACTGGGTCATCGCCGGAACTTCAGCCGCGTCACCGTCATTCGCCGGCGTGATGGCGCTGGTTGTGGAAGAGCAAGGAGGCGCCGGGCAGGGGAGCGCGAATCCTGAGCTCTATGCGCTCGCAGGTACCGCGCGCAGCCCGTTCCACGCAACGCCATTGGGCGATAACACCGTCCCCGGTGTGACGGGTTTCACGGCAACCGGCCGAATATATAACCTCGCCACCGGTCTGGGTTCGGTGGATGGAGCAGCGCTCGTGGCCGCATGGGACACAAAGGTGTTGTCTGTGAAGCAACCGGGACCGGTGCGTGGGCCCATCCGGCATCTGTGCGCGGTCTGCGCCGAGCGATAGACCCTAGTCGAAGAGCGCGAACGCCTGCTCGATGCGCGCCTGAACAGTGGCATCCGTCGCGAATGACTGATGCACTTCCAACACCATGGCCGGGGGTTCTGGAAGCCGCTTCAGAGCCTGCACAGCACTGGTCCAGTCAATGGTGCCGTCGCCGGGCCATAGGTGCTCGTCTTTCACGCCCTGGTTGTCATGCATGTGGACAGAAACGATGCGACTGTTGAGTGTGGCAATGGCCTGGGTCACACCGGTGGTAATGTTGGCATGGCCAAGGTCCAGACAGACACCCACGGAGTTCAGGTGTCCCGATTGGAGAATCTCCACCAGGTGTTCCGGCGTCGTGGGCTCGCTCACCAGGTTCTCCACCAGTATGCGCACGCCCAGAGGATGAGCAAACGCGCCCAGGTGTTCCAGCGCAGTCTGAGCATACTCAATCGAGCGCAGCGACCAGCCATCGTCGCGCTCCCCAAGATGGACAATCAGGTTGCGAAATGGAATCGATTCCGCAGTTTCCAGAGTGCGCTTGATCTCATCCATGGCGGCAATGCGGCGTGCCTTTTCAGGATGAAGAACGTTCACTGCGGGTGCGCCGGCACGGCCCATCTCCCGATCCGGGAACAACGGCGCATGCACGGACCAGGGTTTGAGCGGATTCGACGCAAACCACGAGGCCAACTCCGCGACGTGATCGCGGTCCGCATAATCAAAGTGCTGGCGGGCGGCGAAGAGCTCGACCGCCTGTGCCCCCGAACGGCTGGCGAGCTCCAACTGCGCTGAATGGAGCCGCTGATTCAGGAACAGGTGCGTTGACAGGGCGCGCAGCATAACCAAGGAATCTCCCGCTCCGTTTGATTCGGAGTCTTGAAGCGCAGGTTCATTCCTATTGTCTCATTTTTACAACAATTTACGCTGAAAAGGATGTTGCGAAAGAGGTTCCGCCAGACCCGTTCTAACCAGCTTGGTTGTCCCGGTCTTCGTGGGGGCCTTCAGGCGAGTCCCCGCGAACCCGGAAAACACCACGCGCTCCGGTGTCACCAGGGGATGTTTGATTTTTGAGCGGAACGTACAGGCCCGCGATACGGAGAGGAATCGCGGGCCTGCTTTCCGTTTTGCACGACTGGGGTAAGGAAGTTGAACCAGAGACTCTTGCCCGGCTTTCCCGCCAGCGCTGCGCGGAATTCCTGCCAAAGTCAATTGAAAACTGGGACCAACACCGGAAACGGAATACAACCTTCCGTTTCTTTACCTTTGGAGCTCCAGGTGCGAGAGCATAGCTCCGCTTACAGGTAATATGATGAGGGCTTTTTCCTGGGAGTTGCCTCGCCAATAGGCTTTTTTGTGGAAAAAGCTGTGGAAAGTTGCGGGTTGCATAAAAATTTGATCGGATTAGTACCCGGCAGCCTTCCCATAATGGCTGCGGTGGTCCTGTCCGCCCTCGAGTTCCCCGGTCTTGGGGTCGATGGCGATGCACTCCCCGTTGGACCAGTGATGCTCCGAAATGGCCAGGGTGTAGCCCCGCGCCTCCAGCGCCGCGACGGTCGCGGCAGAAAAGCCCGGCTCCACGAAAAGCTTATCCGGCTGGTACTGGTGGTGGAAGCGCGGAGCGTCCACTGCCTGCTGGATGTTCAGCCCGCCTTCCGACGCGGAGAGAAAGATGTTCGCCACCGTAGTAATGATGCGCGCGCCGCCCGGCGAACCTAGCACATAGCGCAGTTTGCCGTCCTCCAGCACGATGGTGGGAGTCATGGAGCTCAGCGGGCGTTTTCCGGGCGCAATGGCGTTGGCCGGGCCCTGGATCAGTCCATAGATGTTCGGAACGCCTTCCTTGGCGGCAAAGTCATCCATCTCGTCATTCATCAGGAACCCGAGAGATCCGGCTGTCACATGCGAACCAAACGTGTCGTTCAGCGTAGTGGTCACCGAGACCGCATTGCCTTCGCTGTCCACCACGGAGTAATGCGTGGTCTGGTTGCTCTCCGGCCGCCGCTGGCCGGGAGTCGTGGGCGCGGCCGGCAGAAACCCGGTCGGGCGCACGAGCGACGCGCTCGCCGTCGCAGCGTGGGGATCAATCGACGCGCGCCACGCGTCAGCGTATTTCTTTTGGGTAAGCTGTGCTACTGGGATTGAGTTGTAGTCGGGATCTCCCAAATAATCGGCCCGGTCCATGTAGGCGCGCCTGTAGGCCTCTGTAATCAGGTGAATGGACTCGGGCGAGCGGTCGCCGAGTTTCCCCAGGTCAAAGCCTTCCAGAATATTGAGAGCTGTCAGCATCACAATCCCGCCTGAAGAAGGCGGTGGCGCGCTGATAACCGTGTAGTTATGGAACTTCCCGGTTATGGGCGTCCGCTCCTCCACCGTGTATTGGGCCATGTCTTTGAGCGTCAGCAGGGCGCCGCCCTTGTGCAACTCGTCCACCAGCTCATGCGCAATAGCCCCGTGGTAGAACGAGTCGGGATCGGCCGCAATGCGTTGCAGAGTCCGTGCCAGCTCCGGCTGCTTGAAAGTTTCGCCTTCCTTATATAGGTTCCCGTCGCGCTGGAAAATGCGCTTCGAAGCGGGAAACTTCGCAAGGTCGGGATCGGTGAGTTCCTCGGCTTCCTCGGCGGTTAAAACTAAGCCCTCCGCAGCCAGCTTGATGGCTGGCGCCATAACGCGCTCCAGCCCCAGCTTGCCGTATTTCTTTTCCGCGTGCACCATCCCCGCAACCGAACCCGGAGTCCCAATCGATTTGTACCCAATCACCGACCCCTCCAGGCTCTCTTCCGGCAGCACGTTGCCGTGTGCGTCTTGGTACATGGTCTCCGTGGCGGCAAGCGGAGCCTTCTCGCGGTAATCGAGGAATATGTCATTGCCGTCATGGGTGCGAATCAGCATAAAGCCGCCTCCGCCCAGATTGCCCGCTCCGGGATGCACAACCGCCAGGGCAAAGCCAGTGGCTACGGCGGCGTCCACCGCGTTGCCGCCCTCGCGCAGCACTTCAAGCCCGGCATCCGAAGCAAGATGGTGGACGCTCACAACCATTCCGTGTTTCGCGCGGACGGGTTGTTCGTCCAGATATGGCATCACTTTTTTTGCGTCCTCCTGAGCCTGGATGGGGAAACATGGGTTGAGCGCGGCGCCCGCAAGGGCAGCCAGAACCGCAAAAAATGCGCTTCCCCAACCCGCAGCCGATTGCATCCGCCATGGGGGAAGAAATTCTCTGGGCGTAAACGCCACTTTGTCGCCCACTTTAGGGTTAGCGCTATGGGGGGATCCCTGCCGTGTCAGTCGGGTCATGGTGTTTTGACAGAATAACCCGGATCAGAACAGAACCGGGAAGTTTGTCAGTCGGCTCCCGTCCCCCCCTCCGTCGAACCACCAAAGAAAGCCCTGGCACGTCCAAATGTGAGAAACGGGTTCGAAGCTGGGAACGAACTTGGCCCCGCTCTACCAACGGACGAACATCTCAAATGGAGGCATCATGATAAAGAACTCGATACTAACCGCATTCTTAATCCTTGCAATCAGCGCGCCAGGAAGCGCCGTCGCCGGCGCACAAGTGCGCGAGGCAGTTGGAGCAATCACCAACACCGACGTCGCAGTAAGCCTTTACGGCGCGTTCAGCGGAACCACGAACGGCAACGGCACCACGCAGAGTCCGTCCAATGCCGCTGGCGGCCTCATTGAAGTCCGCCACATTGTTAACCCCATCATCGGGTATGAGGGAACATACTCCTTCAACCGCGCCAATCAAACCTACAACCCAACCAGCCAGGTCTGCCCGGTAAACGCCACGCCGCCCTGCCCGAGCTCGTCAGTCGCAGCGATTTCAGCCGACGCGCATCAGGTCACCGGCAACTGGGTCGCATCCCTCAAAGTCGCCAATTTCAGGCCATTCGCGTTGGCCGGCGGCGGCCT
>JBEKRU010000042.1:0-43703 GCA_049518435.1 Occallatibacter sp. | reverse complement strand
GCGTCGTTGCAGTCAATGTGCCACAGGTTGCGGGATTGGCACAAGTTCCCTGAATTGTGAACTGTGCGAATCCACTGGCCGAACTGCTCGAAGTGAATGTCAGCAGGCTGGTTCCAGTTGTCGGGTTAGGTGTGAACGATGCGGTTACACCACTCGGCAATCCGGACACGGAGAGATTTACGCTTCCTGGGAAGTTATATACGTCGTGGACTGTGATGGTGGTGGTTGCGGAGGTTCCCTGCCCCATCGTCACAGAATTCGGTGAGGCTGCCAAAGAAAAGTACGGCATCTGAATATTGACATAAGCCGTTGCAGTCAGGGAGCCGGAAGTTCCAGTGACGGGAAAACTGGTTGATGTCGGAGTCATAGAACTACTCGCGGTTAGTGTGAGTACGCTCGTTCCGGTGGCGGGGTTCGGGGCGAATGAAGCAGTTATTCCGTTGCCAATCGAGGTAGTCAGATTCACGCTGCCCGTGAATCCGTTGTGACCGGTCACTGTAATTACTGTTGTGCTCGATGCGCCAGGGTACAGAGTGACAGTCGCAGGCGATGCGCTGAGGGTGAAGCTAGGCGGTGCAGTAACCGTGAGAGAGAGCGTGGTCGTCGAACTCAGTGTGCCCGAAGTTCCGGTAATGGTCAGGTTGTAGGTTCCAAGAGCGGTGGCGCTGCTGGTAGTCAGCGTTAGTAGGCTAGTTCCGGTTGTGGGGTTCGGACTGAACGATGCGGTTACACCAGGGGGCAGCCCGGATACCGTCAAGCTCGCGCTGCCGGTAACCGGAGCAACAGTGATCGTGGTTGTGTTGGAACCGCCTTGATACACGGTTAGGGAAACGGGGGATGCAGTAACTGAAAATGTACCGGAGCCATTCAGCAGAATGCTTTGCGTTGCATAGCCAGGCGCGGCGGCATTGAGATTGTTATCTGTCAGTTCAAGAGAGCCGCTCAGCGCCCCCACTGCTGTAGGAACTGAGCTCACGGACAACTGGCAGGATACGCCGGCGGCTAGCGTCCCTGGCACAGACGAACTGCTGCTGAGGAGCGGGCAAGCCGAGGCTCCGCCGCTATTCAAATTGAAATTCGCCGAGAGGCTCGGATTATTCCCCGTCGACGGAATTGGGAAAGTCAACGGCGCGTTACCTGAGTTTTCTACTGTGACCAATTGCGGACTGCTGGTTGATCCTACCGCCGTGGAGGGAAATGTGAGACTCGGCGGGTCCGCGAAATCCAGTTTCACCACCCGGCTGTTGTAATCGTCGGACACGTAGACGTTCCCCTTCCCGTCTACTGTCACACCGTCAGGAAAGCTGAAGCCGCTGCCCAGCGTGAGAATCGTAGGTGAGGCGGGAATGCTCCCGTTGACCGCCAGTAGTTCCTTGACCGCGTTGTTCCCTGTATCGACAACGAAGACATCGCCATTGCTGTCCACCGCAACGCTATACGGTACATCGAAACCGCTGCCCAGGATCTTGATCGTGGGCGAGGCAGGAATGCTGCCATTGACTGCCAGAAGCTCCTTTATCTCGCTGTTGGCGGTGTCTGCAACATAGACATTCCCGCTGCCGTCGATCGCTACACTTTGGGGATTGTTGAAGCCACTGCCCAGCGTGAGGATGGTGGGCACGGCGGGGATACTCCCATTCACCGCGAGGAGCTCTTCTACAGCCTCATTACCCGGATCAGCAACGTAGACGTTCCCCGAACCGTCAACCGCAACACCTATTGGGTACTTGAAACCGCTGCCCAGCACGAGAATGGTAGGCGAATCCGGGATACTGCCGTTGACCGCAAGAAGCTCCTTCACTGCGCCATTTCCATCATCTGCGACGTAGACGTTTCCTGCACCATCCACGGCAACATCGGTTGGTTCAAGAAAGCCGCTGCCTAAAGTTCGAATCGTTGGCGAGGGAGGGATGCTGCCATTGACCGCCAATACTTCTTCCAAAGTGTTGGCGATAAAATTCGGAACATAAATGTTCCCGCTCCCATCCACCGCTACGCCGAAGGGACGGTTGAACCCGCTGACCGGGGTGCTCTGGATTCCCGGCGGAAAGGTGATTTGAGGCCCGACTCCCGTGGCTTGCAGATAGCTGGTGGCCATTCCATTTCCAGAGTTGTCTTCGAGTACTACCGCACCGTAGCGATATCCGGCTAACGTCGGTGTGAAGGTCACGTCGACTGTGCAGCTTTGGCCGGCCGCATATGCGGTGCCGGCCACGCAGGTTCCTGTTCCTGCATCAGCAAAATCCAGAGCTGGGGCGCCCTGTGTCAGCACCGCCTTGCTGCCAAATGTGCCGGCTATATCGAAGGTGAAAGCCATGCTGATTGCCGAGCTGGTGGTCCCAACGTTCACCGCCCCGAAGTTCACGGGTGGCGGCGCGGTAACCTGGACAGGATTCACAACAATCAGGGAAAGAGCAACCGATGCTGTCAGTGAGCCGGAAACGCCGGTCACGATTGGGTTAAATGTTCCAGTAGCGGCAGCGCCGCTTGCCGAAAGCGTGAGCACACTGGTTCCGGTGGTGGGGTTGGGAGAGAACGATGCCGTCACGCCGCTTGGGAGACCGGATACAGCCAGACTCACGCTTCCGGTAAATCCGTCCTCACCGAACACTGTGATCGCGGTTGTTCCCGATTCGCCTTGCGTGATGCTAAGGCTGGTCGGCGAGGCTGAAAGCAAGAAGGTTGGACCGAGCGGGGCCAGCGCGTTTATCAGGTTCTGCCCGTTTGGACTCCCCCAGCCAGTTACAAGGTCATACCCGGTCACGGCCGAATAACTGCCAGACACACCGCGAGTGATGTCGTGAAAGTCCGACGCATACTCGGGCGTCAGGTTTTGCGAATAAATAGTCGGGTTGAGGAAGCCGATGGTCGAATTGCCGCTGCTAATCAACTGCTGATTTACCAGGGCAATGTAGCCGGCCCACATGGGGGCGGCGAAGCTGGTGCCGCCCCAATTGTTGGCGGTGCAGGCGGTTTGGTTGGCACAAACGTAGAAACTGAAGTTTGCGTTCGCTGAAACGTCCGGACCGTTGCGAAGGGTCGTCGAACCCTGATTGCTGGAATTGATTACGCCGGGAAGCTGTTGCCATGCGGGGATTGCGATATCGTTCGGAGAGATCCCGCCTCCACTCAGCGACCAAGCCGTCTCCCCTTGCCAGGCTCCCCCAGCGGCGGCGGTTATCAGATCTGTGCCACCAACAGAAACGACATTCGCATCGTCTGCAGGCCAGGCATCGGTATTCACAGATCCTGATGCCCAGGTGGAGTGGTCGCCTGAAGCGGCAAAGAAGTTCTGGCCTTGAGCCGCCATTCTTTCAAAGTAAGGGTCAAGCGTACTTGGATCCGCAGATGTCCAACTCCACGAACAGCCAATGGTTGTGGGAAGCGGGTTGTTGGTGGTCATGGCACTGAGAAGCGCAGTATCCGTGGAGCCGACGTACATCACCAGGCTGGATAATTCCGGGGCCATCCCGATAGCCTGAGTCATGTCAAGTGTCTGTTCCGTATCGTCGCAAGCCGGAGAAACGCCTGGCGCCGTACATTTGGTTGCGGTACAGGTGCAGCTCGTGCTGGTTCCATCGACAGACTGCAGAGTGACCGGCACGTTGTTGGTTTGTCCGGCATTTGTGAAATAGGTATTCAAATCGGTCAGGTCAGTGCCTGCAAACTCCAATAACCCCAGGTTCTGACCGGCGCCGGTCAATTCCGATCCACCGTAGTAGGCCGCACGCATGTCGCTGCCAAGAAACGATGCTGAAGGTCCAGAGCCGGTAGATGCGTGGGATATCACGTCTTCAGAAGCAATTCCATGAGCTGCGGCGTAGTCGCTTTTGCTTACGAGCAAGCTATGCGGAAGGGAGTAGTTGTCCAAACCGGAGATATGCCAGAGCTGGAACGGCAGATTCACCGTGGGCTCGCGGTCCGGCGCAAAAAAGGTGCGGTTCTCCGTGGGGTGCTGGTACGTCCGCATATTGACGTGAAAAGCAGTCTGGATCGCCGAAACGGGTCCTTTCACCTGCACATCCATCCCATCGCGCGTGCCACCGACGACCGTAAGGCCGTTCGCCTTGGCGAATCCAATCACGGCGTCATAGTCTGCCTGGTGCGGGCCAAACCTCTCAGTGAACTCCGCAACAGTGAGGAAGTGCCGGTATGACGGACTGGCCGGATCGTAGAGTTCGCTGAGGAAGGTGTGCAGCCCCACCTGATCGCTGAGTGGCAGAACAATATCCAACTGCATGATTTGATTTGCAGCGAGGGATCCGAGCGGCTTCGTTTTCCCACTGAGAGTAGCCTCATGCACATGGCGGGTCAGGAGCGATTGCTGCGCCACGACTGGGATGGCGCATAGCAAAATGGCGACCAGGCAGCACAACGCAGCTTGTATCGGAAAAGGGCGAGTATTTATGCGCTTTCTACAAACGCTGCTGGAAAGGCGACGAGAGGAATCGGCAGGAATCGCCTGAAATGCCGGGAGAGGACTGGAGATCATGGCTATTTGCTCCTGAAACATGTTGAACCGGCTTGCCGCGATTTATTACTTAGTCAATAAGAAAGGGCGGTCGATAACTGTCGCCGACAGCCTGCATGGATCGCAAACGTGCGGCATACGCCTACTTTGGAGAATGGAGAAGCGTATCACAGTTCAATTCAAGGCTTCAGTGATAGCGAGATGAAACTCATGTGAATGCGTGAGGCTACCGATAGGTCAGAGGGATTGGGACCATGATGCGCCTCTTCTTCGACTACATTCTCCAATCAACGCGATCCAGCCGCTGATGAGAGTTTGCGAATGATCGTTCCAGACTGATCATCGTCGGTTCGAGGATTTAAGCTCAATGGAGTCTTTTGGGTTCACTCGTCTGTTTCGCAACCCACACCTTTTGGTACGGCCGGGGCGAGTAGATCCGGCCTAATTTTTGTTGCGGCTAGCGCGCTGGTTTTGAGATCCCTTTTTGTCACAGGCGCATCGGTCGATTTCATAGCCCCCTCCGCTTCTTTCTTTATCGCTTAACTGCTCGCTGGACCTGAAACCAACACCCAAAATGAAATCCACACCCGCCATTGAATCTTTCTCAGGAAATGCCGATAAGGGACATTTCGGCATCTCACTGGGTATGGGGAAGAGCAATGGCCGTCAGAGACACGATTCCGGTCTACGTTTTCTGGCTTCTCGTGTCGGGTTTAACGCTGAGACCCGCGGTTGCGGCAACTGCCAGTGCCTCATTCGGCGTCTCGGCTACGGTCCAGGCCACCTGCCAGGCCTCTGCAACCGCCAGGGGGTTCCGGATCTTTGCTGGTGGAACTTCTAACACGGCATCTCCAGTCTCGGTGACCTGCAATAACGGAGCCCAATATAACCTCAGCTTCAACGCAGGCATGGGATTCGGCGCCAATCTGGCCCTTCGCGAGATGACCGGTTCCAGCACAGCGCTGCTGGGCAATGCGCTCCACTCACCTCTACCGCGCCCTGTTCCCCGCGCTCAGGGCGCGAGCGCCGATAGCGCGACCTCGACTGGCAACCGCAACCCCGAAGTTCTCGCGGACCATGACCGGATTGTGACTCAGCAGCGCGTCCCGGCGGGCGCATATTTCGATACGATTATCGTTACAGTGACGTATTAAGCGACCGCGGACGCTCGGAGTCGTATCCAAATAACGACCTTCTGAGAGCTCCCATGGCAGCGACGAATTACTCCCCCGCTTAGATTGCCGGCAGCCTTCCCGGAAACGCGAATAGCATCTCGGTGAATCTTTTGTGTACTACTCGGATGCATATTCTGTGCGTTCTCTCACCCGAATGTACTATTGAAATCAGCGACAAGCAGAAATATTGTTCGGGTAACATTCAACCGCGAATTGCAAGGTCTGGGCCGTGTTGTTCGACTGCCTGCACCCGCAAACCGATTGACCTCGCTTCCTTGTGCCTAGCGAGCACGGGAGGACCGCGTTCGATGCTAGGCGGCAAGATGAATACAGAGTGGTGCATGTTAGTTAGATCGATCACTGTGGTTCGGAATTGCCCGATTCATCCGTCAAATGATCCTGTTCGAAGTGCCGTCGGATGGTCTCAATCTCAATCCAATCAACCTGTGTTTTACCAGGAGTAATCGTCATGAAATTCGCTCACGTTCGTAAGTCGGCTCTGGCCGCCACCATTCTGGGAGCCGCGATGCTGGCCATGGTATCCGCTCCAGCCTTTGCAACAACCACAACCGCAACCTTCACTGTCTCCGCTTCGGTTCAGGGCTCCTGCACAATCTCCGCCACAGCCCTGTCATTCGGAGCCTATACAGGCACAGCATTGCCCGGGACCAGCACCGTATCGGTCAATTGCACGGGCGGCACCACATATAATGTCGGCCTTAACCCAGGGATCGCGACCGGTGCGACAGTGACCACCAGGAAAATGACCGGTCAGTATCTTCACGGGACGCTGGCTTATTCGCTGTTTTCAAACTCCGGGATGACCACCAACTGGGGCAACACGGTGGGCACCGACACTGTGGCCGGGACTGGCACAGGAGCCGCCCAGACATTGACAGTCTACGGAAACATTCCAACCGCGACCGCTCCGGCGGCGGACGGATATTCCGATACGATTACCGCGACCATTACCTATTAACTGTTAGAGCGGTTCCACAATTTACACGCCCACTCTGCATTCAAGCGAGGGTGGCTCATTCCTTCGGAAAAAGGCCACCTCGCGGATGTGGCTGCAGGGAGCGGAATTGTGGAACCGCTATAGCTGCGTTTGCATTGGGGTCTCGATGATTGTTCGGAGTTCATGGCAACTGATGGCGGCGGTTCGTTTGCTCACCGCCGCAGTTGTCATTCTTGAATTCGCAGGCACGGCAGCCAATGGGCAATCGTTGTCAGTTGTACCTGTCAACATTGTTGTTTCGCCTGGACAGCGAACTGCTTCACTGACTGTGACCAATACGGGAAACAGCGAAACCGCCGTCCAGATCCGCGCCTACGCCTGGGATCAGAAGAATGGCGACGATCAACTAACGGATTCAGACTCAGTCGTGCTGAGCCCTCCGATTGCCAGAATCGCTCCGGGCGCATTACAAGTGATCCGCATCATTCTGCGTCAGCCGCCGGTGGGACGTGAAGCAACCTACCGAATTCTGATCGATCAGATTCCGCCTCCAGCCGAGCCGGGAACGGTGCATATGGTGCTGCGCCTGTCGATTCCCATCTTTGCCAAGCCGGCAACGCGCGCTGTTCCGCATTTGCAGTTTCACATGGAGATGGATGGCGGGAAGCTCTTTCTTGTGGGAATTAACGACGGCCTGAGCCATGAAGCGATTCGCGGAATAGAGCTATCGGGGAGTGGCGGACAGGATCTGAAGCAAGAAGTCAGCGCATCGCCCTACATTCTCGCTGGCGCCACCCGGCGTTGGCCCATTGCCGCCCAGGGTTCACTGCCGCCACCAAGCGAAACCCTGATGCTGACAGCACACTCAGATGCCGGTGAGGTCAAACAGCAGGTCAGCTTTGCTTCGACGCCATAATCCTGGAGGAACGGTGACCAGGTGGCTCAATTGTGCGGAAATTATCTTGCTTGTGATGGCCATGGCGCCGCAACGGGCTCGAGCCACCAACACAGTTTCCCCCTCAATTGCCCGTACGGACAGCTTCGCGGTATCCGGCGCAGCGACTGACCCCGCAGGCGCTTCAGCCTCTTCAATGGCTCCGACTCCAGTTTCCGATGGTGCTTCCAGCTCAAGTGCCGCAGCAACTTCCGGCGCAGCTTCGAGTGCAAATCCCGCATCAGGAACGGGGGCAACATCCGCCGCGGCATCAAGCGCCGACAGCGATGAAATATTGTTTCTCGATGTTGCTATCAATGGCCGTTTCATCGGCAAGATCGGCGAGTTCACCCTGAGGCACGGCAAGTTGATGGCGCGGCCGGATGAACTGCGCGATCTCCGTTTCCGGGTGCCCATCTCTCACGCCTCTGAAACCGGCGGCCTGGTCTTATTATCCGCCATACCGGGATTAACCTGGGTTCTCGATGAGAAAAACCAGGTGCTTGAAGTGACGGCCAGCGATAGTGCCTTGACGCCAACGGTGTTGATGCCCTTTGGAAGAGAAGACGCCGGAGGCCATCGAGTGATAGATAGCGGCACCGGCATGACACTCAACTACGACACCGTGGGGACATACACTGCCGGCCGGACAGGCGGGACCGGGTCATTTGAAGCGCGCGCCTTCTCGCCCTGGGGCATCCTCAGCTCGCAATGGCTCGGCTATGCCGGTGCGACTCCCAGTGCCATCGGGCACAACACGGCGATACGGCTCGATTCAGCTTATACATGGGCCGACGTGAATACTCTCCGTCGCTATAGCCTGGGCGATTTCATCACGGGTGGGCTAGCCTGGACCCGTCCGATTCACATGGAGGGGGTGCAGATCAATTCAGATTTCAGCATGCGCCCGGATCTTGTCACTTTTCCGATGCCCTCAATTACGGGCGAAGCCGCTGTCCCCTCCACCGTAAATGTACTCGCGGACGGCAATCTGGGCGCATCGAGCGAGATCGCCCCAGGCCCGTTCGAAATACCGCAGCTCCCCGTGGTGTCGGGGGCGGGTACGATTTCGATGACGCTGACCAACTCGCTGGGCCAACAAGTGACCTTGACTCAACCCTTCTATGCGAGTTCCGCAATGCTAGCCCCGGGCCTGCAGACCTTCGCCGTGCAGTCGGGATTGGTGCGGCGTGAGTGGGGCACTTTAAGCAACGACTACGGAAAGATGGCGGGCGCCGCCATTTATCGCCGAGGCCTGAGCCGGAAGTTCACATTCGAGAGCAGTGTTGAAGGCACTCCAGGCGCGTTCATCGCGGGCATGGGCGGGGTAGCGCAGATCGGAAATCTTGGCGTGGCTAATTTTGCCATTGCGCCCAGCTTCGGCTCAGGGCAGTTCGGCGCTCAATACTCCGCGGGTGCCCAGCGAATCGGCAGGGTGTTCAGCCTGGGAGGCTCCGCGATCGTTGCGAATCGCAACTACAGAGATGTAGCTTCGTTAAATGGCGCTGGAGTACCACGAAAGCAGCTTAGCGGCTTCACCAGCTTGTCTCTCAGGCGTTTCGGCTCTGGTGGCATAGCCTATGCTGGAGTGGACGAGGATGCATCCCCTGTTTCGCTGCAAGGAAGTGTCGTGCCTGCAGAGCACTCCCAGATCGTGTCTGCCAACTATTCGATCCAGATTCACCACGCCTCGCTGTACGCCACCGAGTTTCGCGACCTGGTCAACAAAGGCGGTAGCGGGCTGCAGGTCGGACTGACCATCCCATTCGGCAAGCGCAACTCGATCAGCGTGGGTGTGTCGTCAGCAGGCTCGGGACAGCTACAAGTGCAACAGCCGGCGCCGATGGTTGGCGACTGGGGCTATCAGGCCTTCCTCTCCGCCGGGGATGGGACGCATGCATTCGCGCAGGGGCAATACAAGTCGCCCTCCGGCCTGTTGACGGCGGGCATAGACAGCGACGGCGGGGTCACAACGCTCCGTATGGAATCGCAGGGCGCTGTCTCGTTCGTCGACAAGGCTCTGTTTCCGTCCAACACAATCTTCGATAGTTTCGCCATTGTGGATACCAGCCCCATGCCTCATGTGCATGTAACGCAGGAGAATCGCGACGTGGGCAGCACCAACTCCTCCGGCCGGCTGCTGGTGCCGGATATGCGCTCGTTCGACCTGAACCGTGTTGCGATTGATCCTACCGATATTCCGGCTGAGGCCTCGATTAACGACGTCAAGCGCGAGTTTCGCCCCCAGGATCGATCAGGCGTTGTGGTCAAGTTTCCGATTAAGTTCAACCATGCCGCACTGGTGCGATTGGTGGATCAAGCAGGGGTTGCGGTGCCGCTGGGAAGTACAGCGACCTTGAAAGCCACTGGGACAGTTGTGCCCGTCGGTTATGACGGCGACGCCTACGTTGAGGATCTCGGCTCACACAACGAGCTCATGATCGAGCATCCGGACGGGCGGCGTTGCTCCGTGGTCTTCGACTACAAGCCTGTTGCCGGAGACATTCCATCGATTGGACCACTGCGTTGTCAGGAGCAAAAGCCATGATGCGAAGGCTTGCACCCATGCTATTGCTCTTACTTGCCTTCGGTGCTCGCAGAGCAGCGGCACTCCCATGCTCGCTCACGATTTCGACGCTGAACTTTGGGACTTATACCGGCGCGCTGCTCAACAGCACTGCGAACGGAACGGTTACCTGCAACAGCGGCTCGGACACGTGGGACATTCTTATGTATACCGGGGCCGGAGCAGGCGCGACAGAAACCACGCGGTATATGACCGGACCCAACGGCGTAGAGCTGGCTTACAAGCTCTTCACCAATGCAGCACGAACAACCAACTGGGGCGACACCACTGGCAACGAACTCACCGGAGCCGGCACCACGAACGTTACCGTTTACGGCCAGGTTACGTCCGGCCAAATCGTTCCACCCGGCACTTATACCGATACGATGACCACGGCCACAACCACCTTCTCCGTCACCGCTGTGATTACAGCCACGTGTTCCATTTCGGCAACTAATCTGGCCTTTGGCACTTACACACGCGCGTTAGTTAAATCCACATCGACGATCTCAGTCAACTGCACTAACCTGACTTCCTACAATGTCGGCCTGAATGCCGGGGTAGCGACAGGCGCCACTGTAACTAACCGCAACATGACCGGCCCCGGCTCAGCTTTGCTGAAGTATCAGCTTTTCAGTAACTCCGGGTACACCACCAACTGGGGCAACACCGTGGGCACTGATACTTTGGCGGGGACCGGGAATGGAGCAAACCAGTCGCTTACAGTCTACGGACAGATACCAGCGTCGGAATTCACCGCGCAAGGCAGCTACACCGATACAATTACTGTCACCCTTACCTATTGATTCGCTATGGCAGCATCAGTCGCGCCCCGTGACTTCGAGCCGGGCTGGGCGCGCTGCGGCGTGTACATCCGGGTCGTTGTACTCATAGATACGCGAGGCAAATGTACAGCCGCTGTCCGTAGAATTCAGCGTAAAGCGAGTCGGCGAGTCCCTGGCCCAGCTTTGCGGAACCGGGGATGGAAACGGCTGCATAGTCAAGCGAGCTGCATTCGGTACCTGAAAATCAACCAGTGGACCGCATCGGGCCAATCCGACCACCGACACTCATTCCAATCTCATCCATTCGATTGGCCCGCCCCCCCACCTTTAGTCCGTTGTGCACGCCAATCAGACTGACTGAAGATGGCAGATGGGACGTCGCCAGGTGACTTTCCACCAAAAATTGGCGCTTTCCCGATACAACTCCGGACAGGTATTATTCCCCGATTGAGCATATCGCCGGCATCCCGTCGGCAGCCTGCCGAAGCGCCTCCAGTGGATTCGCTTCTTTTTAAGAACGCAATCAAGGATGGAGTCGCAGAGATGAGCGTGAATTCAGGCACTACGCCGACTCCTGATACTCGTTTGGACATAAAGAGATACCTATCACTGGGGGTCCCGCGTCTGCTGTTGATCGCCGGACTGTCAACCCAGCTTTCCGCGATTGCCCAGGCGCAAGCAACCATGGCTCCACACTCCGCGGAATCGCAAATGCAGCGTCATTACGATTCCGCATTCCAGTTTCAGCACGCCGGCAACGTTTCGCAGGCAAATTCGGAATACAAGCTCTTTCTCGCCATCGCTCTGCATCGCATAGCCAATGGCCACGCCAATAACGGGGACTATGCTCATGCAGCGCCGCTTTACGACGAGGCGCTCCGCCTGGCTCCGGATGATCGCAACATTCAGATTGATTACGCCGGGGCAGCTCTCGGCGCGTCTGATTGGACAAAAGCAAAAGCCCTTTCCTCCCAGGTTCTGGATGAACTTCAGAAACATGCGCAACCGCCTGACCCGCACACCGTTTCTATTTATGCGCAGGCGCTATTTCAATCCGGCGAGCATCAGGCGGCATTGGAGCAGTTCAAAGTCGCTGCCCAGTTACGTCCCGGGTTCGACACGTCTACCGCATTGGCGACGGCCTACCTGGTACTTGCGGATCGTGTGAGTGCCTCAAAGATTCTTGATGTCATGCCGCAGCAATTCGGGGATACTGCTGAGCTTCATATGAAGCTCGGCATTGTGTACGGCAACTCAAAGTTCTTCGAGGAAGCAAACCAGGAGTTCAGAAAGGCCCTCGCCAAGAACGATCGACTGGCGGGCCTGCACTACTCGTTGGGCGCGAGTTACATGATGCAGGCTGGCGAGCCCGGCTTTATCAAGGCGCAGGAAGAGTTTCGGAAGGAGCTCGCCATTGACCCCGACAACTCGCTCGTCTACATGCCCATGGGACGCATCGCGATGGCTCAGCACAGATACGAGGAAGCCGAAGCGGACCTTAAGCGCGCGGTTCAATTGAATAAGGAGAGCGCAGGGACTTATATCGCCCTGGGCCAGCTGTATCGCGAGATGCAGAAGAATCCTGAAGCGGAAGCTGCCTATCGAAAAGCGATCCTATTGACTCTGGACCCGTCACGAAACGGCTACGAGGTACAGCAGGCACACTATTGGCTTGGCAAGCTCCTGATTCAAAACGGCAGCACTGCCGAGGGCCGTAAAGAACTGGACATCTCGCAGAATCTTCTGTACCTGAAAGAACAACGGACGGAGCTCAGGTTGGCTGGAAACGCAACTATCCAGGCGCCTCTCGAGAAGACACACGAGGCAAATCCGGAGGATCTTGCCGCACAGAAGGCCTTTGAAAAGCACGTTGGGCCGCCGATCGCCAGTAGCTACGACAATCTCGGGGTCAACGCGGCCAATGCGGGCGACTTCGCTGAGGCATCCCGGTATTTTCAGCAGGCAGCAAAGTGGAATCCTGACCTCAGCGGCATCGACCAGTACTGGGGCCGCGCAGCGTTTGCCGCAAAGGATTATGGCCAGACGGTGGAGCCATTCAGCCGCACACTCGCTGTGCATCCTGAAGACCCAAATGTGCGAGCGATGCTCGGCATCAGTCTCTGCATGGTTCACCAGTACGCCCGAGCTGTTGAAGTGTTGCAGCCGATCGCAGACAAGATAGGGGCAAATCCGGAGCTCACCATTGCATATGCCGGTTCGTTGGCAATGACTGGAGACCCAGGTGCGGGTCTGGCTCGGCTCAAATCGCTCGAAGAGGCGAATCCGGAGATTCCTCTCGTTCACTATCTGCTGGGCAAAGTCTACGGCATAAATAAAAACTACGGGCAGGCGGCCGACGAACTGCGTGTTGCTTTGAAGCAAGACCCAGCCAATGCGGAAACTAAGAATGCGCTGGCTCTCACCTGCAAGGCACTCGGCCAAAATGCAGAAGCACTGCAACTGCTTTCGGAGTTGGCCGAAAGCAACTCGAAAGATGGTGAGGTTTATTATCGCCTTGCACAATTGCAAATCGAACTCGGTTCAGTCAAGGCTGCCATCAGCACACTGCAAACCGCGATTCAACTTAGTCCAATGAATGCCGCATACCACCAGGAACTGGCAGACGCCTATCGCATGAATGAGCAACCGGAGGACGCCGAGCGCGAAACTCAGCAGTCGGCGACGCTGGATGCCCTGAATGCAATCAAGCATCCGTCGGGAAACGGCAATTAGGCCAGACGGCAAGGTCATTCGCGCCTTACGCTGAGAATCGAGCACATGGTGTGCTCTTCGCCGGGTCCTAAAGAAATAGCGGATTCCAGGATGTTGCTGGCCTCCACGCAGGCCATCCCTCGCCACTCCTCATCGCCAAGATCCGCCAGAGATGCGGCTCCCTCTCGCCAGGGATTCCAAACCACGGTCGTTGACGAGCCTTGCTTCTCCGTCCGGATGGTACTCCCAAGGACAGGGTCGACCAACTCAAGCGGGGCTTGAGTGTTCAGGTAGGCATTGTCAGTCGCAGAGGTGAAAATCACATCTCCCGATTGCACTCTTGCGCGATTCGAATCGGTGTTGTCAAGGAAAGTAACTCCATCGAGTCCGCGCACGCGCACATTCTCTGCCTGACCCACGCGAAAGTAAGTGTGCAAAGCCTCTTCAAAGCGCAAAGGAGTACGGCCAGTATTGCTCGCGGTCAGTTCCATTCTGAGAGAACTACCCACGGTAATGCGATGTACCAGGCGAAATTCGTGCGGCCACCATTGGAGCGTGGATTCATCGCTCTCCGTCGAGCAAATCACCACCACAGATCCATCAGTCTCTGATGTGATTGAATCGAGGCGCCACTGTTTAGTGCGCACCACGCCATGGCTGGGAGCGTGGGGATCGTCCGTCTTGGCTCGAAACCAGGGGAAGCAGATGGGAACTCCTCCGCGGATCGCCTTCCCGTCCTGCCAGTGCGATTGATTGCTGACAAAGATCACCTCTTCGGCGCCTGCCGGTTTCCACCCGGTAACCTGCGCTCCATGAAGGTAAATCTCCGCGGTGGCTGTCGCAGCGGTGACCTGCACCTTGAGCAATCCGCCGTTTCCCGGCACAACCTGCGCAATTCCTGCAATTGCGCAGCGACGATTCAGGGCATCGATTTCTTCGAGTTGATCCATAACACAAAGAATTGTATTCCGAAGGACTCCAATGCTTTGTCACATTTTCGTCAACGGGCCGGCACAAACCTGATCGTCTACCTCTCGCCTTTGGCGGCCTTGTCTGTTTCCACTTCGCGCTCGGTCAGGTGGTCAAACCAGGTGAACTTCAGAATCAGCGAGGTGACCGCGATCGACCCGGCTGCCATCGCCACGCGGTCCCATTCCCTGATCACGATGTACAGGGGCAGCGCCACCAGCGAAACCTGCCAGACGATGCCGACTGCGATGTTGAACATGTCGCGGAAGAAATCCTTGTTGCGCTTGAAACTCGGATCTTCCGCAAGCACCTTCCGTAGCACCGGTCCCCAGAAGCCCCACGGCCGCACACGGCGATAAAAGTCCATCAACACCGCATCGTCTTCCGCCTTGGTCAGCAGCGTTCCCAGCAGGCAGCCGATCAGCGAGATACCTACCACCATCGGGAAGATCACAACGACTTCCATGTTGATGCTGAAGTGTGCGAGCAGATTCTGCACAAAGGGCAGCATGGGGACAATTTTGGGAGCGAGCAGTGCAGAGCCGATTCCGGTCAACATGCCCCAGAAGTAGCCCCAGCCATTGAAGCGCCACCAGTACCACTTCAACACATTCGACGCGGTGTAGCCTCCCCAGAGGCCAGAGACGATCCAGACCACAACCTCGTTGACCGAAGTGACGTTCCAGCCAAAAAGCACGCCAACCACGATCACGCTGAACGAAGCCAGATAGCTCAGCCGCACATAGGTTTTCGGCGATGCATTGGGATTGATGTAGCGCTTGTAAATATCATTGACAAAGTACGGAGGAGCCGCGTTGACCGTTGCGGCAAAGTTGGACATGAATGCCGCCAGCAGGCCGGCTATCAGGAAGCCCAGCAGTCCTACCGGGACAAAGCGAGCCAGAGCCATCGGGAGCACCAGCTCAAAGTCCATGTGCGTTCCCATGGCACGCAGGTCCGGACCGAAGAAAGTCGCCGCCAGCACCGTCAAGCCCATGATGAGGAAGTAGCGCGGCGGGGTCAGCACGATGTTCACCCAGGCACTCATCATCGAGGCCTCACGCGGGTTCTTGGCACTGAGTACGCGCTGCATATCATAGTTCGGGGCAGGCCCCGCGGCTGAAATCGGAATTCCCTTGAAAAGCAGCATCATCACGAAGAAGCCGAACAGTTCGTATTTATCTTCGGCAATCTTTTCGGTCGCCGCAGGCAGGATTGTGCTCCAATCCAGGCCCAGGTGCCACCCGAAGAAGATGTTGTCCCAGCCCGCGGGAACCACGCGGTGCAGCATGTCCGGCGCAACCTTGCTCATGGCGATAATGCCCACTGCAAAGGAAGCAACGGAAAGGATGAAGAACTGCACAACCTCAGTAATGACCACGCTGATCATGCCGCCCTTGATCACATAGATGGCTGTAATGGCGATCAGGATCAGGGCGTATTCATTGGCTGAAAGATGCCATGGCAGATAAGTCTGCGCAAACTTGCCGATGCCCTTGAATGCGTATGTGAAGAATCCGATGATGCTGACAAACGCATAAATGACGACGATAATGTGTGACCACTTGGCGCCGCGGCCAGTGCCAAAACGCGTCCTGATCCACTCTGCGCCGGTCATCACGTTGGAACGGCGAAGCCACGCGGAGAGATACACCATCAGGAAGATCTGGTTGAACGTCGGCCAGAGCCACGGGATCCAGACGCTCTTCAGACCATAAACGAACATCCATGAAACCAGCAGCATGGTGCCGCTGATGTCGAACATCCCCGAAGCATTGGAAATGCCCAGCATATACCACGGCATCGTATTGCCACCCAGGAAGTAGTTCTGCATGCTCTGCGAAGCGCGATGAGATACCCAGTAACCTATCAGCACCGTGCTCAAAAGATAAGCAACGATGATGGCCATATCGATGAATTGCAGATGCATACGAACGCCTCTTTCTACTGCAGTTGGCCTGCCAACAAAAACACCAGCGACGCTTGCCAGTTGATTGCGATCTCGTTGCTTGCATAGGAGGCCAACTGATCCGCATACACCTTGGCGGGTGGCAAGTCCCTGGATAGTGCTTTCAAAACCGCGTCTCCGCGTCCGGCATTCGGTCCGCCAGACATCAGTCCCGGCCACGGCGCCGGAAGACCGCTTGAACCACTCGGGCGATGATGCGGATGCTGGAAGGCATGTTCGCCGACCTGCGTGACCCATGAAAGCGAAAATGTGTTGCGGCCCAGCAGATAGTGCAAATTGTCACGAGCCGTGTCTACGAATGCTGCGTCCGGCTCAAACAGGTTGGCAATCAGCAGATAAATCCCATAGCCTGCTGCGACCCCATTCGATCCCCAAATGTAATCTCTCGTCTTCATGCTGTTGCGGTAAGGGTTGGCACGTGTGCGCTCCACAACCGCGCGGGCCGCCGCAAGGGTCCTCTGACGAATGGCTGCATTGGCTCCGGAATCGTCACCATGCAAATGAGACAACGCGTATGTCCAAAGACCCATGGACGCGACCGATCCCCAACCCTCCGCAGGCGGAGAGTCGAGGCCGGGAAGAAAATCAGCGTAGTGCGCAAGGAAGTAGTTACCGTAAGCCGCTTCGCCGGTTGTCCTGCTCAGTTCCGCCGCCGCCCAGAACCGTTCGTCAGAGCAGTTCGAATCCCCGTAGCCTCCGGTCGTGACCCCAGGCGGATTACGAAAAGTTACATTGGGATTCGTTTCCGTCCAGGCAAATGCTCGCCGGGCAGCCTCAAGCGATTGCGCAGCAAATGCCGCATCAAATGGCTTGTAGACGCGAGCAGCGATGGCGCCAACAGCCGCCAGATCCGCAGTTGCACAGGTGCTCTTGTATGGTGCCGAACCGGTGCCGATCACCTCGCTCGGCAACTTGTCGTCCTGTGGCGCAACAAATCCGGAAAAGTGCTCGCTGGTTTGCTTGTGCCAGACACCGCCATCTTCGTCCTGCATCTTCAGCATCCACTGCAGATTCCAACGCGCCTCATTCAAAATGTCAGGGGTTCCATTGCCTGACTCGGGAATCTTCAGCGAAATGTTCTTCAGTTTGCTTCCGTAAATCTCCCAGGCCCACAGCAACATTCCCGTGCTGATGCCCGAATTCACCACGTAGCGTCCATAGTCCCCTGCATCGTGCCAGCCGCCGATATTGTCACGCGGCCCCTTGGCGCCGGAAGACGCATGAAACTCGCCATGCAGGTGACACGCCGGGTGGGAGTAGCCAGGAAACTCCGGTCCCATATCGACAGCTGTGCCACATCGCTGACCGTAAAAGCCGCGCATCGCCAAATAGTAGGTTCGCTGGTAAACGTTCTTGGCCAGAGAAAAATCCCAACTGCGGCCCACTCCGGGCACATTCAGGTAAAATTCGCCAGCCTTATGAAAGCTTGTGAAGTCGGCTGCCTGCACCTGGTCGCCCGTATCGAGATCGGCTAGAGGTTGATCGAGTTTGCCATGGAAGACGACGGTTCCATTGCGCGAATCTCGAACCTCGAATGATTCGGCGTGTTCGCTGACAAGGGCGATTTTCGGACCATCCAGCGGATACCCCGCCTGGTCCACTTTGATCGAAAGGGATGCCGGGGATTCCGCCCCACGCCCGAGGGGAAGAACGAGCAGGATCATCAGCAGGACAGCGACCGGAGACGGCAAAGCTCTGCGACCGCGTAAACTCCGAAGGGACAGGGACAACCTACTTGCCATTGTTTACCGCTTTGCCTCGTGCAAGCCATCCAGATTGAATCGAAAAGCGCAAGAAGTCTTTCACATCAGCCTGATCACTGACAACGTTCCCGGACACAGCGGAAAATTGAATGAATCGGCTCGCGCAGACCATTCTGCACGTTCGAGCGACGATACGCAAATGGAATCTTCTAATTTGCAAAATGCTGAAAAATGCCCTGGAAAATCGTTTGATTTGATTTGGTTTTGAAACGAAGACTATACTTGCGGAGCATTTCCGGGTAAGGGAGCAGGCGTAATGAAGTACGGACATTTCGACGACCAGCAGCGCGAATATGTGATAACGCAACCAGATACACCTCTGCCATGGATGAATTATTTGGGATGCCAGGCTTATTTCGGAATCATCTCCAATACCGCGGGCGGTTATTCGTTTTATCGCGACGCCCGCCTGCGCAGGCTGACCCGGTACCGGTACAACAATGTGCCCATGGATTTCGGTGGGCGCTATGTCTATCTGCGCGACGATGAATCGAAGCAGTTCTGGTCCCCTTCATGGGAGCCAACCCGGCACGAATTGAAGGACTACACTTGCCGCCACGGCATGGGATACACGACGATCCGTTCCGAATACACCGGCATCGAAGCTGAGACACGCTACTTTGTTCCGCTTGATGAGAACCTTGAAATCTGGCAGCTGACCATCACCAATCGGCGTAACACGAAGGCGCGGATTTCCGCCTTTGCCAGCATCGAATTCTGCCTGTGGGACGCGCAGGATGATGCCACCAATTTCCAGCGAAATTTCAATACCGGCCAGGTTGAAGTGGAAGATGGCGTGATCTATCACAAGACCGAGTACCGTGAGCGCCGCAACCACTTTGCGTACTTCGCATGCTCGCAGCCCGGTGGGGGATTCGAGACGCAGCGCGAGTCTTTTCTCGGACGCTATCGCGGTTGGGACCGCCCGGCTAGCGTGGAAGCCGGCGAGCTGAAAAACACAATTGCGCATGGCTGGTCGCCCATGGGCGCGCACCAGGTGAAGCTGGAGTTGGCAGCCGGCGAATCGCGGCAGATTGTCTTTGTGCTCGGATACCATGAAAACCCGGTCGATGATAAATTCGACCCGCCGGGATCGCAGACAATCAACAAAAAGACCGTGAAACCGGTCATTGCGAAATACCTCGACCCGAAACAGGCAGATGCAGCATTCGAGAATCTGCGCGTCTATTGGGACAGCCTGCTGAGCGTATTTCAGGTCAACACTCCGGACATCCACACCAACCGGATGGTGAATATCTGGAACGCTTACCAGTGCATGGCCACGTTCAACATGTCGCGCTCGGCATCGTTTTACGAATCGGGAATTGGGCGAGGGCTGGGCTTCCGCGACTCAAATCAGGACCTGCTTGGATTTGTGCACATGGCGCCAGTGCGGGCGCGCGAGCGGATACTCGACCTCGCAGCCACGCAGTTGCCGACCGGCGGCGCGTATCACCAGTACCAGCCGTTGACCAAGCGCGGCAACAACGATATTGGCGGGGGATTCAACGACGATCCGCTGTGGCTGATCGTTGGGGTTTCTGCGTATCTGAAGGAGACCGGCGACTGGAGCATTCTCGACGAGCCCGTTCAGTACGATAACGAGCCCGGCTCGGAGCAGCCGCTCTACGAACACCTGCAGCGCAGCCTTCAATACACACTTGACCGGATCGGACCGCACGGACTGCCACTGATCGGCCGCGCCGATTGGAACGATTGCCTGAACCTTAACTGCTTCTCCGACACGCCGGGACAGAGTTTCCAAACCACGACCAACAAGGACGGAAAAGTCGCGGAGTCCGTTTTCATCGCCGGGCTGTTTGTGCATGCGGGCCGTGAATTGGCGGCAATTGCGAAGCATCGCGGACTCGATGCCGAAGCCAGCAGGTACATCGGCGAGACTGAAAAGAATTTGAGTGTGATCGCCGAGCACGGCTGGGATGGTGAATGGTTCCTTCGCGCGTATGACGATTTCGGCGCGAAAATCGGTTCGAAAGAGTGCGCGGAAGGCAAGATCTTCATCGAATCGAACGGCTTCTGCGTGCTGGCAGGAATCGGACTCGACGACGGCAAAGCCGAGAGCGCCATGAAGGCCGTGGGCACGCACCTTGCCACCAAACATGGCATCGTTGTACAGCAGCCCGCTTATTCCAAATACTATCTTCAACTCGGCGAAATCTCTTCGTACCCGCCGGGATACAAGGAAAACGCCGGCATTTTCTGCCACGTCAATCCGTGGGTCATGATTGGCGAAACGCGCTTGGGGCATGGCGACCTGGCTCATGATTACTACAGCCGCATCAATCCATCGGCACGTGAGGAGATCAGCGATCTGCATCGATGCGAGCCGTATGTTTACGCGCAGATGATCGCGGGCAAGGACGCGCCAACATTCGGCGAAGCGAAGAACTCGTGGCTCACCGGAACTGCCGCGTGGAATTACTACGCCATCGTCCAGTGGATCCTGGGAATTCGCACATCTCTGGAGGGGCTCGAGATTTCACCG
Source organism: Occallatibacter sp. (assembly GCA_049518435.1). GTDB lineage: Bacteria > Acidobacteriota > Terriglobia > Terriglobales > Acidobacteriaceae > Telmatobacter. The sequence goes on along the minus strand of JBEKRU010000042.1, from coordinate 22,895 downwards.
GTGATTCCGAAAAGCTGGCCCGGCTTTATTGCCACACGGAGATTTCGCGGCGTAGTCTATAACATTTCAATCGAACGCAAGGGCGAAGGAAATACAATTGCGCTCACTGTTGATGGCGCACCGATCAAGGGGACAGTTGTGCCTGTACCCATAGATGGGCGGAAGGAAGTTGTCGTCAAGGGAATTCTGACTTAGCTGAACACAGGAGCATAGCCTTTGTATATCGCCAGCGAACAGCGCTACGACACGATGACTTATCGCCGCTGCGGCAAGAGCGGCATCAATCTGCCGGCCATCTCCCTTGGCCTTTGGCACAACTTTGGCGGCGTCGATGTTTTTGAGAATGGCCGCGCCATGGTGCTGCGAGCCTTCGATCTGGGCATCACGCACTTTGACCTTGCCAACAACTACGGACCACCGCCCGGAAGCGCGGAGTCGAACTTCGGCGAGATTCTGCGGCGCGACCTCAAGCCCTGGCGTGATGAGCTGATCATCAGTTCCAAAGCCGGCTACCAAATGTGGTCCGGCCCTTATGGCGACTGGGGTTCGCGTAAGTATCTTCGGTCCAGTCTTGACCAGAGTCTCAAGCGCATGGGCCTCGAATATGTCGATATCTTCTACTCGCATCGACCCGACCCACAGACGCCAATTGAAGAAACAATGGGCGCGCTCGATCAGGCAGTGCGGTCAGGCAAAGCGCTCTATGCAGGCGTGTCGAACTACAGTGCATCGCAGACCGCCGTCGCCGCAAAGATTTTGCGCGAACTCGGAACTCCTTGCCTCATTCATCAGCCCAAATACTCCATGTTCGATCGCTGGGTCGAGGACGGACTGCTTGACGTACTGGGCAATGAAGGCATCGGTGGCATTGCCTTCTGTCCACTGGCGCAGGGATTGCTGACCGACCGCTATTTACAAGGGATTCCGGGCGATTCGCGGGCCAGCAAAGCGCATGGGTTTCTGAAGAAGAAGGACGTCGACGAGCCTCATCTTGCAAAGGTCCGCGCGCTTGGGGCAATTGCTTCAGAACGCGGCCAATCGCTTGCCCAGATGGCGCTGGCGTGGGTACTACGCGACGGACGCATGACTTCCGCGCTTATCGGAGCCAGCCGCGTTGAACAAATTGAACAGAATGTAGCCGCGTTAGCCAACCTGGCTTTTTCTCAAGATGAACTCGATCATGTCAACGCGATTCTTAACCAGCGCGCCTGACGCGATCCTGCAATCCATTCTTGGCGCTCGGCTTTGTTCACGGGGAGGCGCTTCGGTGCACGACTTAAGGCAAAAAGCAGAAACAGAGTTACTCAGGGATATCCTTCCCTTCTGGCTCAAGTACGCGGTCGACGAAGAGTACGGTGGATTTCGTGGGCAAATCGCCAATGACCTGACCATCGATTCGCAGGCCGCCAAGGGCGTCATCCTCAATGCGCGCATTCTCTGGACATTCTCGAAAGCCTTCAGTGTCCATGCCAATCCCGTCTATCTCGAAGCGGCTCGCCGAGCCTATGAGTATTTGATTCGCTTCTTTTGGGACGATGAGTTTGGCGGTGTTTATTGGATGGTCGACTACCTGGGCTGCCCACTCGACACCAAAAAGCGCATCTACGCGCAGGCGTTCGGCGTCTATGCGCTTGCCGAGTATTACCAAGCCGTGGGCGATGCCGGCGTCCTTGCGCGCGCACTGCGCCTCGTCGAAGTGATCGAAGCGTCTGGCCACGATCCCCTCCACGGCGGTTACTTTGAAACCTACGAAAGGGACTGGTCTCTTGCAGTGGATCAGAGGCTGAGCGAAGTGGACATGGATGAAAAGAAATCCATGAACACGCACCTTCATATGCTGGAGGCCTATGCAGCTCTGCTTCGTCTGCACGAAGACACGACAGTTCGCATGCGCCTGCGCGAGCTGATTGAAATTTTCCTCGACCGCATCATCGATCCGGCGAATCACCACTTCATTCTTTTCTTCGATGAAAAATGGAGCCGCCGATCTAACGTCATCTCCTTCGGGCACGACATTGAAGGCAGTTGGCTGCTGTGCGAAGCGGCAGAGATTCTCGGCGATCCACCTCTGCTTGAACGGGTGCATGCGATCGCATTGAAGATGGCGCAAGCAGTCCATGATGAAGGCCTCGATGCCGATGGCGGCCTCCAGTACGAGGCCAACTCGACGGGCATCATCGATTCGGACAAACACTGGTGGCCCCAGGCGGAAGCCGTCGTGGGATTTCTAAATGCATTCGAGCTTTCCGGCCAGCCGCATTTCCTCGCCGCCGCTGAACGAAGCTGGGCATTCATTGCAGAACGCATCGTAGATCATCGGAACGGAGAATGGTTTTGGCTGGTCTCGAAGGAAGGCGTGCCGGACAACAAGAAGGACAAAGTGGGCCCGTGGAAATGCCCCTACCACAACAGCCGCACTTGCTTTGAAGTGATGGAGCGGTTGGATCGCAAGGCAAATCTCGTAGAGTCCAGGAGCGGGCAACGATGAAGACCGGAGATGAAAGATGAACCAGAAAGCATTCAGAAAGCGCGTTCAGGAATTGGTAAAGGAGCAGGAGAAATTGTTGTCACTGCCCAACCGGAAATCGCCGGGCGGCAACGGGATCTTTGCGCGCTACCAGAATCCAGTGTTGACGGCCGCTCACGCACCCATCGCCTGGCGCTACGACCTCGACAGGTCCACCAATCCGTTTCTGCTTGAACGCATCGCTGTGAACGCCGCATTCAACGCCGGCGCAATTCTTCATAATGGAAAATACCTCGTGGTTGCGCGGGTTGAAGGCGCGGATCGCAAATCGTTTTTCGCCGTTGCAGAAAGTCCGAATGGCATCGACAATTTTCGATTCTGGGACTATCCCATCCTGATGCCGGAAACCGCCGATCCCGACACCAATGTCTATGACATGCGCCTCGTGAAGCATGAGGACGGATGGATCTACGGCCTGTTCTGCACCGAGCGCAAAGACCCTAAAATGCCATCGTGGGACACCTCGTCCGCCGTAGCCCAGTGCGGAATTGCACGCACCCGCGACCTCAAATCCTGGGAGCGGCTAGCCGACTTGAAGTCGAAATCCCCCCAGCAGCGGAATGTGGTGCTGCATCCGGAATTTGTCGACGGCAAGTATGCCTTTTATACCCGGCCGCAGGATGACTTCATTCAGGCAGGCAAAGGGGGCGGCATCGGCTGGGGACTGGCAAAGAGCATTGAAAAGGCCGTGATCCAGAGCGAAACCATCATGGACAACCGCGCCTACCACACGATTCAGGAGGTGAAGAACGGCCTGGGCCCCGCGCCCATCAAGACCGCCGAGGGTTGGCTGCATCTGGCGCACGGCGTCCGCAATACCGCGGCCGGCCTGCGTTATGTGTTGTATCTCTTCCTCGCCGATCTCGCACGACCGTGGATCATCACGCACAAACCGGCCGGCTACTTTATCGCTCCAGAAGGCGAAGAGCGCGTGGGCGACGTTTCGAACGTCGTCTTCAGCAATGGGTGGATCGAAGGCAAGAAGGGCCAAGTCTTTATCTACTACGCTTCATCCGATACGCGATTGCATGTAGCAACCAGCACCGTAGTCAAGCTCCTGGATTACGTGCGAAATACGCCCGCCGACCCGCTGCGCAGCTATGCTTGTGTGGAGCAGCGTTACGCGCTGATTGAGAAAAATCACGCGATCCTGCACGCGACGATCGCGCCCGACCGCAAAGCGACGAGTGTAAAGAAGGCCAAGCGCACCAAGACTGAGAAACCCTGATCGGCTGGCATGGCGCCGAACGACGCTTTACGCGTGGTGATGATGATGGTGGTGATGGTGATGGTGGTGGCCGGCGGCCGCCCCCTGCGCCTGCGACGCGACCGGAGCCGCGAGGCAGAAGACAACGATGAGTGAAACCAGAAACTTCTTCATAGTGCTTTAGACGAAGATGCGCCGATGCGGGATTACCCAGGCGCCAGGCAGGCGTCAATTGCAGAGTTCTCAGGTCCGGTTTACCCTTCTAGGGTTTTGTATCGGGACTGCCTTGGGGCGCAGGCGTCGCTGCACTTTTCGCGTCGCTCTCCGCTGCCTGCCGAGCCAGCTTCTCAGCCTTCTTCCGATTGTGGGCCCGCACCATATCCGGCCAGAACTCGATGACTTCCGCGCCGACGATCCCTTCCACAGACACGGTAATTCCATCCGTGATTGTGTCGCTCACCGTTCGTTCTGACGCAGGATAGTAAGCGCGGGCGATGGCCGAGCCAATCAGGTTGCCGCCAACATTTGCGTAATTCGGACCCCAGTGTCCATTGTCGCGCTTGCACCAGAAAGTACTGGACGCAGCCCACAACATACGAACAATGGGTCTGCCCGTCCCTTTCTGAAAATAGCGCGGGTCTTCATGCAGGATCGACGGCAGCACGGCGTTTCCAAAGAAATTCCCGATGAAGGCATCCGAATAAGCCGCGCCGAATCGCTTGGCGTAGCCTTGAGCCCCCTGGCCCCATTCAGGATAGCTGTCGTCCGCCTGGCCGATGCCGGACACCGCACCCGCCAGCAGGAATGGCCAGGGGTCGGTCTCGCTTTTGAAAAACAGCTTGAACTTTTGCCCGGGAGAAAGGGGAACTGCGTTCGGGTCTCTGGTCGTATTGAAAGTCGCCATCACTCCCATCACCCGCTGCTTTTCCTGTTGCTTCAGTTGTTCCTCCGCCTTTTCGCGTTGGCCCTTTTGATCAGCGGTTTCCTGGGCCGGCGCTTGAGAACTCGAACTGCTCTGAGCCGGCGCGGGGTTTTGGGCCGAGCCGGCACTTTGCGATTGCTGCGGTTCGGACTGGCTCTCTGCTGCCGTAATCTGCGGAACGTCGACATTGGATATCGCAACCTCAATCTGTGGCCGAGGAAGATCAGGAAGTTCTCCTGCCGATGTCATCATCGAATCGGTGCTCAATTGCTGTGAATAAAGAGGGAGCGACAACGCAAAAACGGCAGTCACCGCAAAAAGTGTTGCTGGAACAAAACGAGAACCTGCGCGCATCCATTCACCAGTTTCAAAGTCCGCACCCACCGCGCCTGTTCGACGAGACGCACGAGGCGAGCAGGCCGGGAGCAGTCGGGGGCTACTATCAGGGTAAATTACCCGGGGCTTTCACACTGTTGATCAGCGCGATTCGCGGGGCAATGTTTCATCGCCTTTCCATCCTGTCCCTCTGGTTAGACGCACCTCAGCCTGTTGTGCACACAGATAAAGTTACGAATCGGGGGCTCAGGATGCCGGCGTGCCTGTCCCCAACTTCGGTGCCATTCTGGACTTGATCTCGCTTAAAAGCATTTCAACCTTGTCCTCACTCTCAAGGGCCTGGAAGCGATCTTCAAGCGAGTCAGGCGCGAGCACTTCGGATGCTGCCGCATTCTCAGCCGACTTGATGCGCACCCGGCTCTTCAAACGGCCCAGTGCATGCTCATGGTCGGTGCCGACCGTCTGCCGGACCTGCGTGGCGCGGCCCACGACCCGGGCGCGGCGATGCTCGGCCACCAGCATTTCACAGCGTGCGCGCGTCTCGTTCAGTTTCTGATCCAGCTTGTGCAGAGCCTGGCGAAGGTTATCGGCTTCCGACTTCTGGTCCTCGGCCTGCTCTGTAAAGCCGGCCACAAGCTGATCATGGCTCAGCGCCCGCTCCAGCGCGGCCCGGGCCATATCGTCATGACCCTTTTGCACGGCCAGCTCCGCCTTGCGCCGCCATTCCGCGGCCTGTCCCACGTGCTCAACCCGCTTCTTGTCCAGAAGATGCTGATCGGCAATGGCGATGGCGACCTGGGTCTTTACCTGGAGCAACTGGTTTTCCATGTCCAGGACAATCTGTTTCAACAACCGCTCAGGATCTTCGGCCTTCTCGATCAGGTCGTTGAGATTCGCGCGGAGCAACGTGCTTACTCTCTCCAGCAATGCCATGATACGTTCTCCTTTTCCTGGGATGATTCCCTCTAATTCTGTTTTTGCTGCGCAAACTTCATCTCTTGCCAACATCAAGGACTGGCGATACCCCGCCGCCGATAAAGAACGTGCATGCTCCACCGTGCGCACACACATCCCTCTGCATCTTGATCCGTTCCAATTGCAGAAACTGGTCTGGAGACAACTGCATCGCCTCGCGGTACGCATTGTCGGCGGCGGCGCGGCTCTGTTCAGCCGCCTTGCGCTGATCCTCGGCCAACTTCGTCTGTTGCTCGGTGATGGCCCGCTGCTCCTGTGCGGCGGTTTCGATTCGCTGATTCTTGATCGCGTCGGGAGGGTTTACGCGCCCCACATTCACAGCCGTGAAGACGATCGGAACGCCCGTCTGTTGCACAATTCGTATAGCGGCCGCGGATACTTCCTGCCCCACAGCGTCCGCTGCCGTCTGCGATATGGCCATCTCCTGCATGTCACGTTGCTTCACAGAATCACGAACGGCGTTCTGCATGGGTTGATCCAGATTGCGATTCCAGAACCCCCATGCCTTCTCATCGCGGTCAGCCCCAAATTGACTCACCAGCTTCACCGGGTCGGTGACTTTGAAGGTCGCGACAACGTGGAAGCTGACCGGTACACCACTCTTGGTCATCATGTCGTCAAACTCCATATCCACGCGCTGCGGCAGCATGTTCACGTCCACCGCATCGCTGGTAATCGCCCCATACTCGCGGCCGGTCGTAACCGGCGTTTGATCTACACCGCCATGACCGAATATGAGCGGCTTCTCAACCCAGACCACCTCGTGACCCGCGTCTGGAGAGGCTACTGTACAGCCAGTCAGTCCACACAACAACATCGCTCCCAGCCCAAGAACAAATACGCTTTTCATTTGTGCCGACTTACCCTTGCGACCATCTCCGTCGCCGGTTGTGCCATCGAACATTGAAGATTCGAATAACATCCACTCTTCGCGCCCCATCTTCGGAGTGCATCGCAATCGCCCCCCCTCCGGCCCTCGCCGACACTGGCGCGAGCCGGAGGATGGAAGTTAAGTGTTATTTGTCCGCCGGCTTGTCCGCCGCTGGCTTCGTTTTGATGCCCTGAATGTTACCCATCAACTGTTTGATGTCCACGCCGCTCAGCGCCTCAAACAGCGCAGGCACCTGCGCGGCAATCCGCGTCATGTCGCCGGTAATCTTGTGAACTCCGGCTGCATCGTCATTGCCAGTCGACACAATCGTGATGTGGTCCACTTTGCTCAGCGGTTCGGACATAGCGCGAACCACATCGGCCATGTTGGTCAACAGCTTGTCGAGCACGGCGGCCTGGTTCCACTCCTGGTACGCTTCGGCCTTCACGTTCATTGCCTTGGCTTCGGCCTCGCCCTTCTGGAAGATGATGCTCGCCTCAGCCTCGCCCTGGCTGCGGATTGCAGCCGCGCGTCCTTCGGCCTCAGCCGTTAACCGGTTCTTCTCGGCGGCGGCCATGTTCTCAATGCGCTGGCGCTCAATTTCCGAGCCTTTCAGCACAGTAGCAATCAGTTCCTTCTCATGGCGCAGAATTTCCGCCTCCTGCACCTTGATCTGGCCTTCCTTTTCCACCTGTTGCACCTTCACCTGTTCAGCGGTAACCTGCTGCAGCATGATGTTGGTCTGCAATTCGTAAGCCTTGTCGGCTGAAGCCTGCTGCCGGCGGCTCTGTTCGCTGAACTGCGCCTTCTTGATGTCCAGATCGCGCTGCGCCTCCGCCTGGCGCGTTTGCGAAGCTGTTTCGGCGATAACACGCTCCTGGTCAGCGACAGCCTTGGCCACAGCAGACTCGCGGAGTGCATTAGCCCGCAGAATCGCCGTATCTCTCTCCGCTTCGGCCGTCGCCATCTCTGCGTCGCGCTTGATGCGCGCCACGTCCGGCCGGCCCATGTTCGAGATGTATTCATTCTTGTCGCGGACTTCCTTGATAGTGAACGAGATGACTTCCAGCCCCATCTTGCTCACTTCTTCAGAACAGGTGGCACGCATGCGCTCGCCCACCATCTCCGGCTCCTTCACAATCTGCTCCACCGTCAACTGCCCGATGATGCCGCGCAGGTGGCCTTCCATCACCAGCCGGATCAGTCCTTCGCGTTGCGGCTGCGTCTTGGTCAAAAACTGCTCGGCAGCAGTCAGAATCGAAGGCTGGTCGCTCCGCACCTTGATCTGCGCGACAGCTTCAACTGTTACCGCGACACCCTGCTTCGTATAGAGGTCCTGCTGCGGAGCTACATCAAAGCTCATCAGTTCCAGGCTCAGTTCACGGCAGTTTTCCACCATTGGAAAGATGACCGTGCCATGACCCTTTACAACACGCGGGCCCCGGAATCCATACACAATCAAAGCCTCGTTGGGTCCGGCCTTGCGATACATTCGCGCAATCATTCCCAGAAAGAAGATCACCACCAAGAAGCATGATCCAATTATCAAAATCATTTCATTCGTCATTGCGTTCCCGGCCCTTTCGCCCGGGAGGTGAGATGGTTGATGGTTTTACCGCTACGTCAGTGGTCAGTACTTCAGTTGTCAGTTGCCGGCTTTCAGTTATCAGTTCACAGGGCAGTTTTTCTGATCCCTGATCCCTGTTCCCTGATCCCTGCCGGGGTCCCCGGCGAGCGATCTGTGCTCGCTGGGGTGGCTGTTCCCTGCCTTAGTGCTTCGAGCCAGCGTTCTTGCCATTCTTGGGGAAAATCTTGGCCAGGAATCCAAGTAGGAAAATGCCTACCAGGATAGCCATGTCGGTAATCAGCACGGTTGTGTCGGTGGTCATAAAGTACCCGGTCCTTTCAGCCGGGTTCGAAGATTGGACTAGTCCCTATTCCCTATTCCCTATTCCCTGTTCCCTGGTCCCTGCTTCTTCAAGGTCTTCCCAGCGCCGGACCCAGGCAATCCCTTTTTCATAGCGGACAACAAATACCTCTTCCTGTTTTTGAATCGGTATGCCATCCTCGGAGCGCGCCGGAGCGGATTTGCGCGCACCCAGTTGCTCGTACACAATCTCTCCAATTCCGCCCGCCCGTATGGGAGCCGAAACTCGCCCAACCACGCCCGCAACTTCGGTCTCCTCTGCCGTCAGTTCACGCTCGTGCGGCAGCATTACGCGGGTCAGGAACAGAAACACGATCGCTCCTCCTGCCACGCCGCAAATGCCCGCCAGAATCAGCACCACCCCGGCAACAAAGCCGCCATAGCGGGTAAGCAGATACCCTGATGCGCCAAACCAGCAGAGGAACACCATGATCGAAAAAGCATTCCACCACGGCACGGTTGATCCCGACCCACTTGTCGTCGCTCCATGCGGCGCACCTCCCGCGTGCGGAACGCCATGCGGTATGTGCACGTGTGTTGGAATATGCGGGGCGTGCGGCACGTGAATGTGCCCGCCGAAGTGGCCCAGCCCGCCCAACAGCGACAGCGCGCTCAGTGCCAGCCCCAAGATAAAACAAACCAGATAAAACGATTCCCAGGTCATTGCCTTGCTCCCTGTTTCTTCCCGCGTCGTGTTTCGTTTTCCGGGTTCCCTATTCCCTGTTCCCTGCCGGGCGGTCCCGCAAGCGGTCTTTCCTTACTGGAGTCGCTTTTCCCTGTTCCCTGTTCCCTGTTTTTTGCAGTTTGGGGCGCAGCACTTCAGCAAGCCTCGGCGCCAGTCCAGGCGTCTCCAGAATCGCTTCCAGCAGCAGGAGGCACTCGCGTGAGCGCTCATGCCGTGCCAGCGTCAGCAGCGCCTGCATCAGTTCCGGATCGCGGCTAAATCGCTCCGCGCCATTCACCAGCCACAGGTCGAGCTTGTCCTCATACGAACGCAGCTCGCTCTGCAGCTCCGGGTGATAGCCCTCGGGATCATCCACCAGGTAGCCGGGATGCACCTTGAAAAAAGTAGCGAGGATCTGGCGCGTGGTGTTGGTCAGGTGAGGCCGGGCTCCGCTCTCGATTTGCGAGAGGTAACTCTGGCTGAGCTTCGAGCCTGTCTCGGCTTCTATGGCCCGAATCGTCTCCTGCTGGCTCAGGTCGCGGTCAAGGCCGCGCAAGCTGCCCTCCACTTCCCGCAGGTACCGGATTTTTTCACCGAGCTTCATATAGACCAGCTGACTTACGACAGCGCTGACCGGGTAGGTGCTCTCGCCTGCAATAGTAGCGCCTCTCGGCTAACAACCAATTGCAATATGCAATATTAATATCGCAATCCGTAATAAAATGCAACAAAAATCGGAAAGGTGAATCGATTAAGCTGAATTTTCATCGCATTTTGTTGTGGAACACCTGCAGATTCAATGCGGAACGCGCGAAATTAGCCTTGATCGCTCTTGCAGAAGAATAAGCAGCTGCGGGGCACAATAGTCGTATGCCAACCCACGTGCAAACCCGTTTCCGCAGTTCTCTCGCCCAGGAAAATGAATACCCCTCCCCCTCCCCCAAGGGAATACACTCTTTTCTCGTCTCGATTTTCTACGTATTTCTCCATATAAGTTATTTATAATCAATAATATGAAGCGAGCATTGGTGCAGCTTCCTGTTCCCCGTTTCGCAATAATAAGGCATGGAAATCGGGCGTTTTCCGATTAAGAAGGACCCAAAAAGGGCGTTTTTCGTTTCAACTTGGATAGTTTTAGGGACCAGAACAGCTCGATCCCAACAGCTTCATTAGGAGTTGATCTTTCAACATCAACCGACTGACTTCGCGGCGCTCTTCACGCCGCGAAGTCGATAAACCCACGTTGCGGATCAGTAGAGATCAGCTTCACCGTCACTTTGTCGCCCACATCGAGCCCCTTGCCGCCGCGAACCAGCATTCCATCCACATGCGGATTCAGCGTGCGCACAAACGTACCGTACTGATTCACACCCGTCACAATCGCGGGGAAGCTCTGCCCGATACGCGGATGGAGCACCACAGCTGCTATGCGCTTCTGCATATCGCGCTCCACTTTCCGCGCACCGTCTTCCATCAACGTGCAACGCTGAGCAATGGCATTCAGATCGCCTTCGGAATAGGGCGCCGGCGCCTTCGCCAGCAGAGCCTTCATCAGCCGCTGCGTCACAATGTCGGGGAAGCGGCGGTTGGGCGCGGTCGAGTGCGTGTAATCCTGCACTGCCAGGCCGAAATGCCCAGGCGAAGGCTCGTTGGGCTTCACCAGCACGTATTCGCCGGGGCCCATCAGCTTGATCACGGCCAGTGACAGATCCGGAAAGTGGTCGGGGTCCTTCTGCTTCTGGGCCAACAGAAAGTCGTTCAATGCCTTCGAGTCCGGCGCAGCGGGCAGTGTCGTGCCCAGGCCGTTTGCCACCTCGACAATGCGGTCCCAGCGCTTGGGCGTGCGCACGATGCGCCGGATCGACGCTACACCGGCATCCTCGAATGTGCGCGCGACCACGCCGTTGGCCGCCACCATGAACTCCTCAATCAGCGAGGTGGCCCGGTTCTTCTGCTGGGCAACAATGTCGACCGGCTTATCGTCCTGCATCTCAGGCCGTGTCTCAATGGTCTCAAGATCCAGCGCGCCATGCTGAAAACGTCCACCCACCATGCGCTGCGCAGCCGTGTCCTGCAACTTGAGTTGCGCGGCGAGGTCGGCGTTCGCAGCCACCTTGGCTGGTGCAGGCCCGCTCCCTTCAAGCCACGCTCCCACAGCGTTGTAGGCAAGCTGAGCGCGGTTGCGCACCAGGGCCGCATAGACCTTGCCGTCCGAGACCGCGCCGGCTGAGTCCACGCAGTACTCAATCACATGGGCTACGCGATCCTGGTTTTCATTCAGCGAAGTAATGCCCTCCGAAAGTTCGACAGGAATCATCGGAAAGACCTTCACGCCGGTGTAAACAGACGTGGTTTCGCTCCGGGCATGGCCATCAATCACCGAACCAAGAGGTACGCGCGCGTCCACGTCGGCGACACCCACAAGAACGCGAATCCGCCCATCGGCCAACTGCTCCGCCCATTCAATCTGGTCCAGATCGCGAGATGTGTCGTTGTCGATCGACGACCAAAGCAGCTTGCTCAAATCCTGCAGGCCGGGGACCGAAGGCGGCTCGGGATGAGCCTGAATGGCGGCAAGCTGTGCATCGGTTCCGGCGGGAAACTCCGGCTGAAAGCCGTGCTCGATCATGGATGCATGCGCGGCGGCAACAAGATTGAAATGAATAGGCTGAACGGATGGCATCGGAATTATGGCTCCTTCAAAGCGAAGAGCCAGCCTACCATGACCGGGTGGTCAAGGTCTGCGCCAGCGCGCCAGCAAAGCCATCACGGACTCAGAAAACAGTGTCCGAAAACAGATTGGGCGCCACACTTGCGGCGCCCAGTCTTCCAGCACGTTTTTCGTTGTTATTGAATTCCCAGGTCCGCCAAAACCTTCGGCTTGGCTTCGTCCACGGCAAGCAGGTTGTGGCAAGCGGCGCAGTCCTGCGTAATGGTCGTCTTTCCGTCCTTGGTCGCATGGTCTCCATCATGGCACCGGAAGCAGCCTGGGTAGGCCATGTGCCCAATGTGATTGGGATGTGTCCCCCAGGTGACCTTCATGTACGGGAACACGTTCTGGCTGTAAAGCGTAACCAGTTCGTCGCCGGCGGTTTTGATCTGCGCTGCCTTGGCTGCCAGCACATCGGGATTCTGCGAGCGATAGAAGGCTGCAAGCTGCAGAGGAATCTGCGTGCTCGCTTCCTCTTCGGTGGCATAATTCGCCTTCAGCAGTTGCAGACCTTCCTTGTGCACCCACGGCAGGTCGGGGCTTACAGCGCCCTCTGCCATGGCCCGATTCAGTGCGTCTTCTGCCGTGACGAATGTGTGGGCAGCACGATTGTGGCAGTCGATGCAATCCATCACCCGGCGTTCGCCCTGGGGAATTGCACCATTCAGCGCAGATGCACCAAATGCAGTCTCCGAGCCGTCTGCGTTCCGCCTCTGAACCCATGGAATCGTAGTCCGGGTCGGATCGGTTGCGATGTATTCGATGTGACCCAGATGGACCCCGTGAATGCCGGTCAGGTGCGACAGCGAATCCTGTCCGCCCAGGTGCAGTACGACCACGGTCTGTGTTTCTGTGTTCTTTTCGTCATCGGCAAAGGTGGATTTAACCAGCAGCTTTTCACCAATAAACTTAGCCGGCGTGTGGCACCCTTCGCAGGTATACCGCGCCGGGCGCAGGTTCTGCACCGGCGACGGGATTGGGGTAGGATAGTCGGGAATATACTTGGGCGCGATCGAGGCCATTGGGTGCAGAGAAACTTCGATAAGCTGCTTGGTGCCGTTCACTTTGGCAGAAACGTAAGCTGCTGCGCCTGCCCCAATGTGGCACTCAACGCATTGCACATGGGAGTGAGCTGAGATCTTATAAGCAGTGTATTCCGGATGCATCACATGGCAGGACTGGCCGCAGAATTGCGGGGAATCCATGTAGGCGGCGCCCCGATAACTGGCGATGGAGACCACCAGCAGATTCACGATCGTGGCCACCAGGACAATGTCGAGTCCGTGGCGGAACATCCGGTCGTTTAGATCGACCTTGGGAAACTCGGCGGGAATTTCGCCGGCCTTCTGGAGCTTGCGCCGCCGGAGGAAGACGCCAATCGGAATCAGAATCAGGCCGGCAATGAATACCGCGGGGAGCAGCAGGAAAAAGATAATGCCCAGGTAGGGATTTTCGTCGGGCCGGCCGAGCATTTCCACCAGCCAATAGCCGATCATGGTCACGCCTGCGGCGCTTGTAATTGCTCCGCCGGCAAGGCTTATGGGATTGTTGCCGAAGAAAAGAGCCGGCCGCACCCAGTTTTCGCGAAATTTTTGTAACAGTGACACAATCGCCCCCGGGACTCAAAGCGGCCCGCCAGTAACAGCGGGCCCGGTTGAACTTTCTCGTTGAACTAGCTGGTTAATGTTCGGCTTGTTGTTCGTTACTTCAGGCCCTTGTAGAAAGCGGATACATCCTTGATCTGCTCATCGGTAAGGCCCGCGATCGGCTTCATCTTGCCTTTGCCATCCTTGACAGCGGCAGAAATCTGGGCCAAGGTCAGCTTCTGAATGTCCGGATCTGATGCGGCCTTGATGCCCATAGCTTTGGCCATGCCGGCGCTTGGCGTGCCGGTTGCGCCGTGGCACATCTGACACTTGGCTTTGTAAGTCGCTTCACCTGCTGCCTGGGCGAAGCTCACGGTACCGGCCAGGAAAACTACAGCGGCCAGAACCAGAAGGGGTCGAATCGTCTTTGTCATTGCTTAACTCCCGTGTGTATTTCCACGGCCAGTGAACGGGGGACGTCTCTGTCGCGTGGCTTCATGCTTGCATCATGAACTTCAAAAAAATGTGCATCCAATCCTTGATCTTAATACCGAAGAAGAAGATTGAATGGTCTTGCTCATCGTACATCTGCCGGATACCAACCGCCCCTCCTCGCGGAGAGGCGGTGGTCAGGTTAGAACTCGTAGTGCAATCCCAGTGCGACGTTATTCGCGTGGAAGTTGCGCGGCGCAGTCTCACCGGCCGGTGATATGTTCATGCCGGTCTGGTAAGGCAATGAAGAACAGGACACCGGCGTTGCTGGGGCCGTAGGTGTGGGATTCGCCGTGGCACATAACGCCGCACCGGAAGGACCGCCTTCGCCGTACCCGTAGAAGTTGTACTCAGCCTTCCATGTCAATCCGGGACGAACTGTCCATCCCACGTTCACGAACGGAGACTGGTAGGTGGACACCAGAGAACCCGCGACATCGCGAGGATCGTTATAAAAGCGGGTGCCGTTCACCGAACTGATCCTGTACCCGATGTTGGATTTCACCGTTTTAGCCGGCGATACGGTGAAGGCCACCGACCCGAATTGCGTGGGTGCATGTTCGAAGTCCAGGACAGGACCGAAATCGTATCCTGACCTGCCCGCGGAAGTAGCCGGGCACGTCGTGCCACTGGGGGTTGAAGCGGCGGGCAAACCTGTTGCAGCCCCTCCCAGGTAGCAGATGTTGTCCGCCATGTATACGTCGCTGTAGGCGTAGTCAAAATCGATGCCATAGTGATCGTTCGGGAACAACTGTGCGCCCAAGCCCACCACGCGGCTGTAATCCACGTGATCGAGGGGGCCCGCATAGGCAACGTCTTTCGCTACCACGGCAGCTTGATCGTTGTTCGTGTTGTTGTGGTGTTCCACGTCGTTAAAGGAGCCCGAAACCACGGCCCAGGGCTTGGGCTTGTACATTGTGTGTACTCGATACTGCCGGGTCTGTCGCGGGGTCATCGGTGTAAATGCGTTGTCGGCGTAGAGCATCTCGACGCTGCCGTTGATATTCCAGTTGGTGGTTGGACGAAAGGCGGCGGTCAGGATCCCTCCGTTTTCGTTGATCGTTACGGTGCCATTGTTGGTCGCGTTCACAGCTAACGGGACGTTGCCGGGATTGCCGCCGGGATCGACCGGAACAGTAGCGGTAGCGGCAACGAAGGCGTTTTCCGCAATCATGTGCGTTTGGTAGCGATAGGTAAGCGAAAGCGTGATGCGCGAGGACGCATCCCACGATCCCGTCAGGTTATTGGTCAGGAACCGCTGGCCGAAGTAAGCCGGCAATGAGGTTCCGACTGGCGCGCTGCCTTCAAAACTGGAAGTGCCTGTGGCTGCGTTCGTCGTGATGAGCGTGCCTGCGTAGTTGATGGTCTCGTTTCCCGCTGTCGCGGGCGTTGCCATGGTCGTCCCGCTTGTGATGCTGGCTGTACCGGGCTGGTGGACGTTCGAGAAGTTGATTTGATCGTCGACGCTGAAGGCCTTAACCACTTGCCAGACGATGCCATAATCGGCCGCCATCACTTGACGTTTTGCGGTCGCGTTGCCCTCGTACACAATCGAACGGGTCGTTTTGGTTAGGCCCTGGAAACTGTCGTAGTAATTGGGCAGGTTCATGTTTGCGGCGGTATAGCGGACATCGCCATTCATCGAGAGTGACTTGATGGTGTTGCTTTGCAGCCGGAATATCTCGGTTGGATAAAGAATACGCGTCGGCTGCGTCCGCTGGTAGCTGGTAATCACCGCGCATGCCGCATTGATGACGGGCAGGCCGCCGGCCGTCTGCGGCGCCGACAGGACGGGAGTCGTACCTGTGCTGTTTGCATTGCACGAACTGCTGGTGTAAGGAGTCAGCGCGTCGTAATTTGCAAACAGAGCAACGTTGGTGCCGTCCGCCTCCTGAACGTTCAGGTAGCTGGGATCCAGCGTGAAATAGGAGTCGGCCTTGTAGTGGTCGATCTGTTCTTCAAAGGTCAACTTGGTGCCCTGCACCGGCTTCCAGTCAACCGCACCGGTGAAATCGTCGGAGCTGTTGCGCTGGAACTCCCGGAGCAAAATATCGTCGGACCCGCCTATCTGATAACCGCTTGGGGTCAGACTTGGTCCCTGGAAGATATTTTGAGAATAGCCCGCACGAAACGTAACTTTCGCGAGCGGCAGGACGGTCAGGTTCGTGTCGGTCATACGGCGAACCGTGTTGAACAGGAAAGGCGATTGCCTCACCTGCGGCCAGGCATATGCACCTGTTGGCGCAGCGGCGGGTCCTATGGGGATCGTCTGACCACTGGGAATATTCGGATTGCCCAGCAGGTCGTAGTCGAAATACTGGCGATCGCGGCGGAACAGTCCCGAGAACTCGTAGACTTTGCCCTTCGATGCACTTACCTTGGCCAGGTTGTAGGGATCGCCACCGAACCCGCTGCCGAAAGCGCTGATCGTGTCGACAAGGGTGCCTTTCTGACCAGGCAACGCCCGCATCTCAAAAGTTTCGCCAAGTACGCGCGGTCCAGACTGCAAATTAACCAGCGTGTCGTACATGGCGCCACTGCCTGTGGCATTGGCAATGCGCCCGCCCAGGTCCACGCTCTGGTGGATCGTGTAGCCATTCGGAGTCGTCATCTTCGCTTCCGGCGTGGGAAGGGGTGCGGCGGGCGTTGGATTCTGAGCGACAGCGATGCTCACCCCCATCGTCAACACGGTGATTCCGATACCCCCGGCAATGCGCTTGATCATTGCGGCAGAGGGCCGCTGATTGGATAACCGGGCAAACCAGCCATTCTTCTTCATCTGAAGCCTCACTTGAGAAATACCTTTGTTGCTGACATCGAAACCTCGAACGCGTGTCCCGAATCCTTGCTGACCCGCGGACACGCTGTCCGGTCGGTTTCAAATGTGCCGGCGAGCTCGATTACCTGAGGAACGCCGCATTGATGTTTGACCCATGGATGTAGGTGTGGCAGCTCGTGCACGGAGCCAACTCATCCGATCCTGCACCCATCCCGTGAACCGTCGCGTTGGCGACCCGACTGTGGCACTGGTTGCACAATGTGTTGATGCTTGGCATATTCAACAGCCTCGCATTCTGCGAACCATGCGGCGTGTGGCAGCCCATGCAGCCTTCAGCCTTCACCGCGGCGTGCTCGTAGACGAACGGTCCGCGTGTCTCGGTGTGGCACTTGGTGCAGATCGCATTCTGGTCAGCGGTAGACTTCAGGTTGTTATTCCCGAATGTTCCGTGAGCGTCATGGCAATCGCTGCACTTCACTGCGCCTTCATTCACCTTGTGGTGGAATGGCATATCGAACGCAGGCTTCACATCCGTGTGGCACTGGAAGCAAAGCGTCGGCTGTGATGCCTTAAGCAGTGGCTCTTCCTTGCTGCCGTGAATGTTATGGCAGCCGAGGCAGCTCACATTTGCCTTCGCATGAGGCGACCGGTCAAAGTTGGGATGAGCTCCCGCGTGGCACCCCAGGCACTTCTGATCCACTTCCTTGGCCGTGGCCTTGGCGGGATTGAAAATCTTGGTCACATCGCCGCCACCCGCTACGTGATCTCCACCCGGGCCATGGCAGCCTTCGCAGTTCACGCCCGCTGTGCCATGCTGGGCCGCAAGCTTGGTATGCGGATTGCCTTCGAATTTCTTGGTAACTTCTTCATGGCAGGTGGCGCAGACCTCGCCGCCGACATATGCACCGGGTGCCGCGTCCTTGGCCGGCGCCTTGGTTGCTTTCACTTGAGGGGCGGTCTGCGGAGCCTGTGCTCCAAGTGAGGCTGCGCCCAAAATGAGTGCGCCCAACATCACCATCAAACATGCTTGCAGTCCCACCCGCTTGCGCGACTCTGCACCGTTCTGCGATTGCGTTACTTGCCCAAATCTTTGCATGGAGAATTCCACCTTGGATGCTCCTGTTGCCTTTTCCATTGCTCGCGCTCCCTGCCTCTGAGTGTTGAATCCGGCAATCCAAATTCCAAATGCCGGCAAGAAAACCTAAAGAACCCTAATTTCGATGGTCACGCTTCACGAAATCCATTCCCTGTGCGGAGCATCACTTCTGCGCTGAATCCTACGTCCTAATTTGGTCGGAGGCGGTGATTTTCATCACATAGCGACAGGCAAGCCATCGTTCCTCCTGAACCCTATGTGATCAATTCCTGAACAGCTCATACGAACCTGCGAGCGCCAAGCCTCGCCGACTTTCCTCGATTCAGGAGGCGCTGCCGCTTGACACCTTCATCGGCAGGTACTATTCAGGACAGCACCACAATCGCAGCCTGTCTGCTGAGCAAAAGAACACAATGTCCCGGGTGCAGACTGCTGCGCACTAAAATGGAGAACCAGCCTTAATATCCGTGAGGGCCATCACATCCAAGCCCGCGATCACTCCGGCAAACTTTGGAAGACCAAGAGCCCATCTCCAAAAAGTTGGGCAGAGAATTTTCACTTCGGAAGGTTCGATCAAGTTCACGACCGATCCGAGCCAAGCCAAAGGCGCATTCATCTCGTCGAAAGTGGCAAGAAAATGGCAGATGCAGCGATCCCGTTGCTCCTTCACACACGGCAAAAGCATGTTCCGCGTCAAGCTGCAGCAGGTTGCGCAGCCTGCGCCAACCGCCGCCCCGGCTGGTTTTGCTCTCTGGGCAGCGCGGTCCTGGCCGATCTCGAACTCGCCACCAGCACCATCGCTCTGCCTGCGCAGGCTTCCCTTTTCCGCGAGGGTGAAGATGCGCGCCTTTTGTATTTGATCTGCGGGGGCTATCTGAAACTTACCGCCGGTCAGCACGACGACCGACAGATGATTGTGCGCGTCGCCGGGCCCGGCTCTATGCTCGGTCTCTATGCCGTGTTGTCCCACGGAGTCTATGAAGTGTCAGCCGAGTCGTTGACCACCGCTCAGTTGCGTCCCGTCGAGCGGGACAGATTTCTCGGCTTCCTGCGCATCCACAAGGAAGCGCAGATGCGGGCTGTCCAGTGCATCTGCCAGGAGTACCGGTTCGCATTGCAGGACGCATGCCGCATCGCGCTCGCGGAGACCGTGGCTGCCCGTTTGGGTCGATTGCTGCTGGAACTTGCGAATCAAATTGGTGAGCACATGCAGGGCGGCCAGTTCCGGTTTCCTTTGCTATTGACCCATGAAGAAATGGCGTCGATGGCCTGCACCACGCGCGAAACTGTTACCCGTACCCTCGGCCAGTTCCGCAAGGATGGCTGGATTTCCATCGAAGACTCGCTCATCACCCTCCACCATCCGGAACACTTGCAGGCCCTGACGTAGACCATGGTCCCCGGGCCGCTTCGGCCGAATTCCCTTTTGTCGCTCTCTTCCTGCGCGTCAGACAAGTCAAAGAGATATGATTTTAGTAGCGCTATGAATCTCAGGTTGGAGTTCCTGTTGCATATGACCCGTTTTTCCAGTTGTTTTTCTGTTTTACTTCTCTCCTGCACTGCAATTTCAGCCTCAGCTCAGGCTGCGGCTCCCGTGGCCCCGCCGGCGCCGGCCAACGTGACTGCCTCCGAAAGCCCGGCAGTCAAGGAGTTCCAGAAGATTGAAGACTCCTGGGCTGATTCGGTGAATCAGCATGACCAATATGGTCTGGAGCTGGTTCTATCTCCTTTGTTTGTTGACGTTTCTGCCTCAGGAGACGTTACCACGCGCAATCAGCAGGTTGCCGCGGCGATAACAAGCGAAGACAAGTCCATTCATCTGGATCAGCGGGTCATCACTGTGCGGATGCTCGGCGATGTCGCCGTTGCCAACGGAACCTATACACTGCACCGGAAGATCAGTTCTGGCCCGGTGGACGAAAAGGGCGTGTTTACCCACGTCTTTGAGCGCACCCATGGGGGTTGGCTGTGCATCAACTCACAGCGGACCGTGCTGCGCGAAGAAGCTTCGGTCAAAACCAGGAAGCAATCGAACGCGGAACTTCCGTTCCACATTCCACTCTTTACCAAGAGTTCCCCTAATAATCAGTAGCGCCGGAATTTCAGCTTAAAGAAGATTGAGCCGCCGGGATCGGTCGTTTTGCCCCTTGCAGCCTTATCGAAATATGCACCAGCCCGAGTGCGGCAGGTGTCACGCCAGGCAGCCGGCTGGCCTGCCCAATGGTGACCGGGCGAACACGCTCCAGCGTCTCACGCATCTCGCGCGAGAGTCCGCTAATGGCGCCGTATTCAATCCAATCAGGAATTGCCACAGCCTCCGCCGCCTTGAGCTTCTCAATCGACTTCTTCTGCTGCTCCAGGTATCCGGCGAACTTGATGCCCGTTTCCACGGCACGCGCTTCGTTGCGCAGCACGGCCGGCAATGCCGTTTTGGCCGGATTCGAATCGGAATCCGCATTCCCGGCGACCGCGGCGGAAAGATCCGCGAGCAACGGTTCGTGTGCAAGTGTCTCGCGCAGCGCACCAAGCACAGGTTCAATTGTGACTTCGGGCCGCTTCAGCAACTGCGCCCATGTCAACCCAGCGGTCGCCGTCAGGCCCGCCAAACCCGCCGCAGCCAACCCATCCGCATCGGCCTTGCGGGTCGCCAGCATCAGTTCCAGCGCGGCCATCCGTGCCTGCTTCTGTTCATACTCCGCCCAGGCGTCGTCGCCCACCAGTCCCAGGCGTCGCCCATGAGGGGTCAACCGCCGATCCGCGTTGTCAATGCGCAGGTGCAGCCGGAACTCCGCGCGCGATGTGAACATCCGATACGGCTCATTGGTGCCCTTGGAGATAAGATCGTCGATCAGGATTCCCGTGTAGCCCTCTGACCGGTCCATGGTGAAGGGCGGTTCGCCTTTCAGCCACAAAGCCGCATTAATCCCGGCCATGATCCCCTGGCAAGCCGCCTCTTCGTAGCCACTGGTCCCGTTGATCTGCCCGGCAAGGTAAAGCCCCTGAAACACCTTCACGCGCAAGGTTCGGTCCAGTTCCGTCGCGTCCACTGAATCGTATTCGATTGCGTACCCCGGCCTCAGCATCTCCGCCTGGTCAAGGCCGGGAATGGAACGGACAATCTCCCATTGCACTTCCATGGGCAGCGAAGTTGACATGCCGTTCACGTACACTTCGTGCGTGTTCAGCCCCTCCGGCTCCAGGAAAAACTGGTGCTGCGTCTTGTCCGGGAATTTCACGATCTTGTCTTCGATCGAGGGACAATAGCGCGGCCCGATCCCCTCAATCTGCCCGGAATACATCGCCGAACGGCCCACATTCTCGCGGATGATGCGCAGCGTCTCCGGTGTCGTGAACGCAATGTGGCAGCTGATCTGAGGCTGCACAATCTTCTTCGTCCTGAAGCTGAACGGTGTAGGATCGGCATCGCCCGGCTGCTCCTCAAATGCGTCCCAGCGAATGGTCCTGCCATCCAGGCGCGGAGGCGTGCCTGTCTTCAGCCTGCATGTGCGCAAACCCAGTGCACGCAGTGCCTCGCCCAGCAGCACAGATGCCGGCTCGCCGCTCCTTCCCGCTGGGTAGCGCTCCTCACCGCAATGGATCAGCCCATTCAGGAATGTGCCGGTAGTAATGATCGTTGCGCCCGCCAGCAGATTCCGCCCGTCTCTCAGCTTCAACCCCAGCACGCGTCTCTTCGTGAATCGACTGTCATCCTGAGCGTAGCGCAGCGAAGTCGAAGGACCTGCTTCTTGTACTCCCTGTTCCCTGTTCCCTATTCCCTGTTCCCTCTCGTCGAAGACGAGGTTTACGACCTCTGCCTGGCGAATATGCAGCCCCGGCTGTCCTTCAAGAACCTCGCGCATCTTCACGCGATAAAGCTGTTTGTCGCACTGGGCGCGCGGACTCCACACCGCGGGACCGCGGGATGTGTTGAGAAGCCGAAACTGAATTCCAACCGCATCGGCAACTTCGCCCATGATGCCGCCCAGCGCGTCCACCTCGCGCACCAGGTGCCCCTTGGCTACGCCGCCAACAGCCGGGTTGCAACTCATCTGTGCAATCAGGTCCAGATTCATCGTAATCAACGCGGTCTTCAGGCCCATGCGCGCAGCCGCCATCGCCGCTTCGCATCCAGCGTGACCCGCGCCCACTACGGCAACATCGTATTGTTCTGTAAATGCCATTTTGAAAGCGAAACCAATCTACAACTCTATTCTACGGGCTCCTGCACTTTGGTGTAGTAGGAGTGCGTTCATCGCGCCCTATAATGGGGATAACCTTTCAGAAAAAATAGGCAGACCGAATCCAGGCCAACTGACGATGAAAGGCGATCGGGCAAGATGAATACCTGCTTCTGCGGAAATCCAATTGGTGAAGATGGGATCCTGTGCACGCGCTGCGCTGCTCTCCGTGTCTTGGAACTCGATTCCTATGCGACTGAGAAACAGATCAAAGCCTCCTATCGTCTTCTCGTCAAGGTCTGGCATCCAGACCGCTTTCAGAATGACGCCACGCTGAAGTGGGAAGCAGAAGCAAAGCTGAAAAAAGTAAACGCCGCCTACAGCGTTCTTACCTCGACATTCGGAAATCCAGGACGCAGTGCAAAGCGCGCTCGCGCCGATGCAGCATCACAAAGCGCGCCCGCTACATCGAACTCAGCCTCGACAACCGGTTGGGCACCGGAACCCGAGCCTCCGAGAACTTTTGCCATGTGGCTCCACTGGACGTCCGGCATCCTCATCAAGGCATGCATTCTCGCATTCGTAATTCTGATTGGCCGATATCTCTGGATCGCTTTTGACCTCC
>JBEKRU010000041.1:0-44842 GCA_049518435.1 Occallatibacter sp. | reverse complement strand
AGGATCCAACTCTTCACCTGCGCGCCGCGATTGGTGAAGACGATCTTGTACAGCTCGTTCTCTACCGTGGTCTCGGTCTCGGAGGCCGCGACGACGGCCGGAGCGGAGCTGGACGCCTGTGCTCCAGCAGGAGCCCATGGCGTTTGGCCTGGAGCGGCATCCGCCTGCTGCGTCTGGGATTGAGTCTGTGTGGTAGGGACCGGGGCCGTCTTGGGCTTGAAGAAGTACTGGTAGCCGAAGAGCACCGCGAGCATCAGGACGAAGAAGGCCATGGTGGAGCGCATATCACCACCACTGCCACTGCCGCCGGGCGTGCCAGGCGTTTGCAGATTAGGATTACGAATTTCGGGCAAAGGATACTTCCTGTCGGTTTGGGCCTGCGAACAGGCGCTGAAGGGCGGATTTCGAAACCGCCTCATTCTCTATGGTAACGGTTCGTGCGGGAAGGGTCGTGGAATGGCCGCGGTTGGCACCTGGTCCAGCCCACCTCGTGCAAAAGGATGGCAGCGCAGCAGCCGGAAGAGGGCAAGCGCGGCTCCACGCACCGGCCCGTGCGTGGCTATGGCGATCTGGGCATATTCCGAGCATGTCGGTTGGTAGCGACATCCTCCAGGGCTGATGGCATGGATCGCCGGAGAGAGCCATCGGCGGTAGAAGGCGAGAGTGGCGAGCAGCAGTCGCGTCATAGTGCAGGCTTGGCCGGACCAGATTGCCTTACGGGACGCGGCGAAGGGGTCTGGACGGGCCCCCGGGCCGCTTCGGCTTTTGCCTGCTGAAGGATACGCACAACCTCGGCTTCAAGTTTCGCAAAATCGAGAGAGAGCACCGAACGGCGTGGATGGAGGATGAGGTCGCAACCTTGAGGAAGGAGCGCGGTGTGGAGGCGCAGGGCCTCGCGCATGCGGCGCTTGATGCGATTGCGCTCATGGGCTTTGCCCAGCACCTTGCCGGCTGTGAGCCCCACCCGAGGGCCGGGATTGCTGCCTTGATCGGGCTGCGGTTGCCGTGGGGCGAGAAACCAACTCATGGAGGCGGACTGGCGCTTGCGGCTCGCGTTGTAGGCCCGCTGATAATCGGCGTGCTTTTGCAGGCGCAGGCCCGTCAGGGATCGGCGCTGGAATTGGCGCTGAATTGGCTTGGGGGCGGCCTGCCCGCTGGGCTGGTGCGAAGCGTCGTGCGGGTTGTGCAGATTGCCCGGCTGGTTCATCATGGCAATGCCGGAAAGTATGTGAGCCGGAACGGCGACGGGAACGGCGCGATCAATCCCCATTCCGCAAGGGTCCGGCTCCACAGAGGGTCGGCCGGAATTAGTCGCGGAATCCGGCACTGACGGCTACGCGCTTGCGCCCGATGGCCCGGCGGCGACTCAGCACGGCGGCGCCGCTCTTGGTCTTCATGCGGGCACGAAAGCCGTGAGTCTTCACGCGCTTGCGGCGATTGGGTTGAAACGTGCGCTTGGGCATGGAAATGCGCTCCTGTTGCTTCTAGAGAATCTGTGCCTTAACGGCAAGTTTTAAGTGTATCGCAGGTTGAGCCAGGAATCCAGCACGAAGTGACCTTGGAGGAAAGCTCATCGGTAGAAACTCGGTCAATCGAAGGCCGATCGAAAGAAGAATTCGCCGGCGTACGCGTGCAAAATTGACCGCTGCATGTGAGCAAAATTGAACTGCGTGTACGAGGGATATAGTGACCCCGGTAACCATTGAAGACGAGTTTCACCGGCAATGGTGCAACATCGCATGGGGGATGAAAACTTGTGTGAATAGGACATTGCAATGACCTCCAAATGTGCTACTATCGGGTCCGTTCTAGAAAAGTTTCCCAGCGTCCCACGGAACGGAATTTATCCACGCTCCAAGGTAGAATTCAGGAGCAGACAACCGGCTACCGCAGTAGGCGATCGGAATCAGGACGAAGAGCCAGCAGGCGCTTCGCCATGAGTATTCCTTTGCTTAAAGTGCCGCAGATAAACAATTCCGGCAGTAAACAGGCGACGCAGGCAAGGATAAGCTCGATGGCATTCGCAACTTCGCCAGCAACGGTAATTAACCCCTGGCTCCAGATTTTGGCGGCACTCGAAAAGAAGGTCATCCGCCAGTCGTTTGAAACATGGTTCAAACCCACGCGGTATAGCCATGCCGCCGGCCGCATTTTGTACGTACGCGTGCCAACGCCGGAGTTCCAACACATCGGTGAAAAATACGGCGACCTGATCCAGGAAGCGATAGAAATCCAGTCGCTGGAATTTGACGACGTGTGTTTCGTGACCGCGGAAGAAGATCCCTCAATCCCGCCCCAGCGCAAGGATGGCGGCTTCGCACCGGTTGCAGCGCATGCGCCCACCGCGCCGCCTCAGACGCCCGCGCGCACGCCGGAACAGCAGCGTTTCGACTGGGCTACAGCCGCGCAACTGAACTCGCGCTACACGTTCGATGCATTTGTAATTGGCAACGGCAACCAGTTTGCGCGGGCAGCATCGCTCGCGGTGGCGGAGAGGCCTTCGAAAGCCTACAATCCGCTGTTCCTTTATGGCGGCGTCGGCATGGGCAAGACTCACCTGATGCATGCCATCGGGCACGAAGTGAAGCGGCGCCAGCCCATGGCCAGCATCTGCTATGTTTCGGCAGAGAAATTCACCAACGAAATGATCACATCGCTGCGCAACGACCGCATGACCAGCTTCCGCGACCGCTTCCGCTCCGTGGACGTGCTGTTGATTGACGACATCCAGTTCATCGCGCAAAAGGAACGTACGCAGGAAGAGTTCTTCCATACCTTCAACGCACTGCACGAGAGCATGAAGCAGATTGTGATTGCCTCGGATCGCCCGCCCAAAGAGCTTGCCGAAATTGAAGACCGTTTGCGCTCGCGCTTTGAGTGGGGTCTGATCGCCGACATTCAACCGCCTGATCTTGAAACGAAAGTCGCGATTCTGCAGAAGAAGGCGGAGAGCGAGCAGGTGCAGTTGCCCACCGACGTGGCATTGTTTGTGGCTTCCAACGTACGCACCAACGTCCGCGAGCTTGAGGGCGCAATGACTCGGCTAATCGCGTGGTGCCAGATGAACCGCATGGAGATTACGCTGGCTTCAACGCAGCAGTGCCTGAAGCAATTCATTGACATGCAGGTGCGCAAGATCACCATCGAGGCGATTCAGCGCGCGGTGGCCGAACAATTCGGCATGCGCGTCAGCGACCTGAAGCAGAAGAACAACTCACGCAACGTAGTGGTGCCGCGGCAAATCGCCATGTACTTGGCCAAGCAGATGACAGAAGCCAGCTTGCCGGAGATTGGCAGGCAGTTCGGTAACAAGCACCACACCACGGTGATGCATTCCATCAGCAAGATCGACGAACTGCGCAGGACCGACAAGGACCTGAACCGCACGCTCAACAAGCTGCAGGAGCAGTTGAACGCTTAACCACCTGCGGTGGGGCAGACGCCTTCGGCTCACGCGTCAGAGAATTACACCAAGAAAAAAGCCCACGTTTCGCGACGTGGGCTTTTTTGTCTTCGCTCAGCATTGCGCCAGGTTCGACACTCTCCCATCGAGATCGTGCACTGCCTCGTACTGGTTCCGCTATTTTGCACTCGGGCTCGTCATCAGCTCCACAAACATCTTCTGAAACCGCGGCAAATCCAGATCTAGCTGCGCATTCACCAGCCGCACGCCCGTCGCCGGCTTCAGCTTCTCAGTCCATGTCAGCGTCGATCCATAGCTGGGGCCATGGCTCAAGTCCACGTCCATGTAGAGCTGTTGCTGTTTGGTGATCAAAGTAGGGTCCAGCCATGCGCAAGCAGTCAGCTCATCCCAAAGGTAGTAGCGGTCCTGGCTCCACGCTGCAATGTAGCGTGCAGCAGGTGTCTGCGCCTTGCTGATCTCGTCCAGCATCTTCTGCGTGAAGGGCGCCTTGATTGAGACATCGACCGTGGTCACATCGATGCGCGGCCATGCCGCCCGCAGCACGATATGCGTGGCCTCAGGATCGAACCAGAAATTGAACTCATGGCGCGGGCTTGTTGCGAACTCCGGATCGTCGGTCTGCGGGTTCAGACTTCCACCCATCACCACCAAGCCTTGGGTCAGCGCGGCAAATTCGGGATCGATGGAGACAGCGAGCGCAATGTTGGTGAACGGCCCGGCACCATAAATCGTCACCTGGTGCGGATGCGCATGCACCTGCCGGATAAGAAAGTGAGCCGCATCCTCATCGATGGGCTTGAGCTTCGGCTGTCCTTCAGGCAACGGAGGAATATCATGCGGTCCATGCGCGTTGAGGTGGTCCGGCGTCATCGGCTTGACCCCACCGGGGGTTTCAACGAGCGTGGTCGGCCCCAGGCCCCAGGCCCCCAGCCAGGTTACCTTGCCGTCGAGCGCGGAGCTCAGACGAGTGTCCTCCTGCGTCCGGACCAGCGGGAAAACAGCGCCCTTTGCAAGCGGCACATCGGCGTGGCCGGTCAGCTCAAGCATCCGCAGCGTGTGCTGGGTCTCTTCGTCACACCACGCGTCGCCGGTAACCATGGTGATGCCCAGAACTTGAACCTGCGGCGCCTGCAGCAGCGCCAGGATCGACATCTGGTTAGAGCCGCCCGGGCCTGACCCATCCTGATCAATCAAGACGAGCCGTTTTTGTGCGGGAGATAGAGCTGCCGCAGCAGCCATCGAGAAGAAAAGAAGTTTAGCTCTCATTGCTGGGTATTGTGTCACACACTTGCCGGGTTCCGAATTCCATTGTGGGACATTCAGGCAATCGCGAGTTGAGCCGACACTCCGAGACAGTATGAACGCCTATCTCCGCTGGTCCCGTCCGCGATCCCCGCCCCTATCTCGTCCGCCGCTCCGCTCAAAACTCCGAGGCCGAACAGGCGCTGCAACGGGCAGGTTCGTTTTGCCCGCTGGATACACAGCAAGGAAGCGGTCCTGGCCTTCGCCGGAACTGGCCGTCTCCACACCTTCAATATCGCGGAAGGCCATGTGCAACAAGCGGCGTTCGCGGCTGTTGGTCGGCGGGAAAGCGAAAGGAATGCCGGATCGGATGACCTTGTCGGCTGCGATCTCTGCCTGCAGGCGAAGCTCTTGCGCACGCAAGGCCTTGTAGTTGTCGGCGTCGAAGCTGACCAGGTCCTGCTCACGCTGGTCGAGTCGGAGAATCTGCGCTGCGATGGTCTCCAGGGCGCGCAGCAGTTCGCCGTTGTGCTGGGTCACCAGCGGAACATCGGGGCCTGCCAACTCCACGTAAATCACGCGCGCTTCCAGGCCCTGTGGATCGTGAGCGCCGTCTCCGGCAGTGATGCGGTACTTGAGGCGCAAACCACCGAGCCTGTTGAGGTTTGCGAGGAATTCGGCTAACTTCTGGGCTGCTTGTTGCAGATCGGCAATTGGCATGACAAATCAGTATCGCAGAACCGGGCGGGCGATGGGCTATGAAGCGCGTAGTTTCTCGCGGAAACTCCGCCACGGAACTGTGAGTATTCATCCGAATTCAAGGCTTGGAGTGTTAGCTTAAGCGAAGGGTTTTCCCACTTCTCAAGGATTGGTTTCCGCAGAGTGTCCCGAGCCATTCGAATACGCAAATTGCTTCCCCTGCTAATCCTCCTGTTAATCGCAAGCGGAGCTTTCCTGGCGCATTCGCAGGGCGGCCCGCCGTTTATCACCGACGATCCTGGCACCCCCGGCAACCACCACTGGGAGATCAACTTTGGCTGGATTGCCGACCACAACCCCGCCAACGCAACCTACCAAACCCCCGATATCGACATGAACTACGGCTGGGGTGACCGCATCCAGCTCAAGTACG
This sequence comes from Occallatibacter sp., assembly GCA_049518435.1. Classification (GTDB taxonomy): domain Bacteria; phylum Acidobacteriota; class Terriglobia; order Terriglobales; family Acidobacteriaceae; genus Telmatobacter. The sequence continues at coordinate 39,044 of JBEKRU010000041.1, read as the reverse complement.
AGCTGCCCATGGCCGTCGCCACAGATTCGAACAACACCACCCGTGCGGGGCTGGGAGAGAGCCTGATCGGCGTCAAGTGGCGCCCCTATGAGTACCATCGGTCCGGCGAACCAAAATCCGACGACAACATGCTTTTCTCGCTCGGGACCTATCCGCAGGCCTCCATAAACAACCCCACCAGTGCAGTGCGCCGCGGCATCGTAGAGAATGGCCCGCAATACTACCTGCCCATGGAATTCACGGCCAAAACCGGGCGGGTCAACTGGAACGGCGAGGTGGGCCACTGGTTCGGAAATAAGCTTGTGCCCAGCCGCTGGGGTCGCGGCCTGATCGCCGGCCACGAATTCAACGACCGCCTTGAACTTTATGCGGAAGTCTACGATCTGCAGGATGCAAACCGCATCGGCACCGTGCCCAAACAGCGCGAGTTGACGGCGGACTTCGGCGGCCGGCAAAGCCTCACCCGCAGCAATAAAATCCGCCTGCTATTCATGGGCGGACGCGCCATTCAGGGAGTGACGCGGCAGAACAGCGAGCCCAATTGGATTGGGTATCTCGGAGTACAGTTTCTCCTGGGTCCAAAAGAGGAAGAAACGCCGGGCCAGAATCCATGAAGCGTGCGTCCATGAAGTTCGAGCCCACGAATTACGAGCAACGACGGGGAGGATTGAGCCATGCCGCCAAGTGATCCGATTGTCTTGACAGCGGCCGAAGCCCGCGTGCTGGGCGCGCTTGTCGAAAAGGAAGTGACGACACCGGATTACTACCCGATGTCGATGAACGCGTTGATCAACGCATGCAACCAGCGTTCGAACCGCGAGCCTGTGACCGACCTGGATGAGGACGCAGTTCGCCAGGCCTTGCATGGGCTCGAGGACTTGCGCATCGCTGGGCGGGCGCGCGGTGCGGACGGCCGGGTGACGAAGTACGAGCACTGGCTGGGCGAAGTCTTCAACTTCAGCCGGGCGGAAACGGCGCTGATTTGCGTGCTGCTACTGCGCGGTCCGCAGACGCCGGGTGAGTTGCGCGGGCGCACAGAGCGCCTGCACCGCTTCGATGAAATCACGGATGTGCTGGCTGGACTGCAGAAACTGATGGACCGCGAGCCGTCGCTGGTAGCCGTGCTGCCCCGCCAGCCGGGAACCAAGGAGTCGCGTTACGTGCATCTGCTATCCGGGTCGCAGGAGGCACTGCGGTCAGCAGTCCCCGAGCCATGGAGCCCGCACGAAGGCAGCACCGAAGTAGGGGGAGACGATCGCATTGCTCGGCTTGAAGCCTCTGTGTCGGAACTCAGGCAGGAAGTTGTGATTCTGAGGAAGAAAATCGACGACCTGTTCGGCGATGCATAACCGGACTCACTTCTTTCAAGTCAAATCAGGTCACACGGTGTTTGAAGAAGTGCTCGAGGTTGAAGTCATGTTGAAAGCCAGGTTCGTAATTGCGTCTCTCGCATTGGCGATGATCTTCTTTCCGGCTGCCTCGTTGATTGCGCAATCAGCTCCGCTGCCCTCCCAAATTCCTGGCGCCAAGAAGGTTTTCATCTCCAACACCGGGGTCGGATTCGATTCAAGCGCCTGGAGCGGCGGGCCGGATCGAATCTACAACGAGTTTTACGCCGACGTGAAGAGCTCGGGGCAATATCAGCTAGTAGGTGCTCCCAGCGACGCGGATTTAGCCCTTGATGTGAACGTTGTCCGCGATCCGGTTGTTTGGCAGTTCAAGCTTGACCTAATAGATCCGAAGACGCGCATTGTGCTGTGGACACTCTATGAGCCGATTCAGGTAACTGTCACGCAGAAGACTCGTGACAAGAATTTCGACAATACAATCAGCAAACTTGTCAGCGACTTGAATGCATTGACGGCACAGACTGCCGCTGCTGCCAAATAGTTGCACGAGCCCTGCCGCGAGCCAGAGAGACGATATTGGGCGCGCACCAAACGGAAAGGTTGGACCCGTGCTGAAAGTCAGGCTGGCGTATCTCTCCCTCGTGACGTTGATCCTGCTCTCGTTCGTTCCAGCACTCACTGCGCAGACTCCGGCGGCGCGATTGCCGTCGCAGATTCTCACCGCAAAGAAAGTCTTTATTTCGAATGCCGGCGGCTTGCTCGACCTGAACACGGTCAGCGGCGATCCGCGGCGAGCCTACAACCAGTTCTATGCGGCGATGCAGGCCTGGGGCCATTACTCGCTGGTTGGGTCCCCGGCCGAAGCCGATCTGATAGCCCAGATCAGCATCATTTACATCCCACGCCAGATCGGCGCTGAGGCGGTGCCGTTTCCTTCCTTCCGCGTGGCGCTGCTGGACACAAAGAGCAATGTGACCCTTTGGGTGCTGGATGAATATCTGGTGGAGAAGCCCAACTTGAGCCTGATCTTCAAGAAGAATCGCGACAAAGTCTTCGATGAAGCTATTGAAAAGCTGGTGAGCGACTTGAAGGCGCTCACAACTGTGCCCGCAGATCCTGGGAAGTAGGCAAGTACCTCTTACCACTACCGTGCAACGCAACTTCGGGCGGCGTTGTTTGCTCCGAACGTAGCTAGATCAGCTCGTAACCGGCAAACCAGTATCCGATCTCGAACGCTGCCGTATCTTCTGCGTCTGAGCCGTGGATCGCGTTTTCCTGAAGCGAGCCGGCAAATTTTTTGCGGATGGTCCCTTCCTCGGCATTGGCGGGATTGGTGGCTCCCATCAGCTTGCGCAGGTCGGCGATGGCGTTGTCCTTTTCCAGAACCATCAGAACCAGCGGCCCTGAGGCCATGAAGGCGCACAGTTCGCCAAAGAACGGCCTGGCCTTGTGAACGTGATAAAAGCCCTCCGCTTCCTTCACGGAGATGGACTGCTTCTTGATGGCTACAATCTGGAATCCGGCCTTGTAAATTTCGGCGAGAATTGCCCCGGCGTAGCCTTTGCGGAATGCGTCTGGCTTGATGATGCTGAAGGTGCGTTGCGGCAAGAGTTTTGCTCCTTAAGGAATGTGCTTCTGCCTCTCCATTGTAAAGGGCGCCGGATGCCGCAACATGCGGGCCTGCGAATCTGGTAGAGTTTCGGCATGTTTAGCTGTATTTCTCCCTACCGAATTTCAAGCGTAATTCTTGCTTTTCAGGCGGCTGGTTTTGGCCTTGCATTGGCGTCCGCACAGACTCAGCCTGCACCTGCGCCGGTCGCCAAAGGGCCCAGCTCGCCGGAGCTCAAAGTCTTCGACCCTGCCCTCATCGACGCGGCGGTCGACCCCTGTGAGAATTTTTACAAGTTCAGTTGCAATGGCTGGTTCAAGCGCAATCCCCTGCCTGCTGACCAGGCCGGATACGGCCGCTTTACCGAGCTTCATGAGTTGAACCGTCTGCATCTCAAACTGATTCTGGAAGACGCGGCCGCGCCCAATACGAATGCAAAAACCCCGCCTACCGCCAACGAGCAGAAGATCGGCGACGAATACGCCACGTGCATGGACACGGCAAACGTGAATCGTCTGGGCCTTGCGCCGCTGAAGCCGGAACTGGACCGCATCGCAGCCCTCAAGACCGCGGCGGAGTTGCCCGCGTTGCTGGCGCATCTGCATTCGATAGGCGTGAACGCGTTCTTCGCCATGGGATCGAACCAGGACTATGCCGATTCCAATTCCGTCATCAGCTTCTACGGCGCAGGCGGCCTTGGTTTGCCGGAGCGCGACTACTACACGCGCGCGGACGCAAAAAGTGTGGAACTGCGCCGCCAGTATGTGGAGCATGTGCACAACCTCTTCAAGCTCGCGGGTGAGACCGATAAGCAGGCAGCCGATGATGCAAAAACTGTGCTCGCGATTGAAACGCGACTGGCGAAAGCCTCGCTCACAATTACTGAGCAGCGCGATCCGCAGAATCTGAATCATCCCACCGATGTCGTCGCGTTTTCAAACGAATTGACGCACTTCTCGCTCGCAGACTATGTAGCTGAATTGCATGCGCCCGCTTCGGGAAAGATGAACGACATGGAGCCGAAGTTCTTTGCGGAGTTCAACAAAATCGCGGCGGATACACCCATTCGCCAAATCAGGACCTATCTGCGCTGGCACCTTTTGCACGCCTATGCCGGCACCAGCATGCCGGAAACATTCGACCACGAGACGTGGCACTTTTACGCGCACATTTTGAACGGTGCGGAGAAGGAGCAGGACCGCTGGAAGCGCTGCACCAGCGTAGTGGATGACGACCTAGGCGAGGCACTCGGTCAAGCATTTGTGGCAAAGTACTTTCCTCCGGCAGAAAAAAAACAGGCGCTTGAAATGACGCTCGCTATTGAGCAGGCAATGGGTAAGGACATCGATTCACTCGATTGGATGAGCCCCGAGACCAAAGAGAAAGCCAAGGAAAAGCTCCACACCGTCATGAACAAGATCGGCTATCCGCAAAAGTGGCGCGACTACTCGAAGCTTGAGATTGTGCGCGGCGATGCGATAGGCAATGCGGTGCGCGTGCACGAGTTTGAATCTGCGCGCGATTTGGCAAAAATAGGCAAGCCCGTTGACAAGGACGAATGGGGCATGACGCCGCCCACCGTCAATGCCTATTACGATCCTCAGATGAACAACGTCAACTTTCCCGCAGGCTACTTTCAGCCGCCTTTCTATAGCGACAAGGAAGACGACGCGGCCAACTACGGCGACATGGGTTCGACCATCGGCCACGAACTGACACATGGTTTTGACGACGAAGGCCGCCAGTATGACAAGGACGGCAACCTCAAAGACTGGTGGACCAAGGAAGATGAGGAGAAATTCAACGACCGGGCCGCTTGCATGGTGAAGCAGTATGACGCCATTGAAGCTGTCCCCGGCGTGCATCTGAACGGCAAGCTAACTCTGGGCGAAAACCTCGCCGATCTCGGTGGTTTGTGGCTGGCATGGCTGGCCTGGGAGGACAAAGCGGAGGACTCGCATCTCGACATGAATGCGAAGATCGACGGTTATGCCCCCGACCAGCGCTTCTGGATCGCCTATGCGCAGCAGTGGTGCACGCAGACTCGGCCGGAGCAGTTGCGCACTCAGGCGCAAGGCGATCCGCACGCACCAGATGAGTACCGCGCCAACACAATCCTGTCCGACCTGCCGGAGTTCGCAAAGAGCTTCAGTTGCAAGAAGACCGCGCCAATGGTCGCTGCAAAGCCTTGCAGGGTGTGGTGAAAATGCAGCTTCTAGCTTTTAGTTCAAAACAGAAAGGCCCACCATCGCGGCAGGCCTTCCGTATTTAGCTAAAGGCTAGAAGCTAAGGGCTAGCCTTTCCCAATCACCCGCGCCAGCGTTGCCCCAATCTCCGCCGGCGAAACCACCACATGAATTCCAGCCGCCGTTAGAGCCTTCATCTTGTCGGCTGCAGTTCCCTGCCCGCCGCTGATGATGGCGCCCGCGTGCCCCATGCGGCGTCCGGGAGGCGCCGTTTGTCCCGCAATAAATCCAACCACCGGCTTCCTCACATGGTCCTTTACGAATTGCGCCGCTGCTTCTTCAGCCGATCCGCCAATCTCGCCAATCATGATGATGGCTTCGGTCTCTGGATCGTCGTTGAGCAGCCGCAGCGCATCAATGTGCGTGGTGCCGATGATCGGATCGCCGCCAATGCCGATCGCGGTCGACTGGCCAATTCCACGCTGCGTTAGCTGGTGCACGGCCTCATAGGTAAGCGTGCCCGAGCGCGAAACGATCCCCACCGATCCCTCAAGATGAATGCGCGCCGGCATAATCCCGATCTTCGCTTTGCCCGGCGAAATCACGCCAGGGCAATTCGGCCCGATCAGCCGCGACTTCGAAGTCTTCAGCTTCGCCCACACCTTCACCATATCGAGCGTCGGAATACCTTCCGTAATGCAGACAATGAGGGGCAGCCCCGCGTCTTCCGCTTCAAGAATAGCGTCAGCCGCAAACGGAGGCGGCACAAAAATCACCGTTGCATTCGCGCCAGTCTTCTCCACTGCGTCGGCCACCGTATTGAAAACCGGCCAGCCCTCATGTGTCGTTCCGCCCTTGCCCGGAGTCACACCGCCCACTACCTTGGTGCCGTATTCTGCCGCGCCCTTGGCGTGAAAAGTGCCTTCCTTGCCCGTGATTCCCTGAACAATCAGCCGCGTATTTTTATCGACTAATACCGCCATTTATGCCACCGCCTTTGCTGCAGCTACCACCAGATCCGCAGCTTCTTTCATGGTTGCGCCCACCTGGAAATTCAAGCCGGAATCCTTAAGTATCTGCCGGCCTTCCTCAACGTTGGTGCCCTCGAGCCGCAGCACAATCGGCACCTTCACATTCAAATTCCGCGCCGCCGCCACTACACCCGTAGCCAGCCGGTCAACACGCAAAATCCCGCCGAAAATATTGATGAAGATTGCCTTCACGTTGGCATCGGAGAGCAGAATCTCAAATGCATGCTCAATCTGCTCCTGCGTTGCGCCGCCGCCCACATCCAGAAAGTTCGCCGGGCTGCCGCCTGCATATTGAATAATGTCCATCGTCGCCATCGCCAGGCCCGCGCCGTTCACCATGCAAGCAATCGACCCATCCAGCTTGATGTAATTGAGTGCGTATTTGCTGGCTTCCACTTCAAGCGGATCTTCTTCCGCCGTATCCCGCAGCGCCTTGATGTCCGCGTGGCGAAACAGCGCGTTGTCATCGAACGTGATCTTGGCATCGAGCGCAAAAAGCTTGTCGTTCTTGGTTGTGATGAAGGGATTGATCTCTACCAGCGAGGCATCTGTATCCATGAAGGCTTTGTACAGACTCTGCAGAAACCCGACAGCCTGGTTGATCTGCGACGCCTTGAGCCCCAGCGCAAAAGCCAACTTGCGAGCCTGCCATGCGCCAAACCCAATCGCCGGATCGATGGTCTCCTTGAAGATGGCCTCCGGTGTGTGCGCGGCCACTTCTTCAATCTCCATGCCGCCGGCCTGCGAGGCCATAAACACCAGCTTCCCCGTCGCCCGGTCCAGCACAATGCCGAGATAAAGCTCGCGGTCAATGTCCGCGGTCTCCTCAATAAGCAACCGCTGCACCTTCTGGCCCTGCGGACCAGTCTGGTGCGTAATCAACTGCATGCCCAGAATATTTTTGGCATGCAATTCCGCATCTTCGCGGGTGCGGGCTACCTTTACGCCGCCGCCCTTGCCGCGCCCGCCCGCATGAATCTGCGCCTTCACGACCACACCGCTCGCGCCCTCGGCAAACAGTTTCCGCGCCACAGTCGACGCTTCTTCAAGGGTGTTGGCCACTTCGCCCCTGGGCACGGCAACGCCGTATTTCGCCAGGATTTCTTTCGCCTGATACTCGTGAATCTTCATGCTGTTTGGGACCGCCCACATCCGCTGATGTTGAGGATTCGGGTGCAGGCCGGTTGAATTCCGTGCCCGCGAAGCCGTGCCAGCGGTAAGCAAATACTATCTTGCTGGGCGAACAGGGGGCAAACAGCCAAGGTTGCTGCATTCTCAGCATGCGGTGGCCGCGGCGCACCGTTACCATAATGAGATATGGCCTCATTGAAAGAGCTTTTGAAGCCGCTTGCCGAAGACGGAGCGGCCCTCACCCGAGAGCAGGCGGCCGGCGTGCTGGAGCAGATCCTGTCTGGCGATGCGCCGGAGGTGGAAACGGCAGCGCTGCTTGCGGTACTGGCCACGCGCGGCGAGCAGGCGCCGGAGTTGGCCGGATTTGTGGAGACAATGCGTAAACGCGGCACGCCCGTTCCGCTCACTGCCAAGGAGCGGGAAGAGCTGGTGGATGTAGTCGGCACCGGCGGCGGCGGACCACCGACCTTCAACATCTCCACAGGCGCGGCCCTGGTGGCTGCCGCAGCCGGAGCCAGGGTGGCCAAGCATGGTAACCGGGCCATTACCTCCCGGTGCGGTTCGGCAGACGTGCTTGAGGCTCTGGGAGTTCCCATTGAGCTGAGTCCTGACCTTGCGGCGGCCTGCCTCCGCGAGACCGGGTTCATGTTTCTCCTTGCGCCGCTTTATCACCCGGCCATGCGGGTAGTGGGGCCGTTGCGGCGAGCATTGGGGTTCCGAACCATCTTCAATCTGTGCGGGCCGCTCACCAATCCCGCAGGCGCGCGATCCCAAGTCATCGGCGTGCTTGCACCCAGTAAGGCTCTACTGGTGGCGCGGGCACTTGCGGAACTGGGGGCCAAGCGCGCATTTGTGGTCCACGGAACCGACGGCATGGATGAGCTCACCACCACCGGCGAGTCGGTCGTCGCGCGTGTCGAAGAGCCCGAGGGGGGCGGCGCGCCAACGCTCCGAGCCGCACGCGTTACACCGGAAATGGCCGGCCTTCCCACGGCTACGCTCGACCAGTTGACCGGCGGTTCCGCTGAAGTCAACGCCGCCATCCTCTACGACATTGTCACCGGGATCACCGGCCCGCGGCGGGAAATTGTGCTCCTCAACGCTGCTGCCGCATTGGTTGCGGGCGGGCTGGCGCTCGATTTAAAAGAGGGCGTCACGCAGGCGGCCGAAGCCATCGACTCCGGCGAAGCCGCGGCGACCCTGGCCAAGCTGAGGAATTTTGGAGCGAAGTACGCGGTACTTCAATAGGGAGTTAAAGCAATCCGGCTCGCCCGGCCAGCCGACGCGAAATTAGCCAGGAAAACAGCGAAGCCCCCACTGCGAGTGCAACCCAGCCGGCCTGCTCCAGCTGCCATCCCATCTCCACAGAAATGTGAGGCGCGATGACAGTGAACCCAGTCGCCGTCGGCAGTCCCTGTCGCACGAGTTCGAACGCGTCCCAGCCGAGAACACCGGCGACCACAACCATCCCCGGCAGCGCCCGCTTCCACGGAAACGAAATCGGAGCCGGTGCGGCTGCTTCTTCGCGAACACGCTCCATCACAGTCGCCAGAAAGCCGGACGATGGAACCAGCGCATCTTCGGTGGCTAGAATCCGGTCGATTTCATTTTGTTCAGCTTCGCTTTTGTTTTTTCCCATCTCTATCACCGTCCTGCCTCCTTTCCTGTGCTCAAATCCGCGAAATCCATAGCGGCGTGCTCGTTTTTCAGATGCGGAAATCGACTTCGCAACAGCACCCGTGCTCGCGAAAGTCGCGCTTTCAGCGTTCCCTCGGGCAGCCCCATGGTGCGCGCCGCGGCCGCCACGTCCATCTCATGAAAATAAAACAGAATCACCGGTTCACGATAGCGGGCAGGCAACGCCAGCACCGCGCGGCGCACCGAGTCAGTGCTTTGCTGCGCGGCCAGCGCATCATGTTGCGTTGCCGGGCTTGACGGTTCAGGCGCCTCGTCAACGGGCAGCGTGACGGTGGGAAAGCGCTTGAGATCGGAGCGGTAGACATTCGCGGCCAGGGCAAACAGCCAGGTTGAGAAGCTGGAATCGCGACGCCAGCTGGTGAGACCACGCCACGCGCGGATGAAGGCTTCCTGGGCCAACTCCTCCGCGCGGCTGCGGTCGCGGCAATAGCGCCACGCCATATTTACGAGCGGCGCCTGCCAGCGGCGGACAATCCCCTCGAATGCCTGCAAATCGCCCGCCAGCACGCGGTCAACATCGGCCAGGTCTTCCGCGGCGTTCGTCGTGGTCGTCATGCTGGGTTCGCGCCTCTGCAATGGGTAGGACCAAGCCTCGGCTGTTCCGGTTGCATTTTATGCCGACGACTTGCTTGCTGAAGATTATGCAACCGGATGTGCGAACTGTCTGTCCCACCAGACGCATGGGAAGAATTCCCGGCAAGGAGGACGCGATGCACATGGAGTTTATTATTTTGTTTCCGCTGGTGGTTATTGCGCTAGTGTTCACATTTACCGCCGTCGTCCATTGGTCAGAAAGCCAGCGCAAAGAGCGCGAGGCGTACTACAAGTCGGAAACTCTCCGGCGGATCAGCGAAGCCTCAGGCCAGGGCGCCAGTGCGGCAGTGGAACTGCTGCGCGAGGATGAGCGGATCAAGGCGAGCAAAACCCGGGAGGGCCTGAAGATTGCCGGCTTGATCAACGTTGCTGTGGGCATTGGACTGATGATCTTTCTGCACGCACTACTCGGAGCAGAGCGGGAAGCCGGCTCGGTGTATTTGGTTGGCCTGATTCCTGGCCTGGTAGGAGCGGCGCTGCTGGCTTATGTCTACCTTCTTGCGCCGCCGCTGAAATGAGGGATCCTATGCAGCATGCGCTGAACGAATAAACGGGGATATTTGAATGACCGGTAGCGTGAAGACAGCGGTTGAAGAATTGCGCAAGTCATGAATCCAAGGACGAATCGAAGCATCGAATACTTGTTTGAACAACTAATCCGCCCCTACACACCAATCAAGGAGAAGCCCAGAGGAAGAACAAGTGCCAGCAGACAATCAGCGACAGCCCGCGCTCTTCCTGCCTCACGGCGGCGGCCCGTGTTTCTTCATGGACTGGACATGGGGACCGGCGGACACCTGGGATGCGACCAGGAACTTTCTTGAAAGATTCGCGGCGACGCTTCCGGAAACGCCCAAAGCGATGCTGGTGATCAGCGGCCACTGGGAGGAACCTGCCTTCACGGCAAGTTCCGCACCTGCTCCTCAGCTTATCTTCGACTACTCGGGATTTCCAGAGCACACCTACCGCCTCGCCTGGCCCGCGCCGGGCGACCCGGAACTGGCTGCGCGCGTGAGAGACCTGCTGACGCATGCAGGCCTTCCGGCAGGCATCAGCGCCAGTCGCGGCTTCGATCACGGAGTTTTTGTGCCGCTGAAGGTCGCTTTCCCGGACGCAAAGATCCCTGTGGTTACATTGTCTTTGGCCGCCAGTCTTGACCCGTCGCTGCACCTGGCCGCTGGTCGTGCGCTGGCTCCTTTGCGAGATGAGGGAGTGTTGATTGTGGGCAGCGGCATGAGCTTCCACAACCTGCGCGGGTATAGCCGTCCTGAGACTGCTGAACGCGCCCGCGCTTTCGATGCGTGGCTCACGGCGGCGGTTGAATCACCCGCGGAACAACGCGACAGCCTCTTGAAGGAATGGCGCAACGCCCCATTCGCTGCTTATGCGCATCCTCGCGAGGAACACCTGATTCCGCTGATGGTGGCTGCTGGGGCCGGCGGCAATGCACCCGGCTCCCGCATCTTTACCGATGAGCCGATGGGGGCCAAAATCAGCGCCTATCGCTTCGATTAAAACCCGATCCGGGAGTTGGTTGTCTCGAAGGCAAATGCACCGCACCGGAGCTTGCCGATGATTTCCGTTTGTGGGCGCATCATGGATTCAAGACGAAATCTTGTGTGCCATTTCGAGCTACTCTGGCCAGTTCAAACGGTCAAAATCGGCCCGGTTTTCTAGCTTTTTTGGCGCACCCCTCCCCCTATCCCCCAAAAATCCGTATTTTTCCGTGGATATCTTCGCATGATTATCTCTATTAAGACGCTTTGAATCAATCAATTACACCCTGTGAAGCAGGAGATATGATGTCACAATTGACGGAAAAAATACCGCGAAAAACAGCTACTTTCCGAAAAAATCAGCCCTTTTAGGCGGGGTTTTGGTTTCAAATCGGGCCAGAATTGCTTCAGATTAGAAGCCGGATCACGACTCCGGCGCATGCGCCTCCGAGGATCAGCCAGGTAGCGTTCACCCGGAAACGAATCAGGAGAACGGCGCACACCAGAGCCAGCGCCCACGTCCAGCCATCCGCAAGCGTCGCGCGGCCCAGCACGATAGCAACGGATGCCATGAGAGCCACGGCCGCGGCGTTCACCCCATCCAGGAAGGCGGCTGAGAATGCGGAATTGCGAATGCGGCCAGCCAGGGCTCCTACCGCCCCTGCCATAAAAAACGAAGGAAGAAAAATGCCCACTGTGGCTACTACGGCTCCCTTCCAGCCATGCAGCAGATAACCGAGAAAGGTCGCTGTAGCAAACACTGGTCCGGGCGTGATCTGCCCGGCCGTGATGGCGTCGAGTAACTGCGGTTCCGTTATCCAATGCAAACGATCCACGAGGTCTGCCTTCAGATAAGCCAGCAAAACATAACCGGAACCGAAAACCACAATGCCGAGCTTCAGGAAAACGAGGAACATCGGGAGCAATGCCACCGCAACCACAGCGCCACCTGCGACCGGAGAACTTCCGAGACCGCTCAGGGTGGGCCATGCGGAGAGCCCTAACAGGCGCTTTGGCCTCGTTCGCAGCCAGGCGGCTAGAAGCGCAACTCCTCCTGAGGCGAGGAGGATTGCTAGCGGCGGTGCGCCTGCGAGAACCGCCGCAAAGCAAGCCAGGCCGACAAGCGCAAAAGGCCAGCGGCGGAACGCCGTGCGTCCCAGGCTCCAGACCGCCTGGACGATGACGGCGATCATTACCGGCTTGGCTCCATAGAGCAAGCCCTGCACTTGCGCCAGGGTTCCGTAGTGGACATAAGCCCAAGCCAGTGCGAGTGTAGCCAGCGATGCCGGCAGGATAAAGCTCACACCGGCGAGGATCAGGCCCATCCAGCCGGCGCGGGTATAGCCCAGCGCCATGGCCACCTGCGTAGACCCTGGGCCCGGAAGCAAATTGCAAGCGCCCACCAGGTCCAGGAACTGTCCGCGGGTGATCCATTTGCGGTGGTCGACGAATTCGCGCTGCATCAGGACGAGGTGCATAGCGGGGCCTCCAAAAGCAGTCAGCCCCAGGTGCAGAAACGGGCCAAGGATCCCTCCGATCCTTCCGGTCCCCCTACCGGGCTCCGCGTTGCCAGCAAGGTGCGCCATCTCTCCAAGCTCTCTTGATTGGTACAGGTTCTGTGGCAATGAAAATCGATACGTGATTGGGAACGGGAGGTGAGTGGCTACATACTCTGCAGCAACTCTTCAATTTTGGGTGCAAGGTCCTTTGGTGGTTTGGAAGGCGCAAAGCGCTTCACGACCCGGCCTTTCCGGTCCACGAGAAACTTGGTGAAATTCCACTTGATGCGTGTCGTCCCGAACAATCCTGGCCTGCACTCCTTGAGAAAGTGAAAGATCGGGTGGGCATTGGGGCCGTTGACGTCGATTTTGGAAAAAACAGGAAAAGTGACGCCATAATTCTTCTGGCAAAAAGAACCGATCTCGGCCGCGGAGCCCGGCTCCTGGGCGCCGAATTGGTTGCAGGGGAATGCGAGCACCTCAAAGCTGTGCTCTTTATACGCCTCAAAAAGCTTTTGAAGACCGGCGTATTGCGGTGTGAATCCGCATCGGCTGGCAGTATTAACTATCAGCAGAACCTGGCCGCGCATGCTTTCGAGGCTCATCGGGCTGCCATCAAGCAGCCGCGCCGTGAAGTCATAAATGGATTCTTCTTTCATCCGAAAACCTCAACGAAAACAGGATGTCATGTTCGCTTCGCCTGCGTCTAAGAGGGATGCAGCGAAGCAACGCCAGAGAGCGGAGCGGGGCAAAGCCCATTCCGCGCCGGGCCCAACCCGTCTGGTTCCGGTAGACTGAGGGATGAGTCCCAAGACCTTTTGCCAGCGTGAAATTCGCTGGGAGGGCTATGAGACTCAACCGAGTCCGCATGGCCCAGCGCGGAAGAGATGTTATGGGGAAGAGATGGAATCCGAGCCGATGTCTGCGCGCTGGTTTGGGCAGGGTGGGTACGGTCCAATATAATCAATCTTTCCTCGAGGCAGGACCAGATTTTCAGCAGTGAGGGTGTCGATATTTTTCCCGTGAAGCCGAACCTGAAGGCGAACTATGGACCGCACCGGTATTTTTGCTCGTCGCAGGGCGTTGGCCCGGTGAAGGCGAAACAGATTTGCATGAGCCGCCTTTTGCGGACCGAAAATCGCAAGCCAGGCATCCGCCGGGTGGCGGCCGTTCTGCTGTTGCTGGCGTTGACCGCCGCCGCAGCGATGGCTCAACAGTCGCAAACCATCGATCAGATTCGGGTCATTGGCAACCGGCGTATTCCCAAGGAAACGGTTTTGGCGCGGCTGTTTACCCACCAGGGTGACACTTACGATCCGCTTTCTGTGGAGCGCGACTTCAACTCGCTGTGGAACACGGGGTACTTTGAAACCCTGCGCATCGAGCGCGAGGATACGGAGAGGGGCATTATTCTGAACGTGATTGTGGGCGAAAAGCCTACCGTCCGGGAGATCAATTACAAAGGCTTGAACGCCGTCTCCGTCTCTGACGTGCTTGATCGCTTCAAGAAGGAAAAGGTCGGACTGACTCAGGAGAGCCAGTACGATCCGACCAAGGTAATGCGCGCGGTGACTGTGCTCCGAGACATTCTGGCCGAGCACGGGCACCAGTTCGCCGTCATCAAACCCGAAATCAAAACCATTCCGCCGGCCTCCGTACAGGTGAACTTCAACATCAAGGAAGGCCCCACAGTGAAAGTGGGCGAGATCAAGTTCACCGGCAACGAGCACATCAACAGCCTTTTGCTGCGCCGGGCGATGAAGAATCTCCGCCCTATTGGCATTCCGTACTCCATCTTTTTTGAGAACCTTATTCCTCAGACCTTCGACTCATCCAAGCTGGAAGAGGACACCGAGAGGGTGCGGTTGGCGTATCGCGACAAGGGTTATTACAACGCAGCTATCGAAGAGCCAAAGACACAGATTCGCGACCAGGGTGGACTGAACTGGTTTACCTTCCGGCCCAACAAGGGCAAGCGCATTGACATCCTGATGCCGGTTGAAGAAGGCGCCCGCTACCGGCTTGGAACCATCACCTTTACGGGCAACAAAGCAGTTCAGAATGTAAAGGCCCTGCGCTCCGTTTTTGCGGTGAAGGATGGCGATTGGTTTAACGCGACGCTGATCAGCAAGGGGCTGGAGAATCTGAAGAAGTCTTACGGCCAGCTGGGCTATATCAATTTCGGCGCGATTCCGAAACCCTCATACGACGAACAAAAGAAGACTGTCTCTCTGGACATTGATATCGACGAAGGCAAGCCGTTTTATGTCTCGCGTATTGAGTTCCAGGGCAACACCATTACGCGCGACAAGGTGATCCGGCGTGAGCTGATGCTGGAAGAAGGGCAGGTGTACAACTCGCAGTTGTGGGAATATAGCCTGTTGCGTCTGAATCAGCTTGAATACTTCGAGCCTCTGAAAGTCGATGAGGACTCCGAGGCTCACCAGGATGCCGAAGCGGGCACAGTCGACCTGCTGTTGAAGGTGAAAGAGAAGGGCAAGAACTCGATCGGCCTAAACGGCGGCGTTAGCGGCTTGTCCGGCGCGTTCCTGGGCGTCAACTACCAGACCAACAACTTCCTGGGGCTTGGCGAGACCCTTAGCCTGCAGGGCAACCTCGGCAACGTGAGCCGCCAGTTTCAGTTTGGTTTCACTCAACCCTACCTGCGCAATCGGCCGTTTAACATAGGCTTCCAGCTCTTCAATACCAAGCAGGACTTTAACGCGGCAAAGAACTACCAGACGACGACCGGAGCTTCGGTGAACCTGAGCCAGGCGCAGCAGTCGCTGACGCAGAATTACAATCAGGCTTCAACGGGAACCAATCTCTCTATCAGCTATCCGCTGAAGCGGCACGCTTTCCAGCGTATCGGCATGACCTATTCACTCACCAAGTCGTCCATCACCGCGTTCAGCACAGCCTCGCAGACCTTCTTCCAGACGATTAGCTTCCGTTCTGGGATTCAGGGTTCAAATGCTTTGGCGGGCATTGTGAATAGTTCAGCGACTTTCACCTACATCTACAACACCATCAACAATCCAATGCGGCCGACCAGCGGCAAGGAATATTCGGCCGTATTCTCGGTGGCCGGCATCGGCGGCAACGTGCGGTACATCTCGCCGCTGGTGGCTTATAAGCGCTTCATGCGCATCCATTACCTGCAGCTTTCGCCCAACGGACGAAATATTCTCGGGCTGCGGGCGCAGTTGGGTTATGTGCAGGGATTTGGCGGCGATGTGGCTCCGCCGAATAACCGCTTCTATACCGGCGGCGAAGCCGATCTGCGCGGATTCGATATTCGAGGGGCAACACCGTATGGCTATGTCCCCAACCGAACCAATGTGCAACTGACGAACCCGGACGGAACCTGCGTCCCTCGCGATCCGACCAATCCGGAGGACAATCAGTGCATCCAGGTGCCGCTTCCGGTTTACGGCATCGCCTCTATCGGTGGCGACACCAGCCTAACTACGAATTTGGAATACAAGATTCCAATCGCCGGGCCGGTCACGTTCGCGTTCTTCGACGATTTCGGGATCGATGTTGCTCTAAACAAGGGGCAGTTGAAGCAGAGCCCCGAGGGATTTGCGTCGCTGACGGCTCCCCTCTATGGTTGCCCGGTATACAACAACGGATCCTGCCAAGGCGGCATCCCCGGATCCATGGTCGGGTTCCAGCCGAATATCCGCCCGATTTCCGGCACCAATTTTGTTCCGCGCATGTCCACAGGTGCTGAGATTTCGGTCATCATGCCGGTCATCAACGCGCCCTTCCGGCTCTATTACGCCTACAACCCCTTGCGTCTCTACGAGCGGCCCTATTGCAACGATGTGATTCTGGGGGAAAACAAGGAGAGCTGCTCGGCCGAGTTGATTACCCGGTCCATGTTCCCTCCCGGGGGTGCAGGAGACTACACGTACGCAGAGTCGATGGCAGCATACGGAGCCAGGTACCAGTTCCGGGAGCCACGAAAGACCTTCCGTCTTACAGTATCGACGACGTTCTAGTACGCAATTCCGGCGGGAGATTACAAGTGATGCGTGTGCAGCGTCAAACCGTCGCATTGGGGCGGATTTCACGGTTCAGCGGTTTGACGCTCCTACCCAGCCCTCCTATAATCCAGGGAGTTCCTTTTGATGTTTCCGCTAGCGTCTTTTGTTCCGTCTCTGCCCTTAAAACCGGCGCGGAGCCCCTCAGAAAAAGGCGGTATGGTTTCTCAGGAGGCGCAGGCTTGGTCATGCGCTGAAACGCGGACAGCCACAAAGGAATTTCGAAGGAGTTTTACATTCAAATGAAGCATTCGCTAGCCATAGTTGTCATGCTGGCCTCAGGCATTGCGCTGAGCGCCGCCGCCCAAACACCATCCGCACCAGCGGCACCGGCAGGTCCCACCAAGATAGCCGTCATCGCATTTCAGACAGCTGTGGGCCAGACCAACGAATTCCAGCGCAACTTTGCAGACCTCCAAAAGAAGTACGAACCCAAGCGCACACAGCTGAAGTCCATGGCCGATGAGATCGACGGACTGCAGAAGCAGTTGCAGGCCCAGGGAGACAAGTTGAGCGATGCCGAGCGTGCGAGCCGCGCAAAGGTCATCGACGACAAGCAGAAATCGGCACAGCGCCTTGCCGAAGACGCGCGGAACGATCTCCAGGGCGAGATGCAGGAGATTTACAATGGGGTGGCTGGAAAGGTATTTGACGCCCTGACAAAATATTCACAGCAACAGGGCTACACTCTGGTAGTGGACAACAGCGGAAGCCAGCAGCAGGCGCCGGTGGTCCTCTACTATACCCCGTCGACAGATATCACCAAAGCCGTTATCGATGCATACAACGTGAGTTCCGGTGTTCCAGCGCCGCCGCCGCAGCCGGCAGCTTCGGCTCCCAGGCCAGCGGCTCCAAAGCCAGCCACTGCCCACTAACTGAGAGTCCCAATCAACTGCAAATACCCCTCGCATTTTAGGGGTATTTGCAGCGTGACTGGTTTCACCCAGCAGGCAGGGGGAAATCTCCAAAGGAGTTCTTGATTCAGATGAAGCACACCCTAGCATTTGTTCTTCCAGTGGCCCTGGGGATGGCCCTGAGCGCCGCCGCGCAGAGTTTACCTGCCCCCACTTCCGCTACTGCACCTGTCGCGGTTGCCGGCCCCCCAAAAATCGCTGTCATTGCCTTCCAAGTGGCCGTAGCGCAGACCAACGAAGGCCAGCGTAACTACACGGACCTGGAGAAAAAGTACGCGCCCCGCGAACAGAAGGCCAAGGCTCTGAACGATGAGATTGAGAGCTTAACCAAGCAGTTCCAGGCCCAGGGAGCCAATCTGGCGGATGCTGAGCGCGCAAGCCGTTTGAAGGTCATCGACGACAAGAAGAAGGAACTGGACCGTATGACAGAGGATCTCAAGACCGACGGCAACCAGGACGTTCAGCAGATGTACAACACGCTTGCATCGAAGGTTTTCGATGTGATGTCGGCCTATGCAGCCCAGCAGGGATACACCGTGGTGCTCGACATGAGCCAGCAATCGACTCCGGTCCTGTATTGGGCCCCTTCGCTCGATATTACCAAGGCGGTGATTGACGCCTACAATACGAAGTCCGGCGTTCCTGCGCCGCCTCCGTCGCTGCCAGCCGCTCCAGCACCCCAGGCTGCGCCCGCGCACTAAAATAAGCTCATTTCAAAGGCCTCGCATGGCGGGGTCTTTGAAACTGGCGCTGACTGCTCGAAGAGAGCAGAAACAGGTGGAGCCAACGCTTTGAGCCTGTGGAAAATTCTGTGGAAAGAATCCGTGAAAATTCTGGATTAACCGCAATCTCTTCTCTTGCCAAATCTGATCGAATTCTGATAGGCGCGGCAAACCCTTATATATCAATGAAATCTTGCGATTCAGTCTTCAGATAGCAGGTTCCGCCCGGAAAGGTTTGCAATCGCAGGGTTTAGGCGGTTTCCCACATTTCGTGATGAACATCACGTGACTCGTATCGGGTGCAATTTCCGGAACGGGATCATTTTTGCTGGTCTTCTCCCACGCGCAAAACTGCGAGAAACGCCTCTTGCGGGATATCGACTTTGCCGATTCGCTTCATGCGTTTCTTGCCTTCCTTCTGCTTTTCCAGCAACTTCCGCTTGCGGGAGATGTCTCCGCCGTAACACTTGGCCAGAACGTTCTTGCGGAGTGCGGCCACAGTTTCACGCGCAATAATCTTTGCCCCAATTGCGGCCTGGATTGCCACCTCGAACTGCTGCCTGGGGATCAGTTCGCGCATCTTGGAAACGAGCAGCTTGCCTCGCTCATAAGCGAAATCGCGATGGACGATGATGGAGAGCGCATCTACCGGTTCACCGGAAACCAGTATGTCCATCTTCACCATGGGCGACTGCCATTCTCCGGCAAGTTGATAGTCGAGCGAGGCATAGCCCCTGGAGATGGACTTCAGTCGATCGTAGAAGTCAAGGACGATTTCATTGAGTGGCAATTCGTACGTCAGCATGACCCGAGTAGGCGTCACGTATTCAAAGTTCAGCTGCTTCCCGCGCTTTTCCTCCACCAGCTTCAGAATGCCGCCAACATATTCTTCGTTAGTCAAAATCTTCGCGGTGATCACCGGCTCGTGAATCTTCTCGATGTTGGTTGGTTCAGGCCAACGTGAAGGGTTGTCAACCTCGAGAACGGAGCCATCAGTTAACGTGATGTGATAGCGGACGCCAGGCGCGGTAGTAATGAGATCCAGTTCGTATTCGCGCTCAAGGCGTTCCTGAATAATCTCCATGTGCAGGAGTCCGAGAAAGCCGCAGCGGAAGCCGAAGCCCAACGCGACCGAACTCTCCGGCTCGAAGAAGAACGACGAGTCGTTGAGGCGAAGCTTTTCGAGAGCGTCGCGCAGCAACGTGTGTTCATGCGAGTCCACGGTGTAGAGACCGGCGAAGACCATGGGCTTGATGTCTTCAAACCCGGGCAGAGGCGATGCGGCCGGTCGTGTATCGTCCGTGACGGTATCGCCGATCTTGGTATCTCCAACGTTTTTGATCGTGGCTGCGAAAAAGCCGACTTCCCCGGCAGTCAGTTCGCCAATCTCTACGGGCTTGGGCATGAGTACGCCCATCGATTCCACTTCGAAGGATTTGGAGTTAGACATCAGACGAATGCGCTGGCCCTTGCGCATCGTTCCTTGCATCACGCGAACCAGCACGATCACACCGCGATAGGCATCGAACCACGAGTCGAAGATAAGCGCTTGCAACGGGGCGCTGGGATCGCCCGTAGGCGGAGGCAGCCTGTGCACGATCGCCTCAAGAATCTCGGCTACGCCTTGGCCTGTTTTGGCGCTGCATGCAATGGCGTCTGTGGCATCGAGGCCTACAGCTTTTTCAATCGCTTCCTGGGTGCGTTCAATGTCGGCCGAAGGAAGATCGATTTTGTTAATTACCGGAATAATCTCGAGACCGTGGTTGATGGCCAAGTATGCATTGGCGAGCGTTTGCGCTTCCACGCCCTGGCTCGCATCCACGACCAGCAGTGCACCCTCGCAGGAAGCCAGCGAGCGCGAGACCTCGTAGCTGAAGTCCACATGCCCCGGAGTGTCAATGAGGTTGAGTTGATAAGTAATGCCGTCGCTGGCCTTGTACATCATGCGAACGGCGTGGGCCTTGATGGTGATGCCGCGTTCGCGTTCCAGGTCCATGTCATCCAGAATCTGGGCCTGCATCTCGCGGCCCGTCACCGAGCCGGTGAGTTCCAGGAGACGGTCGCTCAGCGTCGACTTGCCGTGGTCGATGTGGGCGATGATCGCGAAGTTACGAAGAAAGCGTGCGTCCATGAGGGGGCTGACTGAGGGAGGGTTTACGCATTTCAGGCGTGTCCGCCGCAGCGGACCTCCATGGCATAGCTTATCATCGGGATAGCGTCTTCAGTGGGCACACTTTGACAGTTGAAGCCGCATCTCTTCATGCGCATTCGCTGGAATGGTTATCGATTGGCTGGTTTGGCCGTGCTGATGTTCTGTCTGGCGCGGTGCGATCCCTCTCAAGCCACAGATGCCGCGGAAAGTTTGCCGCTCCCGGCCACCCCGCCGGAGATTGCTGCTCCGACCGCTTCGGCAGCGCAAGCAGCGCCGCCCGCGCCTGCGCCGCTTACGCCCGCGGAACAGCGCGTGCGCGTACTGATCCAGCAGGTGGAGCAAGCCTACAGCTATGGAGAACAGGCTTATAAGAAGGGCAACCTGGTTGAGGCTAAAGCGGAATTTGATCGTGCAGTGGATCTGATGCTGTCGAGCGGTCTCGATATCAAGAGCAATGAAAAGCTGCAAGAGGAATTCGATCGGGTTGTAGATGGTGTTAACGCAATGGAGATGGAGGCGCTGAAGCAAGGTAACGGCTTTGTGCCCAACGTGGAGCCTACGCCCGCGGACGTGGCCAGTGACGTGACCTTCGAAGTGGATCCGAATATCGTTGCCAAGGCCAAGACGGAACTTGCCACCACGAAGTCCGATCTTCCACTCATGGTGAATGACTACGTGGCAAGCTACATCAACTTTTTTGCCAACAGCCAGCGGGGCCATAATACGCTGCTGCATTCGTTTCAGCGCTCAGGCCGGTACAGGGCAATGATTCAGCGGGTCATGGCAGAAGAGGGCGTGCCCCAGGATCTTATCTATCTTGCGGTCGCGGAGTCGGGCTTTCAGCCTCGCGCGCTCAACGGCAAGTCCGGCGCCGGCGGCATGTGGCAGTTCATGCCGCATGGCGACTACGGCCTGGTGCGCAACGCGTATGTCGATGAACGATTCGATCCGGAGAAATCCACTCGTGCCTATGCACGCTACATGAAGTTCATCTATAACCAGTTGGGCGACTGGTATCTTTCGATGGCCGCTTATGACTGGGGCGCAGGCAACGTGCAACGCGCCGTGCAGAAGACAGGCTACGCAGACTTCTGGGAACTCTACAAGCGCAACAACCTTCCTGGAGAAACAAAGAATTACGTGCCGGAAATCCTGGCAGCCATCATCATCGCCAACCATCCTACACAGTATGGGTTCGACGATTTCACACTAGATCCGCCGGTGCTCACCGACACGATAACCATTAATTACTCCACGGATCTGAAACTCGTTTCCGACATCGTGGGTGCGCCGATCGACGAGGTAATGGCGCTAAACCCAAGTCTGCTCCGGCAGGTGACTCCACCGGACACGTCGTTCGATCTGCATCTTCCCGCAGGTACAGCCACTCTCTTTGAACGACGCATCGAGACGATCTCCGAAGGCAAACGCAATACGTGGCGTTATCACCGTGTCACCGCTGAGGACACGTTAGCATCGGTGGCGCGTGAGTACCACGTGGGAGTGGGAGAGCTCGCCGCAGCCAACCAATTGCGGGAGATCGACAACATTCAGGGTGTCGAAGCGCTTGCGGTGCCAGTCGCTCCTGCAGTCGCGGTGTCAACGCGCATGGCGCTATACACGGCGCGCAGGGGCGATACGCTTGTGACTATCGCCGACCGCTTTGGCGTTTCGCTCAATGAACTGCGGAGCTGGAACAAAATCACCGGCGTGAAAGTTGAAGCGGGCCGGCGTCTACATGTTGCGGAACCTTCCTCTGCAGCGCGCACCTCCACTGCGCATCGACGTGGGGCCGCTGCCACGAATCGTCAAGCGGCCAGCGAAGATCGACCAGCCCCTGCGAATGGAAAAGCACATCCATTGGAGAAGTCAAAGGATGCAGCGCGGCGCTCCGGGCAGGTGGCCGCAACCCACACGGCTGCGAAGAAGACGGGCGCGGCAAACTCGAAGACGAGCACAATGACAGGAGCAGGCAATTCTCCATCCTCGAAACGTTCGTCCAAGACCAAGACAGCCCGAAAGAAGAAACAATCGTGATGGAAACATGCAGAAATGAACGGGAGAGGCATCAAAAACAGGCAGGGACCTCATTACGTACTTGTGTTTTCATAGCGTTTGCGTGCAAGCTATTGCTACAATGATTTCCGCAAGCAGAGCAGAGATGCTCACTGCGCGAAGAATGAACTAATCACGACGGCAGCGGCAAGCCGCTGGAGGCAAACGGATGGAAGAAGTATTCAAGATGTATGCGATGAATGACGGCAACCTCGATGGGGAGCCCGCGGAGTTGGACCCCGATCACGACGAGGAAGAAGACGAAGAAGTGGAAACCTCCAGCATACTGACAACCTCGGATGACGACGAGCCAGTGGTTGAAGAGGCAATAATCCTGATCGTGGAAGAGCCGGTGGCGAAGCCCGCAAAGAAGAAGGCCGCGAAGAAAAAGAAGGCGCCGGCAAAGAAGGCTGTTGCAAAGAAAGCTCCTGCAAAGAAAGCTCCTGCAAAGAAGTCTCCCGCGAAGAAGGCAGTCGCGAAAAAAGTTGTGGCCAAAAAGGCCGCAAAGAAGTCCGCCGCAAAGAAGAAAAGCACTGGCGTAAAGGGCGGAAAGACCGCAGCCAAGAAAGCTTCGGTTAGCAAGCGCGCCAGCAAACCCACCAAAAGAGGTAAACCATTGGCAGTTAAGAAAGCAGCAAAGAAGGCGCCCGCCAAGAAGGCAGCAGCGAAGAAAGCAGTTGCCAAGAAGGCTCCGGCGAAAAAGGCAGCGGCAAAGAAAGCCCCTGCAAAGAAGGCAGTGGCAAAGAAGGCAGCTGCGAAAAAGGCAACCAAGAAGTAAACCCAACAGGCAACGTAAGGCAAGCAAAAGAGCCCGGCTCAGTGCCGGGCTTTTCTGCGTCTGGATTAACTCGGTGTCAGGGGTCCTGCTTTGAGCTGGTTGAAATGCCAGCGCTGGTGCGCGAGGTAATCTTCAATCAGAAATCGCAGCGTTACCGGCTCGTCTTCGCCCACCTTGCAGGCTGCCGCGAGACGTTCTTCGGGAATGCGGTCCACGACCGCCGCAAGAATCTCATGTTCCGCCTGCCACCAGCGCACGAGCGTATCCCAGGGCACGCCAGCATATCCATGCGCGGCAACCCACGCGTCCTGCGCATACTTCGGGCCGGCGTAGCTTCCCTCTATCGCTGCGCGGACGAAACGCTGCCGATTGTTCGCCGCCGAGTCGAGAAGATGGCCAAGAATCTGCTTGCGCGTCCATCCCCCCTCGCGCCACGGCGTGTCGGCGAGCGCAGGAGGAAATGTGAGAAGAGCCGTCCGCAATAAGCAAAGCTCAACGCGAAAGTTATGTGCAAGCTTGGCCGCCATTGCATCCTTGGATGCGGAATGCCCGATGGGACTGCCCGCAGGATAAAACGTGCGGCCCGGGTCAAGAACCGCACGGGGTTATTGTCATACAGCCAATTACTTTCTTAGCTCTGCCAACGCGGCCAGCACTTCTTCTGAGTGAACCTGCGGATCCACCTTGGTCCATTCCTTCACGATTTTTCCATTTGGATCAATGAGGAATGTGTTGCGGCTGGCGATGGTCATGGAGCCAAAGTGTCCCAATGAACCGTAAGCGTCCACCACTTTATGCTCCGGGTCGGCAAGTAACCGGAAAGTTAGCCCTTCCTTGGTGCAGAACTCCTTATGGCTGTCCGGAGTGTCGACGCTCACCCCCAGGATCACCGCGTTCGCGGCGTCGAACTTTGCCTGGTCCCGCTGGAAATTGTGGGCCTCAATCGTGCAGCCCTTGGTCATGTCCTTAGGGTAAAAGTAGAGGACTACCCATTTGCCGCGAAAGCTGTCGAGCGAGATTTGCGAACCATCCTGGGAGGGAAGGGTGAAGGTGGGCGCGACCTGCCCGACGTTGGGCATGACCTGTTGATCGTCCGCATGAACGGAAACAAACGCAACCGCGAGCACCAGGACTGCGGCGAGGGCAAAGAGGATTGTTTTTCTGGGCATTTTCCGGGACCTCCAATTGATTCGACGGGAAGAGGATAGTTAGGGACTCTAAAAACCTTGCGGTCATCAGTATCAGCGAGGAGAAGCCACAATGGCAATTCCCGCCTGATTGGCGCGGCTGAGGAGGGCTTCGCGTTCGAAGATGAGGGTGCGGCCGGCTTCGACGGAGAGGCAGGTGGCGCCGGCTTGGATCATCGTTTCAACGGTCCGGGTTCCTATTACCGGGACGTCGAAGCGCATGTCCTGTTTTGGCTTGGCAACCTTGACGACGGTGAGACCGCGGGCGAGCGTCTGGATCCCCGACGACGGGTCTTTGTCGCTGGGGTGAAGCTTCGAGGCGGGATTGGGATCGTCCTCTTCGAGCGAGCGCATCAGATCGCCGGCGCGCTGGATTGCGGCATCCGTACCCTCCATGGCCTCCACCGCAACGCAGGCCTGGGCGGCCACCACCACGGTCTGGCCGATGTCGAAGCCGGCGACGGCGCGGGCCACGCCAAGGCCGTACTCGATGTCCTTGCGCTCATCATCCGACGGGGCGCGGTCGGTGAGCACGCCTTCCTGAGCGAGAAGCGGCTCCAGGAATTGCGTGGAATTGATGAGTTCGATGCCTTCGTCGGCCAGCACCTTCGCCACGGCGCCGAGCAGCATGTCCGTGTTCCGCGTGCGCAGGTTGAGCAGGAGCTTGGCGAGCCGCCAGTCAGGCCGGATGCTGGAGAATATCTGCTTGTGCTTCACTTGGCCGGCCATGACGGCCATTTTCACTTCGTGCTTATGGAAGAACTCGATAAGGCGCGACAACTCGCCGAGGGACAGCCAGTGGACGGTGATCTTTTCGTCGGCATCGGCGCGATGGTTGATTTCCGGGTCGGTCTCTTCGCTGATGGCCGCAACGACAACGGCAAAGCCCTGCGCCCGCGCGGCATCCAGCAGCAGGAAGGGAAAACGGCCGTTGCCGGCGATGAGGCCGAGCTTCATCTACTTGATGACTCCGCGTTGGCTGCGTTCAATGAATCCAACCAGCAGGGCCACGTCCTCGCCTTCGAGTTCGCGCATTTTTTCGAGAGCTTGCGTGGTGTTCAACTTGGCCACAAGGAGCAGCCGGAAGGCTTTCTGCAACGCCCTGATCCGCTCTGGGCTGAAACCCTTTCGCTCCAGGCCCACGCTATTTACGCCGAAGGCCTTGTTCTCCCGGCGCGACGAAGTCTTCGAAAAAGGAAGCACGTCCTGGGTCACAATCGTCCCGCCGCCGATGAACGCATATTTGCCAACCGTGCAATGCTGGTGCACCGGGCTGAAGGCACCAACGGTCGCGTAGTCCTCGATGATGACGTGGCCGGCGAGAGTGGCAGCGTTGGCCAGAATGCAGTGGCTGCCAACGTGGCTGTCGTGGCCAATGTGCACACAGGTCATCAGCAGGCAACCGGAGTCGAGGCGCGTAATGCCGCCTCCTCCCACCGTGCCGCGGCTGATGGTTACGTTTTCGCGGATCGTGTTGTCATTCCCGATCTCGGTCTCTGTCGGCTCGCCGCGATACTTCAAGTCCTGGGGTGAGATGCCAATTGCGCAGAAGGGATGAAAGATGTTGCGCGTTCCGATGCGGGTGCGGCCATCCAGCACCACGTGCGAGATGAGTGTGCAGCTCTCGCCCAGCACTACTTCAGGCCCGATGGTGCAAAAGGGTCCCACCGTGCAGGACTCCGGAACCACGGCACCCGGCGCGATGATGGCGCTGGGATGAATGCTCACTGAGCGGGCTCCGCGGCGGGCGGGGTTGTGCTGTCTGCGGGCGGATTGGGCTCACGCACGCGAGGCACCACGGCGCAGGTAAGTGTGGCCTGGCAGGCGAGTTTGCCGTCCACGTATGCCTTGCCCTCAATGCGGCCGGCGCGCGAACGAAACGACAGCACCTCCACTTCAATCCGCAACTGGTCGCCTGGCGTTACGGGCCTGCGAAACTTGGCGCGCTCGATGCCGGTGAAAACGACCAGCTTGCTATCGCGATCGGGAATCTCGGCCATCATGATGATGCCGCCGGCCTGGGCCATGGCTTCCACCACGAGAACACCGGGCATAATTGGGTATCCCGGAAAGTGACCTTGGAAGAACTGCTCATTGATGGTCACATTCTTGATGGCGACGAGACGCTTGCGCGACTCAAACTCGACGACCCTGTCGATCATCAGAAACGGATAACGGTGGGGGAGGAAACCCAGGATCTCCTGGATGTCAAACGTCATTCTCTTGCTCCGGCGCGCACGAGCTTGGCGGCATCGCACTCGTCAGGATTATAAACTTGCGGGGGGAAGGCTGGAGTTGTGAGATGGATTCGTTACTGGGGACTATGATCCACAGTTACACAGTCTCACAGTCTCACAGTCTCACAGTTACACAGTCTGCTTTTTTGCGCGTTTCAACTATTTTTTGATTTTGCGGGTAACAGCATCTACGTCCCAGAGGTCTGTGGGCAGATCTTGATTGTACTTCACATGGACAATAAAATACTGCCGGATCTGGTCGTCGTTCTTGAAGCGTGTAATGGTGAAGGGCGTTGGGAACCCGTCCATCACATGGTAGTCGTCATACTCTTCCGCATCCAGATTCTTGTCCTTGTACAGCGGATCGCGCCACTCGAAGGTGCGGCGCAGGGGCAGATGGGTTTGCGTGTCCGTAAGGATGGTAACTGCCTCATTTGACGATGAAATCAGAGTAACCTGGTCAGCCAGGTGGCGCTCGGCAAGGTGCTGCCCTTCGTACAAGAGTATGGTTTGAGGGTCTTTAAGCCACACTTTGATGGCTGTCTCGATGGAGTGGTCGCGGCGTCGCAACCAGTCGTCTACTTGTTCCTGCGGGAGCGCGGTCTTACCTTTAAACGTGACTTCTTCACCGGTTCGCCCCTGATAAAACTGCACCACGTCGCGGTGCTTGGTGTATTCAATCCGGTCGCGGTCGGGCCACTGGTGGAACTCGAAGTACTCGGTGGTGCCTCCGCTGGGCTTGCCGTGGAAAAAGGCGGCCACTTGCCCCTGCCGCTCCTGGTTCTTCATGTTCAGCCAGGCATCGCCGCCCATGGCCTGCACCATGGCGTCAAGAACTACGCGCGCCTGTTTGGCGTTCTTTGCGCCAATATCATCAGTGGTTTGCGTCGAGACCGGCAATGCGACGAGCAGGAGCATGAGCAATACCGGAAGAGCCTTGCGCATTCTTTCAGCCTCCACGTTGATTTGACGCGCTTTACCCTACTAAGACTGCTCCACCATTCACATTCATCACTTCTCCCGATATGAAACCGGCCAGCGGTGTACACAGAAACAGGATTGGTCCTGCTATTTCTTCCGGGCTGGCCGCTCGGCCCACGGGGATGGCGGAGAGGATGTTGGCTCCGAGTTCAAGGTGGTTCAAGGTAGCGGCCGACATTTCGGTGGACACCCAGCCCGGGGCGACGCAGTTCACGCGAATTCCTCGGGGAGCCAGCTCACTCGACAGGCTCTTGGTCAGACTAATCAGCGCGCCTTTGGTCACGGCATAGTCGGCGTGGTTGGCCTCGCCGCGCTGGCCGGCGGTGGAGCTGACCAATACGATGTGTCCCCTAACGCCATGCGGATGAGTAGTTTGGCGGTCCATTTGAGCAACGGCTGCCTGCACAAGCCCGAAGACGGAGTCCAGGTTGACCTGCAGGGTGTTGCGCCACTGGGACTCGGCCATCTCGGCGATGGGGGCGTCCTTGGCGGGCCAGATGCCGTGGTTGACGACGAGCACATCAAGGCGGCCAAAGGCGCTAACTGTAGAAGATACAAGGGTATGGCCGTCGGATGGTGTTCTCAGGTCCTGCTGGATGGCAGCGCATCGGCCGGGGCCGCCGCATTCAGTAACCAGTGCTTCGGCCTGCGATTTTGCTTGTAAGTAGCTGAAAGCAATGCGGGCTCCGGCTTGTGAAAAGAGGCGCACAGCGGCTGCGCCGATGCCGCGGGAACCGCCGGTGATGAGGGCTACCTTGTTTTCGAGGGAAAGAGGGACACCTGCCATGGGGTCACGCTATCGCAAGGACGGCGGGGCTGTCGAGGGAGGAGCGGAACTAGATGGCGCGGAGCAGGCGGACGGGCAGGAAAATAACGGCGCTGACCAGTTCGAGGGCGCCTCCGACGGCGATACCGACGACGCGGAAAGGCAATAGAATCAACCACACGAGCGGATAGAGCAGGAGGGCCGCGAGAGCCAGCGGCCAGCAGAGGACGAAGAGAATGCACCAGAGCAGAAATTTGATCATGGCTTGAATGCCTCAGCTCGCGGGATCGGCCCACGGGCTTTCTTTCCATGATACGAATGCGAAGCGGGATCGGTTCCAGGTGGGTCGTAGTTCACAGTTCGTAGTTCATAGTTCACAGTTCAAGGCCCGGAAGGTTCATGCAAAATGTCACCCTTGAGGGTGATCTACATAGGGTAAAAGTCTGCCTATGAGGTTACAAAACCGGGGTAAAGCTCACCACTTGAGGTGAGGTTTCTTTCAAAAAGAGACCTCGGAATTACAGGAATTCGCTGTTTTTTCTGCTCGGAACTGGATGAATTGGGGGTGCAAGTCTGTACGGAATTACCGGGGTTGACGAAAAACGCGCTGATTTTACATGAGTTTATGGCTTATATCGTTGAAAATGCATTGTTTATTTCGATGTTGTTGTCTGTGCGGGTGTGCGCGTAAACAGGTACCGCGGTCCTGAATCCCCGGTCCCTCCGGCGCGGCGGACGAGGGACCGGGGGCACCGGCCATGATGATCAAGGGTCATGCCCGCCCACCCTTCGCAAAATGCCGCGAAGGATGGCCCACCCAGGGTTGTGGGGATGGTCGGGGTTTTAAAAGCGCAGGGTGCGCTACCCGCCGAGGGACTGGGGGCACCCCCCTGCCGGTTTCGCGGCCGAGGGAGGATCGCGGCGGCCCTTCGGGGCGCCTGGTCGTTGTGCGGATACGGACCCGGGGTTTCGCTGCGCTTCACCCCGGGCTATTTTCGACCTGTCCCTCCGGGACGGGCACCTGCGGTGCGTCAGATGCTCAGCCCTCCATCCGCGTTACTGCTCGGTGTAGACGTAGTCGTTGTGGAGCCAAGCTCCGTCGATGTATGAATAGAGCCTTGCGTAGACCTTTACGCCATTCGCAGGCAAGCTTGGCGCGCTTGTTGAAGTAGCCGCTCCTTTGTATGAGTAGAGATCGCCTTCACCCGGCGCAATCGCGCTTAGGTTGAGCTGGTACAAGGTGGCTGAAGTTCCTGCGCTCCACTGGAAGAGCACATTGCTGGTGCCCAGGATGGTGCCGATTCCCGGCGTTGGCGAGGTGAGTGCCCCTGGAGTTGGAGAACCGCTTTCGGTATACACGTAGCTGTTCTTCTGCCACGCGCCCTTGATCAAGGAATAGAGCGTTGCGAAGACGGTTACGCCGTTTGTCGGAATGCTGGGCACGGTTGCGGTCGTTGCCGTGCCTTTGTACAAGAACAGGTCGCTTCCACCCGCCGCAACGGCGCTGAGGTTGAGTTGGTAGAGAGAAACTCCGCCGCCTGTGGACCACTGGAAGGGCACACTGGTAGTACCCAGAATCGTGGTCGTTCCCGGTGTGGGAGATGTGAGTATGGCTGGAGTGGGTGAGCCGCTTTCTGTATATTCGTACGCGTTCGATTGCCACACTCCATTGATGTTTGAATAGAGCGTTGCGTACACGGTTGCGCCGTTCGCGGGGATGCTTGGCGCAGTCGCGGTAGTGGCCGTGCCTTTGTAGGAGAACAACTCGCTTTGACCAGCCGCAACAGCGCTGAGGTTCAGTTGGTACACGGCGACTCCAGCCCCGGTGGTCCACTGGAAGGCCACATTGGTGGTGCCAAGGATGGTGCCCACGCCCGGCGTGGGAGATTTCAGTATTCCCGGGGACGTGCCGCTTTCAGTGTAGAGATAGCTGTTCGATTGCCACGCTCCATTGACGTAGGAATAGAGCGTTGCATACACGGGAACGCCATTTTTTGGCAGTGTGGCCGCGGTCGCGGTCAGAGCCGTGCCCTTGTATGTAAACAGGTCGCTGTCGCCGGGAGCAATGGCGCTGAGATTGAGTTGATACTCGGTGACGCCGGTCCCGGCGCTCCACTGGAAGACCACATTGGTTGTGCCGAGGACGGTGCCAACGCCGGGCGCAGGAGATGTGAGAACTGCCAGTGCTGCAGTGCCGCTTTCGGTATAGAGGTAGTCGTTATGCTGCCAGGTTCCATTGCTGAAGGAATAGAGTCTTGCGTAGACGGTTACGCCGTTTGCGGGCAGAGTGGGCACTATGGCGGAAGTCGCGGCGCCTTTGTATGTGTACAGGTCGCTGTCGCCCGGAGCAATTGCACTGAGGTTGAGCTGGTACTCAGTGGCCGTGGCAACGGCTGACCACTGGAAAGTGACATTGCTGGCGCCCAGGATTGTGCTGAGCCCCGGCGTGGGTGAGAGAAGAACAGCGGCGGTCGGCGGGAGGGTGACTTTGCGGACCACGTAATTGAAAGAGTCCGCAATGTAGAGGTTGCCCGCGAGATCGAGCGCGAGGCCCGCTGGACCGTAGAGTTCGGCCATAGTGGCCGCGCCACCATCCCCGCCATAGGCGAAGTATCCGTCGCCGGCGATGGTGGTGATGCCGCCGATGATGGCGTCCACTTTTCTGATCGTGTCAGGCCAGTTTGAGAAGTAGACATTCCCAGTGCCGTCTACGGCGATCCCGCTCTCCGATGAAAGGTCGACCTCCGCCGCAGTAGCCAGGCCGCCGTCGCCGCTGTTGCCCTGGATTCCATTGCCGGCAATCGTGGTGATGATTCCATTGGAAGTGTCGACTTTGCGGATCCGTGCGTTCCCGCTGTCCGTGATGTAGAGGTTCTGGGAGTGGTCAAAGGTAACAGCCTGGGGCCAGCTTATGTAGGCAGCGGTCGCCAATCCTCCATCGCCAATTTCACCTGCAGTTCCGCCTCCGGCGACGGTGGTGATGATGCCGGTTGTGGCGGCGATCATTCGAACCCGGTTGTTGTTTGTGTCCGCAATATAGAGGTTTCCTGCGCCGTCGAATGCGATGCCCTTAGGTTGGTTCAGGTAGGCCGAGGTTGCCGGGCCACCGTCGCCGAGGTTGGAGGATACGCCCGGACCCGCAACAGTGGTGATAATGCCGGTTGTGGCAGTGACCATGCGAATGGAGTTGTTGCCCGAATCCGCGAAATAGAGGTTTCCGGATTTGTCAACGGCTACGCCGCCTGGGCTATTCAACTGAGTTGCCGTCGCCAGTCCGCCATCGGCGCCGTTACCATATGTTCCCGTGCCCGCGACTATGGAGATGTTGCCGGTTGTGGCGCCTACCATCCAGACAACGTGGTTATACCAATCCGCGATATAGAGGTTTCCGTTGCCGTCAAAGGCAACTGCTTCGGGCCCCTCCAAGGATGCGTTGGTTGCCAAGCCACCGAAACCAGAGAAGCCCCACTGGCCGTTTCCGGCGATGGTGGAGATTACAGAGGCTGGCTGGGTGGTAATAGTGTAGGTTGCCGAGGTTACGGCGCTGGCCCGGTACCCTGGCGCTATAGCGATTGCCTTAACCGTCACTGTTCCGGTAATTCCTATGGGGCCGTGGTAGCCCTGACCGGTGGTTGTTGGCGCATTTCCGTTCAACGACACGTAGATTTCAGCGCCGGGGGTGTCATCGGTCATCGCGAGTATTTGCGAATCGGGATAGGTTCCGGGAGCGAGGCTGAAAACTGGCGCCGCCGCTACCGATGTTGGCGGAGCGGCGGGAACGGTGATCTTTCGTATCCGTGAGTTCCCATCGGCGAGATAGATATTTCCAGTGGCGTCGGCTGCGATGTATTGAGGGAGAAAGAGGGCCACATCGAGCGCGGGGCTCCCATCCCCACCAAGCGATGAGTAATAGTTGGGAATGCCGGCGACGGTATTGATGATCCCGCTGGAATTCACTTCGCGAATCACGGTATCGAAAGTATCGGAGATGCAGATGTTGCCTAACCCGTCGACTGCCAGACCGGAAGGGCCGTTAAGCACCGCCTGGGTTGCCGGACCGCCGTCGCCACCGAAGGCTCCCTGGTTGTGACCCGCGAAAACGAACACGTTCCCGAGCGGATCGATCTTCCACACTGCTTGCTCGCCCGAGTCGGAAACATAAACATTCTGGGAGTGGTCAACGGCTACCCCGTTAAAGTACCCGAATTGAGAGCTGGTATTGTAGCCCGCGATCTCTGAAATGTTGCCGGAGGCTGCGTTGACTTCGAAGAGCTCGACGGGCTCGGCGATGTAGAGGTTGCCGTACTGATCGACGGCGATTCCGATGATGCCGCTCAGCAGGTAACCGTTTGCCGGACCGCCGATGCTGTGGGTGCCGGTGGGGTTGCCGGCGTAGGTGGTGATGTTTCCTGTGGCCGCGTCGACGCGGCGCACGACGCTATCGCCTGTTTCCACGATGAAGAGATTCCCGGTGGGGTCGATAGCGACGGAAGCCGGGCTCCACAGAGCGGCGCTCGTGGCGGGCCCGTTGTCGCCCGTATGAGCCGCGACACCCGTACCTGCAATGGTTGTAATGATTCCCGTGGCGGCGGTTACTTTGCGAACAACGTTATCGGTGTTGTCGGCAACATAGACATTTCCATTGCTGTCCACGGCAACGCCCGCGAGATAGCTGCCCAGTTCCGCAAAGGTCGCCGGGCCGCCGTCCCCGCTGTACCCGGCGGTATCGCTGCCGGCGATTGTGTAGGTGAAGCGGGACGACGAAGAAGCGATGTCGTACTCAGCGCTGGCATTGCCGCTGGTTGAATATCCCGGAGCCATAGCTATGGCTGTCAGGATCTCCGACGTCGACACCGTAATTGAGCCGGAATAGACATTGGAACCGGCCCAGGGGGTGGTCCCATTGGTGGTGTAGTAGATGGTATTCCCCGGCGTGCTGTCTGAAATCCACACTGTCTGGGGGCCGGAGTAGAGTCCGGGAACAAGCGAGAGCACAGGAGTGGCGGCGGGAGGAAAGAGAAACGAATAGGTAGTGGACGCCGTATTGCTATTCTGATCGCCGGTCTTGGTGGCATAAGCCTGAACGTTGATGGTTCCGGGCACCACCTGGATTGGGGTTGTGTACTGAACGTAAGTGGTCGTCACAAGCGCTCCGGAGAGTTGGTAATAAATAGTTGCTCCCTGGGTTGCGTCGGTGATGGTTATGGGCTGCGCCGACGTAACAACCCCTGCAGCCGGCGAAATGAGGGGCGTATCCACCTGGGTGGTGAGCGCTGGGTCGCCGGCCGAAGCCATGGTGGTTGTAGTGGCGGCTGGCGCTGCCCAGGCGAGCGGGACTGGGGCGCCGAACAACATCACCAAGGCAGAAGAAAAGAAGAAATTGCGGCAAATGTTGACTTGCATCGACCTAATTTGCTGTTGCGCGCAGAATGGCGACGCGCCACTTTGGCGGTCTGCGGTAACAGACCTGTGTGCGGCGCGCGCCGGGGCGGCAAGAACGCCATGAACCAAGGACGAGAATCTGATGGAGAGTCGCAGCAAGATCATTCCTCCGAAGGAAGCGTCAAGGCCTGCAAAGAGGGAGAGACGAACCTGCTTACTCAGTCAACGCTCCAGACACCCCGCAACTTTGCAACTGGCCCGCGCCCAACTCCTTGAACGCATAAGGGGAGTCGAGGGCTGACCCGTACGGCACATACACTCAACGGCAAAGCTGAACAAGGGGGTTACGACAGTATAGTACGCCTACAACGACGCGGGTTGCAGATTAAAAAGGCGCAAAACCCGCAGCGGCCATTCAATTTAATCGGCGCGCCCAGGGGCGCCAGAGAGGCGGACGCAAATCTTGGCCGGCGCGAGCCCAATTTCCAGTCTCCGGAGCCTTTTTGCCGGCGGGTGACGGTGGGTTGTAACTCAGGGGAGCTTGAAGGATTTGTCGGCGATGGCGTTGGGGGCGCGGCCGGCGGGGAGCATGGTGACGAGGGACATGGTGTCAGTGCGGGGCGCGATGGTGTCGGTGCGGGCTACGGCGATGTCGCCGGAGCGGGTATCGACAACGAAGAGAAAGAGGCCGTTGCTGGAGAGCGCCAGGGCGGAGGGGCCGTCGCCGACGTGGATGGAGGCGACGCGGCGGCCGTCATCCGGTGCGTAAACGGTAACCCACTGGGAGCGGACGTTGGCGATGTAGAGCATGGCGTTGTCCGCGGAGACGAGGCCGCGGACGGGGTCGTCGCCCATGGCATAGGCGCCGCCGACGTCGTCTTTGCTGGTGACGACTTCAGAGATGGTGTCGGAGAGTGAGTTGGAGACGAAGAGCTCGCCGCCGTCGGGCTTGAGGGCGAGCTGGACGGGGCCCTGGCCGACGTCCATGAGGGTTTCAAGGCGGTCGGTTGTGGGTGCGGTGGGCGCGTCGGGTTTGGTGGGGTCGGGCTGGCGGGCGAGGGCGATGACCATGACCTGATGGCCGGCGGAGCAGGAGACGAAGGCCTTGGAGGAGTCGGGGAGGATGACGGCGTCGCTCGAGCCGGGGCAGCCGAGGATGGTGGCGCGGACGGCTCGGGTGGAGGGGCGGCGGACGGTGTCGATGGGGGCGGCGAGGGTGGAGACGTTGGCCAGATCGACGATGGTGACGCTGTTGCCGCGATGGTTGGCGACGATGAGGGTTTTGCCGTCGGGGGAGACGCGGAGGGCGATGGGCTCTTCTCCGGTTTGGATCTGGGCGACTTCGCGGCGGGTTTTGAGTTCGAGGACGGAGACGGTGTTGGAGCCGGCGTTGGCGACGTAGGCGAGGGTCCCGGTGGGGTCGATGTCGATGGCGACGGGGCGGCGATGGAGGGGGATGGAGGCGGCGACGGTGTTGTTTTCGGCGTTGATGACGGAGAGGGAGCCGTCGCTTTTGTCGGACGAGGCTTCGCTGGATTCGGAGCCGGAGTTGACGACGTAGACCTCGTGGCGGGTGGGGCTGGGGGCGACGGCGACGGGGTTGGGGCCGACGGCGATTTCGCGGTCGAGACGGAGATTGACGACGTCGAGGACGGTGACGGTGTTGCTTTGGCCGTTGGTGACGTAGGCGTATTCGCGGTAGTTGGGGGGGTACTGGGGGAAGTCGTGTGTGTGGCAGGCGGTTAGGGTGAGGAGGGCGAAGAGCCCGAGTGCGGCAGAGCTGGATTTGTGCGATCCCACCCATTCGCCGAAGTGCCGGCGAATGGATGGGGCACCCGCGGACACTCCGACAACTGAAAGAGACGAGAAGCAGGTCCTTCGACTGCGCTGCGCTCCGCTCAGGATGACAGATTTTTTGGGAGAGAGGAAATTGTGCGAACCCACCCATTCGCCAAAATGCTGGCGAATGGATGGGGCACCGAGTGTTCTGAGACAAGCCGAGAGAACAGGACGCCGTGCGCTTGCGCTGGTCATGCGGGCTAGACCGCTGGGGATGATACGGGAACGACGCGGGGCAGGGTGCGGCCCACGACGGGGGCGATCTGCTCGAGCTCGCTCATCATGATGGCGAACTGGTCAGGATAGAGGGACTGGGGGCCGTCGGAAAGAGCCTTTTCGGGGTGGTTGTGGACTTCGACGAGGACTCCGTCACAGCCGGTGGCGATGGCGGCGCGGGCCATGGGGAGCACGCTGTCGCGGCGGCCGGTGCCGTGGCTGGGATCGACCAAGATGGGCAGGTGGCTGAGACGCTGGACGGCGGGGACGATGCTGAGGTCGAGGGTGTTGCGGGTGTGGTCGGCGAAGGTGCGGACGCCGCGCTCGCAGAGGATGACCTGGTAGTTGCCCTCGCTCATGATGTACTCGGCGGACATGAGGAACTCTTCGAGGGTTGCGGAGAGGCCGCGCTTGAGCAGGACAGGTTTGCGGAGGCGGCCGGCGTGCTTGAGGAGCGAGAAATTCTGCATGTTGCGGGCGCCGATCTGGATGACGTCGGCCCACTCGGCGACAAGCTCGAGGGACTCGTTGTCGATGGCTTCGGTGACGATGCGGAGGCCGAAGCGGTCGCGGATTTCGGCCATGATCTGGAGGGCCTGAAGGCCGAGGCCCTGGAATGCATAAGGGGATGTGCGGGGCTTGTAGGCACCGCCGCGGAAGAATTGTGCGCCGGAGGCGGCGATCTTCTCGGCGATTTCAAAGGCTTGTTCGCGGCTCTCAATGGAGCAGGGGCCGGCGATGATGGTGAGATTGCGGCCGCCGATGGAGGCTTCGGCGCTGGCGCCCGCGGCGGGGAAGTTGATGATGGTGTCTTCTTCCTTGACGTCGCGGCTGGCGAGTTTGTAGGCCTTGGAGACGCGGATGACTTCGGCTACTCCGGAGAGGGCTTCGATGTTGCCGCGCTCGACGGCGTCTTTGTTGCCGGTGATGCCGATGGCGGTGCGCTGTGCGCCGGGAAGGGGATGGGCGCGGAAGCCCAATTGCTCAATGTGATCGCAGACGACCTGGATTTCTTCCGGGGTGGCCTGCGTTTTCATGACAACTAACATGACTGACCCTCAAAACCTCAGTTTAAAGGGTCTGACGGCGAAGGGCAATGTTTGGGGCACGTGGGGGTGGTGCGGAATCGGGCTTCCTAGGGAGGAAGCCCGGCGTGTTTACTGTTTGACGGCTTTGTCGCTTGTGCGGGCAACAACCGCTGCAGGGGCGACTACGATTCCGATGAAAACCAAGGCTATTACGAGGTCAATCATTTCAACAAACTCTCCGTATGGAACCCTTCGCGCTTGTCAGAAGGGCTGTACTGAGATGAATGATGAGCCTATTTGCGAGGGAAGGCTATACCACTTTGACCATGCGCGAAGACAGGCGGGTGGTAGTGGTTTCCACGAAGGTGGGAGGGATTAACTCGGGGACGGTTAGGCTTTCGAATCCCCGGTCCCTCCACTGCGGCGGACGAGGGACCGGGGGCACCCGCAGAGGGTGCGGGATCAACGCGAATTGCGGGCGGCGTTGCGTTTTTGTCTGCGCCACTTGAAGGCAAGGAAGGCGAGATAACCGAGCTGGATGACCCAGGTTACTGTGTAGGCGGCTACGACAAACTGATGATCGAGAATCGCTTTTTCATCCATGTATTTTCTCCAGCGGGAGCGGTTGGTGATTAGTTGAAGGCCTCGAGGGCGCTTTGGGCTTCCGCGGCGGCGATTTTCTGCTGTTTGCGCTCGACGTGGATGCGCAGCGCAAAGATGAGAATGCCCCAGGCGAACCATGCGCCCATGTTCCAGAAGAAGGCGGGGAGCATAGAGGGGTCCATGCCGGAGCCTTCAGCGCCGCCGAAGACGGGGGCGGGGTGCTGGGTGCGCCACCAGCGATTGGCCATGTAGACGATGGGGACGTCGAGAGCGCCGAAGATGTTGAGGACGGCGGCGAGGGTTTGCATCTGCGAGCCGGCGGCGAAGCGGCGGAGGAGCAGATAGCTGACATAGATGAGCCAGAGGACGAGGGTGGTGGTGAGGCGGGCATCCCAGGTCCACCAGATGCCCCAGGCGCGGCGACCCCAGAGAGGACCGGTGGTGAGACCAACTGTGCAAAAGACGACGCCGACTTCGGCACCCGCGAGCGCCCATGCATCGGAAATCTGCGCCCAGTCTGGATGACTGCGACGCCAGGCAAGAAAGGCGATGGAGCCGAGGAGACTGACTGCGAAAGAGGTGAACGACACGGAAAACGAGGGCACGTGATAGAAGATGATGCGGAAGATTTCGCCCTGCGCGGCGTCGAGGGGTGCGCCGTAGATGGCCATGTAATAGCCCCAGAACATGAGGGCTATGGTGAAGACGATGTAGAGGCCGAATAGTGCTTTCTTCATGGTGGGTCCTGATGAGGCACTTTCAGTTTACGACGGGGACGGTGGCGAGATGTGATCGAAATCACTCGGGAGATAGGAGATCACTTCGAAGTTGAGGGCATGGGCCAATTTCTCCAACTTCCCCTAATCAAGAGGCCGGTGGCTGCGCCAATCGAATAAGTGATTGAGTTGAGGGTGGGGATTGTTCCTGTTATGAAGCAAGAGTTAATCGCGAGATTCAGTGCGCCTTTTTGGGTTGGGAAGTAGAGCTTGCCACCGTATTGCTCCATGCACGCAATCCAACCCGATAGCGAGGGATGAGGAAATCGAGAGAGAAAAGCAAACCAAGACAGGCCGCAGATCCAAACAAAGCAGGCCGACCGATGGCGCCAATGACGGTTCAAGAAGAAACCAGCGAACAGGCTGGGAGCCCAGTCCGCCGGGTTGAACCAAGTGCCGTTAAACCGTGCGAAAAGAAGGCCGGTAAATAAAAGACTCGCCAGGGTCATGATGCATGTGTGGGTGATGAGGTGGGCAACGGATGCGTCCGCTTGGCGGCCGAATTCACGGAGGTCTCTCATATTGGTCAAGCTGCAACCTGCCGGGGCTTTACTTTGTTGACCGATTTGTTTCGGGAGGCGACCCAGAGGTCGTGGCCGCTCTGGAGGCCGATCCAGAACTGGGCGGAGTTGCCGAAGTAGCGGCTGAGGCGAAGGGCGGTGTCGGCGGTAATTCCGCGTTTGCCGCGAACCAGATCATTGACCCTTGGGGCAGAGATGTGGAGTTCCTTGGCGAGGCGATAGGCGGACAGGTCGAGGGGTTCCAT
>JBEKRU010000040.1:0-45832 GCA_049518435.1 Occallatibacter sp. | reverse complement strand
GTCCGCGACGACAACCTGACAACGCTCGCCGGTCCCGCTTCAAATCTGCTGATTGCGCTGCTGGCTTTTCTTGTCATGGCTGGTATCTCCCTCATTTCGCCGACCCACCATGCGGTTGTTGTTTACATCTTGCGGGGCAGCTTGTTTCAGGGGGTTGCTTCGGGTCTTCAGGCTGCGGTCCTGCTCTGCGCACTTGCAATTCGCATCAACTTGTCTCTGCTGTTTTTCAATCTTTTGCCCATCCCTCCTCTCGATGGGAGCCACCTTCTGCGAAACATGCTGCCCTACAACGCCGCCCAGACTTACGACCGCATCCCTATCTGGGTCAGCTACCTGCTGATGATGGTGGTGGGCGGCACTCTGATCTGGCTATTCCTGGGCCCGGCGCTCGCATTGGTAACCTGGGCGCTGATTCACATTTAGCCGTTGGTCTGGTCGAGCTTCT
The DNA here is from genome assembly GCA_049518435.1 of Occallatibacter sp. Classification (GTDB taxonomy): domain Bacteria; phylum Acidobacteriota; class Terriglobia; order Terriglobales; family Acidobacteriaceae; genus Telmatobacter. The sequence goes on along the minus strand of JBEKRU010000040.1, from coordinate 45,387 downwards.
TTCTGATCGAAGCTGCTTTCCGCGGCTTCGATTACGATGGGAACGATTACTGGGGAGGAGCGAGCGGTGATGCACGGGCTTTCGCACCGGGACGGACCGTGGCTTGTGGGGTTGATCGTTGCCGCGTGCGTGCTCTATCCCACGGCGGTTGCGCGTCTCAAGCTTTGGACATACAGGCTGGCTCGCGGCGGGCAATTCGACAAGGCACTTCGGCTGAATCGGGCTTGGCGCCGGTTCATCCCTCTCTATGGCGAGTCATTGGAAGGATCGATTCTTTTCAATGCCGGGCGCTACCGCGAGGCACGGGAGCTTCTCATGCCGCTTGCGTTCGACCGATTCGGCAATCCGCGGATTGAAAGCACCGCACTCTACACCTACACGCTGGCGCTGACCAATGACGGACTCGCGGCGGAAGCGCGCCCGCTGCTGGAAGCCGCGGTTGACGGCCCGCACCCGCGATCCTCCTTCCAGGTGGCTCTTGCCGGCTGCCTGCTGACGTTGGACAAAGATCCCGAACGAGCGCGCGCGTTGATGGAACAGGTAATGGCCAAGGAGCCCATACCCGAATACGGGAAAAATGCCGATCAGGCAAGACGTCTGGCGCGCTATGCCTGGGCCCTGGCCGGCTGCGGCAAGCGTGAAGAGGCGGAAGCCCAGATCAAGGCCGCCTTTGCCGGATCCTTTTCGCTGAAGCCCAGTGACCGCGCGGGGCTGCAGTATTTCGCAGGCCAGGCCTGGCGCGTGCTTGGCGAAAACGATAAATCCCGCGCTGCCTTTTATGAGGCGATCGCTCTCAGCCCGGACGGTTCCACAGCCATGAGCGCACGAACGGGACTGGCAAAATTGGACGGAAAGGTCTGAGAGGCTTCTCCTTATAACCGCCATGCCGCCCGGCTCCCGCTACAATGAAATGTGCCTCTTTTGATCACTTGGAAAAGGCAGGCCGCACATCCTCGGCATCATCCCGGAATCGACTGAATCCATGTCCGAATCTGCAATCTCATCGCCTCGTCCCCGCATCCTCAGCGGGATGCGCCCCACCGGCAAGCTCCACCTCGGCAACTACATGGGCGCGCTGGCCAACTGGGTCAAGCTACAGAACCAGGATCAGTATGAATGCTATTTCTTCATCGCCGACTGGCACGCCCTCACCACCGAATACGCCGACACTTCGCAGGTAGTCCCCAACATCATCGACGGCATGCTCGATTACCTGGCGGCGGGTCTCGATCCGGCAAAGTCGGTGCTCTTTCTCCAGAGCAAGGTCCTGCAGCATGCCGAGCTGCATTTGTTGCTGAGCATGATCACATCCATCGGCTGGCTGGAGCGCGTTCCCAGCTACAAGGAGCAGCAGGAGAACCTTGTCGGCAAGGATCTCAGCACTTACGGCTTTCTCGGCTACCCACTCATGCAGGCAGCCGACATCCTGATCTACCAGCCCAAGTACGTTCCCGTCGGCCAGGACCAGGTGGCCCACATCGAGCTCGCCAGGGAAGTGGCGCGCCGTTTCAATTTCCTCTTCCCACCCAGATCGGCGTCGAAGGGCAAGGATGAGTCGGGCAAAGTGGTCCTGCCCGAGCCGGAGGCGCTGCTCACGCCGTCTCCCAAGCTTCTCGGCACCGACGGACGCAAGATGTCGAAGAGCTACGGCAACACCATCATGTTGACCGACCCCGAGCCAGTTATCCGCCAGAAGTTGAAAACCATGGTCACCGACCCGGCCCGCGTGCGCCGCACCGACCCAGGCGACCCGGACAAGTGCCCGGTTGGCGACCTGCACAAGGTCTTTTCCGCGCCGGAAAAACTCGTCGAAGTTTATGAGGGCTGCCGCACGGCGGGTATCGGTTGCATCCAGTGCAAGGGATGGGCGGCCGACTCCCTGGTTCAGGTTCTCGAACCAATCCGCCTACGCCGTGCGAGTATTACTGAGACGCACGTTAAAGAGATCCTGGAAGACGGTTCCACGCGTGCCCGTGCCCGTGCCGAACAGACGATGCAAGAGGTTCGCGCTGCAATGCAGATTTCCGTGGGCCTCTGAAACCCCTTGGAAAGTGTTCCCGGGCTTCATTTCTGCGTCCTTTGGAGATCCAGCGTTAGCCTCTGAGACCCTTGCGCGCTAAAAGTAACGTACCTGCAAGGGTACTACCCATTTCGTTCGACCCGTTTGACACTTACGGAGGGGGCTTTGACCTTGCGCTCGTGGGGCAAATCTCTCGAGAATAGAAGCGAGTTCTTGCCCGGGCTGGAAAACGCATGGGCGGAGACACGGAGCGACCATTTATGGCCGAAACCACATTTCCGTCACTTCGCATGGCCTTCAATCAGGCATTGAGCGGCATTCGCTCGAAATTCGGCCTTGTACAGACTCCTGCCAAACAGGAGCGCCCCAAACCCCCTGAACCAAAACCCCCTGAACCAAAACGCCCCGAATTGGATATGTTCCTCGCCAGGCTTGAAGAGGTCCTCGGTTTCGAGCTCCAGACGAGTGAGCCGGCCACGCAGCCGGAGCAGCGCGAGACGGAGGCGGCATTGGATTGCGCGCAGGTTCTCCAGCTAGTCCCCGTTGCCGTTTTCTCCTCCCAGGCAGAGCCCGTTGACCAACCGGCCGTGAAGTCAAAGCGGAAACGCAAAGCGGCTGGAAAGACCACAGATACAAACGTTGCGGCGGCAAAGACTACGGCTGCAAAGGCTGCGGAGGGAGACGTTGCGCCGGGAAAGAAGCGCGTTGGGAAATCCGCACCCCGGCGCAAAAGCAAGAAGCAAACACCGCCGCTGGATACCAAAACGCCTGCGCCTGTTCTGATCGCTCAGGCAGATGTGGAAGACGAAAGTGCGCCGCCAAGCCAGAACCAGGCAGCGACTCCAGTCAAACCCGCTCGCGCCAAGAGACAGGGCGTCGGTCCACAGGGCATACTGGTGTCTACAGCCCTTGTGCATGTTCCCCGGCTAAAACCCGCTCCCCCGGCTAAAGGTTACCGCGCCGGACATCGGCCTCCAGCTCTTCTGGGAGCCACGCAGGCCGCGACGCCTGTGTATGGGCGTGCCCCGCAACAGATTCAGGCGCAGACACTGGCTGACCAGCCCCCCGCCAGGCAGAAAAAAGCTGGTGAAGAGGACTCACCTTTCTCCGTTTCCGTGGGTCAGGTCTACGACGGGCCGCTCGATCTCCTGCTGGACCTGATCCGGCGGCAGGACATCGATATCTACGACATCCCCATCGCTACCATCACAGCGCAGTTCCTGAGCTATGTGAACCAGCTCAAGGCCACCGACGTGGACGTCGCAGGCGAATTCATTTACACCGCATCGCTGCTGATTCACATCAAGAGCAAGATGCTGCTGCCGCGTTCTCCCTCCGGGCCCGACGATGCCGCCGAAGACCCCCGCCGCGAACTCGTGGAGCGGCTGCTGGAGCACGAGCGCTTCAAGAATGCAGCCCAGATGCTGCAGCAGAAGCAGATGCTGGAATCCGCAACCTGGTCGAACCCGGGTTTCCGCGAATTCCAGGACGATGCCGCCGCCGAGCCGGAGATTGCCGCCGACACTACCGACCTGGTCCGTATCTTCCGCGACATCCTTGAACGTGCCCGCAAGCAGCCCGTTCTCGATCTCCAGGAGGACTCGGTCACGGTGGGTCAGATGATCCAGTTCCTCGCCCGCCGCCTTTCAATTGAGGATAAGCCCGTGGCCCTCCGTCGCCTGCTGAGCCATACCCGCTCTGAGCGGGCGCTGGTCGCCATGTTTCTGGCTCTGCTGGAATTAGTCCGGTTGCAGGCGGTTCTCCTTCGCCAGGACCGCGCCTTCAGTGACATCTTCATCAAGAAGCACACCGGCTTGGACGCCATTATGAACGACGGCGTGGCAAACGCGCTTGATGACTGGCGGTAGATTCTGCGTTATAACTTATGTTATACTGAAGGCCGAATCGGAGGCCTTTCATGCCCACAACCACCAAAGTCATTGCGATCGGAAACTCCGCTGGCATCATCCTGCCCAAGGAAACGCTTGCACGGCTCAAAGTCGAGAAAGGCGATACGATTTGCCTTTCTGAGACGCCGTTCGGTGCGCACCTGACTCCTTACGACGACGAATTCATGCGCAAACTTGAGGCCACAGAACGCGTAATGCATAGGTATCGCGATGCTTTGCGGAAGCTGGCCGAATAGTGAAAGAGCCGTTGTGGATGGACATCAGGGATGCAGTTATAGCTCACGATTTGGAGCTTGCTGCCCACGGCGGCTCTGCGGGCCTTCGGGACGCAGGATTACTAGACTCCGCGCTGGCTCGACCGAAAAACATCTGGGCATACGCCGAATCGGCGCCGTCGCTCTCCGTTCTCGCTGCGGCTTATGCATTCGGCATTTCCTCCAATCATCCGTTTGTCGACGGGAACAAACGAACCGCTTTGCTGGTTTCGTTCGCATTTCTCGATGTCAATGGGGCGGAGGTCACTGCATCCCAGGAGGATGCTTTCCTAACCATTCTTGGCCTCGCCGCAGGCGAAATCACTGAAGACGAGCTCGCCAAGTGGTTCCAAAGCAACACGACGCCGCACTGACCCCCGGGTCAAAATCCGTACCATCCCCCCACAATTCATTCCCCTTTCACATGACTCGTATATCCATTGCTGAGTCTGGTTTCTGCCGCCCCGAGCACTTCTGGACGTAAAACCATCCCAAATCTGGAGCACCAGCCATGTCCGAATTGGCGACCGCAATACCTGCCCGTCCCCCCGCGGCAGCACTCCTTGAAAAGCCCATGAAGAAATCCCACGCCCTGATCAGCAGCATCGTCGTCTTTGGCGCGCTGATTGTTGGCTTGGGATACATCGGCTTCCACATCAACAGTGACTTTGCCGGGGTCAACCTGGGCAGCATCTGGCCCTATATTTTGCTGGTGACCGCACTGCTGATCGCACTCGGATTCGAATTCGTAAACGGTTTCCACGACACAGCCAACGCCGTGGCTACGGTCATCTACACGCACTCCCTCGATCCCAACATCGCCGTGGTCTGGTCCGGGCTTTGCAACCTGGTGGGCGTGCTCACTTCCTCAGGCACGGTGGCGTTTACCGTGATTACGCTACTGCCTGTCGAACTGATTCTCCAGGTCAGCGCGGGCTCGGGCTTTGCCATGGTTTTCGCACTCCTCATCGCGGCTATCCTGTGGAACCTTGGCACCTGGTGGTTAGGCCTGCCCGCCTCCAGTTCCCACACCATGGTCGGCTCCATCATTGGCGTTGGACTCGCGAATCAACTCGTGAACGGCCACAACGGTACCTCCGGCGTGGATTGGGGTCAGGCCACCAAGGTCTTCCAGGTCCTGCTCATCTCCCCGATTGTCGGTTTCGTTTGCGCTGCCCTGGTCTTCCTCCTGATGAAGTGGACCGTCAAGTATCCAGCGCTCTATGAGGCTCCCAAAGGCACGGAGCCTCCACCGTGGCCCATTCGCCTGCTGCTGGTGCTCACCTGCACAGGTGTCAGCTTCGCCCACGGCTCCAACGACGGTCAGAAAGGCATGGGCCTCATCATGCTCATCCTCATCGGCACCGTCCCCACCGCCTACGCACTCAATCACGCCGTCGGGCCCAACGACGTGCAGGACTTCATCGCCGCCTCTGAGCAGGCCGGCCACATCCTTGATCGGTACGTCGATAAGACGGGCGTTCTCGGCGCGGATGCCCGTTCCGAAGTCACCGACTACATTCGCACCAAGAAGATTCAGCCGGATACAGTTCTTGCTCTCCGCGAGCTGGTCGAAGACCTCAACCACGAAGTTGGCCTGTACAAAGAGTTCAAGTCCGTTCCGGCCAGCCAGCAGACCAACGTCCGCAACGACATGTACGTCGCCAGCGAAGCAATTCGCCTCATCCAGAAAAACAAGAGCGTGCCTTTCACACCGGACGAGGACGCTGCGCTGAAGAACTACAAAGGCAAGGTAGACAAGGCCACCAAGTTTATTCCCACCTGGGTCAAGGTAGCCGTCGCCCTGGCGCTGGGCATGGGTACCATGGTCGGCTGGAAGCGGATTGTCGTTACGGTCGGCGAAAAAATCGGCAAGGAGCACCTCACCTACGCCCAGGGCGCGAGTGCTGAACTCGTGGCCATGATCACCATCTTTGCCGCGGACAACTTTGGACTCCCGGTGAGTACTACCCACGTGCTCAGCTCAGGTGTGGCCGGAACCATGGCAGCCAACAAAAGCGGTTTGCAGGTTTCCACCATCCGCAACATCGCCGCTGCCTGGGTCTTCACGCTCCCCGCGGCAGCACTGCTCTCTGGCACGCTTTTCTGGGCCTTCAGCCAGATTTCACACTAAGCTGCTTTTAAACTGCCTCTTCAAGGCGTCCGCTTCGGCGGGCGCCTTTTTTTGCCACCCATCGGCGCCTGGGTTCGCAATGCCCACACAGGCTCTTCCGCTTCCGGTACCATACTTGAGGTGCCTTTTCTCGAATGAGCCTGAAAACCAAGCTGGAAGCAGTCATCTACGCCGCGGAGGAGCCAGTCACACTGGCCCAGCTCGCGACCCTTTTCGCCTCTGAAGCTGAGGAGTGGAAGCGCGCAATCGCCACCCCACCGGAACAGGATTCCGAAGCCGATTTTGGCCAGGAGCAATCCAATCTTGAGCAATCCAACCTGACCGCGGAGCCGGCCCAGACCACCGACCCGGCACAACTGGGATTGGAAGAAGCCGTCAGCGATTCCGCCACGCCAGAAGCCGGCGACGGACCGCCAGTTGACAAAATCCCGGATAACCCGCTCCCCGACCCCCTCGCCCTTACCCCTCTCGACCCCGCTCTCACGGCCGGCGAAGACGCCCAGGCAGCCGTCGAAAGCGCAAACGCCGACCAGGAATTCCGCCGTCTGGCCCGTCTCCGCGAACGCGAAATCCGCGCCACTCTCCGTCAGATTTTGGACGAACTCATTGCCGACTATGCCTCAGACAACCGCGGCATCGAAATTCGCGAAATTGCCGGCGGCTTCCGCATGGCCACCAAGCCCGAGTGCCACGACGCCGTGCGCGCCTTCGTCAAGAGCCTGAAACCACCCCTCAAGCTCTCGCTGCCGGCTCTCGAGACTCTCGCCGTCATCGCCTATAAGCAGCCCGTCACGGCCCCGGAAGTCAATGAGATACGTGGCGTGGATTCTTCCGGCGTTTTCGGTTCTCTGCTCGCCCGCAAGCTCATTGTCACCGCGGGCCGCAAACAAGTCATTGGCCGGCCCATCCTTTACAAAACCACGCGCGAGTTTCTTCTGCGATTCGGTCTGAAAGATGTGGCCGAGCTGCCCTCGATGGAAGAATTCGAGAAGATGGCTGCCATCGAGCTTGACGAGCCGGAGACTTCAGCCGGCGAAGATTCAGATCTGGGCTCAACCTCCGATCCCGACCCAAATCTCAGCCTCGAATTCGAAGAAGAAGCTGCGGAAGGCCCCTCAGACGGGCCGCCCGACGCTGTACAGGAAACAACTGAAACCCAAGAGACCGCCGAGACGGCGGCCAGTACGGAATCCCCAACCCCGGAAGAGGCTGCGCCTGCTGCGCCTCCGGCAATCGAGCAGGCAGAAACAGAGAATTCCCCTCATGGCGAAGAAAAAAGCCAGTCCGAGCAGTGAAGTCGAAAGCGTTGTCCCAGAGACCACAGAAACTGGCACGCTAGCAAAGGCCAAAGCCAAGGCTCCAGCCAAACCCAAAGCCACGCCCAAGGCCAAAAAGCCAGCAAAAGCGCCCGTGCTCGCAGACCCCATCGGCGACGAGACCGACGGCGAAGCCAACATTGCGCTCGAGGCAGGAGCCGTCTCGGCGACAGCATCCGAAATCGAAGGCGCCGAAGTCGAAGCCCTCGCCCAAGCCGAGATTGAGGGTGCTGCATACACAGCCAATGAACCGGCCGCCGCTCCGGTGCCCGAATCGAAAGACGAAGTTGACTTGGACGCTGAGCCCGCCGCCGGCCAGCGGCTGGAGACCGAAGGCGATGTGGAAGATGAATCGGATTCCGAATCTACTCCCGGCCCGCGCCCGCCCGCCAAATTGGAACGCCTGCAGAAGATCCTCGCCCAGGCCGGCGTAGCTAGCCGCCGCAAAGCCGAGGAGATGATTGAGCAGGGCCGCGTCCAGGTAAACGGCAAGACTGTCACCGAGCTGGGCACCAAGGCCGACGGCGGCCGCGACCACATCCGCGTCGACGGCAAGCTTCTGCACGGCGCCGAACGCCTCCGCTATTTTGTCCTCAACAAGCCCAAGGGCTTTGTAACAACCGTCAAGGACCCTGAAGGCCGCCCCACCGTCATGCAGTTTTTTGACAAGTTCAAGGAGCGCCTCTACCCCGTCGGCCGCCTGGACTACATGAGCGAAGGCCTGCTGCTTGTGACCAATGACGGCGAGCTGGCGAACCGGCTCACGCGCGCCTCCGCCGGCGTGGAGAAGACCTACCTGGTCAAAGTCGCCGGGCAGCCCACGGAAGGCGAACTCGACATTCTCCGCGCCGGAGTCGCCATCGAGCGCGGTGGCCCGGGAACGTCGAAGGTCCGCACCGCACCCGCCCGCATCCGCCAGGTCCGCCAGGGCGACAACCCCTGGTACGAAGTGGTGCTGATTGAAGGCCGCAACCGCGAACTGCGCAAAATGTTTGAGGAAATTGGCCATTTTGTGGAGAAGATTCGCCGCGTAGGCTACGGCCCGCTGGTGCTGGATCAGGAACCCGGCAATCTCCGCGAACTCGATCCCAAGGAACTCGTGCTGCTGCGCAAAGCCGCCGACGGCTCCCTCCGCACCCCGAAATCCAAGGACCTTCGCCGCCGCAATGCAGCCGACGCCGGCCACTTGCCGACCGTCGCTCCCAAACCCAGCCCTCGCTCAAGCCTTCGCCCGGCCTATCCCGCCGCTGCCAAGTCCTTTGAAGAACGCCCGGCTCCCGGCCCCAAAGACTACCTTCCCAAGCGGGCCTTCGAAAGGGAGACTCCAGCGGGCAGCCCCACGCGGCCCAACCGCCCGCCCGTCAAAGAGTTCGGCGCATCTCGACCAGCTTGGAAGAAGGATGACCGTCCATCCCGGCCGCCCGCGCGCTTTGCCGCCGGCTCAACCGGCGAATCCCGCCCGCCTGCCGGCAAGTCCTTTGGCGCAAAGCCGTTCGGAAAAAAGCCCTTTGGGGCCAAACCTTTTGGCGCCAAGCCGTTCGGAGCCAAGCCATACGACAGGAGCAATGCCGAAGGCCGCCCCTACACGCCCAAGCCGGAATCCGCAGGCGCGGACCGGCCAAAACCGCCAGCAAACAGGACCTACAGTGAGCGACCATCCTCACCTCGCCCTTTCACTGGCAAACCCGCCGAAGGTCGTAGCTTCCCCGCGAAGCCAGCCTGGAAGAAGCCCGAAGGCCAGCAGTGGCCGCCGTACAAGCGCCCGCCTGCTGCCCGTCCCGCGCCGCCACGTCGTGAGCCAACACACATCGACGACGATTTAGGTCCGGTGAGACCGCCGAACCTCCACATCGAAGAGATCAAGGCGTCGGATCGTCCCACACCCAGCCGCAGTGGGCCCAGGCCCAGTTCCTACCGCCCGGCGGCCTCAGGAGGCCGTTCCAGCGCTCTCCCGTCCGGCTCGGGCCGATCGAGTTCGGAGCGAGCCGGCTCATCCCGTTCCTTCCGCGGCGAAGGCGGAATGCCGCGGCCCTTCACCACCAGCAGCGGCAAACCCCGCGCTGGCGGCGCGCGCCCTAACAACAAACCGGGCCGCACCGGAGACAGGCCTTCGTCCACCGGGTGGAAGCCCGGCGGCCGTCCGAATACCGGTGCACCGGCAAGGTCCTTTGGCTCGAAACCCGGTGGCTCGGCCCGGCCCTCATTCCGCCGCGAAGAAGGCGAAGGCTCGTTTGCCCCGCGTTCCCCGCGCACGGATTCTGGTTCAGGCTCACGACCCGGCGGAAAGCCAGGCTGGAAGCCCAAACCAAGCTTCGGTGGCAAAGGAAGGCCAGGCGCGGGCAGCAGCTCCAGGCCTCCATTCAAGAGCGGTTCAAAGCCCGGCGGCTTCTCCAAATCCTCCTTCAAGGGAAAACCCGGCGGTAGGAAGCACAAGTAATCAGGGCTAATTCCTAAACAAAGGGCGAACCCATCCTTCCGCGGCCTTTGCGGAACGATGGGTTCACGCCTATCCTGAGTTCCTGAAATGTCCCAGAACCTCAATGCCCTGGAACCGATCCTTTGCGCGTCGTTGCTCCGCAAGGTGGACGCAGAGTTAATTGTCCTGTTGCGCTCGCTCACCCCGGAAGAATGGGGTCTCCAAACCATCGCTCCCGCCTGGAAAGTCCGCGACGTTGCCGCCCACCTGCTCGATACCGCCCTCCGCAAGCTCTCTATGGTCCGCGACGGCAACTTTGTCGAGGCAGTCGAGATCCGCTCACCCGCGGACCTGGTTGCGCTCGTAAACCGGCTCAATCGCGAAGGAGTTGCGGTCTACCGCCGTCTCAGCTCGGCCATCCTGATTGAACTCATGACGACGGCCTGCCACCAGAGCGCCGACTTCCACGAGTCGCTCGATCCTTTTGCGCAGGCCGCCTTCAATGTGAGCTGGGCCGGTGAAGATCGCTCGCTCAACTGGTTCGACACCGCCCGCGAGCTGACCGAGCGCTGGCATCACCAGCAGCAGATTCGCCTGGCAACCAATCGCCCCGGCCTCATGACCCCGGAGCTCTATCATCCCGTCCTGGACTGCTTCCTTCGCGGACTTCCGCACACGTTCCGCGACGTTGCCGCGCCAACTGGAACAACCGTCCTGGTCGAAGTGGTCGGCGATTGCGGCGGACGCTGGACCTTGGCCAAAGGCCCGCTCGCCTGGGCGCTCGTCAGAAAACCGGAGCACGAATACGCGTCTCGTGTCACAATACCCCAAGCGCTTGCATGGCGTCTGTTTACCAGAGGCATCAATCCCGGCTCAGTTCAAACGCAGATCACAATCGAAGGCGACCCGCTCCTGGGAGAAAAAATCCTTCAACTGACCGCGATCGTGGCCTAAGACTCGATGGTTTCTCTTACACCAAGGAGCCCAGGTGGCAAACAGTTTCAGTACAGACATCCTCATCCAGGCCGCTGACCCCGAAGAGGCGGCCGCCTTCTACGTCGACCAACTCGGCTTCGAAATTACCGGCCACGGCACCGAGATCATAAGCCTTCACGGCCCGAGCATTAATCTGTTCATCGAGCGCGGCCCGGCACTCGGCCCCGTTCTTGAAGTCGCCGTAGCCGACATTCAGAAAGCCGCGCACCGCTTGGTCGCAAACGGGTGTGAAGTCATTAAGGATGAGCCGGAATTCCCACGAATCTACATCAAAGACCCCTTCGGCCTCATCTACAACCTGACGGCCCCTGGAATCTGATTCCCAAAGCAGGTGTTGGCCTATTCGCCCGCTTTGGAAGCTAGTGTCTCCACTACCTGAATATTCTTGAGCAAGTCTTGCGGCACACCGTGTCGCTCCTGCAAATAAGCCGCTGCGTTGTATGAGATCCAGACGTTTTTCTCGCCATCCTCCCAAACCAGAATCTTGAGCGGCAGGTCGATGGCAACACTGGGAGCGGCCAGCATCAGTGGGGTGCCTGCCTTGGGGCTCCCGAAGATCAGCAGCTTCGTCGCCAGCATCTTCATTCCCACCTTTTCGGCTTCACCGCTGTGATCCACAAGCGCAAACAGTGTCACGCCCTTTTCATCCAGAATCGACTTGAGCTTCTCCACCGTCTCGTCAACCGTGTGACGGCTGGGTACATTCACAATCCCATTGCCTGGAGTCATCGCAATCTCCTTCAGGAAGCCTCAATCCGAGCCGGTGACCAGCACTTCCGGCCCGGCCTGTCCCGCACATTATGCCCGATCGCATACCCAATCTGAAAGTTGAGCGGCCCGAATTGCCCCCAGCCTCCAGAATCGCAAAATTGTTACCGAATACGCTCCTGGTGCATCATTACAGGCATGAGTACTGAAAAAGCAACCTTCGGAGCAGGCTGTTTCTGGGGCGTGGAAGCCGCCTTTGCCGCAATCCCAGGCGTCACAGCGACCGCCGTCGGCTATGAGGGTGGCCAGCTCGACAAGCCCACCTACAAGGACGTCTGCACGGACAGCACCGGCCACGCGGAAGTCGTCGAACTTGACTTTGACCCCGCGCGTGTTACGTACGGCCAGATCCTCGACGCCTTCTTCGCCCTTCACGATCCAACGACTCTCAACCGGCAGGGACCCGACTGGGGCACGCAATACCGCTCGGCGATCTTCTTTCACTCGCCGGAGCAGGAAGCCCAGGCCCGCACAAAAATCGAACAGCTCACTGCGGAAGGCCAGTTCAAACCAAAGCGCATTGTGACCAAAGTGGAACCCGCCCAGACCTTCTGGCGCGCGGAAGAATACCACCAGCGCTACCTTGAAAAGCGCGGCCAGGCAAGCTGCCACATTTAACCCGCCAGCAATTAACCCCGCCAAGGCCCTCGCACATCCTGCGAGGGCTTGCATTTTGCGGGCTACGGAAAGTCCGTAACTTTGGGGGTGACCCGCGGCTTCGTCGACGTCGGCCCGCCGGTTGAGTTGATTACATTACTGATCTCGCCCAGATTGTCGAGCGCAATCGAAATCATGTGGTGGAACCGGACCCCCGGCAACGTGGGCACTTCGATGGCGCGCGCCAGCACCACATTCGGATGGCGGAAGACAGAGTACACTCCCAGTCCCCAGGCCTCGTGACTGGTCACGTTGTCTGCCACTTTGTACGACGTCCAGCCGTTGATGCGCGCGCCTTTCGCGTCCACGCCACTGGTGTAGCTCTCCTGGTCAGGCGGATCGTAAGGGATTTCCGACTGATAAAAATAGGTCCGGCCGCCATTGCCTTTCCACAGCACCTGGTATTGCTGGTGATGCTCCACGAAGAGCCCGTAGGCGGTGACGTTGTTGCCGTTCACCACCAGGCCATTTGCGCTGGGGTTGGTGGTCCAGCCGGCTCCGGCACCATGGTCGGCACGCCAGATCCAGGTGTGATCGACGATCGTGTCATTGGAATTGATTTGAAGATCCACGCCCGCGCTTCCCGGGGCCGCGCCACCGACGCGGAAGAAGACGTCGTGCAGCGAGATGGGGTTTTTGGCGTGGCCGGCATGGCTGCCTTCAGGGCCCACCTGAACCAGGATCGGCGATAGCTTTGGCCCCGCATCGATGAGTAGTCCGGCGAGGATGATGCCGTCGACGTCTGCGGTGGTCATGGCCGCTGTGCCGTTGATGGGACGAAGGGTGGCAAAGCCGAGACCCATGACTACGGTGTCCGGACGGGTAACTCGGATGGGCTCCGTCAGTTCGTAATTCCCGGGCGTGAGCAGCAGGTGCTTACCCTTTGCCAGCTGAACGTTGATCGTGGCTGCGGTGTCAGTGCCGGGATGGGCGATGTAGAACTTGTCGAGAGGGATGGACTTTCCCGGTGTCGAACCGCCGTGCCATGAAATGCCCCCGCTATTGGCGACGAGGGAGGGAATGCGGACGGAGTAATTGCCGCGCCCGTCCTCTTCGAGGAAGGGCTTCTCGCGAACCACAGGCGTCTGGGCGATCTTGGTGTAGGGGGGCGTGGGCCAATCGCCCGCCGGGGGGTTGGGGATCCCGACGAACACCATGTTCCAGTTAGCGCCCGTCCACGAGCCCCATTCGCTGTTGCGCGAGATCCACTGTTGCTGCGTGCCGGAGCCCACATTGCCGTCGATCAGCGAGTCGGAGATCCACCCGCCGCTGGCCCAGCCGTGATTCTGATTCAGCACCATGCCGCCGCGAATGTGCATGCGGCGAAAGGGCGCTGCCTGGGAGACAGCCCACTGCATGGTTCCGTCGGTCTTTCCCCCGGTAGGCGTCACGGAGAAGCCCTCCGCCGCGCGCCAGAAAGTGCAGGTCGCATTGTCGCGTGGCAGGCTGGCGTCTGCGTGGACGTTGCCGGTGATGTGCACGCCGTCAGGCGTTGCTCCCAGGCCCACGACCTCGGTGTAGAAACCGATAGGTATATCCAATTTGTATTCGCCGGGGAGAAACAGAAAAGCGTTGCGCTGCGTGCCGAACTCATTGTGCTGCTGCACAGCGTAGTCCGCGTCGATTTGAGACTGGATGTCGGCTGCGGGCATGGATGGATTGAAGATGGCTACATTTGGACCGAAGTCGGGCTTGGGAGGCTGGGCCGCGATGCACATACCGCCGCAGGTCAGAAGTGCTGCAAGGAGCTGAATTGCCGGTGTACGGCTTGCTCCTACATTTGCGCCAATTTGAAACGATCTGGTCATTAGCTCCCCAATCAGCTTCGTATGGTATCGATCTCAACCAACATAGACAAATGGCCCCGTCTTCTTCCCCGCTTGTGGACACCAACTGGGTCACGGAGCGAGAATTGCGGGGCACGCAGGGTGAACACGTTGAGCATGCCTTCCATGAATCGGCGGGACTTTGTGCGGTTGGGCGCGGGCATTGTCGCCACCGGCGCAGCGGTCAATGCCACGCTGCTTCCGCCGTCCAAAATGGCGGCGCAGGCCGTGGCGCCCGCATCCACGGCAGGCGCCAGCGCGCGCACCATCCGGTTTGTTTCCATCGGCACCGGGATTCGCGGCTGCGACCTGCTGCGCGCAGCGCGAGAGGTGCCCAACAGCATATGCGTGGGCTCCGCGGATCTCTACACCATGCACCAGCAGGCGGGAAAAGAAGCCTACGGAGCGGAGTTCCAGACGGTTCGCGATTATCGTGCTTTGCTCGACCGTAAAGACGTGGATGCTGTGATCGTTGCCGTCCCCGACCACCAGCACAAGCGCGTGGTGCTGGATTGCGTGGCTGCAGGCAAAGACGTGTATTGCGAAAAGCCCATGAGCCACAACGTGCAAGACGGACTCGCGATGGTGGACGCTGTGGTTGCAGGCAAGCGAATCTTCCAGGCCGGAAGCCAGCGCGTCAGCAACATCGTCTACAAGAAAGCGCAGGAGATTTATGCGTCAGGCAGGTTGGGCGACGTGCACCTGATCGAGGGCCATTCCGACCGCAATTCGCCTTCAGGGGCGTGGGTGTATCCCATTCCACCGGATGCGACCCCGGAGACCATCGACTGGGAGACATTCCAGAAGGATGCGCCGCCGCATCCCTTTGACCCGGCGCGGTTCTTCCGCTGGCGGCGCTATAAGGACTACGGCGAAGGCTTGGCCGGCGATCTGTTCGTCCATCTGCTCTCGGGCATTCAGTGCGTTACCAGGATCAATGCAATTCCCACCCGGGCATATTCGACAGGCAGCCTCACTCACTTTAACGACGGCCGCGATTATCCTGACCTGCTGGTGACACTGTACGATTATCCCGGCGTGACGGTGAATCTCCACTGCAATCAGAACAACGAGGCTGGGGAGCCGATCATCTTCTACGGCTCTGAGGCGACCATGGTCATCAACGGCAACTCGCTCACGGTCACACCGCAGGACACAAGCCCCAAACCGGAGGGCTACGGGCTGAACGGCTGGACCGCGGCAGCCAAGCAGCAGTACCTGGACGATTGGCACAAGACGCATCCCAAGCCGCCGGAAAAGCTGGGCGGGGTGGAGAACTATGCAGCATCGCCGGGATACGACGACACGGCTGATCATATCGCCAACTTCTTCCACGCCATTGAGACACGGCAGCACGTGGTGGAAGATGAGGTTTTCGGTAACAATGCGGCCATCGCTTGCCACATGGCCAACCACTCTTACTTCAATCGCACCGTGTCTGCATGGGACGAGGCGACAAAAACCATCAAAGGCTGAGTCGGAAGCCTGACGGAGAGAAAACGGATGAGCATTGCATCGCGGAGGAGTTTCTTGAAGGCATCGAGTGCGGTTGCTGCTGCAACGGTGGTGAGCGCTGATTTGTTGAGTGCCGCGCCGCTCAAGTTCCCCATTGGACTGCAACTCTACAGCGTGCGCGAGCTGCTGCCCAAAGACTTTGACGGTACGCTCGCCAAGGTGAGGGCCGACGGGTACACGGAAGTCGAAGCGGCGGGCTACTACGACAAGCCGGCGGTGGATTTCAAGAAGGCCATGGACAACGCCGGGTTGCGCTGTGTCAGCACGCATCATCCGCTGGGAGTGCTGCGGCCGCGACTGGACGAGCTGATTGAATATGGGCACAATCTGGGCCTCGAGTACATCATCTGCTCCTCTTCAGTGCGACGCGACCCCGCAGCCAAGGGTCCGCTCACGCTGGATGACTGGCACTATGTCGCGGGCGAGTTCAATCGGATCGGCGAGAAGGTGAAGGCCGCCGGAATGACATTCGGCTATCACAACCACACCCCGGAGTTCGGCACCGAAGGCGGAGTCGTGTTCTACGACGAACTGCTCAAGTTAACCGATCCCAAGCTTGTCCATTTCGAGATGGACTGCGGCTGGGTCTTTGCCGCCGGACGCGATCCGATCGAGTATCTGAGCAAGACGCCGGAACGTTTCCCGCTGCTTCATGTCAAGGACATGACAAAAGGACCGAGCGGGCAATTCCATTCCACGGTCATGGGCCGCGGCCTGGTGAATTACAGGCCGATTCTCCGCGCCGCCAAGGGTCTGAAGCACTACTTCATCGAGCAGGAGGAATTCGATCTCGACCCGATTGAGGCTCTCAGGCTCGATGCGGAGTACATGCGCAAACTGGACGTCTAAGGCATTGCGAGCGGCTAAAGAGTAACCACGGCTGCTGTATCCCGAAAGCACGGACCACAAGTTGACGCGACCATCAGGGAGCGGCAAGCCGGCACAAAACTTAACGGGACACGGTAACCCTGGTTTCGCTCTACACTTTAGCTTCGCTCGTGAGGACAGGCTTCTTTGATCGCGTGGTGGTGATAACCACCACGCTGATCAGGACAAATAAAGTACCCAGGATCGTTCGCAGTCCTAGCGCCTCGCCGCCAATCAGGTACCCAAGAATTACCGCAACCACTGGGTTCACGTAGGCATACGTGCCCACTTTTGTGGGCGACTCATGATGCAACAGCCACAGGTATGCGGTAAACCCGATGATGGACCCCGCCACAATCAGGTAAAGCAATGCGAACCAAGCCCCAGCCGACACTTTGAGCGGATCAAATCCGTGAAACTCTCCAAACGCCGCGGCCGCTACGGTAAGCAGGATTCCCCCGGCGAGCATCTGCGACCCTGAGCTCATGATCTTTGACTTTGGGAGCGGAAGCTTGCGCGTAAGCACAGAAGCGCCCGACCAGCTCAGCGACCCCGCTATCAGCGCCAGTGCGCCGATCGGCTGAATGGGCTGGCCGCCAATATTGAACGAACGGATCACCAGTACCGCGACCCCGCAAAGCCCGATCAGCAGCGCCGCTACCAGCCGAACCGTAAGCCTTTGCGTGCGCAGGAAGAGAATCTCGGAAAGCGCCGTGAACAGCGGAATGGTCGCCATCATCACAGCGGCGATCCCTGACGGAACGCGCTGCTCGGCCCAAAACAGGCAGCCGTAATCGATGACAAAGATCAGGAACGCCAGCAGAAAAATGGACGCCCACTGGCGGCGGATCGGCAGGCGCTCCCCGTGAGTCAGGGTCCACACAAAAAGAAGGATGCCCGCGGCGAAAAACCGCATCGCCGCGAACAGCAGCGGCGGAAGTTCCTTGACCCCAATGCGAATTGCAAGGAACGTCGAGCCCCAAACGAAATAAATAATGGCGAACGCCAGCAGAGTCTTCCAGCGCGGGTGATTGGCGTCGTGCTCCATGGCGGTCTCCTTTTTTGCACTTTATCAGCAGGCTCGCCCGACGCACCTCTTTTTCCGTCTGGGAACCGGGCGAATTCAGGCCCAGTCCGCCTTCTCGTTTAGGCTTTGTCTATGAACATTTTTGACGAGAAACGAGCGGAGTTGGAGAAACACGAGTTCATGATGGGCGTAGAGCGCGGCCGCCTTGCCGTGGCGCTCGATCTGCTGACGGACTCGCTAATCCTGGTTGGCCAGCACGGAGTCTACTGCGCGTCCACCCGCAACCCATCCAAACCCGCGCTCGATCTGCAGGCGGTTCTGGCCGGCATGGAGGGCGCAAAAGCCCTCATCCAGAGCGTGATGGAAGAACTGCGCGCACAGCGCGACGCCCGACAGGCCTAGCAGGGCACGGCTGGCTCAATGCGCCTTCGGAACCCAAAGTACGATATGCTTAGAGAGCGCGCCCGTAGCTCAGCTGGATAGAGCGAACGCCTCCGGAGCGTTAGGTCGGGAGTTCGAATCTCTCCGGGCGCACCATATTTAACTTTGCTTCCCCTCGAAGTCCATCCCTCCGATTATTTCCTGCCCCGCAATTATGCAGTCCGTGTGCGAAGCGGGCGGTCGCACCGACACCCTCATCAACGCAGGAACTCCCCGCAGCCGGTTAAACTGGAAGAGACTGGTGCGGCCCGCGCGAGTGGGCCGGGCACGCGGATAAGGCGAAAATGCATTTGAATTTTGGTTGGACGACCGCCCAGGTACTCTGGACGGCCACCTTTGCAGCGCTCCTTGTGCTGCTTGTCGTAATGCTCGGCCGGGACCGCTACAAGCGCTTCAAGTGGTTCACTATCAGCATCGTGCTAATCACCTTCCGGTTTTTGGCCAGCCGCCTTCTTTACGGGAAGATGGCGCCCATCAGCTTCTATGAGCTGTTCATCCCGCTGGCTGATTTAACAGCCATTGTGAATCTGCTGGTCCTGGTGGAACTGGCGCGGAGGTCGTTTGTTGGCCTCGGGCGGCGGGCTTGGATCATCTTCACGCCCGTTCTGTTCGCTGTCGCCTGCGGCGTGGTGGCCGTCTGGGGACCGTGGCCGGCCATGAAGACCCTGAAGGCGGATACCGTTTTGGGTCTGCTGGGGGGAATGCAGCTTTTCTCGCAAAAGAGCGAACTGCTGCTCAATGTCCTCACGGTCGAACTGGGTCTGCTGGTTCTGTTCTTCGGACGGCGTTACAAGGCAGGCTGGCGCTCGCATGCGCAGGCCCTTGTGACTGGCCTCTCGACCGCCGCCATCGCGCAACTCATCCGCGACGGCGTTTGGGATCTCATCGTCCTCAAGGCGGTTCCGCACAGCCAGGCAGAGTATGAGCGCCTGGTGGGACTCCGGGATAAGCTGTTCAACAGCAGCGAAGTCGTGTTTCTAGTGGTGATCGTGTGGTGGATTTGGCGCCTCTGGTTGGATGAACCGGGAACTATCACCGCCGCTAGCCCGGCAGCGATTGAAGCTGCCGCGTCGGAAACCACCCCCACTCTGGTTCACGAGCCGGTTGCCGCCTCAGAGATACTGGAGCCGGATCAGGAACAGTGAGCGGGCACGATGCCTGAGCCCTTTTCCTGCACAAGGCCCACAACCCCAGACAATAACCACCCAGCCTTCTCCCCCTCCCCGTCCAATCGTGTGAGAATGAAACAGGTTGCCGCCATGTCTAACGAGAATCACCCCGAGTCCGCTGACATCATCACTGAACCCGAAACAATGAAGGACCCCGGTTCGGTCCAGGAACCTCCCACCGCCATTCCGCCCGTCGATGATCCCCCCGCGCCGGAACCGCCGCTCAGCGATCCGCCCCCCGCCGAGTCCCCCGAGGACGAGCCCCCCGCCCCGCCGCCTCCGGTCAGCGAACCCCCAAAGACGGAAGCCGCCACAATCGCTGCGCTCGCACCCGCACCCGCCCCAACGCAGCCGCCGCCAGCCCCGGAGGAGCCGGAGGAGTCGTTCGGCGACCTGCTCCGCGATTTCGAGAAGACCCACTCCCACAAGGCCGCGCCCGGCACAAGGCAGTTGCAGGGCACAGTCGTTTCGCTCTCCGCCGAGGAGGTTTTCCTCGACATCGGCTACAAGACCGAAGGCGTGCTGCCCCGCTCCGCATTTCCCAACAATGCTGAATCCATAAAGCCCGGCGCTACATGCGCCGTATCCGTCACAGGCCGCAACGAGGAAGGCTATTACCAGCTTTCGCTTTTCAAAGTCGCCCAGCCTCGAGACTGGTCCGCTCTCGAGGCCGCATTCGCCGACAAGATCGCCATCGTCGGTACCGTAACGGAAGTCGTGAAGGGTGGCCTGCGCGTCGACGTAGGCGTGCGCGCCTTCATGCCCGCCTCCCGCAGCGGTACCCGCGACGCCATCGAGCTCGAAAAACTTGTAGGAACCGAAATCACCTGCCGCATCACCAAACTCGACGTTGCCGACGAGGACGTCGTCGTAGATCGCCGCGTAGTGCTTGAGGAGCAGGCCCGCGCCCAGACGCAGGCCAGCCATGACGCAATGCAGGCGTCCCTCAAAGTGGGCGACGTCGTCTCCGGAAAAGTCCGCAGCCTCATGCCCTATGGCGCCTTCATTGACCTTGGCGGTATCGACGGACTCCTTCACGTCAGCGACATTGCGTATGCCCGCGTCGCCAAGCCGGAAGACGTGCTGAGCGTAGGCCAGGAACTCCAGGTCAAAGTCCTCAAAATCGACCACGACACCAAGAAGCTCTCCCTCGGCCTCAAGCAGCTTCAGCCCGAACCCTGGGAAACGGCGCCCGCCCGCCTGCTCATCGGCCAGCGCGTCACCGGCAAGGTCACCCGGCTTATGGACTTCGGCGCATTCGTAGAAATCGAGCCCGGCCTCGAAGGCCTCATCCACATTTCGGAGATGGCCTGGAACAAGAAGGTTCGCCATCCCAGCGACATCCTCAAGCCCGGCGACACCGTCGACGCTGTCATCCTGTCCGTCAAGCCGGAAGAGAAGCGCATCGCCCTCGGCCTGAAGCAGACCCTCGTCGACCCATGGACCGAAGCCCAGCGCAAATTCCCCGTCGGCTCCCAGGTGGACGGCCCGGTCACCAAGATCATGGCCTTTGGCGCGTTCGTTCAAATTGCCGACGGCATCGAGGGCCTGGTCCATGTCAGCGAAATCGTCGCGGACCGCCGCATTAACCACCCCTCCGACGTGCTCCGCGCCGGGCAGGTTGTCCAGGCCCAGGTCCTCGCTGTCGACACCGAGAAGCGCCAGATCAAGCTCAGCATGAAGCAGCTCATCCCCACCAGCATCGACGAGTACATCGCCGAGCACAAACCCGGCGACATCGTCTCAGGCCGGGTGATGCAGCTCGATGCCGGCTCCTCCGTAGTTGAGTTAGGGGAGGGAATTCGCGCCCAGTGCCGCATCAAAGCATCGGGGCCGGCGGCTCCAGAGGCAGCGGCAAAAACCGAGGGCAAAGCCGACCTATCCTCGCTGACGTCGCTCCTGAGCGCGCGCTGGAAGGGCAACGCGCCAGCGACTGCAGCACAACCCGAGCCATTAGCCGAAGGCCAAATCCGCACCTTCAAAATCCTTAAACTCAACGCGGACGCCAAGAAAATCGAAGTGGAGCTGGCCTGATCCACTCCCGTCGTCCCACCCGGGACAGCTTTCCCGTGCACCGCTGCCCGCAATGAAACATTGAACAAACCCGCGCCCGTTTGCGTCTAAGACTCCAAGTATTTCTCCGCCAATTTGGAGGCACCCATGGCCGACCTCTGGAATGACATCAGGCATTCCCTGCACATGTTCATCAAGAACCCCGGCTTCACCATTGCCGCGGTCGCAGCACTGGCCCTCGGCATCGGCGCCAATACCGCCATCTTTACCGTGGTCAATGCGGTCCTGCTCAAGCCCCTCGGCTACCCCGACGCCGATCGCATTGTCCAGTTCCAAAACGCCGAGCCCGACGGCAACTGGTCCGGCGCCTCCATTACCAAGTTCCACAACTGGCAACAGCAGACCAGCGCCTTTCAGGAAGTCGCCGCGTACGACTTCAGTGGTCCCGGATTCAACATCACCGGTGACCGCCCCGAGCAGGTTCACGGCCTGCACGTCACAGAGGGCTACTTCCGCCTCTTCGGCGCGCCCGTCATGCTGGGCCGCACGTTCACACCCCAGGAAGACCTGCCCAATGGCGGCAAGGTGGTGGTGTTGAGCTACGGCCTGTGGCAGCGCAAGTTTGGCGGCAATCCCAACGTCATCGGCAGCACGCTCTCGCTGGGCAATGAGCCGTACACTGTCCTCGGCGTCCTTGGAAAATCCTTTCAAAGTGACCCCGAGGCCGAGATCTGGCTCCCCTTCCAGTTCGAGCCCAACAGCACCAACCAGGGCCACTATTTTCAGGCCGCTGGAATGCTCAAGCCCGGCGTCACACTCGACCAGGCAAACGCACAAATGAAGCTTGCTTATAAGCAGTTCCACCGCACCTGGCCGGAATCGGATCCGAAAGCCAGCTTCATCGTTGCGCCCCTTCGCGACACAATCGTCAGCGACGTGCGCAAGTCCTTGCTTGTCCTGCTTGGCGCCGTCGGCATGGTCCTGCTCATCGCTTGCGCCAACGTTGCCAATCTCCTGCTTGTCCGCGCCACCAGTCGCAAGCGTGAGTTCGCCATCCGCTCCGCCCTCGGTGCAGGCCGCGGCCGCATCATCCGTCAGTTACTCACGGAAAGCGTGCTGCTCTCCGCCACCGGCGGCATCCTGGGCCTGATCCTCGGCTTCATCGGAGTGCGCGCGTTGCTCGCCGTCAGCCCCGCCGGCCTTCCGCGCATTGGCGAAGATGGCGCCCTGGTCGGTCTTGACTGGCGCGTTCTCCTCTTCACCCTCGCCGTCTCGCTTCTCACCGGCATTCTCTTCGGGGTCTTCCCCGCTATCGCAGCCTCGCGTACTGACCTGAATTCATCACTAAAGGAAAGCAGCAACCGCTCCGGCACCGGATTCCGCCAGAGCAAATCTCGTTCCGTGCTCGTCATTGCCGAGGTCTCACTGGCCCTGGTGCTTCTCATCGGCTCCGCTCTGCTCATCCGCACCTTCATCGCGCTGCGCGGCGTCAATCCCGGCTTCGACGCACACAACGTGCTCACCCTCGAAATGTCGCTGACCGGCGACCGTTTCCAAAAGACAGGCGGCGTTGCTCAGCTCTCCCGCGATGGCCGCGATCGTCTCAACGCCCTCCCCGGTGTCGAAGTGGCCGCTTCCACCTGCTGCCTGCCGCTTGAAGGCGGTTTCGGCTTGCCCTTCCACGTGGTGGGTCGACCGCCCGCCAACAATGGTCAGGACCCAGGTGCCGGATGGATGAATGCCTCACCCGGCTACTTCAGTGCCTTCAAGATTCCCATCCTGCGGGGGCGCGGTTTCAATGAAAGCGATTCAACCGGTGCTCCCGGCGTAGTCCTCATCAATCAGTCCATGGCCAAGCAGTACTGGCCCAAGGAAGACCCCGTCGGCCAGCAGATGATCATTGGAAAAGGTGTGGGCCCGGAGTTCGATGAGCCCGCCCGCCTGATCATCGGCGTCGTTGGCGACATCCACGACGGCGGCCTCAATCGGGATCCGCATCCATTGATGATCGTCCCCGAAGCGCAGGTCACCGACGGCATGACAGCCCTCAACGCGCGCATCGGCCCCGTCGCTTGGGTCGTGCGCACCCACGGCGACCCCCGTCAAGCCATCGCCGTCGTTACAGAGCAGCTCCGCCAGGCCAGCAAGGGCTTCCCGGTCGCCCACGTCCGGCCAATGGAAGAAGTCGTCTCCCGCTCAACGGCGCGCGACAGTTTCAACATGATGCTGCTCACCATCTTTGGAGCGGTTGCTTTGATCCTCGCCGCCATCGGCATCTACGGCCTCATGGCCTACTCCGTCCAGCAGCGAACCCAGGAACTCGGCATCCGCATGGCCCTCGGAGCAGGTCGCTCCAATATTCGCAACATGGTCGTGTGGCATGGCATGCGCCTGGCAATCATTGGCGCCGTCCTCGGCATTGCTGCCGCTTTTGGACTAACACGCCTCATCGCCAGCTTCCTTTTTGGCGTCAAGTCCTGGGATCCGATCGTATTCGTCAGCGTCCCCCTCATCTTGTCCGCCGTAGCGCTGCTCGCAGTCTGGCTTCCTGCATCCCGCGCCGCCAAACTTGACCCCATGCAGGCCCTCCGCGTCGAATAGCGACATACGACGACCTACACATACGCCTCATCGATATAGCACCACTTCCAGTCCTCGCCTTTTTCCGCGGACTGAATCAGCGGATGTTTCGTTTCATTGAAATGCGCTCGCGCATGCCTGTTTTGTGAGGAGTCGCAGCAGCCCACGTGCCCGCACTCCAGGCACATCCGCAGATGCACCCACGTGTCCCCGGTCTTCAAACACTCCTCGCAACCCTTCGTCCGCGGCTTCACTTTCTTCATGTGCTCCGCAATATGCGTGCATTTCGCTGCCATCTCATGCCTCCTGGGGAATCGTCCAACCTTGCCTGCATCTTAGATGCCGCCCACCGCGATCGTCGCTTTCTTTTGCACACCGAAAGAAGGTGAAGCGACGGACCTAAACCACTTGATACTGCTCCGCCAACCCGCAAAACTCTTTCACCTGCGTCTCTACCCAAACCTCATCCCGCCCCAATTCCGCCGCCAGTAATCGCGCTACCGGCTCCGCCATGGCCGCCGCCGCCCGCGCATTCAAAAACAGCGCCCGCGTATGCCGAGCCAGCACATCCTCCACTGTCCGCGCCATCTCCGCCCGCGCTGCCCAAACCACCTCGGCAGCAACGTAGGGCAACTCCGGATGAAGCTGCACCGCCAGCCTCGGGTCCTCGGCCAGCGCCCAGATGGCCTTCGCATCCGACCCGTAGACCTGCAAACTGCCCAGCGCCGCGGAATCCTCCGTGTACCCATGGATCCGCAGGTTCTTCGTCCTGCACTCCACATCCGGCAGCTTGCCCAGCGTGATGGCATGATCCACACAGTCCTCCGCCATGTGCCGGTAAGTCGTCCACTTGCCGCCAGTAATGGTCAGCAACCCAGACGTGTCCACGTGAATCACATGATCCCTTGACAGCGCCGACGTCTTTCCGTCGCCCTTCACCAGCGGACGCAACCCCACATACACCGCCAGCACATCCTCGCGTCCCGGAGGCCGGCTCAGATACCGTCCCGCCGTCTCCAGCACGAACTCAATCTCCTCTTCCAGCGCTCGCGGCTCCAGGCTCGGCGCATCCACCGGCGTATCAGTCGTCCCCGCCACCGCATGTCCATGCCACGGAATCACGAACAGCACCCGCCCATCGCTGGTTCGCGGCACCATAAGTGCCGTGTCCCCTTTTAGAAAGCTGCGGTCAAACACCAGGTGGATTCCCTGGCTCGTCACCACAAGTTGTTCCGCGGCGGGGTCAGCCATGCGCCGCACCTCGTCAGTGAACACTCCCGTCGCATTCACCACCATGCGCGCCGCAATCTGGAATTCCTCGCCCGTCTCCGCATCCCGCGCACACAATCCATTCACGTATCCATCGGCATCCCTCAGCACCGCCGTCGCAGGACAATAATTCACCAGCGCCGCGCCATGATCCACCGCCGTCATAGCCAAATGAATCAGCAACCGTGCGTCGTCAAACTGCCCGTCGTAGTAAACCACTCCGCCAGTCAGCCCCTCCGGCTCAAGACCCGGTAACCGCTCCAGCGTCTCGCTCTTCGTCAGCAACTTTGACGCGCCGAACCCATACTTGCCCGCCAGCAGGTCGTACAGCTTCAAGCCGATTCCATAAAACGGCGCCTCCCACCAGGAATAGTTCGGCACCACGAAGGCCAAGTCATGCACCAGGTGCGGCGCATTCTGCCGCATCAACCCGCGCTCCTTCAGCGCAGACATCACCAGCGGAACGTTGCCCTGCTCCAGGTACCGCACCCCGCCATGCACCAGTTTGGTGCTCCGGCTGCTGGTCCCTTTGCCAAAGTCGTGCGCCTCCACCAGCACCACAGCCAACCCGCGCGCCGCCGCATCCACGGCCACGCCCATCCCCGTCGCCCCTCCGCCGATGACAGCAATATCCCAGGGCTCGTTTTGCCCCGCCCGCTCTCTGATCCGCCGCAACATCTCTTCCCGCCGCATCGCCAACTCCAATTCGCGTTAGTAGCCTTTGACTGACAGCTGTTTGCCGATAGCTGCTTCTAACCCGTCCACCCCTTCGCCCTCTCCACAGCCTTACGCCACACCGAACGCCGCGCCTCCCGTTCGCCCGCTTCCATCCGAGGCTCAAACCGCACATCCCCCTCGCGCTTGGCCTTCAGCTCATCGGGTCCCGCCCAGAAACTCGTCGCCAATCCCGCCAGATACGCAGCTCCCAGCGCCGTGGTCTCCGTCACCTGCGGCCGTACCACCGGAACTCCAAGCACATCCGCCTGGAACTGCATCAGCAGGTTGTTCACCGAAGCTCCTCCATCCACCCGCAGCGCCGCCAGCGGAGTTCCCGTCTCGCTCTCCACCGCCTCCAGCACATCCGCCACCTGGTACGCGATGCTCTCAAGCGCGGCTCGGGCTATATGTCCCGGCTTGGTATCGCGTCGCAGCCCAATCAGCAGTCCACCCGCATGCGCATCCCAGTGCGGTGCGCCGAGTCCAACAAATGCAGGCACAAACACCACGCCACCCGCATCCGGCACGCCCGCCGCCAGGCTCTCGACCTCAGCTGAAGACCCAATCAGCCGCAGATTGTCTCGCAGCCACTGAACGACAGCTCCGCCGATAAAAATGCTTCCCTCCAACGCGTACTCCAGCCGCTTTTCCGCGCTCGCCGCCACCGTCGTAATCAGCCTATGCTTCGACCGGACAAACTCCCGGCCAATGTTCTGCAGCAGGAAGCAACCGGTCCCATACGTATTCTTGGCTTCGCCCGCGCTCCAGCACAACTGCCCAAACAGCGCCGCCTGCTGGTCCCCGGCAATACCGGCGATCTCAATACCGCCCAACCCCAGCGATGTCGTCACCTCGCCGACACGCTCGCTCGACCAAACCACCTCCGGAAGCAGACTTGCCGGGATGCCAAAGATGCGCAGCAACTCCTCGTCCCATTCACCTTTCACAATGTTGTAGAGCAGCGTCCGCGAAGCATTGGTCACATCCGTCACATGCTTCGTTCCGCTCGTCAGATGCCAGATGAGCCAGCTGTCGACTGTCCCAAACGCCAACTCGCCCCGCTCCGCCTGCGCCCTTGCACCGGTCACATTGTCCAGGATCCACGCCACCTTGGTCGCCGAGAAATAAGGGTCCAGCACCAGGCCCGTGCGATTCGAAACATCGTCTCCCACCCCGTTCGCCTCAAGCTCCGAGCAGCGCGCAGCCGTCCGCCGGTCCTGCCACACAATCGCCGGATGAATCGCCTTCCCCGTAGCCCGCTCCCACACAATCACGGTCTCGCGCTGGTTCGTAATTCCAATCGCCGCCACATCGCGCGGCCTCGCCCCGGCTCGTCCCAGCGCTTCCACAGCACAGGAGAGTTGGCTGGTCAAAATCTCCGTCGGATCGTGCTCCACCCATCCCGCCTGCGGATAGAACTGCTGAAACTCGTGCTGCGCCGTCGCAACAATCGTTCCCGCCTCGTCGAAAAGAATTGCCCTCGAACTTGTAGTTCCCTGGTCAAGCGCAAGAATATAGCCCATCACGTCCCCCATTCACGGCCACCAGTCAAACACGCTAGCCCGCTGCCGGGCAACTCGCCTTGCGTGTATCAAAAGGAAAGCCCCCACCTGTCACGTTTTACTTTCTGTGACCACTATGTATTCGAAGGGCCAGGATGTCTCCATAACTTTGCTGGAATCTTCCCCACACAGAAGACACCGCCGGCGAAGTGTTCCAGGGCCCGTGCAAGTCAAGTCCAGCGAGAAGAACGAGTGACAATTGGCTACCCCGATCCCCTCGCCGACGAGATCTTGCAACACAACTACAACTGAGAGAGGAAAACATATGAAGAAGTTCTTAGAGTATGCAGTTCTGACATTCATAATGGCCTTCTGGGCGTCTTCCATTGCCGGCGCCCAAGCAAATCACAAGCCCCCTACCCCACCACCACCGCCGCCCAAAACAAAGCCCGCACCCGAGGTGGATCCAGGCATGGCAGCCAGTGGACTCTCGCTGCTCTTCGGAACCCTCGCGGTTCTGCGCGGAAGAAACCGCAAATTGCTCGTGAAATAACCAATCGAAAGATTCGCCTGCCTCCTGAATTGGCAGGATTTCGATTCAGGATCATTTTTGTACCACTGCACCTGCAATCGTTGCCTTATCCCTCGTGTAAGTTTCCCAATCTTCCTCCGGCCTCCGGGGGAAGGTTGGGAACGCCCCCCTTTTTCGCCATCCCCCCTCATTACGCCTTTCTGACTGCGTACTGTCGCGCCTGCAAAAAGAGACGGATAATCCTGCACGAAAAATAATTCTTGGAATCTTCTTGCATTGTACTAGTGAAGTAGTACATTATTGTACTCATAAAGCGAGATGGAAAAAACACGACCCAGGCCGAACTTCAGCCCTTCACCTTTCGCCTCGACGCCCACAGCGGCGTTCCCGTCTATCGTCAACTGATTGACCAGGTACAGGCGGCCATCGCCTCAGGAGCGCTCACCGTAGGCGTTCAGCTCCCCACCGTGCGCCAGGTCGCCGTCGACCTCACCATCAATCCCAACACCGTGTCGCGCGCTTACCGGGAGATGGAGATTCGCGGACTCCTCGACACTCAGCAGGGCACCGGCACCTTCATCTCCGACCGCAAGGTCGAGTATTCCAAAAACGACCACGAGCGCATCCTTGCGCAACTGACCGGCGAATTCGTTTCGCGCGCCGGAGCCGCCGGCTTCACTCTCAAGCAGTTGATAAAGGCTTTGCGCGAGCTCTCACCAGACGAAGACTTCAAGCATAAGTAGCGGGTACGTAAGGAGGAACCATGAATTCGTATAAGAACTTTTCAAGCGTCGGCATCACCGCATCCATAGTCTGCGTTGTCGCAGGCCTCGCCGCCACCCGGCTGACTAACATGCCGGTATTCGTTTTGCTCGGTGTCTTCATCGGCCTCTACCTTCTCTTCGCCATCGTGGTTGTCGATCAGTGGCAGAAGGTCGCTGTGCTTCGCTTCGGGCGCTATCGCGGCCTGCGCGGACCGGGTGTGTTTCTCATTATCCCTATCGTCGATACCCTGAGCCGATTTGTCGATCAACGTGTCCGCGTCACCACTGTCAGCGCCGAGTCCACGTTGACCCGCGATACCGTGCCCGTCAATGTCGATGCCATCGTCTTCTGGCTGGTCTGGAACGCGGAGAAATCGATCCTTGAGGTCGAGGATTTCAAGGAAGCCATCACGCTTAGTTCGCAGACTGCTCTTCGCGAATCCATCGGACGGCACCAACTGGCCCAGATGATCACTGAGCGCGAAACCATGGGCCGCGAACTGCAGAAAATCCTGGACGAAAAGACCACGTCCTGGGGCATCACCGTGCAATCGGTGGAGATTCGCGACGTGCGCATTCCGCAGGCGCTTGAGAACGCCATGTCTCAACAGGCGCAAGCTGAACGCGAGCGCCAGGCCCGCGTCATACTCGGCGACGCGGAGGTGCAGGTATCCGCGCAGTTCGCCGAAGCCTCCCGCGTCTACGCTGACAACCCAGGCGCCCTGCATCTGCGCGGCATGAACATGCTCTACGAAGCCATCCGCGAGAAGGGCGCCATGGTGCTGGTGCCGCCCTCCGCAATCGAAACCATGGGTCTCGGCGGCACGCTCGCCACAGCCGCAATCGCCAAACAGCCATAAGATCGAGCAGTCCACAGAGAACTGAGGTCCGCAGCCCGAATAGCTGCGGACTTCTTCAGCGCATATTGAGCAAAATGGTACGCCCCCAGCGGTTGTTATTCGCTTTCCAGCGTCAGTTTTTGTATTCTATAGAAGATGCCCCGCATGTTGGCGGCGAAATCCTACTTACTAAGGAGATATACATGGCAGATACAGTCACAAAAGCAAAAGCACCCGCGAAACCCCGCAAGACCGCAGCGAAGAAAGAAAAAGTTGTGGCAGCCCCGGCACCGGTCATGCCTTCACGTGAAGAGATTGAGAAGCTCGCACAGCGGTATTGGGCACAACGCGGTTACATTGATGGATTTGCGGAGCAGGACTGGCTGCGCGCTGAGCAGGAACTGCTGCAGAAGGCCTCCTGAACGGCCACGGCAGGTGCGGCGGGATGATCGCATATGCGGTCCCTGCCCATTCGGCTTGTGCATGCTGATCCATGAGAAGTTATGAGCCGATCATGCTGGGCTATAACTTCTCACAGGTCCGCTAACGCCTGATTCAAGAGGGGTTCAGCTGCGCGTGCGCAACGGATCATAGGTTGCAAGAACTCCCGAAGCACCTTGAGAGTGCAAGTTACTCTGCACCACTAACTATTTGTTGGCCCGCCCCGCCACAAGCATTGACTCCAGTATCTGGTCGGAGACTTCCTTCACCGCCGACGGGTTGTGCGAAAGAAACAGCGTGTTCGTTTTGTCGCTCTCGCCAATCGACTTGAGCGTGTCGAAGTACTGCGTCACAAGCACTAACTGCATGACTTCCTTCGACGTTGCGCCCTCAACCGCCTTCTGGAACTGCTCCACTGAAGTCTGCAATCCTTCAATGATAGCCTTGCGCTGATTGGCAATGCCTTGTCCCTGCAGCGCCTTGCTTTCCGCCTCGGCCTCGGCCTTCTTTACAACCAGGATCTTTTCCGCTTCACCCCGCGCGTTCGCCGCCACCTGTTCGCGCTGCGCGGCGTTGATATCATTCATCGCCGACTTCACCTTTTCATCGGGAACAATATCCGTTACCAGCACATTCACAATCTCGTATCCGAATGTTGCCATGTCCGCGTCCAGTTCCTGCTTCACCGCCGCGGCAATGCTCGATTGCGACGCGAACACTTCATCCAGCGTCATGCTTGGCACGTGGCCCAGAATCACCTGCTCCACGTAGCTCTTGATCTGCGCCACCGGATCCGACAATTTGTAGAACGCGTCGTATACCTTTTCCGGACGTACACGATTCTGCACGGAGATGGGAATGGTCACGAACACGTTGTCTTTTGTCTTGGTCTCCATCGTCAGCGATATCTGGTTCACGCGCAGACTTACCAGCCCGGATACTGAATCGAAGTACGGAGTCTTCCAGTTCAATCCGGGCTCAGCGACGCGAAGAAACTTGCCGAAGCGCGTGATGATGGCGACCTGCGCCGTGTTGACCGTAAAGAAACTGCCAAAGATCAGAGTCAAGGCAATGATTCCAAGAACCGCCGCCAGGATTACAAGAGCGATATCCATTTCAATCCTCCGTCACCAGCCGTAGCGGGCAACGTCGGATTATACAGGACACCGAATTACCCCGGGTTACGTTTTCGCCTTTGATCATCGGCACGTGACGCGCCTCACAGAGCCGATAATCCGCCTCGAGACGATATGATTCACAGATGGTGTTTGTCTTTTTTTCGAACAAGGAGCAGTTGAATGCAATCGTATCGCTGTCGCTTTTTCTTTAATCTCACCATCCTCTGCATGCTCGCCGCTTCGGCCTCACTAACTCTCGCCGGCCAAGCCATCACCCTCACCGTGGACGCGACCAAAACGCAGCAGAAACTCCTTCACGCGCATCTCGTAATTCCCGTCAGCCAGGGACCCCTTACTCTCTACTATCCAAAGTGGATACCCGGCGAACACGGACCAGAGGGTCCCATCGCCAATCTCACCGGGCTGAAGTTTGAGGGCAATGGAACCACCATTCCATGGCAGCGCGATTTACTGGATACATTCACTTTCCATGTCGATATTCCCGCCGGCGTCGATCATCTCAACGCCGATTACGACTTCATCGAGCCCGAAGGTACCTCGGCTACCGACAAGCTGATGATTCTTGAGTGGAACGACGTCATTCTCTATCCCGGCGGCACACCCGCCCAGAAGTTGAGTTATGAAGCGAAACTGATCATGCCCGAAGGCTGGAAATTCGGCACCGCGCTTCCCATCGCCAATCAATCCGGCAACCAGGTTACCTTCATGCCCATCTCGCTCGATCTGCTTGTCGATTCACCCGTCGTTACCGGCCAATACTATCGCGCCATCGACCTCACGCCGCCCGGGGAGCCCATTCACCACGAGATCGACATGGTTGCGGACAGCGAAGCGGCTCTCGACATGAGCCCGAAGATTCAAAAAGCGATGACGAACCTGGTTGCCGAATCGGGCAAACTCTTCGGCGCGCGCCACTATCGCGATTACCACTTCCTCTTTGGCCTCAGCGATCACGTTGCGCACTTCGGCCTGGAGCATCACGAGTCCAATGACAGCCGCCTCCCCGAGCGCACATTGCTTGGGCCCAACGCGGGCATGGCCCTGGGTGGTCTGCTTGCGCACGAATTCGTCCACTCCTGGAATGGCAAGTTTCGACGGCCCGCTGACCTCACCGTTCCCTATTTTGAGCAGCCGATGGAAACCGACCTGCTGTGGGGCTACGAAGGTCTCACGGATTTCCTCGGTCCCATGCTGGCCGCGCGCAGCGGCCTGTGGACTCCCGAGCAATACCGTGACTACATGGCCAGCATCTCCGCCCAGCTTGGTCCCGGACGACCCGGCCGCACCTGGCGTCCATTGCTCGATACCGCTATCGGCGAGCCCGGCATGAATGGCCGCGGTTGGAATAACTGGCGCCGCGGTGTGGACTACTACGACGAAGGCAACCTGCTGTGGCTTGAAGTTGCCACCATCATTCACCGCGAATCGCACGGGCAGAAATCAATCGATGATTTCTGCCAGACTTTTCACGGCGGTCCTAACAACGGCCCGGAAGTAAAGACCTACACCTTTGATGAACTCACTGCTGCACTCAACTCGATCGCGCCCTACGACTGGGCAACCTTCTTCCATAGCAGGCTGAATTCAACGTCCGCGGAGGCGCCGCTGGGCGGCATAGAAAACGGCGGCTGGAAGTTCGCGTTTAACAGCGAATCGTCTCATCTGGATGGCCGCCGCGGCGATCAGGACGATCAATACTCCATCGGCCTGCAATTAGGCGAAGACGGAACTGTACGCGATGCATTCGTCGGCAGTCCTGCATTCGAGGCGGGCATCTCGTCCGGCATGAAAGTCGTTGGCGTCAATGGCCGGGTCTACAACCACGACCTGCTCGAGGATGCAATCAAGGCCTCGAAGGATACGAAGCAGCCCATCACGCTTCTCGTCATTGTCGACGAGTACTACCAGACCTCCGCCATCAACTATCACGGCGGCCTGCGTTACCCGCACCTGGTACGCGATGAAGCCAAACCCGACTATCTCGATGAAGTCATCAAAGCACACGCGTTAAGCCAATAAGTTCCGGCTTCGATCGTCTAAATAACATCGACCACCAAACATCCGCGGCGAATTCCGACCTGAGGAATTCGCCGCGGGTGTTTAACTGTAATCTGTCATCTATAACCTGTAATCTGCCTTATTCCACTTCCCCGATAAACACCCCGAACGGCCCCAGTTCAATCTGTCCCAGCCCCTTTGGATCTGCGGCTCCCGGCGTCTTCAGCAATGTCTTCGTCTTGCCCGTCGCACCAGGAACGCTGAGGTTCACCGTCTGCGGCTCGGCAGTAAAGTTCACGCTCACCACCACAGCCGGCGCGCCCGCAGCCTGCCGCACCCAGCTCAGCGCCTTGGTGTTGGCCGTATCCAGCATCGTGTCGTCCCCACGCGCAAACGCCGCGTTCGTCTTCTTCAAACGGATCAGGGTTTTGTACCACGTCAGCAGCGAATTCGGATCGCCCTTTTCAGCCGCCACATTGACGGTGCTCGCGCTCGGCGGCACAGGCAGCCAAGGCTTGGCGTCAGCCTTGCTGAACCCCGCATTTGCGCTCGCATCCCACTGCATCGGAGTGCGCTCCCCATCGCGCCCCTTGTCCTTCGGCCATCCCGTCAGGCCCACAGGATCCTTCACATCTTCCTTGCGTGTCGGCGGCGTAGTTTTCATGCCGATCTCGTCGCCGTAGTAAAACAGCGACGTTCCGCGGCTTGCGAACAGCATGGTCGAAATCACTCGCTGAATCTCCGTGTCATGCACCCCGTCGCCGTAACGCGCATCCAGCCTCGGGTTGTCATGGTTGTCGAAGACCAGCAGCGGAACATTGCCATTGATCCCCGTCTCAACGTCATTCAGCTTGGCGCGGAATGACGCAACATCCAGCTTGTTTATAAAGCCGATCTGCGTGTCCATCGGCAATTGAAACTCCGGCTTATCCGGCGTCCCATATTGCTTGGCTAACTCGCCAATGTTAGGCAAGTAAGTCTCGCCAATCAGCACCCGCGTCCCCGGAAACTTATCCGAACCGAAAGTATCCGTCCACGCGCGCATCTCCTGCATCACGGGATGCGTACCCGGCAGGTTGTTCGTCATCGTGTCGTTGAGGGCAATGTCGCCGTAATTATTCGTGTACGGCTTCCCATCCTTGTCCTTCAGCACTTCGTCGTCCCGCATCTGCGGATCCTCGAACAAGGTCGTAATCGCGTCAAAGCGGAACCCGCCCACCCCGCGCTTCAGCCAGAACGCGATAATGTCCTTGAACGCCTCATGGATCTTCGGGTTGTCCCAGTTCACATCGGGCTGCTGAATATAAAACTTGTGATAGTAGTACTGCCGCGTCTTCTCGTCCCACTCCCATGCCGAGTGCCCAAAGTCCGATTGCCAGTTATTTGGCGGTTGGCCTTTATCCTTCGCCGTCTCGCCCTTGCCGTCGTGCCACATGTACCAATCCCGGTAAGGATTATCCTTCGACGAACGCGACTGAATGAACCACTCGTGCTTGTCCGAAGTATGGTTCATCACCATATCCATCAGAATGCGTATATGCCGCTTCTCCGCCTCGGCAACCAGGTGGTCAAAGTCCTTCAAGCTCCCATATTGCGGATCGATGTTCTTGTAGTCCGAGATGTCGTAGCCGAAGTCAACCTGCGGCGATGGATACACCGGCGATAGCCAGATCGCATCCACACCCAGGTCCTTCAGGTAATCCAGATGCTCTGTAATCCCGTTCAAATCGCCTATGCCGTCCCCATTTGAATCCTGGAAACTGCGCGGATAAATCTCGTAGATCACAGCGTTCTTCCACCAGTCACGCTCACTCGCGTTCCTGGTGCCGTTAGTATCTTGAGAGGCCGATACCGCAGCCCCCAGCATAGGTTGAATTTGCGATCGGGCGGGCAATTGCTGCCCCCCAGCGAAGCACGCCAAAACCCCTGAGATCAGGATGTAGGCGCAGCTCTCCATGGTCCTTGCATTTCTTGCGGTCCAGTGCATTGCGGTTCTCCTAGTCTTGTTCGCTGCTCGTCTCGTCTGCTTCCGCTGCTCGTAATACCGGCAACGGTGGGACGCAAGCCAAACTATCACATTCCAGCGATCGATGGAGAACCTTCAGCCCCTCTCGCGTCAACCCGCTATTTCTGCCCCGGTGTCTCCGGCGACGTCTTCTTTATCATCCCCAGATTCACCTCGAACTTCGGATCCTCCCGCGTCCCTGAAATGTGAATCGGAACCTCAGTCCCCGCGCCGTCTTTCTTGAAGAACCGGTCGGCAGGCTTTAGCAGCAGCCCCTTCCATCCCCCCACCATCTGGGAAACGGTGGCCTGCAGCGCTGCACTTCCCGCAAAGTCGATTGCGCCGCCCTCTACCGCATACGTGCCCTTCAACTGGATCGCCGCCCCGGGCACACCGTACTTCAAAACCGGCAGCGTAATCACTCCATCCGCCATTTGAAAATCGCCGCTCATCGTCGAGTCGACAGTCTGCGGATCGGTCGCCTTCACTTCCTTCGGCCGTCCAAGCCCACGCAGGCTCAAATCCCGAATCCGGTCCTGAATCTTTTCGCTGGTAAACACCGCGTCATCCAGGTTGAACGACCCTTTTAACTGCACCCGCTTCACCACGTGCGCCGCCCCGGGCGGAATGTGCAGCGTCGTCTTCGTCGTCACAGCGCCGTTCAGAACTGGACTCGAGTGGCTTGCCAGGCGCAGAAAATCCTCAATCCTCCCTCGATCCACATTCACAACCAGAGCAATGTCATGTCCCTTGCTCACCAGCGGCCCTCCACTCTCCGCGGGTTCCGCCACGCGCACAATCTTTCCCTCGGCTGTAAAGTGGGAGTGCCCCAGCGTGGCCTCCACCGGCTGCAACCATGTGTCGCCATTTGTTCCGTCAACCTTGGCATGAAACTTTGTATGCAGCGATTGCGGATTGTTGAAAGGCTTCAACTGGAAGTCCGGCGTATCGGTCTGTCCATCCACCGTCAAATCGCGCAGCGTTCCTCCATAGTGTCCGGTCGACGAAAGAGTTCCTGCCAGTTCCTTGAAGCTTCCCAAGTCCGCATGGCTAAAAACGTAATCGCCTGTAACCGAACTCTCGCCCGGATCCTCTACGTGCCAGGGACCGAACGTTCCGGAGGTGTTAACCCGCCCCACCGGCTTGGGATTCGTCAGCTCGGCCTCATAATCCAGGACCGGTTCGCCCTTGTCCGCTGGATCTTCGGCGCTCGCGGTCCTGAAACCGGTCAGCTTCAGTCGCGAGATAGCAATCTCAATCGGCAGTTTTCCTGGCTTGTCCGTCTCCAGCGTCAGCCGCGTTCCCAGGCACTCCACCGTGTCCACACGCACGCTTAGTAAATCCGAACCAGGATTCGGGTTCGCCTTTGCAAGTTCTGTATCTTTGCCCTTGTCGTGCGCAAACCGCGATCGTGGCGGAACCCGAACGTCCAACCCCTTCAACTCCACCACTGAAATACGGATCGGCGTTCCCGGCTTGTAGTGCAGCGGCGCTCGAAACCGGAATTCGGCTACCCGAATCAGCGGCTCATCGCTCCCTCCGGCCGGCACATCGGTTGTCAAAGCGGATCGCGGCGCCCAGATCCTCAGCCCCTGTCCCTGCGCCCGCAGCCCATGCACAAGGGATACATGAAAGCTGTCCAGCTCCACCCGCGCATGAAACCGCTCCTCAAGCGCAGACACAATCTGCGCCCGCACAAACGGCTCGGCATGGTGCAGCGCCACGGCCACAGCCACAGCCAATCCGGCCACAACCAGCCCAAGACATCCCGCGACCCACAAAACCCACCTGTTCCTGCGCCCAAAGGACGCCTTCTTCTCTGTCAAACCCCCACCCCGCCCGCTCCCATTCTCGCTCACTGCGTCCGCCCTCATCACCAACCGCCTCAGCAGATTGGATGCACGCCGCGCGGCCGCGATGGGAAGACCAGCACCGAAGTACCGGTCGCTCTCTGGGGCGCCTATTTCTTAATACCCGGTGAATGACGTAGACTTCATGTCACGGATGCAAGCTCAAATTGAAAATCTCGTAAAGCTGCAGAACGCCGACCTGGAGCGCACGCGCATCACGCTCGCACTGCGCGCTCTTCCTACAGAAGTTGCCCAGGCGGAAGCCGCCCTTGCCGCCGCCGAACGCCAGTCCTCCGAGATCTCTGCGTCCCTAACACGGGAAGAATCGCTTCGCACCCGCCTCGATCGCGAGATCGCCACGCACCGACAGAAGGCTGTCCGCTTCCGCGCCCAGCTTGACGTCGTCAAGACCCCTGAGCAGGCTACGGCGATCGAGCATGAAATCAGCTTTGAAACCTCGGAAGCCGACCGCCTCGAAAACGAAGAATTCTCGAGCCTGGAGCGGACTGAAGCTGCTGAGGCCGCTCTTGCCGAAGCCCGCTCCCAGGTGGAATCCCTCGCCGGCGCTCTCGAGAAGACCCGCGTCCGCGCAGCAGAACGCCAGAAAGAGTTCACCGCCGAACTCGTCACCCTCAATGCCGAGCGCGAAGCCCTCCGTCCCTTAATTGAGGCCGATTGGCTCGTGCGCTACGACCGGCTCTCCGGCTCTCGCGGCACAGGCATCGCTCGCGTCGACAACCAGCAGTGCACCGGCTGCCGCATGGGCGTCCGCCCTCAGATGTGGAACCAGTTGCGCGAAGGCGAAATGCTTACGTGCGACAGTTGCGGCCGCATTCTTTACTGGGATCCAGCCATGGCTCCGGCCGCAAAGGCACCCCAACCTGAACCGATCCCCGGCGTTGGTCGCGCCGTCCGCAAACCCCATCAAGCCGGAGCCTGATTCATGCGCCGCATCTGCGTAGACATGGATGAGGTCATGGCCGACACCCTCATCGAGCACCTTCGCCGCTACAACAAGGCCTTCGATGAAACTGTCGGCCCTGAGGATCTGGCCGGCAAATCGCTATGGGAAATCACGCCGCTCGACCGCCAGCAGCAGCTTCGCGCCTTCCTCGATGCCGAAGACTTCTTTGAAGACCTGCCCTTGATGCCCGGCGCGCAGGACGTCCTCAAACAGCTTTCCGGGCGCTTCGAAGTCTTCATCGCCACCCAGGCCATGTCCGTTCCCAACTCGCTCGGCCCAAAATATCGCTGGCTCCAGCGCCACTTTCCCTTCATCCCACCCACACATTATGTCTTCTGCGGTAACAAGTCCATCCTTCGCGCCGATTACCTCATCGACGACCTGCCCCGCAATCTCGAGCGCTTTGAAGGCCAGGGCATTCTCTACACCGCTCCCCATAACATCACCGCGACAGGCTTCGTCCGCGTCGATAACTGGCAGCAGGTAGCCGATTACTTCGCCACCCAGCCCGAATAACTCCTTGAAAGGTCAAAGCAAAACAACGCATGCCATCCCGAGCGAACCGGGGTCCCCGGCGTCAGGTCTTCGTCGCTGGGGTGGGAATGGGGCCCCGAACGTTTTTCAGTTCGGGGGTGGTGAGTCGAAGGACCTGCATTTGTTCTTCTTCAAATGACCTCAACTCGCAATCACTCCCCAGCCGGCGGCGCACCCCGATGCAAAAACGCCTCGTACCCCGCCCTGAACCCGTGCCGATACTCCTCCACCAGCGGTGGCGGCACCGGAGGATTCCGGAACCGCGGATGCTTCTCCACGCCCGGCGGTTTTCCCTCGGCGACATCGCGTCGCGCCGCTTCGAATCCAGCGTTATATCCCTGCCGCGCCGCGTCGCTGAGAGCCGGCGGTGGCGGAGCGTAAACAGCCACCGGCTGCGGATGAGAACATCCCGCCAGGATCATAGGCAGCAGCAGTGCACCAAATGCAATCCACTTCTTCATAAGGCTTCCTCGCTTGTCAGGTTGCGTCGTCCTGCCAGACATCCAGGACAGCGCTCCCTCACTTGAACCCAGGTTCGCTGAAACTGTTGTCCTGCCTGGGAAACTGAGCATTGCGATAACAATCGGGGGAGGGCGGGTGTCTAATCGAAGAATTCAGAGCGAAGCCAAAGTAAACGAGTCCTTGCCAGGCAGCGCCCCAGGCAAATCAGGCTGAATGTGAATGCGTACATTGAAAGGCGATAAAAACGCGATGCTGATTGCACCCAGGGTCTCTGCGCTCATTTTGATCCTTGGCCTGCTCCTCGGAGTGAAACTGCAAGCGCAATCGGTCCCCCCACAGGCAAAGGCAATCGCACCCGCCAAACTCACCTTCGACGTTGCATCCATCCGCCTAACTAAGCCGGACTCGTTTAAGCCGCCCAATTTCCCCTTGGATAGTTCGGATACCTTCGGCTCTTTCGATCCCGAGGGTCGCTTCACCGCTGATTTCCCGTTGGAGGTCTTCATCGAGTTTGCCTACCAAATTCGGCCGTCAGCGGAACAAAGGAGGGCCATGCTCGCCCCCTTTCCCAAATGGGTTGAGACGGATTACTTCCAGGTGAATGCGAAGGCCGAAGGCAATCCCACCAAAGCTCAAATGCGCCTGATGGTCCAGTCTCTCCTCGCCGATCGCTTCAAGTTGGCGATTCATTTCGAAACCCAGCAGGTCCCGGTTCTCGCCCTTGTGCTCGATAAGCCCGGTAAACCCGGCCCGAACCTGCGACCCCATGCCGAAGGCCCTCCGTGCGACACCGTCAAGCCAACGGTAAACGGCTCTTCCGCAAGCGCCACCGATATATTTCCGAGTGCATGCGGATTGGAGTCAGTCGAGGCCGCACCAAACAACACAGTGCTCCTTGGCTCAAGAGATACCACCATGAAGCGAATTGCCGACACTCTTCCCGATGCCGGCAGGCTGGGCCGCCCGGTGGTGGACCAGACCGGACTCACCGGAACCTTCGATTTCACGATGCGGTGGACACCCGATTCCGGCGCCCCCGCCATGCAGGAAACCAATGCCGAACCCGCATTGCAAGGCACCTCTTTCTTTGAAGCGCTCAAGGACCAGCTCGGCCTGAAACTGAAACCAACCAATGCCCCGCTAAATGTCCTGGTCATCGATCACGTCGAGAGACCTTCCGAGAATTAGTCCCCGGCCTGAAGAACCCACCTGTGAATTCCGCAGAAATATGCAGCAACTTGGGAACAAACCGCAGTGCCTCGGTGTCGAATTCAATAAGTCGCCATCATTTCCCCAGATTTCGGACAGAGCGACCGCGGTTTTTTCTATCGGCCGTGTAAGAAACCTCCGCATCGGATGACTACCTCTCTTAGAACCACCAATGCACAAGCAAGCCGCATTCCCCAACGAGGCCTATCAAGATCAAATGGGAAATCTACGAAGCAGAAGAGACATCCCGTTGCACCCCGCGGCCTTGCTCTTATTGGCCGTCCTCGTTAGCCTTGTCCCCGCTCCGCAAACTCACGCGCAGTCCCAGCCCCAACCCTCACCGCCGAACCCGCCCACCTTTGAAGTAGCCACCATCAAGCCCAACAATGACCCCAAGCCCGGCTTTCGTTTAATTTTGAACCCCGCCAACTTCACTGCCACGCACGCCTCCCTGAAAGACCTGATCAAGTTCGCATACCACTTCAAATCCGACGATCAAATTGAAGGCGCTCCGGATTGGTTCGCAACCGAGTACTACGACATTCAGGCAAAGGCATCCGACGCTGAAGTCGAAGCCTGGAAAAAAATGGCATTCGACCAGAAGATGGATCAGCCGCGCTTGATGCTGCAGGCACTGTTGGTGGACCGATTCGGATTGAAAGCCGGCATGCAGATGCGGGATCGCCCCGTCTATGCGCTGGTGGTTGCCAAGGGCGGCCCAAAAATTAAGCAGGTCGATGTCTCTCCGCTCCCGCAGCCTGGAACGCCCCCTCCACCCGGCGCGCATCTTCCCCAACTCCGGCCA
Source organism: Occallatibacter sp. (assembly GCA_049518435.1). GTDB lineage: Bacteria > Acidobacteriota > Terriglobia > Terriglobales > Acidobacteriaceae > Telmatobacter. The sequence continues at coordinate 4,448 of JBEKRU010000040.1, read as the reverse complement.
ACCGCGCACAACCAGTTCACCGCAAGCGCCTGGCCCATGAACATGATGGCCGACTGGCTCTCCTACTTCTCCGAGCTCGGTAATCGCATCGTCATCGACGATACCGGCCTCAAGGGTAACTACGACTGGGTTCTCAACGGGGTTTCGCAGCAGCCCCCGCAACCGCAAGCCCCCGACGCAGCCACGCCGGACGATCCCCCAACCTCAATCTTCACCGCGCTCCAGGAGCAGCTTGGATTGAAGCTCGAGCCGCGCAAGGCCCCCGTGCAGGTGCTTGTCATCGAACACGTCGAAAGACCATCAGCAAACTAACCACAACGGAACCTGCAGCAAACTGATCCCGCAAATTGCCGGAACCTTCGAGCCAAATTCACCGTATCAACGTCTTACCGGGTATATCCTCGACAGGTTCAAATAGTCCAACCGTTCCACCTCTCCAGAGCCAGGTACTTCTCCGGAGAAAAGGATGTCACCATGCTCCCTGAGTCTCTCGTGCGCACTCTTGGCTCGCCCTGCGAGATGCTGTCTCGCCCCGTTTTCGCATTCGCTCTCGCGTTCACGGCCGCCTTTGCCCTGCTGCCCGCAGCTCAAATCCGCGCGCAGGCGCCGGCCGCTGCCCCCAGCACTGTGGTCCAGGCGCCTCCTCCATCCGCTACCCCTGCCAACCCGCAGGATCTAACCGGCACCTGGCAGGGCACCCTCCACGCCGGCCAGGACCTCCGCCTTGTGCTCAAAGTAACAAAGGGTGAAGGCGGTGCTTACGCGGCGACGGCCTACAGCATCGACCAGGGAGGCGCATCCATTCCGGTATCCAAACTCACACTGGAAAGCGGCACGGTAAAGATGGCCGTAGCGGCAATCGGCGGAACATACGAAGGCAAAATGAGCTCCGACGGAAACTCAATCGTGGGCAATTGGAGCCAGGGTCCAAACCCATTGCCTCTAACCTATATCCGCGCCACTCCGGCAACCGAGTGGACCATTCCCACGCCACCCCCGCCCGTCCCGCCCATGGCCGCCAACGCCGACCCCGGCTTCGATGTGGCCACCATCAAGCCCAGTGAGCCAGGCAAGCAGGGCAAAGGCTTCGGCTTCCGTGCCGGCCATTTTGTCACATTCAACACCAACATGAACGACCTCATCGCCTTCGCCTATGGCCTTCATTCCAAGCAGATCGTCGACGCACCCGCTTGGTTCGGCACCGACCTCTTCGACATTGAAGCCAAGCCCGACACCGAAGGCCGACCCAACCTCAAGCAGATGGGCATCATGGTCCAAAAACTGCTCACCGAGCGCTTCCAGCTCAAGTTCCATCACGATCAGCGCGAACTCTCCGTCTATGCCATCACCGTCGCTCCCGGTGGACCCAAGATGACCAAATCCACGGCTGCACCCACTGATCCGCAGGGTTTCGGCTTCCGCGCCCTCGGCGATTTGAACGTGCGCAACATGAACATGAAGGACTTCGCCACCTGGATGCAGTCCGGCGTAATGGACCGGCCTGTCGTCGATCAAACCGGCCTCACCGATCGCTACGACTTCCCGCTGAAATGGACGCCCGACGACTCGCAGTTCGCCCAGTTCCGCGGTGTCGTCGCAACCCCTCCGCCACCCACTGAAGACCCCAATGCTCCGCCCAGCCTCTACACCGCGGTCACCGAGCAGCTCGGCTTGAAAATCGGCCCCGCCAAACTCCCTGACGACGTAATCGTCATCGACCACGCCGAGAAGCCATCAGCCAATTGAAGCTTGTTGCCGCATTTATCCGGGTGCCCCCGAGTCTGCCCTGAACGAAGTCGAAGGGTCCCGACTTGGGGACCCGGGGACACCAAAATCCGATTTCGGAATTCTCGGCCGTCAAAGCGGAATACACCCAACGCACGTCAAATAACAGAACCCCCGGGTGAAATCAGCAACAGGACCGTACTTTGGCGTTCCGGGCCCAGCGCCCATCTCAACCGAGGACTGTACCGAATGACTGAGCGCATCGCACGCCTTAACACCCACCGCGAAAAGTTTGCGCTGCTTGCGGCCGCATGGTTAGTAATCGTCGCGCAGAACGCCACAGCTCAGGCCCCCGCACCAGCATCGATCAACTCCGCGCCCGCAACCGTCTTTGAAGCTGCCTCCATCAAACCCCAGGCGCCAAGCTCCGACGGCAGCATCCGGACCATGGTCAGCTATCCCGCCAACGGCAGGCTCACCGCGGCCGGCGCAACCGTCAAAACCCTCATCTGCGTCGCCTACGGCATAAGCGATTTCCAGGTCCTCGGCGGCCCGGACTGGATAGAAAATGACCGTTACGACGTCGAAGCCTCGCCGGGCTCCGCCCTCGAAGAGCAGTTGCAGAAAATGAAGTCCGACGACAACACCCGGGCAAAACGCCAGATGCTTCAGGCCCTGCTTGCCGACCGCTTCAAGCTCACCCTGCATCACGACACAAAGCAACTCCCCATCTACGCCTTGGTCGTCGCCAAGGGCGGATCAAAACTGCATGAGTCGAAACCCGACGATGCCAATCCCGACCCGGCGAATGAGTCCCTCCATCCCACCAAAAAAGGAATGGTGCGCATGAGCTTCCAGTCCACGTCCTTCGAGATGACCGCTACCGGGATGTCGATGGATGGCCTCGCGCGCCAGCTTGCTTCGCAACTCCACTCGACGGTGCAAAATGAAACCGCCATCAAGGGGATCTACGATTTCACCCTCCACTTCACGCCGGACGACGCGCCCATGGATGCGTCCGGCGGCGGTGCCAATGCGAACCTCTCCGATAACTCCGGAACCTCAATCTTCGCTGCCGTCCAGGACCAGTTGGGATTGAAACTCGAATCGAAAAAAGGCCCTGTTGACGTAGTAGTCGTAGACCACGTCGACAAACCATCGGATAACTAAGCCGGAACGTTCGTCGTTCTTATTTCGTAACCAGAAGAAGCAGTTTGATCGAACACAGACAGGTGCCCCATCCATTCGCGCCTTTTTAGCGAATGGGTGGGAAAGCACAAAACTCCACAAACCAGGTAGTGCAGTCAGACAATGGGCCTGAAACACCACGCATTCTGATCCTCTGAAGAAGTATGCAATGCGATTGCCTCGGAATCTCATGAGCACCTTGACCCCCCGCCATCTCGTTTTGTGCGCCGCGCTGGCCCTCCTCGCCGCGCTCGCCGCACTTGGCCAGTCTGCCGCGCCCATTGCCCCACCCATCCCCGATTCCAAGACCATTCCATCTCCGCCTCCCGCGTTCGAAGTCGCCGTTATCAAACCCAACAAATCTGGCGGTGGACACTCCAGTTCCGGCTTTAACAACGGCCGCTTTACGGCACAGAACGTCTCCATCAAGATCCTCATCCAGTACGACGCCTACGCTATCCCCGGCCCGCAGATCCTCGGCGGACCAGACTGGCTCGGTTCCCAAAGATTTGATATTGATGCCAAGGTCGACGACACAACCGCCGAGCGCATGGATAAACTCCCATACCTGCAGCGCAACCTGCTCATGCACCAGTTGGTCCAGCAGTTGCTCGCCGACCGCTTCAAACTCGCCGTCCACTGGGAGCAGAAAGAGTTCCCCGTCTATGCTCTTGTGGCCGCCCCAAAGAACGGCCCCGGACTTCATCCCGCAAAAGATCCCAACAAAGACAGCCGTTCCTCGAACAACGGATCGCTCACGGATGAAGGCGTGACCATGACCGATCTGGCCCAGCAAATGACGCAGATACTCAGCAGGGAAGTGGGCCGCATCGTCATCGACAAAACCAGCCTGCAGGGCAAGTACGATCTCACCCTCACCTGGTCTCCAGACAATCATTCAGCCAACTTCACCAATGCCTCCGCGGACAATGCGGCGCCGCTGGGCCCTTCTATCTTCACCGCCGTGAAAGAACAGCTAGGCTTGAAAATGGAAGCAACCAAAGCCCCGGTCGAAGTGCTTGTCATCGACCACATTGAAGCACCTTCAGAGAATTAGCAACACCCCGGAGTAAACAGATGATGCAATGCCGGAGAATCCTCGCCATCTCGCTCTTCAGCATCCTCGCGTCCCTCTGCGCCTCCATGCCCGCCGCGGCCTCTGCATATCATGGCCAGGTCACGTTCGGCGGCTTGCCCGTTCCCGGAGCAACCATCACCGCTACGCAAGGCACAAAGAAGCTCACCACCACTTCCGATCAGGGAGGCCTCTACACCTTCGACGATCTGCCCGACGGTCCATGGAAAATCCAGGTCGAGATGCAGCTCTTCAACCCCATTCAAGCCGACGTAACCATCGCCCCCAACACACCTGCCGGCAAGTTTGAGCTCTCAGTATTACCTTCTGCCGAGCTGATGGCCCGCACTAAGCTCACCCAGCCCCCACCCAACCTGCCGCCCGCCCTCATAACAGCGGATGCCGCCAAAAAACCCGACACCCCCACCGCGCCCACCGAGATCCCCAAGCCTCCCGACGA
>JBEKRU010000039.1:0-49884 GCA_049518435.1 Occallatibacter sp. | reverse complement strand
GCTGCAATCGCGCGGTGTTGTGAGCCGCGAAGAACGCTCCGTGCAGACGCTTATGCCGCGTCAGGAGATGACTGGTGCAGACCGCAGTTGGGCGCAGCAATACCAGGCCAACGATATTCTGCGCTACTCGCGCAGCTCGCAGGAGACTGGCATTAAGAAAGGCGAATACACTCGCGTTGTCTCAGTGAACGGACGGGAAAACACGCTAACGGTTCTGCGCACGAACGGAGAACAGACGACCTATGATCCGCGCCGCCAGATGGGAGTCTCGGTTTACCGCGAGCAGGAGAAGGCATTCTCCGTCGGCGACCGCATCCAGTTCACCGCGCCCAACCAGAAGTTGAAGATTGCGAACCGGGAACTTGGAACAGTGGAAGGCATCGCTCGGGATGGCACGATGCGTTTGAAGCTGGACAACGAGCGCAGCATGAGCTTCGATCCGCAGCGGCACCCGCATCTGGATCACGGCTACGCCGTGACCAGCTACTCCAGTCAGGGGCAGACCGCAGACTGTGTGCTCATCAACGTGGATACGGAGCTCGGCGCAAAAGACCTCCTCAATAACCGCATGGCCTATGTGTCAGTTTCGCGCGGCCAATGGGACGCGCAGATATTTACGAACGACCGTGAAAAGCTTTCGCAGGCTTTGGGTCATGATGTTTCGCACCAAAGCGCCCACACGCCCGACTTGAAACCGCCGCAACATGAGAATGCCGAGACTCCCAAGCAGGAAAAGAGTCAGGGTATGGATATAGGGCTGAGCCTCTGAAGGCTCCTACGTCGGATGCGATTATCCGTTGCCTGAGGCCCAGGGCTGAGACATCGACTGGCGATTGCGGCATCAACATTCGGTTTCATCGCTTCTGACCACTGAACATGCGGCGAAGATGGGTGGGTCAGTTTGGTTTTTTCAGGGCTGTTTTCGGCCCCTCATGCTGCGATTGACTCTTGAGAACCGCAAGCCTGCATTTTCAGCGGGTCCGCGAAGTGTCGCAAAGCTTACCCTTTGTGAGACTTAGCAACGATGCGCGGCGATGTGCTGCTCAAGGGCCAATCTTGCTTGTTCCGATTTCACGCGAGCCTCGTTAGCCGCGCGGTCAAGTCGTTCGTAGTCTTCCTTGGCCGAGGTTCCTAGTTTGCGGCGAAGTTCATTTACCGCCTCCGAAAACTTCGCCGTGGTCGCGTCGTATTCCATGGCTAGTCGGTTTTTTTCTTCGCAGTCGCTCACTGTTCCGCCCCTGTTGTGAATGTAAAGCGCCACCGCGTCACGGGGCAACAGATTGCCGCAACGATGCGGGCTTAGGGAAGGGGCTAAACTTACCCTTTTCGAGACGGAAAGGGGTATCGACCCGAGTTACCGAAAACACCCTGTTGCGGGGACTACAATCGCGGAGGGGAGACATGACCGTTGCGCAGCGTGACGAAATTGCACGAAACATGCATCAAAAGACGACAGAAGAACTGCTTGCAATCTTGGTGGACAATGACCAGGGGCAATGGTCGGACGCTGCATTCGACGCGATACGCCAGACCCTTCGCGCGCGCGGAGTTGAAGCTATCTCCCGGAATCTTTCCGAGCGACCATGCTTGGGGGAAAAGCGGACCACCGATCAGTTAATCATGGAGCCGGTGCCCCGGTATAAGGGTGTGCGCGGCTGGCTTCTCCTTTTTTGTATTAGCCTGACAGTGTTCAACCCGCTTTCGATAATTGCATCACTCGGAGCTGCCTCCACCTCTGATATGTTTCACGATTTCCGGTTGGCGTTTATGACCGACGAAATTCTGAGTTTCATATTTGCCGGGCTCTTCATCTATGTCGGTGCCTGTCTTTGGCGCGTGAGGCCGGGGGCGGTGAAGAAGGCAAAGGTATTTCTCTGGTGCGTAGTGGCGCTCAATGCCATCCTCGTTGTTTTGACGTTCATGGTGACTTTGCCTTCCCATGACGACAGAGCTAAGGCCATAGCCAGCGCTATCGCAGCCCTCGCGTGGCTGGCATATTTGGACAGTTCCAAAAGGGTCAGGGCGACATACGATCTGTAGTGTAGCTATAGCCAGAAAAATCCTCGGCAGAGGATATGAACAATAGGAATGGCTGAGAGAAGCTGGGCACATCACTCAACCCCTGACATTACGAAGCAAGCCAATGGATGAGAACGATAAAGTGGTTCAGGTATTTGATCAACAAAAGCCCAATAGACCTTGGTACAAACTAGAAGATGCGGCGATTGCTGCGATCACTTATCGTTAGCAGATGAACAGCAGGAACCGACATCGCGTATGGGCACAGCTTCACCTTCGGAAGAAGGGGCGACGCGTCCTAGCTCCTCGTGCCCAAGAGGTCTGTAGCAGCCAAAATTGGCTGAAATTTGCACAATTTACCTGCACAGTTCCTACACAGCGGAAAACTTGCATGTTATCCACAATGAAATCAATTTGTTGCGAAAGTTTTATCACCCGCTCAGGATGACAGTTGTATAAGTTAAATGAAATCAAGGGTATTTGCGCGGTCATTGATTGTCCGTAATTCGCCGAGGCGAGTAGGTTGCTCAGGATGACAGCTCGTTTCGTGTACGAATTTTTAAGCCGAATCATTTGAGGACAGAAAGTATGACGAATCTGCGGAGGGCGGCGGGGAGTTTGCTGGTGGTGGGGCTGGCGGGGACGGAGCTTACGGGCCTGGAGCGCGCCTGGCTGAAGCTGGTGCGGCCCGGTGGGATCATTTTGTTCAAGCGGAATATTGCGGATGCACGGCAGACTCGGGTGTTGCTGGGTGATGCGACCGGGTTGGGGGCAGAGAACGGACTTCGGTGCGTGGATGTAGAGGGCGGGACGGTGAACCGGCTGCGGGATGCGCTTGGGGCGCTGCCTTCAGCGCAGGCGGTTGCTCGGGCGGGTCAAGCACGGGGAAAGACTGCGGATTCCAGGGATCCCCGGTCCCCAAGTGCTAGGGACCGGGGGCACCCAGCTTCATTTTCTTCCCGGCACCCGGCGCGTCAAGAGCCTGGAAAGACCGGGTTGGCGCGGGAGGATGGGGAGCTGGTGGGGCGGGCGGTGCGGGCTTTCGGGTTTAATACTACGCTGGCGCCGGTGCTGGATTTGGGGCTTCAGGTCTCGGCTGAGGTGATGGGGACACGGACGGCAGCGGAGACGGCGACGGGGGTGGTGGAGTATGCGCGGGCGTTTCTGGCTGGGCTGGCTTCGCAGGGAGTGGTGGGGTGCGGGAAGCATTTTCCAGGGCTGGGGGGAGGGACACTGGATTCGCATTTGGAGACGCCGGAGATTCTGCGCGAGGGCCGCGAGATTTGGTATGAGGACCTGGCACCTTATCGGGAACTGCGCGATGAACTGCCTATGGTAATGGTGAATCATGCGGCTTATCCTCGGACGCCGGGGAAAGGGCGGCCGGCGAGCGTGTCTCGGTATTGGATTGGGAACGTGCTGCGGAAGCGGATTGGGTATCGAGGGATCGTTTTCTCGGACGATCTTGAAATGGGCGGGGTTCTGAAGTTTTTTCCGATTGAGGAAGCGGCGGTGGAGGCGGTGCGGGCGGGGACGGATTTGGTTGAGATCTGCCATAGTCCAGAGCTGATTTTGCGGGCTTACGAGGCGCTGATGGCGGAGGGGGAGCGGTCGCGGGCGTTTCGAGAGATGCTGCTGAAGCGGGCTGCACGGATGGAGCGGGTGCGGGGGATGCTGTTCGCGGATGGGACGGGGCCGGCGATGTCTGCGCGGCAGTTTGATGGGCTGCGGACGCGGATTCTGCGCTTCGGGGAGACAATTGCCAAGGCTCTGGAGGCGCTGCCAGCATGAAGGCAAAAACGATGACAGTTGCCGGGGTGATGAGCGGGACGTCGGCGGATGGGATCGATGTGGCGGTGGTGCGGATTGCGCCGGGAAAACTGCGGCCGAAGCTGACGCTGCTGGCACACGAGGGGTTTCGGTATCCTGTGGCGCTGCGACGGAAGGTGCTGGCGGCGATGAATGCAGAGTCGACGTCCGCGGCGGAGTTGGGGCGACTGAACTGGCGGCTGGGAGTGGCTTATGCGGAGGCTCTGACGGCGACGTTGAAACGGCACCAGGTGAAGCTGAATTTGATTGGATGCCATGGGCAAACGCTCTTTCACCAGGCGCGTGCGGAGGCGTATGCCGGACGACAGTTTGCGTGCACTTGGCAGGCGGGTGAGGCGGCATTGATTGCGGGGTCGCTGGGGGTTCCGGTAGTGTCGAATTTTCGACCGGCGGATATGGTTGCGGGCGGACAGGGTGCGCCGCTGGTGTCGCTGCTGGACTATGTGCTGTTTGCGGATGGGAAATGCGGGCGGGTGCTGCAGAATATTGGCGGGATTGCGAACCTTACGGCGATTCCTGCGGGGGCGGGGGCGGAGCGCGTGGTGGCTTTCGATACTGGGCCAGGGAACATGGTGATGGATGCGCTGGCACAGGAGCTGTTTGGGAAGGCGTTTGACCGGAATGGGGCGCGGGCAGCGGCGGGAGCGGTGATTGCGCCGGTGCTGAAGGCGGCGATGAAGAATCCGTATTTTGCTTTGAAACCGCCGCGGACGACGGGGCGAGAGCAGTTTGGTCGGGAGTACGCGGTGAAGTTTTTGGCGGCTTGCCAGCGGCATAGTGCGAAACCCGAAGACGCGCTTGCGACGGCGGCGGCGCTGACTGCGGAGAGTATTGCGCAGGGCTACAAACGATTTGTGAAAGCGCGGATGAAGGGTGGGGTGGACTATATCGTGTCTGGCGGCGGGACGCGGAACCGGACGCTGATGGCGATGCTGGCGCAGAGGCTGGAGCCGTTGGGATGCGAGTTGGCGGTGAGTGAGGAGTTTGGGTTGCCGGCGGAGGCGAAGGAGGCGGCGGCTTTTGCGCTGATGGCCTGGCAGACGTGGCACCGGCGGGCGGGGAATGTTCCGGCGGCGACGGGAGCGGGGCGGGCGGCGATTCTGGGGCAGGTTGCTTATGTATAAGGGGCTGGCGCTGGCGGCGATGCTGGCGCTTGCGGGGTGCCAGGCGAGGTTGAGAGACCCGGCCACCGTGGTGTTCTTGATTGAGAGCAGCCCGGCGAATCTGGATCCGCGGATTGGGGCGGATGCACAGTCGCAGCGGATTGACGCACTGCTGTTTGACGGGCTGGTGGGGCGGGATGCGCGGTTTCAATTTACGCCGGCACTGGCGGAGCGCTGGGAGCAACCAAATCCGCTGACGCTGGTGTTTCATTTGCGGAGTGGGGTACGGTTTCACGATGGTCGGGCGCTGACGGCACGGGATGTGGTTTGGACAATTCAGTCAATGAAGTCGGGCGTGGTGATTTCGCCTAAGGCGGGGTCGTACGCATCAGTGGATTGGATGGAGGCTCCTGACGGCCTGACGGTGGTGTTGCATTTGAAGCATCCGGATAATTTTCTGCTGACGAATCTTTCGACGGGCGCGATGGGGATTGTTCCTGAGGGGAGCGGGAAGGAATTCTGGCAGCATCCGGTGGGGACGGGGCCGTTCCGGTTTGTGAGCCAGCAGACTGACCAGGATGTGGTTGTGGAGCGGAATCCGGCGAGTTGGGCGGTGGTGCCGAAGCTGAAGCGGGTGCGGTTTGCGGTGGTGCCGGATGCGATTACGGAGTCGCTGGAGTTGGAGAAGGGGTCGGGGGATGTGGCGGTCAATTCCCTTCCCATGGACTCGCTGGCGGTGCTGGCGGCGCGGCCGGATTTGCAGGTGGATGAGACGGGAGGGACGGAGATTCAGTACCTGGGGTTCAATCTGCGCGATTCACTGTTGAAGGATGCACGGGTGCGGCAGGCGATTGCTTGCGCGATTGACCGGGGATTGATTATCAAGACGCTGCTGGGAGGGCGGGCGCGGGCGGCGGCGAGCCTGCTGCCGGCAAGTCATTGGGCGTGGAGCGGGGATGGGCCGCGGTACGATTTTGATCCGGCGCGGGCGGAAAGATTGCTGGACGAGGCGGGGTTTGGGAGGGAGGCGGGCGGGGTGCGGTTTCATTTGGCGATGAAGACCAGTTCGTCGGAAGAGACCAGGTTGCTTGCGGCGGTGCTGCAGCAGCAACTGGGGAGGGTGGGGATTGCGCTGGACATTCGCAGCTATGAGACTGCGACGTTTCTTTCGGATGTGAGGAACGGCTCGTTTCAGGTTTATTCGCTCAGGTGGGTTGGCGGGAATGAGCAGCCGGACATTTTTACCTTTGTGTTTGCGACAGCAAACTTTTCGCCAAAGGGCGGGAACCGGAGCCACTATTCAAATGCTCAGTTTGATGGCCTGGTGGAGGATGCGGCGGAGAGTGGGAACCTGGAGAGGCGGAGGGCGGACTACGTGGAGGCGCAGCAGATTCTGGCCAGGGATTTGCCGGCGATCAATCTTTGGTATCCGGATTCAATTGTGGTGCATAATCGGCGCTTGACGCATGTGACTCCGGCGGCGTCGGGAAGTTATACATTTTTGGAGACTGCGGAGCTGGCGAAGTGAGCGCGGAGGACGTTCATACTTCATTAAGGATCGCCGTAATTGCAACTTAAAGAAACCTGAAGATTTACATACTGTGTCAAATTCCCGCACTACGCGGAACAGGATGTGGTGCGGCCATCAACCTTTTGGGGCACTGGCTCGTCTAGGAACTAGAGACAAGATTCCCACGTGGGCGGAAGGCGAGTTTGGGCCTGCGGAGAAAAGACTTATGACGAGCAAGATGCAAGGTCGAATTCCTGGTTTGGCGGTGCAAATGGCGCCGGCGAGACTGGCGCTGTTGGTCGCCCTGGCGGTTGCCGCATGCTTCGGCGGCATTTCGGCGGTGGCGCAGGCAAGCTTTATGGGCACCGTCACCGCAGTCGGCGGGAGTTCGCTGACGGTGAAGACCGATGCGGGAGTGGTTCACCAGGTGGACGTGCCGTCGACCGCAGAGTTGAAGCGGATTGCACCGGGCGAAAAGGACCTGAGCAAGGCGGATACGATCCAGTTCAGCGATTTGGAAACGGGCGACCGGGTGCTGGTAAAACTCGATCCGAACGCTGCTGCCGGCGCGTCGGCGGCTCTGCGGGTCATCACCGTGAAAGCGGCGGATGTGGCTCAGAAACAACAGAAGGAGCGCGAGGACTGGCAGCGGAATGGCGTGGGCGGGCTGGTGAAAAGCGTTGACACTTCTGCCGGTGTGATCGTGCTGACCAGCGGGGTAGGAGCGACGGCTAAAACAATCACAATTCACGCCACGAAGGACACAGTTCTGAAGCGTTATGCGCCTGCTTCGGTACGTTTCGACCAGGCGACCGCGGCACCGCTTGATGCGATTCATGCGGGCGATCAGCTTCGCGCCCGGGGAACCAAGAATGCGGATGGGACGGAGATAGCCGCGGCTGAGGTGGTATCAGGAAGTTTCCTGAATATATCGGGGACGGTTACGTCGATCGATACAGCCAGTTCGACGCTGGTGGTGAAGGATCTGTCCAGCAAGAAGCAGGTGACGGTTCACATTACTCCCGACGCGCAAATGCGCAAGCTGGCCGACCAAATGGCACAGATGCTCGCGTTCAGGTTGAAGGGCGGGAGCGGCGGTGCGGGAGGGGCCCCGTCTGGAGGCGGGCAAGGTGCGGCTGCGGCGGGTGGCACACGGCCCGCCTATCCCACCGGGGGGGGGCAGGGAGCCGGCGGAGGACGATTTACCGGCCAGGGCGGCGGCGACCCGCAGCAAATGCTGAGCCGCGCGCAGGCAATTCAGTTGGCCGATTTGAACAAGGGTGACGCTGTGATGCTGGTTGCCACGGATGGAGCCACGGATGTTACAGCGATTACCCTGCTCGCGGGTGTTGAGCCACTGCTGCAGGCTCCCGCAGCCAGCCAGAACCTGCTCAACAACTGGAGCATGGGATCGGGCGCACCGGAAACCGGCGTTCAGTAGGCGGAAATTTATCAAAAGGAATTAACGAGGGACACGTGTATTCAAAATTGGAAGGCTTTCATCAATTTCTCTTCTTCGCAACACTTGGTTTGGCCACGGTGCTCCCCGCAGGGGGACAGGCGGCCGCGCCGGCGGTACAAACGCCCGCAGCCACGGCGCAAAGTGGCGCACCGGCAGCAACGACAGCGGCCTTGCGCGGACACATTGCCGACCCCACGGGGGCGCTGATCCCAGGAGCGACCGTGAGCATCGCGAATTCGGCTGGAAGCGTAGTGAAGAGTACCACGGCTGATGCTTCCGGCGCCTATGCGATCACCGGTCTGGCCCCTGGCGGCTACATTGTGCAGGCCAGCTTTACCGGCTTCGCTCCATTTTCTTCGCCAACGATTCAGCTAGCGGCAGGTCAATCGAAGCGCGTGGACATCTCCATGGCCATCCAGGCAGCGGAGCAAAGCGTCACGGTGACCGACGACGCGCCGACGGTGAATATTGAGGCCAGCGGCAACTCCAGCGCAATTGTGCTCAAGGGGAAGGATCTGGAGGCTCTCTCGGACGATCCGGACGAATTATCGAATGAGTTAACGGCGTTGGCGGGCCCTTCGGCGGGCCCGAACGGCGGACAGATTTATATTGACGGCTTCACAGGCGGGACACTTCCTCCGAAGTCTGCAATCCGCGAGATTCGCATCAATCAAAATCCCTTCTCGGCGGAGTTCGACAAAATCGGTTACGGCAGGATTGAGATTCTGACCAAGCCCGGCACAGATCAACTGCATGGGCGCGGATTCATCCAGGGCAACGATAACGACTTCAACACCGCGAACCCGTTTGCACCCCCGCCGGCCTATCACAGCATCCAGTACAACGGAACCGTCAGCGGTTCCATCAACAAGAAGGCTTCTTTCTTCCTCAGTGTGGAAGGCCGGAATAGTCCGGACGCGAACATCTACTCGGTAGAGGTCCCGGTGATCGACCCGGCAACAGGCCTGTATCAGATTCCGACGGCGCCCACGACTGGCGCGGTGAACAGCACAGCTAACCGCATAGCAGTTTCGCCGCGCCTCGACCTGCAAATTGGGCAAAAGAATACGCTCACCGTGCGCTATCAATTCGTTGACCAAACTTCGAGTGGAGCACTTGGTACATCCACAGCGCTGCCTTCGCAGGCGACCTCGTCCGACACAACCGAACACTCTGTCCAAGTGATGGATTCGCAGATCATCAACGATCACATTGTGAACGAGACTCGCCTTCAATACCGGTTATCGCCGACATTGACGACGCCGGTGAGCGCATTGCCGACAATCAGTGTACCGGGTTACTTTACGGGCGGAGGCAGCAACGCCGGATATTCGTCCGACCGAACCACACACGCGGAATTGCAGAACATTACCACCATGTCGCTGGGCGCGCATGCAATCAAATTCGGAACATGGTTGCGCGACAACCGCGATGCCAACACGGGGCTCGCAGGATTCAATGGGTCTTTCAGCTTTCCTTCGATCGATGCGTATGTGGACACGCTGAACGGGCTGGCGATGGGGGAAACGGTGGCCCAGATCGCCGCGGCCTGCCCGACCGCGCAAATACAAACGGGAGGATGCACACCGAACAAGCTCACTTATACCCAGGCCGGGAGTTCGGGGAAGCTGGCCTACACTGGCAACGTTTTCGACGCCGCTGTGTTCTTCCAGGACGATTGGAAGGCAAACCAGTTTCTGACGCTTTCCGGCGGCCTGCGCTGGGAGGGCCAGAATCACATTGCGGATCACAGCGACTGGGCTCCTCGCGTTTCCTTTGCCTACGCGCTGGATGGACACAGGAAAGGCACGACCTCCAAGACAGTGGTGCGTGGAGGCTTCGGGCTATTCTACGATCGGTTCCCCATTGCAAGTCTGATGGACCTGGCACGTTACAGCAACGGGCCCAACGTCCAGATACAGAACGTGATCAACAATCCGCTTTGCTTCAGCGCGACCAGCCTGGCGGCGGCACAGAGTATGCCGGGGTCGAACTGCTCAGCGTCATCAGCGAACCCGCCTCAGCTTGAGTCGCTCGATCCCACTTATCATTCGCCGTATAACGAGCAGGTGGGGACGAGCCTTGAGCGTCAGTTGACCAAGACAACTACACTGACCTTCACTTACCTGCATACGAATGGCGTGCACCAGTTGAGTACGCGCGATTCGAATGCTTATGAGCCGCTGCCTGGGACAACCTTCTATAACAGCACCACGGGCCCAAGACCAAATCCCTCGTTCGGACCCATAGACGAGATCTTTCCTGAAGCCGTGTTCAAACAGAACCAGGTGATTGCGAATGTGAACGCACGGCTGAAGCCAACCCTCAGCTTCTTCGGCTTCTATACGCTGAATTTTGCGGATGGCAATACGGGGACGGCCTCGAACTCCTACGACCTGAAGCAGGATTATGGGCGCTCTGCATTTGTCCGACGGAACATGGTCTTCCTGATGGGCAATTACACGGGCCCATTCGCCATCACGTTCAATCCATTTCTAATTGCGCAGTCGGGGCGACCATTCAACGTAACCACGCTTACTGACTTGACCGGTGACAACTTCTTTAACAATCGGCCGGGGTATGCGGCTTCAGGCTCGTGCGGGTCCGGTTCGTCAGAGTTCGTAACTACCTCGTTCGGCTGCCTCGACGTAAACCCTCAATCCGGAGAGGCGTTGCTTCCCGCCAACATTGGCAACAGTCCTTCATCGGTTGCGGTGAACTTGCGCGTGAGCCGGTCGTTTGGGATCGGGCCGAAGACCCAAGGGCAGAATGGTCCGAATAATCCAAACGGACAACGGCAGGGAGGCCCGGGCGGCGGATTTGGTGGTGGGCCGGGCGGCGGTGGTGGACGCGGTGGAGGTGGTGGAGGTGGTGGAGGTGGTGGATTTGGACCGCCCGCAGCGAATACGGGACACAAGTATTCGCTCACATTCAGCGCACAGGCGTTGAATCTGTTTAACGATATCAACTACGGGACTCCGTCGGGGAGCGTGGTTCCGACACTCCTTCCTGGATCGACGACCGAGTACGGCCCGGGAAACCGGTTTGAGAAGTCCACGAGCCTCGCGGGCGGGATCTTCGCTTCACCGTCTGGGTCTGCGTCTCGCCGCATCTTCTTCCAGGCGGCGTTCAACTTCTAAAGCGGGCAAACACAAAGGCCGGAGCATTCGCTCAGGCCTTTGTGTTTGAGGCCCTGGATGCTTAGTGGATTGCTGTCACCGTGGCGGACTGGCCGTCGTTGGAGAATGCATCGGTGAGTGAGATGACTTTCAGTTTCGATTTCAATTCATCGAGGGATCGGGCGCTGGTAGCGGTAATCTCAACTGTCTCTCCCGGCAAGAGGTTGAAGTAGTTGTCGGAGACTGTTACATCGAGATTTCCGAATGAGAGATAGACACTACGGGCAAGAACCGGCGAAGTTACTTTAATCTTGTAACTTCCATTTTCGCCAGTCGTATCCACTTTCAGGGCTGCCGGCTTTAGATGAATCTCCTTAGTTGGCGCGAGATAAGTTAGATTGCGCGAGATTTCGGAGTTATTGCCGGCTGGAACTGATATGGTGAGATCCGCGACGACAAAGACGTGCGAAGTATCGGCAGCACCGACGTCGGTGAGGTGCTTGAGCGGCCAGGCGATATAGACTTTGCTGGTTAGCGGAGCTACATCAACGCTTTGCTTTTCCTCCAGCAGAACTTTGCCGCTAAAGTCCATGAGGCGTACACGCAGGATGGCCGGCTCAGACTTGACCTTGTCAGAGACGACGTAGACTTTCACCGCTCCGTCTTCAACATGGGGAGAAACCAGGATGGGCGCATAGAACCGGCGCGCGTAGTATTGAAGAGCCTTCCACCGGCCGTAGTAGTCAATGGAGGACCAGGAAGCCACAGGCCAGCAGTCGTTCAATTGCCAGAAGATGGAACCCATGGTTTCGGGGCGGCTGCGGCGGAAGTGCTCCGCGCCAATCTTGATGCCTTCGGCCTGCAGCACCTGACTTACGTACAGAAAGCTGGCGAAATCCTTCGGCTCGGAGTAGTCCTTGAGCAGATAGTTATGAATGATGTCGTTACCCTCATCGTTTTTCTGATGAGCGAGCATGACGGGGGTAAAGATACCGGTGCGATCCTGCGGTTCAGTGAACGCCTCGATGGTTCGCATCTCCGGGAACGACTGAAATCCATACTCAGTGACGAATCGCGTTCTGTGAGTTTCGTAAGTGGAGAATGGGACTCGGCCGTGCCACACATCCCAGATGTGATCGTCGCCGGTGTGAAATGTCGGCGTAACAGCTTCGTAGTCGGCACTGGGGGAACTGGGCCAGTATGGGGTTGCGGCGTCAAGACGGGCGACGACGCGCGTGAGAATGCCGCTGAACTCGGTGAGATAGTCCTGCCACATCTGGTATTTCACGTCGGCCGGCAAACCGCTGCGAGGGCCCCATCCCAGGGCTTCCTCGGTTTCGTTATTGCCGCACCAGACAACGATGCTGGGGTGGTTGCGAAGCCGGCGGACCTGATCGTCGGCCTCGGATTCGATGTTGAGTTTGAAGTCGTAGGTGCCCGGTTGCCAGTCGTTGCCGAACATGAAGTCCTGCCAGACCATGATGCCTAATTCGTCGCAGATGGAGTAGAACTCATCGGTTTCGTAGTAGCCGCCGCCCCAGTGGCGAATCATATTCATGTTCGCATCACGGGCGCTCTGAAGAATACGGCGATAGTCGGCGGTTGTAACTCGATTGGGAAAGCTATCGAAGGGGATAACATCAGCACCCTTGGCGAAGACGGGGATGCCGTTGACGATGAGTTCGAACGAGCGACCGAACTTGTCGAGTTCACGATGAAGAACGATAGAGCGCAGGCCAGCCTTGGTCTTGCGGGTGTCGGCCGTGGCCTGGACGCCGGAGGCTACCTGTGCGGTGAATTCGTAGAGCGGCTGACTGCCGTATCCGGCGGGCCACCAGAGTTTGGGCTGCCGAATCTCAAGGGGGAGATCGATGACATTGCGTCCGGCATGGAGGCTGACATTTTCAACGGTTGTCACCGGCTTGCCGTTGTCGGCGAATTGCACGCTGACCTTGGCTGGACCGGCGGTTGCGGCTTCGACTTCCACCTCCGCATCAAGATGGGCGACTTCCCTGCTGACGTCACGCTGGCGGATGGCGAAGTCAGCGATGCGAACCTTGTCCCATGCCTCAAGGCGAGCTGGACGCCAGATGCCGCTGGTGACGAATTTAGGACCCCAGTCCCAACCATACTCATATGCGGCTTTGCGGATGTAGGTCTTGGGAGCAGTGAGGGTGCGGGGTTGCCAGGGATCCTGCGCAGCTACGGCTTGAGCCGCCTTGATGGGCGATGCGAAGACGACGCGGAGAAGGTTGCGGCCGGTATGCAGATGAGCCTTCGCGGGAATACGCCAGATGCGGAACATGTTATTCGCGGCTAACACTTGGACGCCGTTGAGATAGACTTCCGAAGCTGCGTCGAGGCCATCGAAGACAAGGTCGACGTTAGTGCGGGCGAGCAAGGCGGGAGTTATGTCGAAGTTAAGGCGGTACTCCCAACTTGCGTCCTGGATCCATTGAAGCTTGGATTCGTTATCGCGGAAGAATGGGTCGGGGATTTTCTTGTTGGCGAGGAGATCGAGGTGCACATCGCCGGGAACCGTTGCGGGTAGCCATCCGGCTTCGGGTTCCTGCGGATTGTCCGCGACCTGACGAAATTGCCAGCCGTGATCGAGCGCGAAGACGGCATTTTGTGCGGGGCTTGCCTGCGCTTGAGCTGCTTCGATTGCGACGCTTTCCAGTGCTGCCGCCAAGACGATAAAAAGGATTGCAATTCGCTTTTGCATTTTGCTCCCTCGAGCTTACGGTGCGATGCCCATTCTATTGGACACTGCGATGTTGATTCTGGACCGCCGTTAAGGGTATCACGGACTCATAGGACAAGCCTGTGCCGACGAGTCCGGGGGCGGCGCGATATAGCTTTGCGGTCAACTCGATTGGTTCAGAGCTGAATGGTAGAGTTCATCCCACTCTTCAGCTCTCGCGTCCATGTTGAAGTGATGCTGGATGCGAGCGCGGGCGGTGCAGCCGATCTCGGCGCGGATTTCGGGAGGTGTACGCATGAGTTCCAGCATCGCATCCGTGAGTGCGGCCGGAGATTTGGCGGGCACAAGTGTGCCGCAGTCTCCGACCAGTTCGCGTACGCCGCCGACATCGGTGGCGACTACAGGTTTCTGCATGGCCATGGCTTCGCCAACGACTAGCGGCATGCCTTCCCAGGCGGACGAGAGAACGAAGGCATCGGCGGCGTCGAAGAGGGCGGGCATGTCTCGGCGAAGACCAAGCCAACGCACGCGGTCCATAAATCCCTTGTGCCCGGCAACCCCAAAGGATTTGACGGGGCTCAGTTCTTCGTTCAGCGCTTCGCCGGCTAACCACAGTTGTGTATCCGGTTGGTCCGCGCGCACGATATCAAAAGCGCGCAGCAGGTTGGGAAAGTCTTTGGCGGGAACGATGCGGCCTGCGGCCAGCCAGATGAAATCGGTGCCCGCAGACATGGTTGCCCTGGTGGCGATGCGGCGGGTTGGATGTGGGACAAATTCAGAGAGGTCGATGGCGTTGGTGATGACCACGCATTTGCTTCGAGGGATGACCTTGAGACGCACGAAGCGGTCGGCGGCTGCCTGGCTAACGGCGACGGTGCGGCGGGTCAGGCGATCGGTGAGGCGATAGGACAACATGCGCAGGCGGCCACCCTCATAGATGTTGTGGACGGTGGAAATGACGGCGATGGAGGGGGTGAAGATTTTGAGAAGGCGGGCGAAGAGGTTGGCATGAAAGCTGTGGCTGTGCAGGAGGTCTGGCTTGAATTCGTGGAGAAAGTGGAGGGCTTTTGCGATGCCGGCGAGAAAACTGATCGGGTTTTTTCGGATGTTGAGATGAATGACCGGGAGCGCCGTGGGCCATTGTTCCTTGAGGACGGGGCGCAGGGCAATGATTGAAACGTGGTGGCTGCGCGCTGCCATGCGCTCGGCGAGGGCGAGGACCTGGCGTTCCGCTCCACCCATGCCGAGCGACGTAAGCACGTAGACGATGCGCATGGAGCGAACACCTTTTGTGGAAAGACGGGCTGCGTCGATGATAGCGCGATGGGGCGCAGGAAGAATGCTTCCGATCGGAGCCGATGGTATTCTCAAATGCAAATGAAGACGATATCCGCACAGTTGCTTCTGCTCTCTGGGGTGTTTGCAGTTAGCTGCCTGGCACAGGCGCAAACACCGTCCCCTTCCGCTCCGACCGGGTTGCAAGGGAAGACGGTTCGTTTTGATGATTCTTCCACCGCGACGCTGGTTTTGCAGGTGCGGGGAGAGGGTGTGCAGATCTATACGTGTGTGAAGGATGCCGATTGGGCGTGGAAACTAAAGGCGCCGGATGCTACGTTGTTTGACGATCAGCATCATGCGATTGGGAAGCATTTTGGCGGGCCTACATGGCGGCTGGAAGATGGCAGCGAAGTGCAGGGCAAGATGGTGGAAAGCAAGCAGCGGGCGGGCACGATTCCATGGCTCATTCTGGAGGCGAGGTCAACCGGAGGCCGGGGACGCCTCGACCAGGTGAATGCTGTTCGGCGCACGGAGACACAAGGCGGAGTTGCTCCTTCAGGCGGTTGCGATGCGGAGCATTCGGGGAGTGAGCAACGAGTGCCGTATTCGGCTATTTATAGTTTTTACGATACGAGGCCGTAGCCATCTGCGGTGGGGCAGACGCTCGCAGGAGGCTCGCACGAGCTACTACTTCCTGCCCTTGCGCCAGAAGAAAGACGAACATCGAGGCCCGGAACTGCAGATACGTTCCTCGGGCTAAAGCCCGAAACAGTTTTTTTTATTGGTCTTATGGCACGACTAAAGTCGTGCCCCTTCACACGGTAAAGGAACCGTCCGGCAGGACAACACATCTACACCCAAATGGTTTTCTCCCGCAGGCTGCAAAGTCGTTCCCTGTTATAGAACAAGTTCTGAAGAGCCTCCTCAGGGCAAATCAAGGTTCTTCTTTGGAGTGAAGAATCGCCTCACCAATGTGTCGAGCGAGATCCATCCGGGGCCGAGGATGAGGATGAGAAGAGCGGCAAACCAATAGTTATATGCATCGGCGGCCTGGAACTTGTCGGGGGTGGAGAGAACGCCGAGGAAGGCATCCTTTTCTGCAGTCCAGAACGCTACTGTCATGTTGGCGAAGAGAACCAGGGAAACGAGGCGCGTGCCGATGCCTGCGGCGAAGAGAATTCCTCCGACAAGTTCGATGAGCGCCACGGCGAGCGCTGTTTGAGCCGGCATGGGCAGGTTCAATGTGGAGAAATACTGGGTGACCTTTTCCAGGTGAGTCAGCTTGCCGTAGCCGTCCTGCGCGAACTGCCAGCCCCAGTAGAGGCGAATGGCGAGGAGTAGAGGGCTCTCGAGCCAATACAGGGCTTTTGTCGCGCGGACGTAGGTGTCGCGGATGAATCGGAAGAGTGAATGCATTTGGTTCCTTTTCAGCTTCCTGCAAGCGACTCGAGATCGGGTGCGCAGATCCAGCCTAGTTCTGCCCAGTTTGCAAACCATCCCCTAATTTGCTGGGGGCGGCGTGACTCTGGCTTCGGCGAATTCGCAAACCCAGCTTCAATAGCGTCGACGAGTGGGAGCCCCTCGCGGATGGCGGCAAGCGTCAGGAACTCTTCGCGCTGGAGGCGGCGGTAATAGACGGAGAAGTCGACGCGATGGGATGCGAGCCAGGTGGAACGGCGGCGAAGTTTAGGAAGCTTGGCGGGTTCACTGGGCATCTCTGAGCTTTTTACGCCGGCTTCGCTGGTCTGACGCTTTTCGTGGTCATGGAGTGCAAGGACTAGGTCGTCAGCGGGATAATCGAGGGCGATGAGCTGCAGATGAGGTTGAAGAGCGAGGCGGGAGGCGGCGTCAAGAGTAGCGATCTGGTCGAGCGTGAGCGGGTCGCGCTCGGCATTGTCGAATGACTCAACAAACGCCCATTCGATGCGGGCCACATCTACCGCGAGACGGTGACGGCGACCGGCGTATTGCGGATGGGCGGCGAGCCATTCGGCTAGCCTGGAACCGAGGTTGCGCAGACTGAATGAATGGCTGGGATGGGCGGTGAGATAGGCAACGGAGAGCGCGTCAAATGCAGCGGCGCCAACAACGGCGCGCAGGGCGGGAAAGTCTTCGGCGAGGGCCGAGAGGACGCGGTACCAGTATTGCCTGTTGTAGATTTCGAGGCGCTCAAAGGGGGAAAGTTGACTGTTGGGCGCAATAAAAGAAGCCGCCACTTGCGACATCGAGCGGCCGTCGGAGGCGACGGGGCGCATGTCTTCATCGGGCGTGAGGGGTTGCATGATGGCGGCGGCCATTTCGCGTTGGAGGGTTTCAAGATTCATTGAAGAACGTCCTTAACAGCTTTTGACGAGAGTCCGTTCATGCTGAAAATACTTCCCTCAGGGGCTAAAGCCCAAAGATTGTTGTGGCGTTATCGGCACGACTGAAGTCGCGCCCTGTTACAAAACCTGTCCGAAATGAGTCTTCTCCGCAGCCTGTAAAGGAGTGCCTCTTCAAAACAGATTCTCACTACAAGTGGTTGAGGTTGTGGTATCCCACTCATCGCGATAAGGCTGCGATGAATGGGGCACAGCTTTCTGTGGTTGAAGGTTGGGATTTTCCGCGCATCGCGAGACCTCCGCGAGAAAGTGAGGATGGAGGTAGCGTTCGGCTTTTTTGGCTTCGGAGTGGACTTCGTCGAAGGTGGGAATGTGGTCGTCCCATTCGAGGAGCGTGGGTGTGGGACCACAGCGCTCAATGGCGCGGGCATAAAGCTGCCAGACTGGATCAATCACCGGGTGATCATGAGTATCGAGGATGTACTTCTCGTACTTGGAATGACCTGCGATATGAATCTGGGCGACGCGCTCGGCGGGTACGGCGTTGACGTAATCCAGGGGAGCAAACTCGTGGTTCACGGAGGAGACGTAGATGTTGTTCACGTCAAGCAGAATTCCGCAATCGGCACGTTCTACCACCTCGGTAAGAAACTCCCACTCGGTCATCTGGGAGCCGGTGAAGGCGGCGTAGCTGCTGACGTTTTCAACGGCGATGGGAATCTCGAGAAAGTCCTGCACCATGCGGACGCGTTCAACGGTGCGTTCGACGGCCTCCCATGTGTATGGGAGCGGAAGGAGGTCGTGGGTGTAGGTACCGTCGACGCTACCCCAGCAGAGATGATCGCTGAGCCACGGGGTTTTGGTGCGGCGGACGAGCGTTTTCAGCCGGCGGAGATGCTCGGGGTCGGGAGCGGTGACGGAGCCGAAGTACATGGAGACGCCGTGCTGGACGACTCGATACTGTTCGAGGATTCGATCAAGCGTGGCAAGGGGGCGGCCGGCATCGATCATGAAGTTTTCAGAGATGATCTCGAACCAGTCGACTACCGGCTTACGCGAAAAGATGTGCTCATAGTGCGGAATGCGGAGGCCGATTCCGACGCCGTGATCCTGATACGCATTGAAGCGATTGCCGGGCATAAGGGCAGTTCTCAGTTCTTAGTTCTTAGTTCTTAGTTCTTAGTTCTTAGTTCTTAGTTCTTAGTTCTTAGTTCTTAGTTCTTAGTGAGCTTAGTTTGGGGGAAAATACTGATTGGTGGCGCGGAAGGATGGTTGAGGTTCAGGGCCCTGCCGCGCCACTTGAGTGCGGCTGGTTTACGCAAACCTGGCCGATGGTGGCTTGGAGCCGTCGGTGGCGCATCCGCCCTTGCCTTTGCAGGTGTTCTTGCCTTTGCAGCCCTGGTCGCTGGACTTGCAGCCGCCAGTTCCCTTGCAGTCGTTTTTGCCTTTACATGAGTGTTTTGCAGGGGGTGTCTGGTCCAGGCTGGAAAGGCGCAGGCCAGCCTTGGCCATGGGAACCTTGGACGTGCCCTGGGTGGCTGTCTGGGCTGCTACGGAGGTTCCGCCGGCCAGGCCGGAGAGAGCCGCTGTCAGAAGCAGTGCACTGATCTGATTCTTTGTCATGATCCTTTGACCTCATTGGGGGTTAGGGCGGATGGCTCCGCGGGTGATAGCCGGGCGGGAGTTGGTTTCAGGAAATCCCGCATGTTCCGAGACACGCCACTTAGGAGTGGCGCTCTGCCGGAAAGGTTACAGGGAAAGTGTCCAAGGTGACGATGAAATTCTTATTGGCCGCTTTCCTGTGATGAGTACGGGAGAGCGAGGGAGTTGGATTGGCTGCGGGCGGTTACATCGTCTACGCTGAATCTGATGCGAGGGCGCGGTGGAATCCAAAAGCCGACTTGAAGAACCCAAAATAGAAGAGCCTAAGGGTATGCGCGTGATATCCGGCGCGAGCTTTTTGTTTGCGCTTCTGCAAAGCCTGTGCACGGCAGTGTTGACGATCAGCGGCATCCGGGTGGCGATTGGGTTGAGCGCGCTCGCGGCGGCTTCCGGGATTTACGCGCCGGCTCGCGGATGGCATCAGGATGCAATAAGGATACCGATGCTGATTGTGGCCGCGGTGGGGGCGATTGTGAACCTGGCTGTACTGGCGTGGATCTGGCATTTGCGGGCACGGCCTTCGGCGCAATGGCGCAGGCGGGAAATTAGCAAGAAGGAACGGCGTTCAGAGCGGTTGCAGGTCGTGCTGGCGGTAGTGACGTTGGCGCTGGTGGGGCTGGAGACATGGACGCATCCGATGGTGCATCGGACGGGACCTGCGCCGGCTGTGCGGACAAGCCACTAAGTGGCGCCAAGTTCCAGTTCCTTGTCGAGACGGGCGTGAAGGCGCTGACTGAAGCCAGCTGGGAGTTCGAAGACGCGGTCGTCTGCCATCAGGACGACGATGTTACGGGTGGAGTCGAGGACGGCGGAGCAGACTTCGCAGGTTTCGAGATGCTTGTCGATGTCGGCGCGCAGTTTCTCGTCCACCTCGGCGTCAATGTAGGCGGAGATGTACTGCCAGACGTGTTTGCAGTCTATCCTCATTTTCCCCACCCAAACTTCCCCTTACGTTTAGGTGCAAAAGCCGCGAGCCGCGGAGCGAGATGCTTCTGCAGGAGCGCCCGGGCCCGGTGCAGACGGACTTTCACGGCTCCTTCGGCGACGCCGAGAGCCTTGGCGGTCTCACGCACGTCCATCTCTTCGATGTCTCTCAGCAGAACAACGTTACGGTAAATCGGAGGTAATTCCTCTATAGCGGTCCGAAGCATCGTGCCGAGTTCCTTGCGTTCGAGGGCCTCGGAGGGGACTTCACGCCAGCTGGTGAGGATGGCCGGTGTGTAGTCTCCGGTTTGTTCATCGGTATCGGCTTCGAGCGAGTCTTCACGCCGGGAACCCTGTTTGCGCAGGCGTCCCAGGGCTTCGTTCCTTGCGATGGACAGTACCCAGGTACGGAATTGCGAATCACCGCGAAACTTGTGGAGATTCTGGAAGACCTTAATGGCCGTGTCCTGGGCTGCGTCTTGGGCTTCCGCTTCGTTTCGCAGCAAGGCAAGGGACATTCGATAAATTCCCTTCTCGCAGGGGCGGATCAGATCATGGAAGAGGCGCTTCTCGCCGGCCAAGATGCGGCGGATACAATCGGATTCGAATTCGGGGTTCGAGGCTGCCATTCAAAGAGAACTATAGCTGGACGGGCGGACGGTTGAACCGCCGGGGACGTCCAAAATTCGTTTCTTCAACTAAGATTCTTGCTTTCAAAAGATTCCTTGTGCGCAAAACACAAATTGGGCTGTACAATCTCCACGAGGAGACCCATGGCCGGAGATATTCAACTTACGTGCAGCGATTGCGGGCAGGACTTTACCTTCACCGCTGCTGATCAGACGTTCTTTCAGGAACGTGGTTATTCGACCCCAAAGCGTTGCAAGAGTTGCCGTCAGGCAAAGAAGAACGACCAGGGGGGGTCCGGCTACCGTTCGGCTCCAGCACAGGGTACACCTGTGATTTGTTCGGGTTGCGGCCAGCCAACAACAGTTCCTTTTGAGCCTCGCGGCGATCGCCCGGTATTTTGCCGGGACTGCTACCAGGCGCGGAAGGGCAGCAGCGGCGGGGGCGGCGGCGCATCGCGAGGTCGCGGCCGTTACTAGAATTCAGGCGGTCCGATGAGGGGAATTACATCGGACTCGGGTTCCCCATCCAAACCAATGTAAAGATCCACGGCGAACGTTGACACGGCTATGGACGGGTCAAACGCACGACGGCGGTGATTCTCCGGTCATTTTTGGGATTGCGAAGACGGCGGGAAAATGAGTGAACCGAAGGGCAGACCCGGGAATCAGGGCTGCCCTTTTGGTTTATCTGCCACCTGTGGTTCGGGAAGATCGGAAGATTCCGAATCCGGAATAGACAGACCGCTTCTCACCCGATAGACTGACGCTCTCGGAGCCCAACTGATTGCCGACTACGGGGAGGAATTACTCGCACAACATGTCGTCTCAACTATCCTTTCCCGGATTCGCATGGAAAAACCTTTGGCGCAGGCGGCTCCGAACCCTTCTGACACTGTGGGGGATCGGCATGGCGATCGGGGCGTTTGTTGCCCTGGTTGGTTTTTCGCGCTCGTTTGAGCATGAATGGTTGCGGCTCTATTCGAGCAGCGGCACTGACATTGCGGTGGTGCAGAAGACATTCCTTAATCCGTCGGTAGACCAATCAATCGAAGGCAAGCTGAGCACAGTGCCGGTGGTGGGGCAGATTAGTCCGATGCTGTTCAATATCATCGACCTCACTCCCGAGGTGAATGCACTGGTGTTTGGCTGGCGCAGCAATTCCTACGAGTTCGATGCCCTGACGTTCTTGTCTGGAGGGCGCTTTCACGATGGCAAGCCCGAAGTGATGATTGGAGAAGCGCTCGCAAGTACGCTGAACAAGAAGGTCGGCGAACCGCTGGAGATTCAGGGTTCAACCTTCACTGTAATGGGAATCTACCGCGGCGGAACGGCGCTGGAGACGGGAGCGCTGATCATGCCGCTTGATCAGCTGCAGATACTGTCAAGCCTGCAGGGGAAGGTTTCAGGGTTTCACGTGCGGCTTCGTCCCGCGCCGGCAGGGGAATCTGCGGACCACTATTTGAAGCGCGCCCAAAAGGAGATTGAAACCGCGCTGCCGGGCCTGAACGCACAATCGGCAAGCGAGCGGGCCAGCAACAACCAGTTTGTAGCTCTGGCCCATGCTGTGGCGTGGGGCACATCGTCGATTGCGCTGCTGATGGGTGTTCTGGGCATTGCGAACACGATGGCCATGTCGGTTTTTGAGCGGACGCGCGAGATCGGGATCCTGCGCGCGATTGGCTGGAAATCAAGGCGCATTGTGCTGCTGATCGAGGTGGAGGCGACGGTGTTGGGATTTGCCGGAGGGATCCTGGGGCTGGTCTTCGGCTGGGGCTCTTTGCGATTGCTGTCGATGATGCCTCAGACTGCGAGCATTGTGTCCTCGTCGCTCGACGCGGGGCACCTTCTGGAGGCCCTTGGGTTATCTATTTTGTCAGGACTACTGGCGGGCGCGTATCCGGCCTGGAGGGGCTCGCATTTGTCTCCGGTGGAGGCGATCCGGCATGACTAGTCCCTTACTGGAAGTTCGCAACCTGTGCAAGAGCTACGATGAGGGCCGCATCGAAGCGCTTCGCGGGGTGGATCTCAGCATCACCGCGGGCGAGTACGTGGCGATCAGTGGGCCGAGCGGCAGCGGCAAATCGACGCTCCTGCAACTGCTGGGAGGGCTGGACACGGCCACCAGCGGCGAGGTGCTTTTCCAAAATGGCGCACTGGGATCGGCAGTGAACCTAGACGTCTACCGCGCCCGACAGGTGGGATTCATCTTCCAGGCCTTCTATCTTTTGCCGACACTAACAGCCATTGAGAACGTGCAGGTGCCGATGCTGGCATTGGACCTGCTGCCGAGCAACCGCGCCCAGCGAGCTGAGTCGCTGTTGCGGGAGATGGGAATGGAACATCGGCTCAACCAGTATCCCAACCAGCTCTCTGCCGGGGAGCGTCAGCGCGTGGCGATCGCGCGCGCTCTGGCCAACGCACCGTCTATCCTACTGGCGGACGAACCTACGGGCAATCTGGACAGTGCGAACTCCGCCCGCATTATGGAGATTCTGATTGGCATCCAGAAGCAACGCGGCATGACGCTGATTATCATTACTCACGAGAATGAAATCGCCTGCTGCGCGCCCAGGCATATTCGCATTCGCGATGGAAGGATCGAGTCATGAGGCTCTTCGTAGGAGTGGCGGCTGTGGTGCTAATGAGGATGGTTCCGGCGGTCGCGGAGAACGATGTGGCGGCGGTGCTGAAGGCTCCGCAGGAGCGAATAGAGACGGCTGACTTTCGCGCCAGCGGTCATCTGGTACGAGTGGACACGGACGGCAAGCGGACGAGCGACGGCATAAGCATCAAGGCGCACTGGTTTCCTGGTGTGCTGCGGGTGATGGTGGAGGTGACCCCTTCGCCCAGCGTCAAGCCGGATGCGCGGACTCATATCCTTCTTGAAATGCGCCCTAATGGCCAAAGCGTGATCCAAATTGCTCACCCTGGCGACAAAGCTCCGGCTACACTGCCTTTCGATAAGTGGAGTGATGGCCCGCTCGGTCCCGGCTTCAGCTTTGAGGATTTTCTGGAGATGCAGTATTTCTGGTCGGGCCAGACATTGGATAAACAAACCATGTTTGGCTCCCGAAACTGTGATGTTTTGAAGAGCACACCGGGCTCGGCGGACAAGACCCATTACGCCGGGATAAAAACCTGGCTCGACCACAGCATCGGATTTCCTGTATATGTAGAAAAAACCCTGAAAGGAACGGCTTCGGTGAAGGAGTTCACCTATTTCGGATTGCGGCACGACGGCGGTGTCTGGTCAGCCAGCCAGGTAGAGTCGAAGATCCGAGGCCAAAGCGGGTCGACACTGCTGATTATCGATCGCGGCAGTGCAAAGGCAAATCTTGAACTCGGGGACTTCAGCCCCGGGCAGCTCACTCGTTTTTAGGATTTCTTATGGTTGCGGTTTTCTGGATTCTCGCCGTCGGCGTGGCACTGGTTTCTACAGGATATTTCTATCAGTTTCTCGGCGCGCGCCGCGACCGCCGACTCTACGCAGGTCTGGGTCGCTGGATCGATATCGGCGACGGGCGCAAGCTCTTTCTGATGGAAAAGGGCACAGGTGGCCCCACTGTTGTATTTGAATCCGGGATTGCCGCCACGAATTTGAACTGGTTTCATATCCAGGAAATTGTGTCGCGGTTTACTTATACCGCTTCATATGATCGTGGGGGATTGGGCTGGAGCAGCCCCAACCGGACCGCGCGCACACCGAGAAACATTGCGGTTGAACTCCATGCCATGCTGGAGGGCGCAGGGATCAAGCCGCCGTACATCCTGGTAGGACATTCGTTCGGCGGGTTGGTGATGCGCCGCTATGCGCTGCTCTATCCGGACGATGTGGCCAGCGTTCTGCTGGTTGACCCGATGCGTTGCGAGGAATGGCCGCCTTTGAATCGAGGAAAGCAGTCCGAAGTCGAGCGCGGCAAGAAACTCTCCGGAATCGCGATTCCAATTGCGCGGTTTGGTTTGGCCCGACTTGCCGTGATGTCATTGCTTTGCGGGTCTGGGAGGGTTGCCAGCCAGCTTGCCGGGGCTGCGGGCACCGGAGCGGAGCATGTGTTGAGGCGAGTAAAGGACGAGGTTGGGAAGATGCCAAGAGAGGTTCGGCCGATTGTAGCCGCGCACTGGTCCCGCCCCGGATACTACGCCGGGATGCGCAGCCATGTAATGGCGGTTCCTGATACGGTGCGTGAGATGCAGGATGCCGAGCCGATCCATGACATCCCGGTGATGATTTTAACGCCCGGGCAGTCAACGCCACTTTCCGACGAGAAGCTTGCCCGCATTGGCGACAATGCGCAGCAGGTGATTGCGACGGCGAGCGCGCACTGGATCCATCTTGATCAGCCGGATTTGGTGATCGAATCTATTCGAGAGATGGTAGTGGCGGCGACTGCCGAAGCGGTTCCGGTTTGAAGTCAAGAACAGTGCACGACTCCAAAGATTCCTGAGGAAATGATTCATTCAGCGGGCCGGGGATTTGACCCAGCAAGAGAATCACATGGCGGCAGCGCCGCACTTTCGTCATTCCGTGATTGTTGTGCCGTAGTTTGTTGGCTGTGGAACTGTTCCGCGCACTTGTTCGATGAATCGCGGTACCTCCTTCTCGATCAAGTCACTCCGATCAACATGAATGTAGTGTCCACTGCCCTTGGCGATAATCCTGCGGCTGCGTGTGGAAAGTTTCTTGAGAGCTTCCTGCATCTGGTTCCATGAACTGGCGAATTGCTCCATGCCTTTGGATGGGTGGTCCGTGTCCTGCGTGAAGATCAGAATCGGCAACGCACCGTATGGACCCGTATGGATGGTTTCATCCGCTGACTGCACAAAGCTGCCCATCTCGTCTTGAAGGGGCACAATATGTCCTTGAAATGTGGCTTCGGCCTCACGTTTGCTCGCATGCCGATCCAGTTCAGGCGAAGAAAGCGAAAGCATCCACATCAGGCGCGGCAAGCCGAGAATCGTCATGCCTCGATAGAGAAGCCAGGGCTGCTTTCCGAGTTCGGCTGTGAAGAGGGGATTGTGGAATTGCTCGGGTGAGGAACCATCCACAAACACAATTCCTGCCACGTCGGCTGGGTAGTGTGTTGCGTAGGCTCGCACATACATGCCGGCAATTGAATGCCCCATCAGCACAATGGGGCCGCTCACGTTTGCCTGGCGCAGCAGTTCGTGCAGTTGGCTCACAATGTGGTCGGCATCGCGAGGCTCAGGCTGCGGCTGGCTCCAACCGGTACCGGCCCGGTCATACGAACAAACGCGCGTGGTCTTGGATAGCTCAGGCTGCACCTTCTCCCACGTCGTCGCGTTGTTGCCGTATCCAGTATCCAGAACAATTACCGGCGACCCCGCGCCGATGCAGTCGATATGCATCCGGGCCCCATTCACCTTATAGAAAGCTCCATCTGGCGGGTTGCTGAGTCGTGCAACCTGCAGGGCAACGGCATTGAACGCGCCGCTTCCGGCCGCAACAGCTACCAGCAGAATAATGAGCGAGAGAACGACGCGTTCAGTATTTCTGCGCCAGGTGCGATAGTTCTGCACCTTCAAAGATCGTATGCGGCGAATGCTCCGCCAGATGACCAGGAGTGCAACGACAAACAGGATCGCCGGCATGACGACGTAGTCGAAATCCATCTATCACCTCGATAACCAGGAAAGGGGCAGGTTTGCATTTCGATGTCCAGTGAGATATGTTCTATTTCTTTTCGTCCGCGACAAACGTTGTCCAGGGGCCTGCGATCATGTCGTGAAGGATCGGCTTCTGCCACGCGAACTGTGGATGCGCAGCAAGAAACGGCGCAGCATGGAAGTCTTCCCCACATGGGTGACCGGCCCTGCCGATGAAACTGAGCTTTGCGGCCATGTCAGAGTCCATCACTTTACCGGTAACCGCTCCGCCCGGCACAAAGGGTGGGTCATCCCAGACTTTCTCGCCCACGGGCGAAGTGTCTTCATGGCCGCACAGGCTGCGTTTGCCGGCATCGATTTTGTGTTCGTAGCTGTCCTGGTGGTCCGACAGATAAGCTTCCGCGAGCGCGGTGTCCAGTTTGCCGTAGTGCTCTTTCATGAACTCTTCTGCGCGGATGTGTCGCGCATTCATGCTGCTCTCCGGGTTTTCCGGATTGAATCCAGGTGTATCGTCGCGGATCAGCGCCGGATCTGCCGAGAAGTTCGAGGAGACGAAGTAGCCGTCTTTCTTTTTGGTTAGCGGGGTCTGGTGAAGACCGAGTTCCAGATAGCCGATCTCACCGGTTTTGCGGTCACCAATGAGCCATGAATTCGCATAGCCGCCGTTGTTGCCCTGACGCATGATGGCCGCGTACTCATCGATCGACGTGGCGTACTGCATGGCTTTGCGGGAGCGCTCAAACTCGGGAACTCCGTTGACGTCGAAGCCCTTCGCCATGGGGAGTGTGGTCTCGGTAATCATCAGCCCACTGGCGTTCACACCGAAGTCGTCCTGGCTGGTGATGACACCGGGCAGCCCGTCCATCAGGATATGCTGACCGTTGGACGGCACGATATCAAAAACGACTGTCCAACGCTCGCCCTCGGCATAGGAAGACCAGTTGCTATGGGCGATGACAATCTTGCCGTCTTTAGTGGCTGAACCTGTTGCGACAAAGGCGCTGCATTTTCCAGGAGCAACGGCCGCGGGCGGATTCGGCTTTCCCTCTTTCTTGTTCAGAGTGGGCAGGTAGTATTCGCTGAGCTCAATATCGCCGTTCAGCGCCACGATGTCCCAAAGATCGAGCTTGGAACCCTGGGCCTTCAATCCTTCGGCGATTCCCTTCAACTCCTCCTGATACTCGGGATCGAGATGCGGCCACAACACGTTCTTCCCAGCCTCGCGGAAGAAGCTCCACGGGCGGTTATCCATCTGCGGAGCAGTGACCATGTAGACGTGAACGTTGTCCTCGATCTCGCGAGCCAAGAGATAGCCGTGCTGGAAACCAATCTGCTCCGGCGTGCCCTGGAGATGGACATAGGTCCATCCACCTTCGTTGAATTTGTAGGCGTCGTGGAGGCGGGGATCAGGCGTTGCTGAGGCTGGGACCACCAGAAGAAGAACATTCAGACAGATCAGGGAATGAAGAAGCGTACGATTCATCGACAGGATTCTCCGGAATGCCCTGAAGATATCACGCGGCATTGACCTGGACCGAATTCTCAGCGCTTTTTGGCGGATTTTGGTGCAGGTTTTGGTGCGGGTTTCTTGGTGGCGGGGCGGGCGGTCTTGGCAGCGTGGGAGTGCTTAGCCGTCCTGGAAGTGACGGGAACAGGCTTGCCCTTTGCCTTCACAGGTGCTGACTTCGATGGCACTGGCTTGTGTGCGGGTTTTGCGGGTGCCTTGGGTGCGGCTTTTGCTGGGGGCTTGCCGTGAGCCTTGGGAGCGGGTTTTGGGGCTGAGTGCCTGGGAGCGGGTGCAGCAGGAGCATGCTTTGCCTGCTTTTTTCCTTTGGAAGCGATGGGCACCGGCGCGGACTTTGCTGGCGGAGCTGGCTTGGGTTTGGCGGGAACTGCGGGCGTGTGCCGCGAGGTGCTGCCCGCTGATTTCGGCTCGGGAGCTTTGGTAGCCTTGGCGGCCTTTGTGGAAGGCTTGGGAGAAGCTGATGCTTTGGGTCCGCGTTTCGACGGGGGAGGGGTGGGCTCCGGCTCGTCGTCTCCGTCCTCGTCGTCGGAATCAAGGTCGGAATCAAGGTCGGCGCCAACCGGTTCCACTTCTTCCTCGGAAGTATCCGTATCCAATTCAACCTTGGGAAGGGCAATGCCGAGACCTATATCTTCTTCGTCGTCGGCGACAATGTCGTCCAGATCTTCATCCGCCTCCAGATCGACCTCGGCGTCCTCATCGTCGTCGTAGGAGGACTCTTTGACCTTTTCCGCTCCGCGCTTGGCGCGGGGACGCTTGATGGTGACCTGCGGCGGGGGCGCGGGCGGCGAATGTGGCTCGAGAAACGCTCGGATCTCTTCCTGCGTGGTCAACCTGCCGTCGATCAGTTCGAGGAAAATGGCCTTCACAATATCGCCATAGGTGGCCAGTTCAGGAGTGACGCGCATCTCCTGCATCAGCGCATGCGGGATGCGCTGGCGGGCTTCCGGCCAAACCTTGAGGAAGAGATCAAACCGTTCCTTGACTGCTGGATCCTTGCTGGTGAACCCAAGCCAGAGAATGGCTTCCGGATCGTACGTAGTAAAGAGCTTGTAGCTGATTGAAGGAGTCGCATTTTCCTTGGCGAGCAACACCTTGGCAAAAGCCGCGGCCATCGAATCCAGACTGTTCCATTCTTCAACAAAGCCGGGGCGAAGCATGGACTTCTTCAACACGGCAAGGTCTTTGGAGGCCAGTTTTGCGGTGAGCAGTTGCATTTGCGCGGCGGACATGTCGGGGTGAACACTCTGCAAAAGGAGTTCGACAGCTAGCGCATGCAACGCGTTCAGTTTTTCTTCGTCCGCTTTCGCCGAGGTCCAGGCCGGGAACAGGACTGACATCCAGCCTTCGGCCTCCAGCGCCCGGAGGATCTTGAGGCCGTCTTCTTCGTGCCCGATCTGTTCCAGTTCTTCGCTTTTTGCGAAGGCAGAGAGGAATTCGATGACACCCTCGGATTTTGCATTGTCATACCGGGTCTTTGTCTTGGGATCCAGTTCCCAGCCGAGCCGCGCCAGATAACGAGTTGCACGGATCAGCAGTGCAGGCTCCTCAAGAAAGCCGTAGTTCGAGACCAGGCGGAGTGTTCGCGTCTCGATGTCCGCGGCCCCGTTCATGGGGTCCATCAGCAGACCGAACGAACCTTCGTTGAGCGAGATGGCCATGGCGTTGGCGGTAAAGTCGCGGCGGCGCAGGTCTTCGTGGATGGATGCGGGGTGATAATCGGGCTTTCCAGGCTTTGGATATTCGGTGCGATGGGTGCTGACCACATCGACACGGACGGTGCCAGGAAAACACAGATACAAGGTTTTGGAGGTTTCATCCTCGCCCCACAGCTTGCCGCCAAGGCGTTCTACGACCTTCTTGAGCTGCAGTGCATTTCCGTGAACGGCGACTTCCAAATCGCGCACTGCGTGCCCGCTTGTGAGGTCACGAACCGCGTCACCGGTCAGGAAAATGATCATTCCAGCCTCGCGAGCAGCCTCGCGAAGCTGGCGTAAAGCATTCTGTTGGTCGGCCGACAGCCGGTTTTCCAAAAGATAAATGTAGTCAGCCATTCGACTTCCCCACTTCCAGCGTCACAAAGCGCAGCCAAGTATCTGATGCTGCTGTGCTTAGCGCGCCCCCAGACAGAGGGCGCAAAGCAGTACATTAACACAACCGAGCCCGATTGGCTAGCGGGCTTTGAACCAGAATTGCAGCGGGATTGAACGGTGGCGATTTGCCGCTTCTATGGTCGCCCTGCAGGATGGCAAATCCGCGAAAAGCCTCAATCGTGCGACAATCCAAATCGATGAGCTCCGTTCGCAAACCAGTGATTGTGCGCAAGTTTTCGCGGGAGTGGTGCGCGGGGTATGCGACGACCGGTTTTTCCGGAGATGGTTCCGAGTTGGAGATTTTGGATCCGGCAGGCAAAGTGATTCGCATGGAGTGGGGCCAGGTAAAGTGGGTCTGCTACGTTCGTGACCTGCCGGCGGTGTCCAGCCAGCAGGCTGATCCTGAACGGTTATTGCAGAAGCGCTTCTCCACGCGGCCGCGTACTGCGGGACTGTGGCTGAGAATGACGCTGACAGACGGGGAGGAGTTGGAGGGCTTGGCGACCAATGATCGCGGCCTGATTGACGGTGCGGGGATCCTTCTGACGCCGCCAGACACCCGCTCCAACACGCAGAGAATCTTTGTTCCCAGGCAGGCGATCCAGGCATTGGAAGTGGTGAACGTGATTGGCGTGGCGGGGAGAAGGCGCGGAGCAGCCGAAGGCACAGCGGCGGGACGCGGCAAGGCCGCGGCCAGATCGGGAGAGCAGGCAGCGCTGTTTCCGGACGAGCCGGATACGGCGTAGGACGGACACGCGCGTAGCACGGGGCATTCCAGTACAATCTCATCGATGAAGCTAGGCGATTTGGCACATGAGCTAGGCGCGGAGCTGCGCGGAAACGCGGAGCTGGAAGTAACTGGTGTTAAAGGGATTGAGGAAGCGGGGCCGACCGAGATCACCTTTGTCGCCAACCCAAAATATGCCGGATTGGCGCGAAAGACAAAGGCCGCGGCGGTGCTGGTGGATCCAGATTTCCAGGAGATTGAGGCGGCGACCCTCCGCATTCGGAATCCTTATCTTGCGTTCAGCCACGCTTTGGGCCTGTTTTACCAGCCACCTGTCTATGCGCCGGGGATTCACCCAACGGCAGTCATCGATTCGACCAGCGTGATTGGAAAAGGGGCGCACATCGGGGCGTACGTTGTGGTTGGCCCGGAGGTTCGTTTGGGTGATCACGCCACGCTGCTGCCTCACGTTGTGCTTTATCCCGGCGTCAAAGCTGGCTCTCATCTCGTTGCCCATGCGCATGCGGTGGTGCGGGAAAACTGTATTTTGGGCGATCATGTGACGCTGGAAAACGGCGCAGTCATTGGTGCGGACGGGTTCGGGTTTGCCCGGACTGAAGCTGGGCATTGGGAGAAGATTCCGCAGTCGGGGCCGGTACGGCTCGGGAATCGTGTCGATGTCCAGGCGAACGCCTGCATTGATCGGGCGACGATTGGGGAAACTGCGATCGGCGATGGAACCAAGGTCGACAACCTGGTGCAGATCGGGCACGGCTCCAAGGTTGGAGAGAACACGCTGGTTTGCGCCCAGACCGGATTGGCTGGCTCGTCGGTGATCGGGAACAATGTGATTCTTGCCGGGCAGACGGGTGTGGCCGGGCACTGCAGGGTGGGCGACGGAGTTATTTTGACGGCGCAATCGGCTGTTTCGCACGATGTGCCGCCGGGTAAGACGCTCTCCGGTTCGCCGGGATTCGACAATCGGATCTGGTTGCGGGCGGTGACGATTTTTCAGCGGCTACCGGAGCTTTTGAAACGACTTGACCGATTGGAAAAGAAGGTTGCGGCCCAGGCGCCGAATACCGACAATGCGTTGGAATCCGGCGGCGGGGAATGAGACTTCGAATCGCGGATCGGATTTGGATTCTGGCGGCAATGGCTCTTCCGTTGGCGACGGGGTGTCACTCGTATCACGTTGAAACGGCAGTGGAAAATCGTACGGGAGGGGCGGTCCAGCTTCTCGAAGTCGATTACCCGAGCGCGAGCTTTGGGAGCGATAGCCTGGCGGCGGATGGAGTGTACCACTACCGGATTCAACTGCGGGGAAATGGTCCGTTGAAAGTGCAGTACACTGCCTCGGATGGAAGACAGGTGCAGATTACGGGACCGAACCTGGTGGAACGGCAGGAAGGGTCGCTGGAGATTGTGCTTTTACCGGGCGGGAAGGCTGAGTTCCATCCCGACCTGACGGCAGCGCGGTAAGGTCAGATTATAGATGACAGGTTACGGATGACAGTCCTCCGCCCTCCATGCGACGAAGAACGTCGCATGGAGGGGAGCAGTGGGTTTGTGGGTCGAGAGAGTGAGACGGCGCGGCTTGTTCTACTTCACCATGGTTTCGAAGAGCGGGGAGTGGAGCAGGCTGTTGAATTCCGTGTCGGAGGCAGCAAAGCGGATCGACATGTTGCCTGCATCGGAAGCGACGGTGGTATCGCCCAAGGCCTGCTTTTCCGCATCCGAGCCGCTGACTTTGCGAAGGGCTACGGCCGCCGTCAGAAGTGAGGAAATGGTGGCCGCTGCAAATGTGTCGCCGGTGGCGATGGTGAGATTGAACTTGACTCCATGTTGGAAGTCCATGCCGTACCAGGAAGCCTGGAGGCGCTTGCGCACCGTCTCGAAGTCGGTAACTGAACCGGCTTCGCCGAGCACCTGGCGCATCATGGTCTGAGTTCCCTTCTCGTCGAGGATGCTCCAAAGGTCATCGGAGTCCACGGTCTTCATGGCATCCATCATAGAATTGTTGGTCAACAGGCTGGGTGAGGTGCCGTCTCGAGCATCGAGGGCCTTGTTAACCGCATCCGTGGAGCCGAACACCATAGTGGACGCGTCAACAAAACAAACCACCATTCCGGTCTTGGCCAATGGATAGATCTTGTTGGTACGAAGCAGGGTCGGCTTGACCTTATTCTTTTTGAAGTTGGCCAGGATGTCCTGCATGGGGAACTGCCCCTGGGCTATGCCCACGGTGACCAGTCCCTCGCTGGAAGCCGACGGACGGAAGAGCGCGAAAGCCAGTTGATCCACGTCGTGATTTTCATTCAGCCCGGATTTCCGCAGAGCATCATCGAATTGCTTCAGCTCGGGTGGCATCACGCGTTCGCGCAAATCCATGGCCGCTGTGGAATTCTGCATGGCACGGTAGTCGATAACAACCAATTGCTGTACTTCATGCGGCACGGCGGTGCGCGCGTCAGTAGACAACTGCGACGCCGGCGCCAAAGCCGATGCCGCCATCAGCACGGCAGGAGCAGAGAATTTTACAAATGCCTTAAACAAAACTTTCCTCCGGTAAACCCATGTTTTTCGCGATGAGCGATAGGAGGTTTGACTCCAATCGGGTGTGTAAGGTGCCTCAAATACGCAAAAAAACAATTTCAAAACCTACGTTCATTGTACTCTCGGGCGCGTTCCGAGAAACGGGACTCGCCCATCGATATGCCCGCTCCTCGGCCCCTTTTAGAATCCGATTTTCGCCGAGAATTCTCAGGCTTTGGGTCTTTCTCCGGGCCACGCAAGCGGAGATCCGAGCCGCTGCTCCAATATCTTGGTCATAGGATCGAACTCACTCACAAGACGCATCCAGTCGCTTTTCCGCTCGCAGGCAGCCTCGGGCAGCAGTCCAATGACTTCGCCTTCAGCCATGGCCACTTTGTGCCGAATTGCAAGATTTGAGACCGCGCGATAGACGTGAGAAATCGGCGTGACCTCAAAGTCGGTGATATTCATGGATAGCTGTGCCCGCCCGTGAGCGAGAACTCCCATGGCTTTGACCCCCTTGAGTCCTCCGGAAGCGGCACGAATCTCGCGGGCAATGGCTCTCACAATGGAAACGTCTGTGGAGTCGAAATAGATGTTGTATGCGACCAGGAATTTACGAGCACCTACAGCACAGGCTCCGGCAGTGGGATGCAGACCGGGGCCACCAAGGTCAGGGCGGCGCGCAGAATCCTTGCGCACCGCGTCGGCAAGCCCCTCGAATTGGCCGCGCCTCACCTCTTCCAGGTTTGCCCGGTCGGGACGGGCGGCCGCCGCTTCGTAAAAGAAGACGGGCACATTGAAACGTCGCCATATTTCCAGGCCGGCCTGCCGGGCAAGCAGCGCGCACTGGTCAAGCTTGATGCCGGAGATGGGGACGAACGGAATTACGTCGGCCGCGCCGATGCGGGGGTGAACGCCCTGCTGGCGGGTGAGATCAATGAGTTCGGCGGCCTTGCCGGCGCCGCGCACGGCGGCCTCGACCACTGCCGCTGGCTCCCCGGCGATGGTTACGACGGAGCGGTTGTGGTCCGCATCCATCGACCAGTCGAGGAGGCGCACACCTTCAACATGCATCGCGGCTACGATCGCTTCGACGCGGCGCGCGTCCGTGCCTTCTGAGAAGTTGGGAACGCACTCGACTAACGGTCGGCTCATACTTGCTCCATCCCAGCTTTTCAGTTCCGTCTTTGTTGGCTGACGTAAATCATTTCCAAAAGGTGTAGCCGACCTGCACCTGAATGAGGGCGTTGACACCGGGGTTGCGGTCGCCCAGGGAGGCGGAGGAGATGTGCACGCCGTTGATACCCAGATCGATGGAGCGTCCGGGGCGGGTGAAGTAGTGAATGCCGCCGCCGCCCTGTGGTGAAAAGTTGAACACCGATGTGCCGCCCGCCTGACCGTGGGGGACCAGCAGGTCCGGCGGAAATTTATGGATGGTGTAGATGAGACCACCAGCCGCCTGGAACCAGGGTTGAATGCGCTTCGAATGACTGAGGAAATTCCAGCGCAGGATGACGGGCGTCAGGCTTGCGCCGACATAGGTGCCACCGCCTTCGGGGCCTGTGAAACTGGTGCCGTTGGGATAAAGGAAATTTGCGTTGGGGTTTGGGGCCGGAGTAAAGGCCAGCCAGAGGGGCATGATATTGGCGCCGTATTCGAATTGTCCGGCAAGGATTCCTTTGCCGATCACCGGGGTAAGTATCTTGCCGACTTGAAAGCCGGCTGAAAGGAAGCGGTAATCGTCACGGTTGCCGAAGCCGTTGCCACCGTTGAGGAATGGTCCATATTCCCAACTCAGCTTCTTGCGGACTTGGGCGACCGGGTCGATGCTGACGGGACTGCTTAGCGTGGAGGACACCTCGTTAGCGCCTGCCGGAGTCGCCGGACTGGCCTGTGATTGGGCGGAGGCGACCGCCATACCTGCAGCCAGGGCAAAAAAGACAAACAATGTAGTTCTGGTCAACGCGCTTCCCTTCCCTTTGTGAAGATTCTAAATTCCGCAAAAAAGGCCGCCACATTTGGGCGGCCTTTTGAATGCCTGCCTTGGACAGTCTCAGCTGGCCGCTTCTTCCATTTGCGTTGCGTCCATGTCGAAGTTGGTGTAAACGTTCTGGGTATCGTCGAGGTCTTCGAGCACCTCGAGCAGGCGAACCATCTGGTTGGCGGTAGCGCCTTCGAGCTTGGTATAGGTTGAGGCGACCATGGTGACTTCGTTCATCACCGGCTCAATCTTCGCCGCCTTGACGGCTGCGAGCACCGCTTCGTAGGAGGCGGGGTCGGTGAGGATTTCCCAAGTTTCGCCCTCGTCGTTCAGGTCCTCGCCCCCATGCTCGAGAACGATGTCCATCAACTGGTCTTCTGTTGCTCCGGACTTCTCGATGGCGATGACGCCTTTTTTGGAGAACATGAAGCGGACGGAGCCGGACTCGCCGAGATTGCCACCATTCTTGGTGAAGGCATGGCGAATCTCGCTGACGGCCCGGTTGCGGTTGTCTGTCATCACATCGATGATGATGGCCACGCCGCCGGGACCGTACCCTTCGAAGCTAATTTCCTCGTAGCTGACGCCTTCCAACTCGCCGGTGCCGCGCTGGATAGCGCGCTTTATATTGTCCTGCGGCATGTTTTCAGCCTTGGCGGCGAGAACGGCGGTGCG
Source organism: Occallatibacter sp. (assembly GCA_049518435.1). GTDB lineage: Bacteria > Acidobacteriota > Terriglobia > Terriglobales > Acidobacteriaceae > Telmatobacter. The sequence continues at coordinate 14,159 of JBEKRU010000039.1, read as the reverse complement.
CAGGCGAGCGTTGGTGTCGGGGTTACCACCGCCCTTGGCGGCAACAGCAATCTCCTTGAGAAGACGGGTGAATATCTTGCCGCGCTTAGCGTCGAGCGCGCCCTTTTTGTGCTTGATTGTGGCCCATTTTGAGTGGCCGGACATGAGAACCTCAGCGTGCGTTGAAGATGGTGGCGCGGTGCGCCTGACCTTGTGAGTATACCACCAGGGAATGGATGGTCGGTCGGAACCCTGAGATAGCACCTGACTGATCCCGCTACAAGACATTCTTCGATGATCCTGCCTTCAGGCATATGGACCGGAACCACGGAAAAACAGCATCTGCTCTTGAACGGCTCATTACCGCAACAGTCGCGATGCCAGGAGTAGAAGACCGATCGAAAAAGTCTGCGCCATTACTGAAACTCCGAGGCGGACCTGGTCCACGAATTCTGCATCCTCATTGCCTTTGGCGATCCGCGCGCTCAACCGCCTGAAGACCATGAGCAAACTGAACGCGGCAGACAAAATTACTACCGAAATGCTGACTATCGCGGCGATGTTCAGTGACGTCGATCCATGGAAGCCGGTTCGTTTGCCGAGAAAAGGAGGAAGCACGAGTAATAGAATTGCCATCGCGGAGAAGCAGAGGGACATGACCAAGAAGAGCTTCGAATGCCCTTCAAACTGCCCATGGTGAGGCGTAAGGCCGCTGTTTTCCATGGCAGCCTCCTTAGGCCCATTTTACGCCGACTCGCGCACCGTTCGCACCGCCGGCCGCAGATCGACCTTCCTGGTGGTGATCGCAAGCTTTGCCGGTGTTAATTCCGGCCCGTCCCAGCCTTCCTTAGACGCCTCGATGTGGATCTCGCCGGGCTCTTTTGTTGCCTGGACAATCACCTGTGCCAAGCCGTTGAATAGCGAGCGCTTAGGATCCTTGTCACTCTCCTGGCAGTTCGGGTCGCCGTTGCCGACGCCGATTAGGGCACCTGCGCCGGAGACCTTGAATCCGATCATGTTTCCAGCGGTCGGTACGGCTCGGCCTTCCTTATCAAGAACCTCGACTTTGAGTACCGCTACGTCTTCGCCGTCGGCATCGATCTCGGTGCGGTCCGCGGTGAGCCGGATGGCGAGCGCGGGTCCGGTGGTCTCGCGTTTTTCTGTCAGCACAGCCTTGCCTGCCTTGCTGCCACGCGCTTCAATCGAACCTGGAGCGAATTTCACCTTCCACTGCACGTGGCCCAGGTGAGGAACCTTCTGGCTTCCGACGCTTGTTCCGTTGACAAACAGCTCAACCTCGTCGAGATTCGAGTGAACCCACACGGGGATCTCCTCGCCTTCCTTTCCCTCGAAGTTCCAGTGCGGAAAGAGGTGCAGAACGGGCTCGGTTCCCCACCACGCCTTGTAATAGAAGAAGGTGTCCTTGGGGAATCCGCACATGTCCACTATGCCGAACTGCGAGTTGATGGAAGGCCATCCGTAGGGGGTTGGCTCGCCGCGGTAGTCGAAGCCGGTCCAGGCAAAGCCTCCCGCCTCCCACTCGCGCGTGGCGTAGAACGTCCACCACTCCTCCGCCTGTTCGCCCCAACCCGGGTTATTTACGTCATAGGCGCTGACCCAGTTGCGCAATTTGTCGGTGGTGTAGACGCCGCGCGTGGAGACGGCACTGGCGGTTTCGGATCCATAGATGGGCCGCTTCGGATGCTCCTTGTGGTATCCGTCGGGACGAGCGAGGCCGTAATTGAATCCGATGATATCGAACGCGTCTGATATGCCCCGCTGGTTGGTGCCGTTGACGGCCGCCGAAACTACGCGGGTGGGATCGAGTTCGTGGCAGCGCTGAACCATGGTGGCAGCGATGTGTGCGCCCTGCTCAGACATGGACTCCTGCAGTTGCCATTCCTCATTGCCAATGGACCAGAGGATGATGCAGGGCGAGTTGCGATAGCGTTTCACCATGGCCTCAAGCTGCGCCAGGCCTTCCGGGCTGGAACTCATCTGGCGGGTCTCGCACATCATCATGACGCCCATGCGATCACAGCCTTCGACCCACTCTGGAGTGGGCATGTTGTGCGAAGTGCGGACAGCGTTGCAACCCATTTCCTTGAGGACACCGAGGCGGAAAGCCTGCAGCCGGTCAGGCAGTGCCGCGCCTACGCCGGCGTGGTCGTGATGATTGCAGGTGCCTTGAATCTTCATTGACTTTCCGTTCAGGAAAAAGCCCTTGTCGGCATCAAACTTCACTGTCCGTACGCCAAAATTCACACGCTCGGCGTCGCGGGGCTTTCCGGCGGTTTCGACGGTGACGATGGCCGTATAGAGATTCGGTGCATCCACTGACCAGAGGGCGGGATTCTCCAGCTTCGCGGTCGCTGAGTATTTGGCAACGCCGTCCACGGGAACCGACTGCGCGGCGGATTCGGCTGTAACGACGGTCTTGCCGGACGCATCAAGGATCTGCCAACTCACCTTCGCGTTTTCGGGTTGCTTTCCATCGTTGGCCACAATGGTGCCGAGGATTAAATGCGCGGATTGCCCACTGACGTCCGAACGGACTGTGGTCTCCCACTTGCCCAGGTGCAGTGCATCCGTCTTGGTAAGCCACACGTGGCGATAGATGCCGGCGCCCTCATAGAACCAGCCGTCGCCGAAGCTTGCGTCCACCCGGGCCACAATATAGTTCTTCGCGCCATAGGCCAGAAAATCCGTCAGATCGAAGCGGAATGGCACATAACCGTTGTTGTTGCGGCCAATGAAGCATCCGTTTACGAAGACCTGCACATCGCGGAAGGCTCCATCGAACTCAACTGTAATGCGGCGCCCGAGGTCGCTGGCCGGAATGTCGAATGTGCGCCGGTACCAGCCCACGCTGGTTTCGGGATAACGTCTGCCGACCGGCTTGTAGCCGTGCGAGTTCTGCACTTCGTCGTGAACGAAGGGCAGTTCGACCGCCCAGTCGTGAGGCAGATTCAGGGACCGCCACTTCGAATCGTCGAACTTTGCTTTGGAGAACTCGAATTCGCCGGTCTTGGCAAAGTCACCCTGGCCATTGCCAAAGCCGAGATCGAGAGCCGGGTTCACTCCGTTGCCGAACTGAAACTTCCAACCGAAATCGAAGAGCAACTGCTCACGAGGAGTGATCGCGGACTCGGCGGCTAATGCTCCAGGCGCGCCACTCAGGACCGCGGCAGCACGGCCCCATGCAGAACGGGCAAGCAAGGAAGATGCAGAAAGCGCAACTCCGGAAGAAAGCAGGTCACGACGTGAGAACACAGGCATGGAAGTGCCTTTCAGAGTGAGATGTTTAGGCGCACCGCAGCGGAATGGCTTGCGGCAAACAACGTGGAACTATAAACCACCCGCCCTGAGGAAGTAAACGATTTCATCTGACTTGAGGGGGATGGCGTTCATGCAACGAGCGCAGGCAAGCGAACTCGGGAAACTCGATCATGCTCTGTTAAACTCTAAAAGACAGACCACCCTCCGGAGAGATGGCCGAGTGGTTTAAGGCGCACGCTTGGAAAGCGTGTGTACTTTAACGAGTACCGTGGGTTCGAATCCCACTCTCTCCGCCAGCCTTATTCCTATTTAATTGATTCAATCCTTTTGGATGAAATCGAATGAGAATTGCCGTTTTGTGGGCCACACTAACTGGGTATATGGGGGCGGCGTTGAAGGCCCTCGCTTCGATCCCAGGAAACTCTCTCTTCGTTGCCGACAACGCGGGCCCTGAAAAGCAGGCCCCCTTTGACGACGCTTTGTTTGCCTGGATCGGCGAGAATCGGTTCCGGCACAACGGGAATCCGGATTCTGCGGAGCTGATTCGGCGCCTCGAGAGTTTCAATCCCGATGTCCTCTACGTCGCTTCCTGGAATAGTCCAGCCTATAGGGGAGCCTGTGTGCAATTCCGTGGCCGCGCTGTACGGGTCAGCGCAATGGACAATCAATGGCGCGGCACCTTCAAGCAGCGGCTCGGCATTCTCACGGCTCCGGTTCATATCCGCCGACTCTTTGACTGCATCTTCGTCGCAGGCGAGCGCCAGCGCAACTTCGCGGAGCGCCTGGGCTTTGACAGCGACAGCATCTGGCAAGGCTTCTGCTGCCCAGACTTTGACGCATACCACGCCGTGCGTTTGCCGGAAACATCGCCCAGGCCAGATAGCTTTCTTTTTGCCGGCCGGCTTGTGGAGGACAAGGGAATTCGTATCCTGGCGGACGCCTACAAACAATATCGAGAGTCCTGTTCTTCGCCACCATGGCCCCTGAATATCGCTGGCCACGGCTCGCTCGAGTACCTGCTTCGCGAGGTTCCCGGAATCGCAGTGCATGGGTTTGTTCAACCTGACAAGCTTCCAGAGCTCTTTCGAACCAGTGGAGCATTTGTGCTGCCAAGCCTGTTCGAACCGTGGGGTGTCGTCATTCAAGAGGCTGCTACCGCAGGCATGCCGCTGATTTGTTCCAGCGAATGCGGCGCGACCGTTCACTATCTGATGGACGGGTACAATGGCTATGTAGTCGAAACCGGAAACGTGAAATCCTTGAGGCAGGCACTCCAACGCATGGCCTCGGCGCCACCCGAGGAACTTGCACGCATGGCGAATGCAAGCCTCGCATTGTCGGAACAAATCACCCCGCGACGTTGGGCTGCCTATTTCGTTGAGAAGTCCTCGCAAGCAAGATTGTCCTCAAACAACTAAACGGTAATTCAAAAATGGATCAGGTCAAATCCGTACCCCTTCGCGCGGCCGCGTTACCAATCAACTCAACCGGGTTGGCCAACTCTTGGTCTGTTCAGCTCAACGGCGTTGGTCATCGATCGATGATCGGGCCTGGAATGAAGGGGATGTTCTGAAAATGGCATCAGATGTCCGCATTGGCGGAACGGTCCGGAGGCGCGAGGTGAAATTAAGTCTCTTGCGGGCAGCGATGAAGATCGACGCCCGCGCGACTTAAAAGCATGCGATCCGTCAGCTAGATTGCCTTGAGAAAACCTTTCTCGATGCCCGTCTGAGAAAGTCAAGAGAACTCGCGGGCAATGCTTTTACAAGCGCTTCGAGTGCCATGGGTCTCTCGTTTTTCTCATGCCACTTCCTGGGGTTAATTCGAGAGAGCGGGTTCGTATACGGCCGTTCGCGTAACAAGGTGTTCGCAGCCTGGAGCACTTGCTCTTGCGAACCAGGACCCGCAAACAGAATGCTGTTCTGAGCGTAATAGTACGCGACCCTCGCATCATCCCAAACCCGGTCACGTATAACATCAACAGGAAGATATTGATGTTCGCTAAAGAGCTTTGCCCAGTATTCCGGCCACTGCTCATTGATGTGTTTTGTGCCACCCTGATACGGGACAGCAGCACTGAAAAGCACAACTTCGCCCAGGGAGCAAAGGAAGGACACGAAGTTCTGCGCAGCGCTCCCGGGAAGATGTTCTGCGACTTCGAGGCTCTGCACAAGGTCAAAGCGTCGCCCCGGCGAGATCGGCCGCGTGAGGTCCATCGCCTGGAACTGCTGCTGGGGAATCAAGAGAGTCTCGGGCTGAACATAGTCACCGTCAATCCCCATGACGTCAGTTACGCCCAGTTCTTGCCATCCTCGCAGCCAGGTGCCGATGCCACAACCAACATCGACAACATTTGCCGGACGCACGATATCTCTGACAAGCTCTAAAATTATCCGTGCAGATGAGAGAGATTCGTCCGAGTAGGTGGCGTAAAAAGATGAATCGTAAGAAGAAGGCATTAATCTCAACCTCGGTTAATAGCCCGCGGCAGACGGGGATGGTGTATAACCTTTTGGGCGCAGTAGCGATTGGTCAAGAGACGGATAGGCTTCGCGACATTTCCTGTGGGACCGAGAAGACTTGTGCAATCATAAAATTCTCGGTGATCCCCGTCAACCTGAGGCAAGACTCGAGGCAGCAAGGTCGGCGCTTCACATGGAAGGTGAAAGGACCGTTCAGCCGTGATAGGTGACGCTCAATCAAAGCCGGTCGTGGGCACCTGGCTGATTCTGGATTCGCGGAAAGTGGCAAGCTACTATCCGTCTACCGGATATCGATCCTCAGATCATCCGAATGTACACAAAGTGTACTGGAGATGCGTCGCCTGCTTTTTTGCAACTGCATTCAGGATGCTGGGGAGCAAATATCGCTTAGTGTTCTATACGACTGTTGACGCCGTTCCAGACGCAATCTCTGCCATTCTTGACGCGTGTGGAGTTGTCGTTCAGCATGTTGAAATGGAGCACCTTCCGCCTCAGGGATACTTTGGGGCCTGGAGGAACCAGTTCTATATTCTGGATATTATCCGCCATATTGCGAGATTCGATCCCAGCGATGCATTGATATTGGATTCTGATTGCGTCTTTGTTGGCGATGTGGAACCCCTGTTCGACGCTCTGAAGGAAGAGGGCGTTTTGACCTATGATCTTGAGTCGCCACCGGACGAGAATATTAACGGCTTAAGCCGCGAACAAATGAAGATTCTGTTTGGCGAACTGCTTGGCAACAGCCTGCGTGAACCGCCGGCATACCTAGGAGGAGAGTTTTTCGCGGGTACTGCGCGCGAAATCGCGCGCATCGATGCCGAAATCGATCCATTGTGGAGCGAGTGTCTGCTGCGCGCCATTGACAGAAGAGCGAAGTTAAATGAAGAGGCGCATTTTCTAAGCTATCTCTACTTTAAGCTGGGATATCGGAACGGGACAGCGAACCCGTTCATTCGGCGAATTTGGACGCAATTGCGGGGTCGAGAGGTGTTCCCCGACGATTACAGCCTTCCCATCTGGCACCTTCCGGCTGAAAAGCGATATGGCATGTTGGATTTGTTTTCGTGTGCCGGCAAACGCGATTCCTGGTTCTGGGAATTGCCTGTCAACGGCCTTTGGAAGTCGCGTGTAGGTGCCATTTTGGGTGTGCCGGATGCCTCGATCCGCAAAAAGAGCAAGGACCTGTGTCGGGCGATCAAGTACAAAGCTCTTGTTACTATTGCTGAGATCGAAAGGAAAGGCCGCCGCGACTAGTTAATGCCCGCCCAGGCGATTTTTCTCAATAGGCGCTCATTTCGAGCGTGCCTCCTGATTCGTCCCTTATCTGCCGATTCTGGTTACCGCCGAGTCGCGCGCAAAAGCAGGCTTGACGACCGACCACGGTTCATCGGTCAACTACCAGTGTCCTGCAATTCGACATTCGCGGGATCACACAGAGCAACTTCAGAATGCACCAGTTTTAGCGTTCAAAGGTTTATGAGACTGGTTCTAGTCTTCGGGCGCTGCTGCTTGAAACCGCTGATGCAGCGTCCCAAATCCTACCGGGATTGACTTTTGCTTTAGTTTCCCCCTTCCGGAAGCTTCTAGGCAAGAGCGAAGACTCAAAGTTCCGAATCTTGACCCAAATTGAAAAGCCCTACCGGTTTCCCCATGGGGCTCATCATTGAATGCACATGCTTTTGCTAAGGTGTCAGGCTTCTGCCGACCAGCATCAGAGCTACAAGGCCGCCCTCCCCCAGGAAGAAACTACGCCTTGTTGATTAGGGACTCGGCAAGAGTCCCGGTGGCAACCAGGCTTTTCACGGCCGTGTCGATGGCGGTACGGTTGTCGCCGGGGAAACCGTAGGCTTATCCTGATTGCGGGGCCCTATGAAGCAGTTGGAGGTTACTGCAGACCATGAATCTGGCCATTGTGAGTTCGCGCGTTCCTGGGTTTGCCGATGGAACGTCCCGCGCTCTAGATTATCCCCGTCGAGGACCACAGCAGCGCGTGATCGTCGCGCCGCCGTTAACAATATGACGCCGACTACGATCTCCCAGACGGTCGCGTCAGTTGAGAAACTCTGATCCATATTTCCTTGTGTGCAGACTTACACCGCAAGGATCGAACCCGGTCATTGTTCCCCAGCATCCTTCATTGTTCCGTCGGGTCAATTATCTTGATGACAATTGACCCCTAGAATGCCCCCTCATACCAATTACCATCCGACAGCTACGAGCAATGTTTTGGGGTTCGCGCAGCCTATGTCGCTTGAGTATCCACCCGCATCGTTATACGGGAAGGCATATTGCTGCATGTTGATGGCCTGCGCTTCAATCCATTGCGCGTAGTGGTCGTAAGGCTCCAACTGATAGAAGCTTGCCGGATTTCCCCACATCCCCTCGTTAGTCAAATCCCCAGCCGAATTAAACTCCTGCGTCCCGGAAATAGGCGCGGTATGCCTGAAGATCGCAGCAGATAGATCCGGATTGGCACCCAACCCGGAACCATTTGGCCCTGCCAGCGGAATAGTGATTCCGTTGAACGACCAGATATCGGCAATGTACGTTTGGTAGTAATTCTGGTCAGGCCCACCGGCGTTGAAGCCAGCCCCGCCCGGTTCAATGATTCGATACGGGGCGTAGACAAGATCCGCCTGGAAGTCGCCTCCTGAGGTGGATGGAACTGCGTCTGCATACCGCTGGAAAGTAACAGACCGGTCCTCCGTAAAGACTTCCTGGTTTTCTCCAAGCGCAACATTGGTTCCGTCCCCGCAAGCCAGATTAAATGCAATCTTGACGCCGAGTGCGTCGACGCGGGTTGTGTCCATGTTGATGGAAGTGGGGCCGGCTGTGAACTCGATATAGTCCCAGTAGTCGGTGTTATCTTCGGTAAGGCTCGGGTCATTGAGGAAGAAATACATGCGCCCGGACGAGTTAGGCGGCATGGCGAAGGTTGGCTGTTCCGCAAACGAGTACTGGCTTGCGACTCCGTTGATGGTTGCGGTCCAGATGATCTGACTGTCCGTGTACATTCCGTTCGTTCTGTTGAGGAACTTCATCATCACGGTGTCACCTGCAGGCAACGCGGGCATGTTACTCGAATCCCAGAATGGCGCACCACCCCAGAGGTTAGGGTTGATAGCCTGTGTGGTTGCGGTGACAGTTGCGCTCGATGGAGACGTTCCGAGCGTGTTATTGGCCAGCACCTGGTAGTAATACGTTGTCGATGCGGTGCCCAGCGCGTCCTGGAACCAGTTACTCTTTGTGGTGCCAATTTCGTTGCTTGTTGATGGCGTGAATGGCGAGGTTGTGCTGCGGTAGATGTAGTACGTTGTAGCAACAGATCCCACACCGGAATTGGACGAATTCCAGATCAGATCGATCTCGTTGGCGTTTTCTGCCATCGCGGTCAGTCCGGTCAGAGCGACGGGAGCGGCATTTGATGTCGTTGCCGGAAGCGATGTGGCTGAGGCCGTGGCTGCAGCCGATTGTCCTGACAGGGTGGAAGCCACAACCTGGTAGTAATACGTGGTCGAGGGCTGAACACCAGTTCCCGCCGGAGGGCTCAGTGTGGCGGGATAGTTGTTGTCTACATAGTTAGTGATCCCAATAGTGGTGCCCAGCAGGTTCGAAGACGACGGTGTAAAGGGTGTCGTGGTGCTCCGATACACCGAATAGTTTACCGGGGACGTGTTTGGAGCAGGGGCTGTGCTCGCAACCCAGCGCAGATCGATCTGCTGGGACGAAGAGCCAACGGCCGTCAGACTGGTTGCAGGAGCGATTGTGGTGAAGGCTGGCGTGGTAGTGCTACCCTGTGTCGAGGCTGCGGATGTGCCATACGCGCCGGTTATTCCTCCGTCCAACGCTTTTACAACGTAGTAGTAAGTCGTGGAAGCTGAGAGGCCCGTGTTGGAGTAGGTCGTGCCCGTTAATCCACTCGCGATCAACGTGGTCGGATTCGCAGTGGTTCCACCGTAGAGGCTGTAGGAGGTGATGGTGCAGTTGGCCGGAGGCGTCACCGCGGACCAACTCAAGTTGACGACGCTGGGGTAAGTCGCCGTGGCCGTCAAGCCCGTCGGCGCCGCCGGAAGCGTGGTGCAGGGAGCGGAGTCAAGTACCTCGATGCCATTGATCATGGGTTGATCGGTGACAGCGGTGAAGGCGATTACCATGTCGCCGCTGCTGTTGGCTGTTTCAGTGAATTGCTTGACCACAGCTGTGTATTGTGCCCCCGCCGTTGTGTAGATGTCGAAGTTGGTGAGCACCGTTGTGCCATTGATTGCCACATTGAATACGCGGCTGCCGGCTGCCGAGAAATAGAGCTCCGCAAAGTGCAGGCGCACAATGTTACTGCTTCCAGGGGCCAGGCCAGGAATCGTATAAGTTATGGTTCCTTGTCGCGCATCCTGGTAGACTGCCGCGGGAGCAGCGCTGGAAGCGATATTGGCGGGTATGGTGATTGCATTTGGGACCGAATAGGTGGTCCCGCCGGTGCTGTAATCCTCATCCGCGACGAAGGGGTTATCGCCTCCGCCCGAGTTACTCACGGCTGCTCCACCGGCGTTGATGGATACGTAGCCCCCGCCACCGGACGGTGCTTGGGTGGTGGCTGTGGCCTGATTTGAGGCCGCCGAAGTGCCGTCCGCGTCGATCGCTTTGACGAGATAGTAGTAGGTTGTCGATGCGTTGAGGCCAGTGTTGGAGTAGGCCGTCCCTGTTAGTCCGCCCGCGATCAACGTGGTTGGATTCGCAGTCGTTCCGCCATAGACGCTGTAGGAACTGATGGTGCAGTTAGCCGGCGGAGTAACTGCCGTCCAAGTCAGGCCGATAGCGCTTGAGGAAGAGGCTGTGGCCGTCAGTCCGGTTGGCGCTGAAGGAACGGTGGTGCATGACGTGGGTTCAGTCTCTGCGCTTGCCTGCGTCGAGGCTGGCGAGGCGCCATTCGAGCCTACAGCCTCTACAACATAGTAATAAGTCGTCGAAGCCACCAAGCCGGTGTTGGAGAAAGTGGTGCCGGTCACACCGCTCGCAAGCAGGTTGCTTGTGCCCGGAGTAAACCCGTTGGTTGTGCTGCCGTAGACGCTGTAGGAACTGATAGTGCAGTTAGCCGGAGGAGTTACTGCTTTCCAAGTTAAGCCGATGGCGCTGGAAGAAGTCGCCGTCGCCGTCAGACCGGTGGGCGCCGAGGGATCTGCGCTGCAACTGCTTGTGGCTGAACCAAGCACTTCAACACCATTGACCATAGGTTGATCTTTGGCGCCATTGGTGAAGGCAATCACGATATCGCCGCTGCTATTGGCGGTTGCGGTGTACTGCTCGACCACCGCCGTATAGTTGGCGCCGGCTGTTGCGTAAATATCAAAGTTGGTCAGCACCGTTGTTCCGTTGATGGCCACATCGAATTCACGATTACCCGCCGCCGAGAAATAAAGCTCGGAGAAGTGCAGGCGCACGGTATAACTGGTGCCGGCAGTGAGGCCGGGAATTGTATAGGTCGTGGTTCCTTGCCGAGCCGACTGATAGACCGCTGCGGGTGCCGCGGTGGTTGCGACGCCGGCAGGGATGGTGATTGTGTTTGTAACTGAATAAGTGCCGCCGCCGGTGAAGTCTTCGTCGGCAACAAAGGGATTGTCTCCGCCGCCGGAATTGCTCACCGCCGCACCGCCGGCATTTATGGATACGATGTCCGTGGTGTTCGTCGGGGCTTGCGTAGTGGCAGTTGCCTGCGCCGAAGCGGGCGATGCGCTTTCGCCGTCCAGCGCTTCCACGATGAAGTAATAGGCCGTCGAAGCCGCAAGATTGGTGTTGGAGTAGCTCGGAGTCGTCAGGCCGCTCGCAACCAACGTGCCCGTGCCCGGCGTGAATCCGCTGGTGGTGCTGCGGTAGACGCCGTAGGAACTGATGGTGCAGTTCGCCGGGGGAGTTACTGCGTTCCAGGTCAAGCCGATGGCGCTTGAGGAAGTGGCTGTCGCCGCCAGGCCAGTTGGCGCCGCAGGATCCGTGGTGCACGGTGTGGGTTCGGTTTCCGCGCTGGCTTGTGCCGAGGCCACCGAGGTGCCGTAAGAGTCAAGTGCCTCCACGATGAAGTAATAGGTCGTCGAAGCCGCGAGGCCGGTGTTGGAGTAGCTCGGACTCGTCAGACCGCTCGCAACCAGGGTACCTGTGGACGGCGCAAATCCGTTGGTGGTGCTGCGATAGACGCTGTAGGAACTGATGGTGCAGTTAGCCGGTGGTGTGACGGGTGCCCATGTCAGCCCGATTGCACTCGAGGATGTTGCTGTTGCTGATAGGCCCGTTGGGGCTGAGGGATCGGCGGAGCAACTGGTGGATGTACTCCGGATTTCCAACCCCATAAGGAGGGGTTGGTTTACCGCACCGGCCGTAAAAGCGATCACGATGTCGCCGCTGCTGTTGGCCGTGGCCGTGAAGGTCTCGACCAGTGCCGCATCTTTGGCGCCGACTGTGCCGAAGATGTCAAAGTTAGTGAGCACGGTTGTGCCATTGATGGCCACGTTGAATTCGCGATCGCCCTTTGCTGTGAAATAGGTCTCGGCAAAGTGCAGCAAAACACTGTATGAATTGCCCGCCGTCAGGCCTGGAATCGTATAAGTGAAGACTCCAGCCCGGCCGTTCTGATACACACCCATCGGCGCCGCATTGGCCCCCGGTTGCGTCAGATTGATGGTCGCAGTCACCGCGCCGTTATCCCCGCCTCCGCTGAAGTCCTCATCCGCGACAAAGGAATAGTCCCCGCCGCTCGCGTTGCTTTGCGCAGGACCACCCGCCGCGATGGCCACCACTTCCTGAGCGACTGCGTTTGCCGCGGTCGCAAAGCCAAGAGCAAAGATCAGGAGAAGCGCAAGGAGGATTCCAGGAACAGTTAAGCCCGCACGATCCGAATGCTGAGTCGACATACAATTCTCTCCAGTTTCTGCCGCAGCCACCGTCTGTGCCACGGGTTGTGTCGTAAAGGGGGGTGAGCATTGCCATTGCAATGCTCACTGGCTCAATGTCGTTCGTCTTCGATTCGTCTTAGCGGATTTCAAGTCCCATAACCAGGGGCTGGTCCGCGGTACCGTTGGTGAAGGCGATTACGATTTGGCCGCTGCTGTTAGCGGTGGCCGTGAACTGCTCCACCAGGGCCGCATCTTTTCCAACCGTGCCATAGATATCGAAGTTACTCAGCACGGTGGTGCCGTTGATGGCCACGTTGAATACACGATCCCCCTTGGCGCTGAAATAGGTTTCCGCGAAGTGCAGCAGCAACGTGTATTGAGTTCCCGCTGTTAGCCCCGGAATCGTGTAGGTGAAGATTCCCGACCGCCCGTGCTGATACACCGCCATCGGCGCTGCATTCGCTCCGGGTTGGGTCAGATTGATGGTGTTTGTCACGACTGCGTTATCCCCTCCGCCGCTGAAGTACTCATCCGCAACAAAGGAGTAATCGCCTCCGCCCGAGTTACTTTCTGCCGGGCCGCCGGCCGCGATCGCGACTATCTCCCCACCCGTTGGCGGTTGAGTCTCCGCGCTGGCCTGCGCAGACGCCGCCGATGAGCCGTCCCCGTCAACCGCCTTGACAACGTAGTAGTACGTCGTCGAAGCCGTCAGACCGGTGTTCGAGTAAGTCGTGCCCGTCACTCCGCTTGCGATTACGGTGGTCGGATTTGCCGTCGTTCCCCCGTAAACGGTGTAGGAGCTGATGCTGCAGTTTGCCGGTGGAGTTACCGCGCCCCAACTCAAGCCAATGGAGGTTGAGGAAGACGCAGTTGCCGTCAGCCCGGTAGGCGCTGAAGGAACCGTGGTGCAGGATGGCGCCGAAGTCTCCGCGCTGGCCTGGTTGGAGGCTGCCGAGGTTCCGTCCGCATCCACTGCCTTGACGAGATAGTAGTAAGTCGTCGAAGCCGCCAGACCGGTGTTGGAGTAAGTCGTCCCCGTCACTCCGCTTGCGATTACGGTGGTCGGATTGGCTGTCGTTCCGCCGTAAACGGTGTAGGAGCTGATGCTGCAGTTAGCCGGAGGAGTTACCGCGCCCCAGCTGAGTCCGATGGAACTTGAGGATGACGCTGTTGCCGTCAACCCGGCCGGCGCCGATGGAACTGTGCTGCAACTGGTGGATGAGCCAAGCACCTCAACGCCGTTGATCATGGGCTGATCCTTGGCGCCGTTGGTGAAAGCGATCACAACCTGGCCGCTGCTGTTGGCGGTCGCCGTGAACTGCTCAACCACTGCCGTATAGTTTGCGCCGGCCGTGCCGTAGATATCGAAGTTGGTCAGCACCGTCGTTCCGTTGATGGCCACATCGAATTCACGACTGCCTGCGGTCGAGAAGTAAAGCTCGGCAAAGTGCAGACGGACGGTGTAACTGTTTCCGGCAGTCAGACCGGGAACTGTGTAAGTCACGGTTCCTTGCCGCGCCGACTGGTAGACTGCCGC
>JBEKRU010000038.1:0-68051 GCA_049518435.1 Occallatibacter sp. | reverse complement strand
CTCCACAGCCATCGCACGAAACCACTCAGGATGCCAACCAGAACTTCTCTTACCCATTTGCAGTTCTCCCTTCCCTGCAAATGCGCTCATTTTAAGTTGTCTCACTTTTGGGGGTCACTTCACTCCGTTTTATCGCTTTTTCGTGCGATTCTCGACCGAAAACAGGCATTTTTTGAGGGTCTTTGTTTACTGATTAGTACTGAGGGTGAATTCTCAAGTCATTGATTCGGATCTGGTTGTCAGAGATTCTCTTGCGCCGGCGGGTGTTTTTGAGGGGGGGGAGGGGTGGGTGAATTAATTTAATTGGGGACATTCCTGGCGCTTTCGGGGTACCGGTTGTGGTTGAGATTGCGGGATTGTTGGGAGCGCCGAGAGGGGTCATATAGTGATTGTGCGCCTGAGGAGCGAATTAATTGGCAGATTGATGCCTGGGGTGCGGTAGTCGGTCTTGCGCGGTTCGGGCGGGCGTACTGCTTCTCGCGCTTGCCGCAGAAAAATCGGCAAGAACGGGGCACGGGGCGTCTTTGGTCTATCTGGCGTCGGATAATGCCGCCACAACTTCCCAAGCGCGCGCGGTGTAAACTTCTTCTTCGCGCGGGCGAGCTGAGCTGCCGTGCGGAATAGGAAAACCTATGCGCCGATTTGCTTTCGCTCTCGTTCTTGCCTGCGTTCTTGCCGCGTCATTCTGCGCTGCACAACCTGCTGCCGCCAAGCGGCCTATGACGTTTGAGGACATGATGAAGATGAAGCGGCTGGGGGAGACGGCCGTTTCGCCGGATGGGAAGTGGCTGGCTTACTCGGTGACTTCCGTGGACCTGGCGGCGAATACGAAGACGGCGGAGCTTTGGCTGCAGGCGATTGCGCCGGCTTCAGGTTCCAGTGCTGCCCCGTTCAAGATTGCAGTGACCAGGCCGGGGGACTCGGGGGTGCAGTTTTCGGCGGATGGGAAGCGGATTCTGTTTTTGAGTGCTCGCGAGGGCGGGCAGCAGGTTTGGGCGGCGGATTTTGACGCGGCTACCGGGGCGGCGAGCAATGCGAAGAAGCTGACGGCGATTTCTACCGAAGCGGATAACGCGAAGTGGTCGCCGGATGGGCACTTCGTGCTGTTCTCGTCTTCTGTCTACCCGGACTGTCCGGCGATTGCGGCGGCGGACTTTGGCACCGGAGATAAATGCAACGCGGACCGGGATGCTGGGGCAGCGGCGAGCAAGGTGAAGGCGCAGATTTTTACGCATCTGCTTTATCGGCATTGGAACCACTTTACCGGGGACGAGCGGAGCCACCTGTTTCTGCTGACGGTGGAGAGTGGGGCGGTGCGGGACCTTACGCCGAACGATGCGCATGACGTGCCGCCGTTTTCGATGGGGGGCGGTGGCGGGTTTGCGATCTCGCCGGACTCGAAGGAGCTGGCGTTTACAGAGAATCCGGACGCGGAGCCGGCGACTTCAACCAGCGCGCAGATTTATACGCTGGATTTGACGGATGCGGCGGCTAAGCCGGTGAAGGTGTCGACTTCGGCGGGTGGGAATTTTGATCCGGCTTACTCGCCGGATGGGAAGTGGCTGGCCTGGAGGTCGCAGGCGCGGGCGGGGTATGAGAGCGATAAGTTCCGGCTGACGGTTTATGACCGTGCGGCTAAGACGGGTAATGATTTGTTGCCGAAGTTTGATAACTGGGTGGACGAGTTCGCGTGGGGTGCCGATTCTAAATACGTTCACTTCGTGTCCGGGCGCTATGGCGAGGCGCCTCTGTATTCAATTGGCATTGACGATGGTGATCTTCATAAATTCGAAAACATCAAGGGCGAGTGGAGCGCACTACACACGACTCCTCTTCGTGACCACGGACGCGAATTAATCGTCGGGTCTCTGATGACAGTGGACCGCCCGTCTGAAGTTGCTGTCGCCGATCTCGAAATTGCTTCCGACAATACTAAGCAGTATGTGCCTGGCCACGTCACTCATCTGAACGATTCCCTTTTTGCCAAACTGGATCAAGAGGAGATGGAGTCCTTCTGGTTCACAGCCGAAGACAAGACCAAGCTGCAGGGGTTCATCATTCCGCCGCCGGGGTTTGATGCTGCTAAGAAGTATCCGGTGAAGTTTCTGATGCATGGCGGGCCGCAGGGGGCCTGGGGCGATATGTGGAGCTATCGGTGGAATGCGGAACTGTTTGCGGCGAATGGCTATGTCGTGATCATGATCAATCCGCGCGGTTCTACCGGGTATGGGCAGGCTGTGGTGGATGGCGTGAATGGGGACTGGGGCGGGAAGCCGTTTACGGACCTGATGACGGGGCTGGATTACGCGGAGCAGCATTACCCATTCATCGATAAAAACCGGGAGTGCGCGCTGGGGGCGAGTTACGGCGGGTACATGGCGAACTGGGTGCTGGGGCATACGAACCGGTTCAAGTGCATTGTGAGCCATGACGGGATGTTCGATGCCGAGTCGGCGTTTGGGTCCACCGAAGAAGATTGGTTCAACGTGTGGGAGTTCAAGGGACACCCGTGGGACTACTACGGGAAACCGGACGCGGAGAATCCTTTCAGGAAGTGGTCGCCTTCGCTGTATGCGAAGAACTTCAAGACGCCGACGCTGGTGATTCATTCGCAGCTCGATTACCGGCTGGATGTGAGCGAGGGGTTCCAGCTCTTTGACACGCTTCAGTTGTTGAAGGTGCCGTCGAAGATGCTGTATTTCCCGGATGAGGGGCACTGGGTGATGAAGCCGCAGAACTCGCAGCTTTGGTATAAGACGGTGAATGACTGGGTGGATGAGTGGACGGGGAAGACAGGGACCAGGGAATAGGGAACAGGGTTGCGCTGGCGCGGTGCCGAAAGTGATCTGGAAGAAGAGAATCGACCAATGTAGGATCGAGCGCATGGCCATGACTTATCGAGTAAAGGCCACACTTGATTCCGAGGCTGAGGCAGCACTTGACGCGATCATGAAGCGCACGGGGTGGACCAAGTCCCGAGCGGTGCGCGAAGCCATCTGGGTCACAGCCAGCAGCCAAGGCATGGTGCGCGGTCCCTCCCCTGACCAGCTTGCTGCCAAGAAGTCGAAAGTCAAGAGCTGACATTGACCTTCCAACGCAAATCTTCGAAGCCGCGCGAGTTCCTGAACGAAGGGGGGCTGTATGAGTATGGCGTGAGGGCGCTGGGGCGGCGGATGCGGAGTGTGGCGGATCTGCGGCGACTGATGAAGGCGCGCGTGGAACCGGGTGAGGTGGGCGAGGCGTATGTCTCCGCTGCGCTGGGGCGGCTGGAGGAGCATGGATACCTGGATGATGCGGCGTTTGCGGAGACGTATGCGCGGCTGCGGCAGCAGAACGAAAAATTCGGGATTCGGCGGGTGCGGCAGGATTTGCAGCAGAAGGGC
Organism: Occallatibacter sp.; assembly: GCA_049518435.1. Taxonomy (GTDB): domain Bacteria; phylum Acidobacteriota; class Terriglobia; order Terriglobales; family Acidobacteriaceae; genus Telmatobacter. The sequence continues at coordinate 64,668 of JBEKRU010000038.1, read as the reverse complement.
GTGGACAAGGAGCTGATTGCCGACACGCTGGAGGCGCGGTATGCGGAGACGAATGAAGAGGCGCTGGCGCGGGAGCATCTGGAGCGGAAACGGATCAGGAAGCCGGAGAATCCGAAGGAGACGGCGCGGGTGATGCGAAGGCTGGTTGGGGCGGGATTTTCTACCGGGGTGATTTATAAGATTCTGCGGCAGTGGGATGTGCCGGAAGAGGCGCTGGCGGGGCTTGAGAATCTGGATGAGGAGGCGCCGGGCGGGTAGGCACTTACCTTGCGGCAGACGCTCGCGGGAGGCTGGCACGGCCTTGTTGCTTCCCACCCAATCCGCAAAGAGCACGGAATGGATGGGGCACCCGGCGAACTGCTTCATGCTGATTCGGATGGGTGAGGTGCAGGCTTAGCCGCGTGGCAATTACACTGGTTAGGCTATGCAAAACCGCTCTGGGAACGAGATACGCGAACTGTTTCTGCGCTTTTTTGAGACGAAGGGGCACCGCCGGGTGCACTCTTCTTCGCTGGTGCCTGCGAACGACCCAACCCTGCTGTTTACCAATGCGGGGATGAACCAGTTCAAAGACCTTTTTCTGGGCGCGGAGAAGCGGGACTACGCGCGGGCGACGACTTCGCAAAAGTGCGTGAGGGCGGGCGGGAAGCATAACGACCTGGAAAATGTTGGGTTTACGCGGCGGCACCACACCTTCTTTGAGATGCTGGGGAACTTCAGCTTTGGAGATTATTTCAAGCGGGATGCGATCCAGTTTGCGTGGGAGCTGGTGACGAGCCCGGAGTGGTTCGGGATCGACAAGGGCAAGCTGTACGTAACGATTTTCGAGGGCGATCCGGCGAATGGGGTGGGGCGGGACGACGAGGCCGAGGGCTACTGGATGGAAGTGGGCGTGCCGAAGGAGCGGATCTTCGAGTACGGGCTGAAAGACAACTTCTGGCAGATGGGCGAGACTGGGCCGTGCGGGCCGTGTTCGGAGATTTTCTTCGATATGGGGCTGGAGGCTTCGGAACATGGGAAGGATTTGCCGTTTGGGCAGGATGATGCGCGATATGTGGAGATTTGGAATTTGGTCTTCATGCAGTTCGACCGGGCGGCGGTGGTGGATGCATCAACAAAGAAGACTAGTTACAAGTTGACGGCGCTGCCGAAGCCGTCGATTGATACGGGGATGGGGTTGGAACGTGTGGCGGCGGTGCTGCAGGGGAAGATTTCTAATTTTGAGACGGATTTGTTTGTTCCGCTGGTAAAGCGAGCGTTCCGTCTCGTCGGCCCTGGAATTTCACCCGAGATTTCTGACTTGTTCGGGCCGGATCGAGAGGTGGTTACTGACAGAATTTCTCCACAGGAGGCGGACGATATTTACTATTCGCTCTTCCACGAAACTAGCAGAAACGCGTGGATGGACAAGCACGGTGCTTCGCTGCGAGTAATCGCGGATCATGCGCGCTCGGCGACTTTTTTGATTAACGATGGGGTGCTACCGTCCAACGAGGGTCGCGGTTATGTGCTACGCAAGATTTTGCGACGGGCTATCCGCCATGGCCGGTTACTTGGCCGGGAAAAGCCGTTTCTGTCCGAGATGGTGAATGCGGTGCGCGACCTGATGAAGGGCGCATATCCCGAATTGACTGACTCCGCGGAACGTGTAGCTAGGGTAGTTGAGGCGGAAGAGAAGCAGTTTGCGCGGGTCATCGGAGTGGGAAGTTCCAAATTGGAGGCGTACTTCAGCGAAACAAACCTCCTTGCGAGGGATTCGCCGTCCGAACTCGTCAACTTGAATTTGATTGATGACTTCGCAAATTCCCTTCCAGAGAATTTCCCTAGAGTCGAGAACAAAATCGCAGTAAGCGAATTTTTCGAGTTCCTCAAGGACGAGGGGCGACCTACAACTGCTGCGAATGAGTCAGACGTGGACGAATTCATTGCGCAATTGCCCTCGTCAAAAGATGAATTTAAACAGCCCAGGTACCGCACTACCTTAGATCGATTCGTAAAGTTTTTGGTAACTGCGGAACCGAGGTCCACCAGAGTACTCTCCGGCGACACCGCGTTTCGCTACTACGAGACATTTGGCCTGCCAGTGGATTTCTTGGAAGACGCTTCACGTGATGCAGGATTTGAATTTGATCGATTCGGATTTGAGCGTGCCAAAGCGGAAGAGCAGGCTCGGGCGCGGGCTTCCTGGAAAGGCGGATCGCAGAAGACGGCTAGCCCGGCGTTTCGCGAGCTGCCTAAGACTGGGTTTCTTGGCTATAAACAACTGATCGCAACGGGCGAAGTACTGGCGATTGTGAAGGACGGGGTGGGCGTGCCGGCGGCGAATGCTGGGGACGCTGTGGATGTGGTGCTGGATCAGACTAGCTTCTATGGCGACTCGGGCGGGCAGGTGGGCGATACGGGGGTGTTTCTGACGCCGGATGGGAACGCTACGGTGGCGGAGATTACCGGGTGCGTGCTGCCGGTGCAAGGAGTGCGCGCGCATAAGGCGGTGCTGAAGCAGGGGCTGGCGGTCGGGGATCGCGTGCAGACCGTGGTGGACAGGCAGCGGCGGGATGCGATTCGGCGGAATCATACGGGGACACACTTGCTGCACGCGGCGCTGAGGCAGGTGCTGGGGACGCATGTGAAGCAGGCGGGGTCGGCGGTTGATCCGACGAGGCTGCGGTTCGATTTTTCTCACTTTGCACAGGTTGCGGATGAGGAGCTGGAAGAGATTGAGCGGATTGTGAATCGCGAGGTGCTGGGCAACGCGCGGGTGGAGACGCTGGAAGACGTGCCGATTGATGTGGCCGTGAATGAGTACCATGCCATGGCGCTGTTCGGCGAGAAGTATGGGGACAAAGTGCGGGTGGTGAAGCTTTCGGATGGCTTCTCAACGGAGCTATGCGGAGGGACGCATACCGGGGCGACGGGCGAGATTGGGCTGATCAAGATTGTGAGCGAGGGGTCGGTCTCGTCGGGCGTGCGCAGGCTGGAGGCGATCAGCGGGTTTGGGTCGCTGGATACTTTCCGGCAAGACTTTGAAGTAGCCAAGCTCGCTGGCCAGTATGTGCCATCGACCGAGAACTTAACGGAGGGCCTGCGCGCCAAGTTCGCGGCGCAGGAAGAAGAGTTGAAGCGGTTGCGGAGGGAATTGGAAGAGGCCAGGATGAAGTCGGCGGCCGGGGCGCTGGATGAGGCGATGGGGCGGGGTGTGGATGTGAAGGGTGTGCGGCTGGTTACTCTGCGGGCGGACTCGCTGGAGCGGGGACAGTTGCGGACGCTGGTGGATAATTTGAAGCAAAAATTGGGCGAGGGCGTGGTGGTGCTAGCGTCTGCCCAACCGGATAGCAAAGTCGCGCTGATTGCCGGGGTTACGCCGGGGTTGGTTAAGCGAATTCAGGCGGGCAAGCTGGTGGGGGCGGTGGCGAAGTTGGTGGGCGGCGCGGGCGGAGGCAAGCCGGATATTGCGGAGGCTGGGGGTAAGGACCAGGCGCAGATTGATTTGGCTTTGCAGGCGACGGCGGGGATTGTGGGGGAGTTGCTGGGATAAGGCACGGGATGGTTTGAAGCTGTGTCAGCAGTCGGTGGGCCGCTTCCATTTTGGAGCGGCCCTTGATTTTGTGGCGAGAGAGCTTACCGGATGTGGAAGGCGTAGGCCACGCCGATGGAGAGGATGGGGTAGGTCTTCAAGGGGGACAGGTCGCTCTTCCACCTGGCGATCTGGGCCTGCAAATCGCTTTGCACGGCGATGGCAATTGGATCGGTGGTACTGGAGATGTTGGTGCACTCGGTCTGCGCCTGGTCATAGCAGGCCCATCCGGCGAGGGTCGCGTTGAGGGCGGGCTGCCCGGTGACGGCGACTCCAAGTTCAAACGGGAAGGACAAGTGCCCGCCTTTGCGGGGGATCATATTGCCCCAGCCGGTGGTGATGGTGAAGGCCGGCTTGGTGGTGTTGAGGCCGAGCGCCGCGTTTCCGTTGACAGGAGTGGCGCCAGTGACGGTATTGGTGTTGGCCGAGTAAAACGTTTGGTCGTTCAGAGTAAAGCTGGTTCCACCGGCCACGGTAGTGGAAGCAGAGAGCTGGTTGCCGTTGTAGAACAATACGCCGGGACTGATGCGCCAGCCTAGCCTGGTTGGGTAAACATCCAGCGCTACGCCCGCCGAAGCAAGGTTGAGGTCGGCGTTGGCGGTAATTCCGTTGGTGGTGAAGTTGGTGGAGTATTTGAAGACATTGCCGGTCCCGCGAATGTTGAAGTGAGGGTTGATGTTGGTGGCCACCTGGAGGCCGATGCCCAGGGGGGAAACGCCAGCGCCGAAAGCAAGACGCGAAAATGGCCGGACCTCCCCCGGGAAGTTTCGGACAGGAGGCGCGACCTGGGCGGCGCTGCCGTCGGAACTGGAATCGTCGGAGTTGGAATCAGCAATGATCGGGCTGAGGGAAGTACTGAAGGATTGGGCCGAAGCGGCCAGAGGGGCAGCCAGCGGAGCGACGGAAAGAGCGAAGGCAAGGCAGAGGATTGTCAGTTTCAAGGGGGGAGCCTCCAAAGGGTGATTATGCCCGGCCAAGCTTGATGGATGGTGCACTCGCTTTGGCGGTCCGGGATCCGCCACGCTGGTACGGCGCTGACCCAGCAGCGCGCTTGCGAGCACGGTAATTTCCATCACATTAGCATGGCAAAATCCTGAAAAACTGTTCTTTCTTGTTCATTTCCGAACGCGGTTCCTTTCGTGAAAACGAGGTCCCAATTTGGCATGGAAGGCCGGAAACCCGGCATTTACCACCCAAACGCCAAATGCCGTAAGCTTTGCTCATGGTGAGCCGGAAGAGGGAAGGCGAGGATACCGCCAAGCTGCGGCAGGAGTTGCTGGCTTGGTATGCGCTGAACCAGCGCGACCTTCCATGGCGCCAGACTCGGGACCCTTACGCCATTTGGGTTTCGGAGATCATGCTGCAGCAGACGAGGGTGGCCGTGGTTGTGGATCGATACCGGGCATTCCTGACGAAATTTCCCACGGTTGGTTCGCTCGCGGCGGCCACCGAGGAGGAAGTGCTGGCGTTGTGGAGCGGGCTGGGCTACTACCGGCGCGCACGCATGCTGCACAAGGCGGCGCAGGCCGTGGCTGGTGAGTTGAGGGGGGAGATGCCGGGGACGGCGGAGGGGCTGCGGGAGTTGCCGGGAATTGGAAGCTATACAGCTGCTGCGATTGCAAGCATTGCTTATGGGGAGCAGGTGGCAGTAGTGGATGGCAACGTGGAGCGCGTGCTGTGCAGGCTGGAGGGTTGGGATGGGGGCGGCCGGGCGGCGGCGAAGCGGAGGATTGAGAATCTTTCTGCGGAGTTGGTGGATCCTTCGCAGCCTGGCGACTTTAACCAGGCGATGATGGAATTGGGCGCAACGGTTTGTTTGCCGCGGAATCCGCAGTGCCTGGTTTGCCCGTTGAATGCGGAGTGCAAGACGCGCGGAGAGCACAAGACGGAGCCGCGGGCGAGGATGACGAGCTGCGAAGTGGGCTATGCGCTGGTGGTCCGCATGGGTAGCTGGCCGGACGATGGGTCGGGCGAGGACGGCGGTGAGGTGCTACTGGAACAGCGTGCCGCGCGGCAGACGGTGATGCCCGGTCTGTGGGAATTGCCTGCATTGCGCGACGTGGACGTGGCAGAGGAGAATTTGCGGTTGACTGTTCGCCACGCGATTATGCAGGTGAACTACACTGTTCGGATTCGCGCTGCCGGTGAAGAAGAAGTGGAGTTGTTAACGGTTGTCGGGGGCGAACGGCGCTGGGTTGCGCTGGACGACGCAGCGGGGATGGCGCTGACGGGATTGACGCGGAAAGTACTGACGCGCGCGGGACTGCTTCGCTGCGCTGTGAGCGAAAAGTTTCCCGAAAAACTGTGGCAGGACGTAGTTTGAGTCTTCGCTTCTGATAAGAAACAGAATAGAAGATTGAAAAGCCCGGGGGCTGGCGATTGGCCTTTGTGGTTTCCCACTCACCGAGCCGAAGCCGCTCGGTGAATGGGGCACGGAGCATTTTTTTGGGCACCTAACGTTTTATTCCTTCGGGGTCGGCAACGACGGTGAAGGGATGATCAAAACCAATCCAGTCTCAGGGAGATTGAGTGAATCGAAATCGAGCTTTCGCAATACTGAACGCCGCGATCATTTTCGGATCCATTGTTCACGGGCAAGCGCCCGCAGCCAATCCGATTCCGGAGATTCCCGGTTTGCCGCAGGCGGCGCGGGACGCTGCGGGTTCAATTGATCCCGAAAAGATTCGGGCGCACGTACGTTTTCTGTCGCTCGACCTGTTGGAGGGACGTGGGCCGGGCACGCGCGGTGCGGAACTGGCGGCCGAATATATTGCCACGCAGTTCGCCCTGGCGGGCGTGGAACCGGCGGGCGACGATGGCACTTATTTCCAGCGGGTTCCGTTGGTGGCCGTCCACACCATTGAGGACAAGACGAAGTTTGCGTTTGTACGGGGAAGCGGACATCCGGTTGAGCTTGCTTATGGTTCGGAAATTGTGTCAAAAGATCAGACGGGGCAGGCGACGGCGGACTTCGATGCGCCGATTGTCTTTATCGGATATGGCATCCATGCGCCGGAATATAACTGGAACGACTATGCCGGGCCGAACGGCAAGGATATCGACCTGAAGGGGAAGGTTGCGCTGGTGATTGTGAACGAGCCGCCCTCAGACGACGAAAAGTTTTTCAAGGGCAAGGCGATGACCTATTACGGCCGCTGGACCTACAAGTATGAGGAGGCGGCGCGACGCGGTGCGGTAGGTGTGTTGATTATCCACCGGAGGGATTTGGCCAGCTATGGTTGGGAAGTCGTTCGCAACTCGCAGGCCATTGAAAAAAGTTACCTGCAGGGCGACCCGGACGCGACGTTGCGCGCTGCGGCTTGGATTCAGCATGATGTGGCGCAGCGGCTGTTGACGCTGGCCGGGCTGGGCGACCTGGATAAGGCGATCGAACAGGCGGGAAAGCCTGGGGCATTTCACGCCGTTGAGCTGCCGGTGAAGTTACAGGCACATGTCGAGAGCCGGGTGCGGCGCTATGTGAGCTCAAACGTGGTGGGGCGTGTGCCGGGGGCGAGCGCGGCCAATGAGGCGGTGCTGTATACCGCGCATTACGATCACCTGGGAATCGATCCGGACGCGAAGGGCGACAACATTTACAACGGCGCTGCGGACAACGGGACTGGTTGCGGGATTCTGCTGGAGATGGCCCGGGCGTTTGCGCAATCTGCAACGCGGCCGCCGCATGCGGTCTACTTTGCGTCTGTTACTGCTGAGGAGCAGGGGTTGCTGGGATCGCAGTTTCTGGGGATGCATCCGCCGGTGCCGGCGGGCGGGATTTCGCTTGATCTGAATTACGATATGCTGCTGCCGATCGGGATTCCACGGTCGGTGAGTTTAGGCGGGGCGGAGCGGATTGACTTCTGGCCGACGGTGCAGACGGTCGCGAAGGCGTTCGACCTGGCGCTTTTGCCTGATCCAACGCCCGGAGCGGGACACTACTATCGCTCCGACCATTTCTCGCTGGCGCGGGTGGGAATTCCGTCGTTTTCAGTCGACCAGGGAGAACTGTTTGAGGGGCATGCGGCGGAGTGGGGACATGCGCAGTTTGAGGACTACGTGGCTCACCACTATCACCAGCCTGCGGACGAGTATCGGGCGGATTGGGACTTTCGCGGAAATGCCAAGATGGCGCGATTTGGGCTGGTGCTGGGGTGGATGGCGAGCGGGCAGGCGAAGCCGGTGGAATGGGTGGCTGGAGACGAGTTTGAACGCGCGCGCAAGGCCAGCGAGACGAAGTAACCGGCCCGGCTCAGGACCCTCAATAGTAATCCGCACAACTTAGGTAATAACCGCACTGGGTGCAGACGAGCTTGCAGTGGTGGCCGGTGAGCCGGTGCGAACAGTTGGGGCAGACCTGGCAGTGATGGTCGACCGGCGGCGCCTGTTCCGGTGCAGGGCCAGAATGTGAAAAATCACTCGCAAAACCGGAATCGAAGGCCAGTGGACGGTGCGGCAGCATGCCCGACAGATTAGCATGGAAGGGTAGGCGATCTTCCGCGCAACTTCCCGGCTGACGCCTGATGCATCAACACCATCAACACTCTGCCGGCGCCCTGACTTCCCCTTGTGACGCAGCAGGCAGGGACAACCGGATTTTCAATCCCCCAAGGAGGGACAATGGCTAGCAAGGCAAGTGCGGTTTGGACGGGTTCACTGAAGGAAGGCAAAGGCACCATTTCGACGGCAACAGGCGTGCTGAGCAACGCAAACTACTCGTTCGCGACCCGGTTTGAGGGCGCTGACTCGGGCACCACGCCAGAGGAACTGATTGCGGCAGCGCATGCGAGCTGCTACTCGATGGCACTGGGCGCGCAATTGGGCGGCGCAGGGTTTACGCCGGACAAGATTGAGACGCACGCGGCCGTGACCCTGGCCAAGACGGATGCGGGCTTCGCGATCACGAAGATTGCGCTGACGACGACGGCAAGCGTTCCTGGCGCGACGCAAGAAGCGTTCGACAAGGCTGCGGCGGACGCGAAGGCCGGGTGCCCGATCTCGAAGCTCTTTGCGAACAACACGGAAATTGTGCTGGACGCAAAGCTGGTGTAGGTCGGGTGAAAATGCGGTGGCCGGAGGAGAAGCTTCCGGCCTTCGCGACCTGACATCGGCGGCAGGCGGCGAGTTGACACTGGCTGCTGGTTTTGCGAGACTCAGAGATGCTGCCGGTTCGGCGAAGACCGCTGGACTTGTGAACCGTGCCGAAGTGGCGGAATTGGCAGACGCGCGTGGTTCAGGTCCACGTACTCGCAAGGGTGTGGGGGTTCGAGTCCCTTCTTCGGCACCATGATTACAGTCGTTCCATTAGATTCGATTCCTGAGAGAATTCCCCGATAAGAGATCGGTCTTACCTGGTCTTCGTCACGCATCGAGAGACAGCTTCGATCACCCATCTTGTATGATCGAGCCGGGCTTTTCAATGACTCGATTCCGCATTCCAGTTTTTTTCTCCATCCTGCTTGCCGGCGCATGCGTGTTTGCGCAGCGAGCTCCGATTGCCCAGCAGCTCAGCTTCGCGCCTTACCACGCCAACGGCATTTATAAGCTCGGCGAGACCGTGGGATGGACCGTGACCCCTGGTCCGGTTGCGCCGACCTATGCCTTTAAGTGGACCATTCGCCGGAACAACGCCGTGGTGCTGAAGGAAGGCAAGCTGGATCTGTCTTCGGGTCAGGACAAGATCGAGATCAACGGCGATCAGCCGGAGATGATCTATGTCGCGATTGAGCCGTACGCAACACTGGCCGCCGCAGTGCCCACATCGAGTGCAGCGGCATCCTCCGCGGCTCCGGCGGGGTCGGCAACGTTGAACGCAAGCAGCCCGGCACTGGATGCGGCGACCACGGCTGCAGCGCAGGCTGGCGCGTCAAATGCGAGCCACCCTGCTTTAGTCGCGGCGCCTGCCTGGACGGGCGGCAATACGGGCCGGAACAACGGACTCTACGCGGTGGGCGCTGCGGTTGCGCCCACGCAAATTCCGCTGTCCACACCTCGGCCAGACGACTTTGATGCATTCTGGGACGCAAAACTGGCCCAGCAGGCGAAGGTTCCGATTAGCGCCGTGCTTACTCCGGTATCCACCGATGTCCCTAATGTAATCGTGAGCATGTTTGCGCTGGATGCGCTGGGATCGAAGGCGCACGGGTACGTGGCAAGGCCTGCTGCTGAAGGCAAGTTCCCGGCGCTGATCCAACTGCAATACGCGGGGGTTTACGCGCTCAATCTGCACGCCGACGCTGAGCGCGCCGCGCAGGGCTGGCTGGTTCTCAACGTCGACTCGCACGACAAATTGCCCTCCGACCCGTCGGGGAACGTGCCGCAGAATTACAACGCCATTGGCAACACGGATCGCGAAAAGTCGTATTTTCTAGCGATGTATCTGCGCGATTCGCGCGTGGTGGACTACCTGGCGACGCGGGAGGACTGGGACGGCAAAACCGTGGTGCTGACCGGCGGCAGCATGGGTGGCCAGCAAAGCATGGTGCTCGCGGGACTCCGCCCCGACAAGGTGACTGCGGTAGCGGTCTGCGTGCCCTCCGGGGCAGACACGAACGGGGATCTTCACGGCCGCAAAGCTGGCTATCCTTATTGGCCCTCGGAGAATCCCGATGCCATGAAGACCGCGCTTTATTTCGATCCCGTCGATTTCGCTTCGCGCATTCAAGCGCCGGTGATGGCGGGCTTCGGGTTGATCGACACGGTTTCTCCACCCGCCGGAGTGTGGACGATGCTGAACCAGATTCGGGGGTCCAAAGAGCCCGTGCCGGTTATCGACTCAGAGCATGACAACTATACCTACATGAAGATGGAGCCATGCCATAGAAGAACGAGTGAGGTTCTCGATCTGATTTTGCAGGGCGGAGTCTACACGCCAAAGCAATTCGAACCCTAGGATTGGTTCCTCGCGCGCGGATGGACGGCACGGCGCGGGCGAGTTGTTTTAGCTGAAAGCTGCAATGAGGAATGGTGGGCCCGGAGGGATTCGAACCCCCAACCAAGGGATTATGAGTCCCCTGCTCTAACCGTTGAGCTACAGGCCCGGTTTGTGCGCCCGGTGCGTTTTAAGTTTGACACAGACGCTTGGCGCGGGTCACGTGATGGGCCGGACGCTGAGACGGTGTAGGCCTGCGTGCCGGTACAATAACCAGGTGATGGAACTTGTGCAGATTTTGCCGGCACGGAAGGCTCCGGCGCCGAAACCCGAGTGGCTGAAGGCGCGTGCGCCGGTGGGGGAGAATTACCACGACCTGAAGCGGCTGGCGCGGTCGCTGGGATTGCACACGGTTTGCGAGAGCGCACAGTGCCCGAATATCGGCGAGTGCTGGCACCACAAGACTGCAACTTTCATGATGCTGGGGAACCTGTGCACGCGACGGTGCGGATTCTGCGCGGTGCCTAAGGGAAGACCTGAGCCGATCGATTTTGATGAGCCGCGGCGCGTGGCTGAGGCGGTTGCTGCGCTGGGTCTGCAACATGCTGTGATTACGAGCGTGAATCGGGATGACGACCTGGTGGGCGGGGCGCGGGCGTTTGCGCTGGTGATTGAGGAGATACGGCGGCAGGCTCCGGGGTGCCGGGTCGAGGTGCTGATCCCCGACTTTCAGGGGAAGGCGGAGGCGATTCGGGTTGTGGTTGAGGCAAAGCCGGAGGTACTGAACCATAATACCGAGTCGGTGCCACGGCTTTATCGGGTGGTGCGTTCGGGTGCGCGCTACGAGCGGACGCTGGAGTTGCTTCGTTATGCGAAGGAGCTACGGCCCGAGGGAATTACCAAGTCTGGAGTGATGGTTGGGCTGGGTGAAGAGACAAGTGAGCTGCTCGAGGTGTTTCGAGATCTGGCTGCGGTGCATTGCGACATTCTGACGATAGGGCAATATCTGCGGCCTTCGCGGGATCATTTGCCCATGGCGCGGCTTTATACTCCGCGCGAGTTCGGCGAGTTGAAGACCGAGGCGTTGAAGATGGGCTTCCGGCATGTGGAGTCGGGGCCGCTTGTCCGGTCAAGCTACCACGCGCATGAGCAGGCGGCTTCAACCGGGTTGACCGTGGTGTCATGAGCCTGCGGAATCTCGACCCGCGCTGCGGCGGGTTGTAGAATAGCCGTTGGCAGTTCGGCACTTACGAAGGAAGAACCCGATGGCATCGTTCATAGAAGGCAATCCAGCAACCAAGGGACTTTACGGCGACCTGAAGCGGCGCATGGATGGAACCGTGGCCACGTTTCAAGCCAACCTGGCTTCTACGCGGACGGGGCGCGCGAGCGGGCACATGCTCGACCAGATCAAGGTTGAATACTACGGCACACACATGCCGATTAATCAGCTCGCCCAGGTGTCGACACCTGAGGCGCAACTGATTCTGATTGCGCCTTTCGACCCGACAGTGGTCAAAGAGATTGAGAAGGCACTGCAGGGCGCCGATCTTGGGCTGAACCCGCAGTCAGATGGCAAGGTGATCCGCATACCTGTGCCGCCGATGACTGAGGAGCGGCGGCGCGATGTGGTGAAGCATCTGAAGCGTGTTCTGGAAGAGCATCGGACGGCGGTGCGCAATGTGCGGCGCGATGGGAACGACGCTTTGAAGAAGCTCGCTAAGGAAAAGAAGATCAGCGAGGACGATGAGAAGCGGGCGCTGGACGAAGTGCAGAAGATGACGGATCAGGAGATCCTGCGGATGGAGGAGCTGTCGGCTAAGAAAGAAATTGAAGTGATGCAGGTTTGATTCCCGGAAAAAATACTTCGAAAACCGCGTATTTTGACGCGAAAAGTGGCGTTTTTGGGCACTTAATCGACGGAAAAACGCCTGCATTTGACGGTCTTTTTCGACTATTAGACTCTTCAGTCAGACTGCTCTTAACTACATGTTTATGATTACATAGAGCTTACCCCGTCACCCCCGCTATTGATGGTCCCAGAAAATGCGCTTTTTTCGGGGGGAGGGGGGTGGGGTATTTATTTATTTTGCGAGATTTCAGGCTGCCTGATCTGTGTCCACCTAAAGCCATTGTGCGCTGCGGGACGACTATTTTCTGCAATCTTCAAAGACGTGACTTTGGTTCATGCTTATTTCTTCGGTCGTTTGTAGAAGGGGATGGGGACTTGTTTGGCTTTGACCTGGTTGGCGCGGCATTGGACTATTACTTCCGCTCCACTGACGGCTACTTCTGTGGGGACTAGGGCCAGGGCAATGTTGGTTTTTAGGTAGGGGGCGGGGCTGCCGGAGGTGACGGTGCCGATTTCTTTGCCTTCTAAATCATGGACTGCGTACCCGTCGCGGGCTATGCCGCGGTCGAGCATTTCGAGGGCTACGATTTTGCGGTTGGGGCCGCCGGCGGCTTGCACCGCAAGCAAAGCATCGCGGCCGATGAAGTTGCCCTTGTCTAACTTGAGCCAGCGGTCGAGGCCGCCTTCAAATACATTGATCTCTTCTGAGATTTCGTGGCCGTAGAGGCTCATGCCGGCTTCAAGGCGGAGGGTATTTCTTGCGCCGAGGCCGCAAGGACGGATGGCGAACTCTTCGCCGGCTTCCATGAGGGCGTTCCACATCTTGACCGTCGTAGGTTCGTCGGCGGGGAGGTAGACTTCGAAGCCGTCTTCGCCGGAGTAGCCGGTGCGGGCGATGAGGACGTTGGGGATGCCGGCCACTGTTCCCCAGGTGAACCAGTAATTCTTGATTGCTGCGAGGTCAACTTTGGTTAGCTTCTGCAGGGTTTCAAGCGCCCGCGGGCCTTGGAGGGCTAGCTGCGAATAGTAGGGCGAGTAATCGCTGATGTGGATGGAGGGGAATGTGCCGACCTGCTTGCGGATCCAGGCGTAGTCCTTCTCGGTGGTGCCGGCGTTGACGACTAGCATGTAGTCGTTCGGACTGAGGCGATGGACGAGGATGTCGTCGACGAAGGTGCCCTTGGGGGTGAGGAGCGCGGAGTAGTGGGCCTGGCCATCCTGCAAGCGCGAGGCGTCGTTCATGGTGATGTGCTGGATGGCGGCGAGAGCACCGGGGCCGCGGAACTGGATTTCACCCATGTGGCTGACGTCGAAGAGTCCGACACCGGTGCGGACGGCGAGGTGCTCGGCGATGAGGCCGCCGCCGGGGCCGGGGTACTCGACCGGCATGTCCCAGCCGCCGAAGTCGACCATTTTGGCTTTGAGGGCGCGGTGGGTGGCGTTGAGGGCGGTTTTCTTGAGGGCGGGGGCGACGGTGTCGGTCATGGGTGATCCTTTGGGTGGTGCTGTACTCTTTTCACGATAGGGATTGGGTGTGGGCGGGGTCAACCGGCACCTGGAGTGCGGCGCTGAACGAAAGGGTTGGAATCACCGTCGAAGGGCCCGTGGCTAAAGCCAATTTGATGATGAGGCTGTAATCAGGGGCCTAAAGAGGTTGCGGGATATGCGAAGTTTCTGGCTGAAAGCGTCCGGCAGTGGCTAAAGCCCGCTCATTTTTTGGGCTTATCGGCACGACTGAAGTCGTGCCCTGTTACAAAGCCTGTCCGAAATGAGTTTCTCCTGAGCCTAAAGAGGCCCTCGGCTCCCACCATCGATCCGAAAGCGAGTTGGAGAAAGGTTTGAGGGGATGAATCATTTTCGGGGAGTGCTGATGCTGGTGGCGTCGGTGTTTGCGTTTTATAAGGGGTGGAAGATTCACACGGGATCGACTGCCATGCTGGGGTATGGTCTGGGTGTGATGGCGTTTGGGCTGGCGGTTTTTCACCTTACGCGACCTGCGGACAAGGCACGCCTGCCGGGACCGCGCGCGTAGACCGGAGAGACGATGCCGACACTTTATAACCGCATACAGGGGCGGAGCCTGGAACGGCTGGCGGCGTTGAGCGACGGGATTTTTGCCGTGGCTATGACGCTGCTGGTGCTGGACCTGCATATTCCCACCGCTGCGCAGGTGCATAGCGAGAGCGAGTTGCTGGCGGCGCTTTGTGCGCTGGGGCCGCAGTGGCTTGCGTACCTGATGAGCTTTCTCACGCTGGGCATCTTCTGGGCCGGACAGCAGACGCAACTGAACCACATTGGCGAGGGGACGCGGGACTTGACGTGGATTCACCTGGCGTTTCTGTTTGCGGTGACGCTGCTGCCGCTGTCGACGCGGCTGCTGGCGGAGTTTATTACCTACCGGTCGGCGCTGCTGCTTTACTGGCTGAATATTCTGGCGCTGGGGGCGGTGCTGTATTGGAGCTGGACGCATGCGACCCATGCGGGCCTGATCAAAGACGACACGCCGGACGAGGTGCGCGCGAGCATTTGCAGGCGGATTTTGATTGCGCAGTCGCTGTATGCGGCGGGCGCGGCGCTGTGCGTGATTAATACCTGGGTGAGCATTGGGGTGATTGTGGCGGTGCAGTTGAACTATGCGGTGGCGCCGCGGGTTTGGTGGCGGAAGGGGAAGTGATGGCGGGAAACCTTGGGGTCGCGGGTCGGTTTGAACTTTCAGGGGACGAGGAGAACGCGAATCAGGATGGATAAAGGATTGTGAGGATATTGTGCCGCAACGAACGCCACAAGAAGCACGATCACTATTCCAACCACTTGTCCCCAGGAGAATCGACGCTCTTTCGATTTCTGCTCTTCATCCACGTCTGCCATTCCCTCATTGCCCTAACTATGCGACAAGCTCCCAAGAGTGAGCTTGAATCACGCCCTGGCCGCACCTTGGTGCGCATCCACCTGGAATTTTTGGCGTTCGCTTGCCAGATTCCGGGAGTGGGGACTAGGCTGTTGGTATGCGTCGATGTCGCTAACACCGCCCTGGTGCCAGCCGCGATGCGAACGTGCGCTCGACGAGAACGCTCTTTCATTGGCCTGACCGATCAATTTTCAGAAGACGGGCCAAGCTCCAAAAACTGGCAACACCCCCAAACATTTGAATGACGCCGGAGTATCGCTCCGGAAAGAGGAGAACATTATGGCGCGTATTGCCGCGAACGTTACTGAACTGATTGGTAAAACTCCGCTGGTGCGGCTGAATCGCATCGCGGCTGGTTTGCCCGCAACCGTGGTTGTGAAACTGGAAAGCCAAAACCCGGTTTCAAGCGTGAAAGACCGCATTGGCCTGGCGCTGATTGATGCCGCGGAGAAGGCCGGCAAGATCAAGGCGGGTGAGACGGTGTTGATTGAGCCGACGAGCGGAAACACGGGCATCGCGCTGGCGTTTGTGGCGGCGGTGAAAGGTTACAAGCTGATTCTGACCATGCCGGAGACGATGAGCCTGGAGCGGCGGACGGTTCTGCTGGCTTTTGGGGCGGAGATTGTGCTGACGCCTGGACCGAATGGAATGAAGGGCGCCGTGGCGAAGGCTGAGGAGATTCTGGCCAAGACGCCGAAGGGCTATATCCTGCAACAGTTCAACAACCCGGCTAACCCGGCGATTCACTACGCGACAACGGGGCCTGAGATCTGGGACGACACGGATGGCAAGGTGGACATTCTGATCTCCGGCGTCGGGACCGGCGGCACCATTACGGGCGTGTCCAAGTACATCAAGGAGCGCAAGCCAGAGTTCAAGGCGATTGCGGTTGAGCCGGCGGACAGTCCGGTGCTGTCCGGCGGGAAGCCGGGGCCGCACAAGATACAGGGGATTGGCGCGGGATTTGTGCCGGGAGTGCTGGACACGAGCCAGATTGATGAGGTGGTGCAGGTGACCAACGACGAGTCGGTTGCCCTGGCTCGCAGACTTGCGCTGGAAGAAGGACTGTTTGTTGGTATCTCTTCGGGTGCAGCGGCGGCGGCTGGGCTGAAGGTTGCGGGCCGGCCGGAGAACGCCGGAAAGCTAATTGTGGTGGTGTTGCCTGACTTTGGCGAGCGCTACCTTTCGAGCGTGCTGTTTGAGCCGCTGCGTCAGCAGGCGCTGGGTCTGCCGACGGAACCGATTGCGGTGGTTGCAACGGTGTAAGAACAGGGATTAGGGATCAGGGATCAGCGAATAGGGAATAGGAAATCCGATCCCAACGCCGATGGCGATACGTTGAAGGTTTCGCCGTTCGTCCCTACGTCCCTGGTCCCTTAGTCCCCGTCCTTTACTTCCCTTGTTTCTTGGATTTGCAAGATATGAACGTGTTCGACCGCATCAGCGAAGACATCGGATCCATACGGGAGCGCGACCCGGCTGCGCGCTCCTGGCTGGAGGTGTTCCTGTGCTACCCGGGGCTGTGGGCGGTTTGGTTCCACTTTGTTTCGCATGGGCTGTGGCGGGCGAAGCTGCGGCTGCTGGCGCGCATTGTGTCGCAGGTGGCGCGGTTTTATACCGGGGTGGATATACATCCCGGGGCGCTGCTGGGGCGTCGGCTTTTTATCGATCATGCAACCGGGGTGGTGATTGGTGAGACGGCGATTGTGGGCAGCGATGTGACGATTTACCAGGGTGTGACGCTGGGCGGAACCGGCAAGGGACATGGGAAGCGGCACCCGACGGTGTGCGACGGCGTGTTTATTGGGAACAATGCCAACGTGCTGGGGAATATTACTGTGGGCGAGAACTCACGGGTGGGGGCTGGGTCGGTGGTGCTGTCGGACGTGCCTCCGAACTCGACGGTAGTGGGTGTGCCGGCGCATATCGTTTACCGCAACGGGGAACGGGTGCTGATTACCGATCCGCATGACATCAAGGACCCGCTTTCCGATGCGCTGATTGCCTTGTCGGCGCGGGTGGAGGCGATGGAGATGAGGACGGGAAGCGCGCCCGGAGCGGCTGAGCCGTTCGCAGCGGAAGCGGCGGAGCGGGAGGCTTATCGCGAGGAGCTGGAGAGACTGCGCGAGTATGTTTCGATGGGCGAGGGGATCTAAGAGCAGGGAACAGCCACCCCAACGACGAAGACCTGTCGTTGGGGGCCCCGGCAGGGAACAGGGATCAGGGAACAGAAAAGCCCGCTGAGCGTGGATTCGGTGAGTTCGGTTGACAAAGGGTGGATCGCGCTGAGATCTCATTACAGGATTGGCCATAATGCACTAGAGTGAATGGGTCCTCACTTTCACGCTGGGGTTTCACTTGCTGCAGGGTCTTCGCTCGCTTCTTATTGTTCTTCTCGCGCTTCCTTTTGCTGCGCATGCCGCTTCCCGCGTACAGGCTGTGCCGGTTCCCCCGGAGATGCGGTCGAATGCTTATACCGTGACGGTGAATGGGCAGGCTGTGGATGTGGCCCATGCGGCGGCGAATTATGAGTGGGTCTCATTCGACATCACGGGGCCGGTGGACATTGCGATCATCGCGGCTGAGGCGGGATTCTGGGACAAGGGCGTGGATATTCAGCCGTGGAGACTTGGGATCCGGCCGGTGCGCGATGGGCAGACGATCCGGTTCCACCTGGCGGGTCCGGCGAAGCTTTCGATTTCGCGGCCTGGGGATTTTCTGAATCAGGCGAAGATGCTGTTTGTGTTTGCGGGGACACCGCCTCCGCAGCCGCCGACGGGGCCGAATGTGCATATTGTTCCGGCGGGGATTCATCGGGAAAGCCTGAATCCGAAGTCGGGCGACACTTACTATCTTGCGCCCGGAGCGTTCATTTTTGGCAGCCTCAACCTTTGGAAGGTTGGGGGGGTGAAGGTGCTGGGGCGAGGCACGATTGTGTATGAAGGGTCCCAGGACCCGACTACCGACGAAGGCTGGATGCAGAAGCCGGATTGGCATTGCATTGGGTCGCTCGAATCGAGAAACGTGACGATTGATGGGCTGACCTGCATTGTGCGGGCGAGGACCTGGTCGATCCAGATGAAGGATTCTACCGGGTTCACGTTTGACGATTTGCGGGTGATTGGCGGGAATCCGGGGAATGCTAATCAGGATGGGATGGACTGGCTCGGTGGAGGGGGCACGATTGTGCGCGACGCGTTCATCCGTGCGTCGGACGATGACTTTGGGATACAGGGTAACTGGGACGGGTATACGGAAGAGGCGATTCTGGCACCGGGGAAGGATGTCGAGAACATCCTGATTGAGAACAGCGAGCTGTCGACCAGCATTTCAAACATTGTGCGGCCGGGATGGCCACGGAAGACTTTCAACTCGCGAAACTTTACGTTGCGGGATTCGGACATTCTGCATGCGGGGATTGGGGCCTGTGGGCAGACGTTTGCGCTGCTGGGATTCTGGGGTGCGGACCACGCGCATGGGGAGCACTCGAACTACACGTTTGAGAATTTGTTCCTGGACGACTGGTACTCGCTGGTGCAGATGCAGATGGATCAGGATTTGAGCAAGCCCGGGCTGCACGATTTTATGTTTCGAAATATCTGGGCGCTGGATCAGCCGCCGCTTGCCGGTTCCACACTGCTGGGCGATGTTTCCGGAGTGACCTTCGACAACGTGAAGGTGGGCCAAACCGTGGCAGCCAACGATGCAAGTTTGCCGTTGATTGTTGCAGACGGGGCCAAGCCGGCCGTGTTCGCGCCCGCCCATTCGCCGGAAGCGAGTTTCACATTCGACCCGCCGGTTTTTGGTCCGGGGCAGAATGTGACGTTTACCGCCAAGGAGATGCCGGGGGTGCGCTATTCCTGGCTGTTTGGGGACGGGACGCAGGGCAACGGGCGGGTCGTGAGTCATCGATTTCAGGATGCCGATGGGACGATGCTGGATGGGGCGGCGATGGGGGCGGGGCGCTTCCGCGTGCTGTTGCATGTGATGGACAAGGCGGGGAAGCAGGATTGGGCAGCGCAGGGAGTGGTTGCGGTTGGGAAATGGCATGAGGCAGTGAGTTCGGCGGTGACGACGGTTCCAGGCCTGGCGTGGCAGATTTATCCGGGTGACTGGACGGAGTTGCCGGACCTGACGACCCAGCACGCGGTGTTCAATGGCGAGTCGCAGAACCTGAACGCCGATGCGCAGGGATTTGTGCGTTATGCGGCTGCCTGGGACGGCTTCATCGATATTCCGGCGGACGGCGGCTACACGTTTCATCTTCTGGATAGGGATGGCGCGCGGCTGGTGATAGACGGGATGCAGGTAGCGAAGACCGGACCGCCATTTGCGCAGGTTTGCGGGTCGCCAGGGAATGCGATGCGCTACGATCGCGGGTCAGTGGGATTGCGGGCGGGGAGGCATGTGCTGCATGTGGAAGAGCTGCACTCCGCTAGCCAGGGTCCGGCGCGGCTGCTTTGGGAAGGACCGGGGCTGCCGCTTACGGATGTGCCGGCAGCGGCGTTTGGCCGGGTGCGACAGGACGCGGTGAATGCAGGGTTTCGGGAATAGAAAGCCGCAAAGCTACCTATGTGCCGAAGGGCGGTAACCGCGGGTTTCGCGATCGTCCTCGATGGCGAACAGGACGTTCAATTCTGCGATGCTTGACTTGGCTTTGCGCGTTTTCAGGGCGCGGCACCAATCGTTGAAAAGAATGAGTGCGGTGCACCCGATGGTCATGAGAATCAGAGCAACGACATAAAAGCCATTCTCATTCGAGGAAAATGTCGTCCAGTTTAGGATCATGGTGGTCGTCCCTCCCGTCATGTACCTAATCGGCGGTTTCAGCTCAGGACATGAGGGAAGATGACCTGTTTGAGAGCCGGGGTGCGGGCGAGGACGCCCGACAGCCGGTCTGGAGACCAGCGCTTTAGCGATCCAAGGCCGGCGCTGATGCGATGGATTTGAATCAGTGTCGGAATTTGCGGCTTAGATGAAGTCCTTTTTCCGGGATTGAATGTGGAACGCCCCGCCGATCAACAGTGCGATTAGCGCGAATTCGATCGACAAGCAGATTGTGGCAGTGGGGGTCCAGTAGATCTGCGTGCCGAAGAGTCCCTCCTTGATGCCGGGAAGGTGGGCGACAAGATAGCCGACGAGATTCAGAGCCACGTTGCCAGTGACCATGATGCCGATGGACCAGCCTTTGGATTCGGTGACCAGGGCGACTACGAGCATGAGGCAGGTGCTGAGCAGGATCTCGACGGCCATGATGATGGCGAAGGCAAAAAAGCCATGAATGACCGGAGAGATGACGATCAGTGCCAGAGAACCTGCGAGCATGGTGAGCCAGAAAGGAACAAAGATGAGGAGATTTCCGAGGATCTTGGAAGTGGTGTACTCGAGATAGGAGATGGGCAGGGTCATGGCAAATGCCAGCGTTTGATTCTCCCGCTCACCAAGCACATTACCCATCGTTGTCATTGCGCTGATCATGACCATGACGGTGACAAGAAGAATGAGCCCGATGGTAAAGGCAGCCTGGCCTCCGATGCAAACTATACCGAGCGACACCGCGCCGCCGGCGAACGCGAGCAGAATTGGCACGCGCTGGAAATACCAATCCTTGAGAATCAGTGTTTTGACCATTGAATTGTTCATGCGGTGAGCCGCTCCCTTCTGCAGTGCACGTTGGCAACGAAGATTTCTTCGAGGGTCATGGTGTCGACGGCCTGGACGGTTGCGCCGAGGTCATTGCAGACCGAGACCATGGCCGGCTCGAAACGATTGGTGGTGAGGACGGGAAGACGGCTGCTTCCGCCCACTTCAACCACGCCGGGAAGGCGGGGAATGGAGCCGTCCGGTGGAAGGACGAGACGGAGGCGACGCCAGCGATCAAGGAAGGCTTCCTTGTCGTCGGAATCGATGATGCGGCCGCGGTCGATGAAGGTGATCTGGTCGGAAATCTGTTCCACGTCCAGGGTGTTGTGCGAGGAGAAGAGGATGGTGCGGTCTTCGTCGGCCAGCACTGCCATGAGTTCCTGGAGGACTTCGTGGCGGGCGACCGGGTCGAGGCCGGTGGTGGGCTCATCGAGCACCAGCAGGCGGGGACGACGCGCGAGGGCGAGCAGGAGCGCCGCTTTGACGCGCTGGCCATGCGACAGCCCTTTGATCTTCTGCTGGGGCTTGAGGTCGAAGCGCTGAACCAGCTTGTCGGCGTAGGACTGGTCCCAGCGTGGATAGATGGGGCGAAGGAAATCCATGTGCCAGGCCAGGGTCGCTGGCCCGTAGAGCCGCATGTCCTCGGACACATATCCGATTTCGAGCTTGGCCGCGGCCTGCTGAGAGGGCATGGAATGGCCGAGGACTTGAACGGAGCCGTGGTCCTGATGAACGAGGCCCATGAGGATGCGGATGGTTGTGGATTTACCTGCGCCGTTGGCGCCGATGAAGCCCATGATGCTGCCTGTGGGCAGTTCAAGGTCGATGTTTTCAAGGGCAAAGTGAGGGTATTTCTTATTCACTCCCTTGAATTGAACGGAGAGATGATTCATAGAGTCTCCTTGGTAAAGCGGGCCTCATTAAGCCGGTTTGAGGCTTCCTTGGTGCGATGGGCGATCTCCTCACTACTGAGGCCAAGCAGATCGCCGAGCCGTGCCACCTGCTCGAGGTGTTCGGAAAATTCTTCGTGAAAGAGATGCGGGGCGAGGTTGGGGTTGGGAGCAACGATGGAACCCTTACCCTGTTGCGTGAGGATGACGCCTTCGCGCTCAAGTTCAAGGTAGGCGCGTTTCACCGTAATCACGCTAACGCTCAGGGACACGGCGAGCTGGCGAATGGAGGGGATTTCTTCCCCCGGAGCCCAGTCGCCGACCGCGACCCGCTGCTTGACCTGCTCCATGATCTGGAGGTACATCGGGCGTCCGTCAGATTGCGAGATGACGATGTCACTGTGCATGTCGATATACTGAGTATACACAGTATATGTACACAGTCAAGAAGAATTTTTGAGGAGGAGTTTAAAAGTTATGGAAAGGCCCGGATCTGGGCGAGGGCAGTGGAAAGTTTCGCACAGGAGCTGAAGCCCCATCTGTTTCATTTATGGCGGCTTATGGCACGACTGAAGTCGTTCCCTTCGCACATCTACGTCGAACCACAATCTTCCCATAGCCGGTAAAAGACTAGCCTCGTATTCGCTTACTTGGGGAGTTGTGTGGTGTCCCAGCCGCCGCCGAGGGAGCGGATCAGGCCCACGCTGTCGACGAACTGGCGGGTTTCGAGGTCGACGGCGGTGCGCTCGTTTTGGATGAGCGTGGTTTCGGCGGTGAGCACTTCAAGGTAGCTGGTGACGCCGCCTTTATAGCGCTGACTGGAGACGTCAAAGGAGTGCCGTGCGGAGTCGACGGCTTTCTCCTCCGCGCCGGTCTCCTGTTCCAGGATTCTGAGGCCGGAAAGCTGATCTTCGACATCCTCGAAGGCGAGGAAGATGGCACTTTTGTAATTTGCGACCTGGGCCTCGTAGTTGTGGCGGGCCTGGTCAGTCAAGGCGTGGCGCTGGCCGGCGTCGAAGAGCAGTTCGGTTGCCTGGCCACCGAGGGTCCATAGAGCGCTGGGTCCCTGAATCCAGCTGCCAACGTGGGTACTTTCAAAGCCTCCGGTGCCACCGAGGCTGATGGTGGGGTAGAAGGCGCTGACGGCGATTCCGATTTGGGCGTTGGCGGCGGCAGCGCGGCGCTCGGCGGCGGCAATGTCGGGGCGGCGCTCGAGGAGCTGGGAGGGGACGCCAAGCGGGACTTTCGGCAACGGCCCATCAAGCGGCGAAAAGGGGATGCTGAAGGTGGGCAGCTTGTAGTCGGCGATGGTGCCCACGGCGTGTTCAAATTGCGCGCGGGCGACGCCGACATCGACCAGTTGGGCGCGGGTTGTCTCGAGCAGGGTGCGGGCGAGGGCGACGTCGACTTCAGTGGCGACACCGCCCTTGAGACGGCGCTGGGTGAGGTCGAGCTGTGCTTCCTGATCTTTGATGGTGGCGTTGAGGAGCTTGATCTGGGCGTCGAGGCCGCGGAGCTGGAAATAGTCCGCTGCCATGGTGGCTTGCAGGCTCAGGTCCAGATTGGCCATGTCGGCGGCGCTAGCCTGGGAGTTTTCGTGCGCGGCCTCGACGGTTCGGCGGATGCGCCCCCAGAAATCAGGCTCCCAACTTGCCTGGCCGGAGATGATCAGGTCGTTGTAATTGGTGACGGTGGAAGGGGTGGTGAGCGGCTTGTTGGCGGAGTTTTTGTCGTGCACAACAGACGGGCCAGCCGAGAGTGTGGGATAGAGGGCGGCGCGTGCGACGGTAATCTGGTTCTGGGCGGCGAGATAGGTCTCTAGTGCGCCGCGGAGGCCCTGGTTGTAGGTAGCGATGCGCTCTTCAAGAGCATTGAGCTGGGGATCCTGATAGATCTCCCACCACTTTCCCTTGAGCATTCCGTCAGAGGGGTTGGCGGGCTGCCAGCCTCCGCCGGCGGGATTGGGGGGCGGGACGACGACGGCTGTGGCGCCGGATTCCTTGTACACAGCCGGGGCGGTGTAGGTGGGCCGGCTGTAGTTTGGGCCGACGGGTTTGCAGCCGGTGAGAGAGAGCATGGCGAGGAGGGCGGCAGGGGCTAAAGCCCGGCTGATTTTGTGGATTTTATTGGCACGACTGAAGTCATGCCCCTTCGCACACATACTTCCAGCTGGGGTTTCTTCGCAGCCGGTGAAGCCGTGCCGTTTCAACGCCCCGGCATTTTTCGCAGCAAGAGAAGCCGGCATGGCTACTTTCCTCCCGTGGCGCCGGGATTGCCGGACTCTTCGATATAGACCTTTTCGCCTTCGATGAGGGAGTCGGGGGGATCCTGGATGACTCGGTCGCCGGCGCCGATGCCGTTCACGATCTGGACGGTTGCGCCATCGTCTTCGCCGATGATGACCGGAATCAGGTGGGCAATGTTGCCGTTGACGACGGTACCGACGCGCATGCCCTCCCTGCGAAAGATGAGGGCGGCGGAGGGCACGATGAAGGATGTGCCGGTGGCGGGGGCTTTGAAGTGGACCTGGGCGAGGGACCCGGGAAGAAGCTCTCCTGAGCGGTTATCGATGTCGATTTCGACCAGCAGGGTGCGGCTCACTGGATCAATGGCATCGGCGGTGCGAACGAGGGTGCCCTGGTAGGTTCTTCCGGCGTGTTCGGCAAAGGTAAGGTCGATTTTGGAGCCGCGCTTGACGCTTTGCGAATAGACCTGGGGCAGGTTGGTGTAAACGCGGAGGGTTTGAATGGCCTGAAGGTGAAAGAGCTCGTTGGCCCCACCTTCAGTGATCAATTGGCCGGTGTCGACATTGCGAGCGGTGACTACGCCGTCGAAGGGGGCATAGATTTTCTCAAAGGACTGGAGTTCCTTGAGGCGCTGTACGTTGGCCTGGGCGGATTTGACGGCAGACGAGGTGGTGGCCGCGGAGGTCGTGAAGGTTTCGGTGTCCTGGCGGGAAACGGCGTCGGACTTGACGAGGTCAGTGTAACGATCCGCCTGAACTTTCGCATTGCCGGCACTGGCCTGGGCTGTAGTTAGATCGGCTTCGGCCTGAGCGAGTTGCTGGTCAAGCTCGGGAGTGGCGATTTCAGCGAGGAGCGCGCCCTTTTTCACCCTGGCGCCGATGTCGTAATGCCACTTGGTCAGATAGCCGGAGGTGCGGGCGTAGATGGGCGCGTCGGTGAAGGCGGTGACGTTGCCTGGAAGGAGGAAGCTATCGACAGGCGCGCCGGGCTTGGGCACCGCAGCAATGACGGAGGGCGGGGCAAGCTCCTGTGTGTTGTTGGCAAGCACCGTTTCAGCGGACCTGCGGCTCAAGACGCCCCAGACGCCGAGGAGAATGGCCAGAGCGAGGACCAGAACTACACCGATGAGGGCCTTTCCGGGGGCGATGGGCTCGTGGGCGGGCGCGGAGGTCTGCTCGTGAGCGGAGTGACTGGGGGTTTGCGGATTGTTACCGGGTGCATTGGTCATAGCGAGGCTACTCCCCGAATTCTTCAAATTCGTCGATGGTTCCGGCCCGGGCTGGGCCTTGCGATGCTTTTCGGCGGCCTTCGAGCCAGCCGTGAACAACAGAGAAGGATGCGGGCACAAAGAAGAGCGTGGCGACGGTGGCGAGCAGCAGGCCTCCGATGACGGCGCGGCCGAGGGGGGCGTTCTGCTCGCCGCCGTCGCCAAGGCCGAGAGCCATGGGCACCATGCCGATGATCATGGCGAGAGCGGTCATGACAACGGGGCGAAGACGGACGAAGCCCGCATTCAGAGCGGCCTTGCGTGCGTCGCCGACCAGGACTTCCAACTGCTCGCGGGCAAAGGTGACTACGAGGATGGAGTTGGAAGTGGCCACGCCCATGCACATGATGGCGCCGGTGAGCGCCGGCACGCTGAGGCGGGTATGAGTGAGGAACAGGAACCAAACAATTCCCGCGATGGCTGCCGGCAGGGCCGCGATGATGAGGAACGGGTCGAGCCACGACTGGAAGTTGACGACGATGAGGAGGTAGACGAGCAGGATGGAAAACGCGAGGCCGGTGAGCAGACCGAGATAGGAGGCGCGCATGGTCTGGCTTTGGCCGCGGAGGATGAAGTGCGATCCGCGGGGAAGATCCTTCTGGTGATTGTCGATGATTTTCTGCATGGCGCGGGTGACGCTGCCGAGATCGGTGCCGTCGACATTGGCGTAGATATCGAGGACCGGCTGCACGTTGTAGTGGCTGACGGTGCCCAACTCGGTGCCGGGGACGATGGCGGCCAGGTTGCCGAGGACGTTGACGGGCTGGGGAGTTCCGGGAACGCGGGTGTCTGCCGCGCCATTTTGCACGCCGGTGGTTGCCGCCTGAGAGGAAGTGGCTGAATTTACTGGGAGGCTTTCAAGGGCAGAGAGAGAATCGAGGCGGTACTGCGGGGCCTGAATAGCGACGTTGTAGGTGACACCGGTTCGGGGATCGAGATAGAAGTTGGGTGTGGTCTGGAAGCTGCCGCTGAGGGCGATGAGGATGCTCTGTGCGACGTTGGCCTGGGTGAGACCGATGTCCTGGGCGCGGGTGCGGTCGACCTTCACGGTCATGTTCGGATAATCGAAGGGCTGCTGAATGCGGGCATCGACTGCGCCCGGAACGTAGCGGACTTCATTGAGCATTTTTTCGGCGAGTGTGCGGTTGCCGTAAAGGTCCGGACCGACGATCTGAACATCGATGGGCGCGGAGAGGCCGAAGTTGAGGATCTGCGTGACGATGTCGACGGGAAGGACGTAGAAGGTGACGCCGGGATATTCGCGATTCAGGACATTGCGCAGGCGCTGAACGTAGGGGCCGGTGGGATGGTGATCGGGCGTGAGCTGCACCTGGATATCGGCGTCGGCGGGGCCGATGGGCGCGGAGGTGGAGTAAGAGAGATTCAAGCCAGAGTAAGGCAGGCCGATGTTGTCGACGATCGAAACCACTTCCTTGGCGGGAATGTGGTCACGGATGGTGGAGTCGATGTGGTCGCAAAGGAGGGCCGTTTCCTCGATGCGGGTACCGGTGCGGGCGCGGACGTGGATTTTGAACTGGCCGGAGTCGACGGAGGGGAAGAAGTCCTGGCCGAGGGAAGGCAGGAGAAGTCCGACGGAAGCGAGGGCAAAGACGGTGAAGAGAACGAGGAAGATGGCAGCGTGGTCGACGCAAACGGTGAGGAGGCGCACGTAGCCGTTGCGCATCCTCTCAAAGCCGTGCTCAAAGCCATGCTGGAAGCGCACGAAGGGATTGCGGCTGGCCTGTTTTTTGGCGGCCTGCGCGTCGTCGTGCTCCTTAAGGAGGTACTTGGCCATGGTGGGGACGACAGTACGGGAGAGCAAATAGCTGGCCAGCATGGCGAACACGACGGCTTCGGCGAGAGGCACGAAGAGGTAGCGCGCCACGCCGCTGAGCAGGAACATGGGCACGAAGACGATGCAGATGGCGAGGGTGGAAACGAGGGCGGGGGTAGCGATTTGCGCTGCGCCGTCGAGGATGGCCTGCTCGATTTCCTTGCCGGACTCGAGGTTACGGTTGATGTTCTCGATTTCGACCGTTGCATCGTCGACCAGGATGCCGACGGCCAGCGCCAGGCCTCCAAGAGTCATGATGTTGATGGTCTCTTTGAGGACATAGAGCATGATGAGCGAACACAGGATGGAGAGCGGAATGGAGACCGCGATGATGACGGTAGAGCGGAAGCTGCCGAGGAAAATGAGAATCATGACGGCAGTGAGGCAGGCGGCGATAAGCGCCTCACGGATTACGCCGTCGATGGCGCTGCGAACGAAGATCGATTGATCAGAAAGCGGATTGATCTGGAGCTCGGGCGGGAGCTGGCCTTTCATGTTGGCGAGGACGGACTGCACACCGGCGATGATGTCGAGGGTCGAAGACGAGCCGGTCTTCATGATGCTCATGAGGATGGCGCGCTTGCCATCCACGCGGACAATGTTGGTCTGCGGGGGAAAGCCGTCGCGAACATGGGCGACGTCGCGGACATAGATCATTGCCCCGTTCACCGTTTTAATGGGCAGGTTATTCAGTTCTTCGACGACTGACGGCGCGGAATTGGTTTCCACGGCGTATTCGAAGCGGTCGATCTTCATGGTGCCTGAGGGAACAATCAGGTTCTGTGCATTGACTGCATTGACCACATCGACCGGGGAAAGGCCTTTGGACTGGAGAGCGTGGAGGTCAAGATCGACCTGAATCTGGCGCTGCTTGCCGCCGTATGGGAAAGGGGTTTGGGCTCCTTGAATCGTGGCCAACTGGGTGCGGATGGTGTTCTGGCCAAGATCGTTGAGTCTCTGCTCGTCCAGCCCCTTCCCGGAAAGACCAAGCTGCAGGACGGGCACGCTGGAGGCGTTGTACTGAATGATGAAGGGCGGCGTGGTGCCGGGCGGCAGGCTGCGCAACTGGACCTGGCTGATGGAGGTTACCTGGGCGACGGCGCTTCCAATGTCGACATGCGGCTGGAAGAAGATTTTGATGATGGCGATGCCGTTGAGGGATTGGGACTCAATGTGCTCGATGTCGTTGACGGTTGTGGTCATGCCGCGCTCGCTGTTGAAGACGATGCGGGTCGACATTTCCTGGGCGGAGAGGCCGGCATACTGCCAGACAACTGTGACGACAGGTATGTTGATGTCTGGAAAGATGTCTGTCGGCATCGAGGTGATGCTATAGACGCCAAGGAGGAGGATCAAAAACGCGAAGACGGCAAAGGTGTATGGCCGCCTCAGCGCGAGCCGAACAATCCACATCATAGGGCTGGTTCTCGCTCCTGAGCCGGGACGCACTTGAAGGTGCTGACCGCTGCCGGGATCTTTCTGCCTTGTACAGAAGGACAGACAGGAAAAAGCCGTTGTCGGTTATTGTCGGCTCGCCGTTTTTTCCGAGCCTGGACGGGAACGCCGCCTGGGCCGGACGATTTTCCGGCTGAAAATACAATGGTAGTCGAAGTTGCCGGCAAAACGCGCAAGGTCAAACAATAGTGCCGTTCCGCCTGTGCTTAGGACGCCCCAGAGGCCCCAAAAGATGCAATTCCGGGGTGGGGGCATCCCGGGATGTGAGCTGAGAGTCAGATTACAGATGACAGGTTACAGATGACAGTTCTTCCGCGAAGAATCGATTTCTGTTCGAGATATCCGACTTGGGTTGGGCAAGTTGGGATGCTGGCGAGCTTCAATACTCCGTAAACAAGGAAACATTCCCCAAGTCTGATACTCGCTCATTTTATTAGTCTTAACGGTACGGCTGGACAATCTGGTGAAATGTCGAGGGTTGCGGCGGGGGTGTCTTTATGGGAGCCATCCCCAATTGACAGGCTTTCCCGGCGACGTGTTTTGGCCTGAATCTCGGCCTAAACTGGAGATGCGGGACAACCGTCGTCCGGCGGCTATCAGCGCGGGGCAACGAGAGGTTGAATGCGTATCTTCAGTGTTTTGAGCGCGATAATTCTGGTCGCGTCGTCGGTGATCGGCTTCTCGCAGCGGGTTGAGGTCACCCTCCCTTCCACCAAGCCGCTCACCGGCCACCTGGTGCTGGTGTTTGCCAAAAACGACAACAAAGAGCCCCGCTTTCAACTCAACGAAGATTATCAATCTGCTCAAGGTTTCGGAGTGGATGTCGAGCGCCTCGCTCCCGGACAGCCTATCGTTATCGATGCAAAGACCTTCGGTGTGCCCCGCCGGTCGCTGAAGGACCTCGATGCCGGCGACTACAGCGTCCAGGCCGTCTTCAATGTCTATGAGCAGTTCGACCTGGTCTCCGGTAAGACCGTCTGGCTGCCGCCGGACAAGGGCGAAGGCCAGCACTGGAACCTCAAGCCCGGCAACTTCTACAACAAGCCGGTAAAGGTGCACTTCGACCCAGTCATCGAGCAGACCGTCAAGCTGACCCTCGAGCAGCTGATTCCGCCCATTGAGGGAACCGACCAGGACCCGGTTGTGATGGCCGCCAAAGACCCAGCAGCCAAGTGGCTGAAGTTCATGCGCTTCAAGAGCGAGAAGCTCAGCCGGTTCTGGGGGCGCGACGTCTTCATGGGCGCCTGGATCCTGCTGCCCGATGGCTTTGATGAGCACCCCGACGCCCACTACCCGTTGGTCGTTTATCAGGATCACTATCACGCCGGCTTCGGTCCGGTGCCTTTTGTGACTTCCCTGCCCGATTCCAAAACGACGGGTGCGCGCCGCCTCGCCAATGGCTACAGGTTCTTTCAGGACTGGACTGCGGGACGCCTGCCGCGCGTCATCCTGATCTATGTGCAGAACGCCAACCCCTATTACGACGACTCCTACGATGTGGACTCGGCCAATGTTGGTCCCTATGGTTCGGCGATCAACGAAGAGCTGATCCCAGCAATCGAGCAGAAGTATCGGGGCTTGGGCCAGGGATGGGCGCGGGCGACGTTTGGGGGCTCAACCGGCGGATGGGAAGCGCTGGCCACCCAGGTCTTCTATCCCGACTTCTACAACGGCACATGGGCCGCCTGCCCCGATCCCGTAGACTTCCGTGCCTACCAGAACATCGACCTATACAACGACGCCAACGCCTTTGTGCGCAAGGGCGACTTTGCCGAGATCCCCATCGCCGGGGATCGTAAACCCGACGGAACCGTGATTGCGACCGCTGCGGGTGAGTTCGGCTTTGAATATGTTCTCGGGACACACGGGCGGTCGACGGAACAGTGGAATATCTGGCAGGCAGTCTTTTCGCCCGCCGGTCCGGATGGCTACCCGTCCCAAATCATTGACCCCTTGACCGGCGATATCGATAAGAAGGTGCTGGAATACTGGCACGACCACTACGATCTCACCGCAATTCTCAAACGTGACTGGCCCACCCTTGGGCCCAAGCTGGAAGGCAAGCTGCACCTCGCCGTGGGTGACGGAGATACTTACTTCCTCAACAACGCCGTCCATCTGCTGCAAAAGGAGCTCGAGTCCACGCGCAACCCGCACTCTGATGCAACTTTCCAGTACGGTCCAGGCATGCCCCACTGCTACACTGGCGGACCGGCCGAGTACACCATGCAGGAGAACAACGCCGATTGGGCGCAGAGGGTGCTGCCGCTCATGGTCGACCACATGCTGGCCACCGCGCCCGCCGGCGCAGATGTGAAGTCCTGGCGTTATTGAACGGCTTCGCACACTTGTGCAGCCAAACGCGAACGATCCGCTCCAGTTGCAGCGGATCGTTCGCGTTCAATCTTTCCGAACCAGCCAAGCACCGCAACGAAGCAGGCACCACCCTAGCGGTCAGTCGGCGAAGGCGGCTTCTTCCACGCTGGCGCGTTCGATGAGTTTTACGGGGTAATAGGCGTTACGGGTGTACTGCTTGACCATACGATTGGTGTTGAAGTACGAACCGTTGAAAGCCAGCGTGGTGCGCATGAGGCGGGCCCATTCTTCCGGCGCTTTCATGTAGAGCGGGACAACGGCAGTTTCCAGCTTGTGATAGAGGGAAGCTGCCTCTTCGGCATCAGTGGCGCCATCCTCGATTGCCCAGCCGGTGAAACCTTCGATACAGCCTTCGATCCACCAGCCATCGAGAATAGACAGGCTGGGCACGCCGTTGAGGGCGGCCTTCATGCCGCTGGTGCCGGAGGCTTCGTAGGGCCGCCTGGGGGTATTCACCCAGACGTCGACGCCGGCGGTGAGGAGCGCGCCGAGGTCCCAGTCGTAGTTTTCCAGGTAAATGATGCGGAGGTGCTCATTGGAGAGCCGGGCGGCGTCTTCGAACACACCTTGTATCAGGGCTTTGCCGGGCTCGTCCTGAGGATGAGCCTTGCCAGCGTAGAGGATTTGCAAGCCGCCGGCCGCGGTGGCGATCTCCGCAAGGCGCGCAGGGTCATTGAAGAGCAGATTGGCGCGCTTGTAGGTAGCGACACGGCGGGCAAATCCAAGGGTGAGCACGTTGGGATTGAGGACCAGGCCAGTGCGCGCGGCGACCTCGGCGAGCAAACTGCTTTTGGTGCGGGCGTGGGCGGCGAGGATTTCCTTCTCCGGCAGGTCGATGGCGTTGCGCAGATAGATGTTGTCGCGGCGCCAGGAAGAGAAATTCGCATCGAGCATCTCCTGGATGGGCTCGGAGACCCAGGTGGGTGCGTGGACACCGTTGGTGATGGAATCGATAGCGAACTCGGGAAACATTTTGCGGGAGACTTTTGCATGCTGCATGGCAACGCCGTTGGCATAGCGGGAGAATTTCAGGGCCAGCAGGGTCATATTCAGCATGCCATCGCGGAAACAGCCGAGCTTTTCAAGGCGGGCCGTCCTGTCGCCGCCGAGAATGCGAATGGTCTGCTCGGTGGAGAAGCGGTCGTGGCCGGCAGGGACGGGCGTATGGGTGGTAAAGACGCACTTTTGCCGAACCTGGGCCACGTCCGATTCGTTGACCGACGAAACGGGGCCACCGCCCAACTGCTGCTCCAGCAGGGCAAGGGTCAGCAGGGCCGCGTGGCCTTCATTCATGTGGTAGACATTCACGCTATGGCCGAGGGCTCCGGCCATGCGGGCACCGCCCATGCCGAGAACAATCTCCTGCTGCAGGCGGTAGTTGGTGTCGCCGCCGTAGAGATGGTCGGTAAGGCCGCGGTCCCAGCCGGAGTTGCCATCGAGATCGGTGTCAAGCAGGTAGATGGGAACGGTATGACCGTACCTGCCGACCATGTCGTAGCGCCAGGCGCGCACGGTGACGATGCGGTCTTCGACGGAAACTGTGATGCGCGCCGATTCCTCGGTGCAGAAGTCGGAGGGATTCCAGGGTTGGATATCCTCTGTCTGGGCGCCTTTGAGGTCGAGATGCTGCCGAAAATAACCCTTCCGGTGCAGGAGCGAGAAGGCCACCAGGGGAACACCCAGATCGGCGGCGGAACGCAGCGTATCGCCGGCCAGAACCCCGAGGCCCCCAGAGTATGTGGGCATGGCTGGATTTATGGCAATCTCCATGGAGAAGTAGGCAACCTGGCCCGCATTGGGGTAGGGTTCATAGGTAAATGGCTTTGAGGGTGTTGGCGGCATAGTTTCTCAAGTCTCCTCGACGCTTGGAAGGTTTTGATGCGTCGATCAAAATCAAGTAAACGATTCCCTGTAGCCGTAGGGCTGGTCTGGACCCGCACGGTCTCATATTTGGGAACAGCTTGGATTTTACCAAGATATCGGCCGGAAAGCTCTTTCGAATTCGCTTGATTTCCGCTCTTTTGGTTACGCTGGTCGGCATTACCAAAGAGTACTCGCTTCACTCATCGCAACTCAGGTCTCTTTGAGTTCCCATATTGAAGAGAAATGCAGAATCTTGCGAATTGGTTTTCAGGGACGCTTAGAAAAACTATTGCAGCCGATGGGCGCCGCCGGATGCGTGGCAGATGTGCACCTGGGGCACGATGCCGGTTTGCGCGGCGTAAAGGCCGGCGAGCGACGCGGCAAATGCGGCGGCCTGGCTCTGTTCCACCAGGTTGATGGTGCATCCGCCGAAGCCTCCGCCGGTAAGGCGTGCGCCGATGAGGCCGGGCAGGTTCTGGGCCAGGCTGACCATGGTATCGGCTTCGACGCAACTGGCTTCGAAGTCCTGGCTGTAGCTCAGGTGCGCTTCGGCCATGAGGCGGCCCAATTCGGAGAGGTCGCCTCGGATGAGGGCCTGCGCGGCGGCGACGGTGCGCAGGTTTTCGGTAATGACGTGGCGGGCACGTTTGAGGGAATTGGGGGTCATTTCATGGCCCCATTGTTCCAGATCGTCCACGGTAGCATCGCGCAGAAAGCGGACTTCGGGCCGGTGACCGGCGATGACGGCGCAGGCGGCTTCGACTTCGGCGCGGCGGGAGGTGTATTCGCCGCCAACCACGGCATGTTTCACCATGGTGTTGGCGATTACCAGCGCGACGTTCTCCGGGATGGGGGCGAGGATGAAGCTGAGGTCGCGGCAATCGAGCAGCAGGGCGTGGTCTTTGGCGCCGTTTGCGGAGATGAACTGGTCCATGATGCCGCAACTGGCGCCGACAAACTCGTTTTCCGCTCTTTGGCAGAGGCGCGCGAGGACGGGACCCGGATAGGTGACGCCGAGGAGCGATGTGACGGCGAGTGCGGTTGCCACCTCCAGGGCGGCGGAACTGGAAAGGCCGGATCCGAGGGGGACATCGCCCCACAGGCTCAGGCTGAAGCCGGGGATTGTGTGACCTTCACTTACAAGTATGGACAGCACTCCGAGCGGGTAATCGGTCCAGTGATGGGCGGCGAATGCGGGCAGCGCAGAGGTTTCGAAGGTTCTCTCGGTTGAGTAGTTCTCAGAATAGATAACGATTTTGCCGTCAGTGCGTGGGGAAATGCCAGCGAGAGTGGCAAAGTCAATGGCCGCGGGCATAACAAAGCCTTCGGCATAATCGGTATGCTCGCCGATCAGGTTCACGCGTCCGGGCGCGGCGAAAATGGCTGGCTGTGCCTGGAAGCGTTCGAAGTGCATGGTGCGGAATAGGGCAGGATCGTGCATATCAAGTCACATCCTCAGTGAATTCAAGATTGCGACATCCCTGGGGAAGGACGGTGCAGAATCTTTGCGGCTGCGGAATGAGAACGTTTTCTTCTCCGGACGGAATCGGGCGCGGCAAGACCATCGAATTCATTCTCCAAGGACTTCGGCAGAGGCGGCGGAGAATCTGTCCCAGATTCTGTCGAGCCACGCTTTGTGCTCGGGTTTCATCAAAACCGAGCGCAGGCAGGTTACCAACCTTGAGGTTTCAGAATCCGCGGAATGGACACCAACAGAAGGCGTAAACCATGCCAGAGGCAATTCTACAAGGGCGAGGTGCAAATCCCGCTTCGCGCAGGCAGCAAAAATCTGCTGAGCCAATTGCGAGGCCTTTTCCGGGGATTCCGCGCTCAGCTTCCAGACGACGATGTCGAGCTCGGGAGGCCCGGCTGCCAGGAGCTGGAAGCGACTGGCGGCGTCATTGCGGAGACGCCCGGTGAGATCGAGCGCGGCGGCACGGCCTTGTGCCAGCCCACGGGCATACTCACCCTCGGGGGTGAGCGGCAGCAACTGCTGGGTGGCCCAGAGTGCGACCGCAGACGCGCCGGCCCGGGAGCACTCCAGGCTGATTTCGCCCAGGTGCAACTGCTTTGAAGTGAAGTAAGTAAAGGGCGAATCGTGCTTGTAGAAGCGGCCGACGGCTGGATCGCGAAACAGCACGCATCCGCAACCGTAGGGTTGCAATCCGTGCTTATGGGGATCGACCACGATGGAGTCGGCCTGATCAATGACGGCGTACGCCTGACGGGCCGGCTCGTCCAGCGCATCCGGGATGAGGCGGAAATAACCGCCGTAAGCCCCGTCCACGTGGACCCGGAAGCCGTATTTCGCGCGGAGGGCGAGGATCTGGGGCAGGGGGTCGACGGCGCCAATCCCGGTGGTGCCCAGCGTGGCGACGACGGCGCCAACATCGCCTTTGCGCAGTTCGGTTTCCAGCGCATCCAGGCTCATTCGGCCGCGATTGTCGGTGGGAATGCTTGCAAACGGGACCTGGAGCACGGCGGAGATGCGGTTGTGGGTATAGTGGGCCTGCGCGGAGGCGAGGATTCGACGGCCAGGAGCGAGCTGGCCGGCAACCCACAGGGCTTCCAGGTTGGCGATGGTTCCGCTGGATGTGAGATGTCCGAGATAGGACCCAGGGGAATTGCCCCAGCCAAACATGGAGGCGATACCGCTGACGGCTTCAATCTCCATTTCCGTGCTGGCGCGACCGCCATCCCGGGCATGGTTGTTGGGATTGACGATCATGGCGAGCGCGTAGGCGGCTCGCGCAACGGGATGCGGAGGCTTGAGCATCTGTCCGGCATAAAGCGGATGAAAATAGGGGTAATTGTCGGCGAGACGGTGGGCGGTGGCTGCCAGCACCTGGGAAATTGCGGCTGATTCGGTTTCGGCGTTTGTGGAGGCCGCGATGGCGGGCAGCTCGCCGAACTCAGCCTCGAGCACTTCGGTGGCACGGGAAAGCAGACTGGGGACAGGATCCTGGAGCATGGCGACCTCTCACAGTATCACACTGGGGAGGCACGGATCTAACTATCAATTAGTCAACGAGTTATGGAGGGGATTCTGGACGCGAGAATGCGGTGAAAGGCAAGCGGGGGAAGAATTTCCGCCCCCTTTTCCACGAGGATGGTACACTATCATCAGCGTTAGAGTCGAACCGGGCGTGCGCAGTCCTCGCCCAACCAAGCAAGATTTCTGCCAGTGGTCGCTCCGATTCATCCAGCGCAATTCAATCCAGGAAACACGATCAAAATGGAACAAGGTACTGTGAAGTGGTTTAATGACGCAAAGGGCTTCGGCTTTATTTCGCGTCAGAACGGCGAAGATGTATTCGTGCATTACTCTGCAATCAATTCCAGCGGTTTCAAGAGTTTGCAAGAGGGTCAAGCTGTGCAGTTCAACGTGGTGAAGGGGCCCAAGGGTTGGCAGGCTGCGGACGTGCAGCCTCTGTAAACCGTTTGACCCGGATTCCGGCAGGATCCAGCTAAACAGACGAGAGCTCAATGCACACGAGGGATTGGGGCGGCCCTTTATCCCTCGTGTGTTTGCGCTTTTGCGCGGATCCTCGCCGAGAAGAGTTGAATCTTACGATGCGTGGTGCTGCGCATTCCCGTGGAAGGCGGCCGGTGTAGTCATGGCCGGAGTCCACTCTGGAATGAGCATGCCGCTCGCGGGGTGAGCCTGTGGGCCGGTTTGGTCACGGTGGTGGCTGCAAAGCTTCTTCTGGATCTCAAAGAGGACGTTTGTAACCTCTGAGACAGGGCGACGCTCCCACGCGAGCTCGAAGCCCTGCCCGCAAACACAGCAATGCGTATTTGCAATCCCGTCGGTGCTTCTAAACTGAACCTGCATATCGATACCTCCATGCTTGCCGGGGGGAGAACTCAAGCTGTGTAGGCAACAGTAGTTATCAATTGTATTCCTGGCTATCCCCCTTCCCATTGAATCGACGGACTTTAGGGGAAATCGATATGACCACTTCGGGGGATGAGACTGCCGAGCGTTGGTTCAGGGCCGGTTGAGCAGCCAATAGCCAGCATTCAGCGCAGTGGCAAAGGTTACCCATGCCCAATAGGGCAACATGAGACCAGCCGCAATCGGTGTGACCCGGGCAAACAGCAGGGTCGTTGCGCCGATGAATGCCCAGAGGATGCCGACATCAAAGAGCGCAGTCCCGATGGCATGCATGCGGAAGAAGATCCAGGACCAGGCAAAGTTCAATGCCAGTTGCACCAGAAAGAGAAGTAAGCCCCAGGTGCGGAATGCGGAAGGCGGGGCGAGCCAGACCCGCCATGCGGCAATCGCCATGAGGGTGTAGAGCAGGGCCCAGACTGGGCCGAAAACCCAGTTGGGCGGGGCGATCCTCGGCCTGTGAAGTGTACTGTACCATCCGGGGATTTCACTTGCAGTCCATGAGCCGCCGATGCCCGCGACAGCAAAACAAACTCCCAACCAGCCTGCAAGCCAAATCCAGCTCATAAGCATCCTTCCCAGAATTGATTGGAGGGATTCGACATTGCAACCAATGGTTGTTTCGAGGTCCCTCTCTGGTCTAATCGTCTTCGGACAAGTTCATGCTGCTCGACGCGCCTTGCCTGGGGCAACTATTCTGTTGTTTTGCCGATGAATGGTTTCCATCCGGCGAAAAGATGACAGGATAACTTTCAATGACAAGCACGCAAACGATTTCGGTATATCTGCCCGATGGGGCCATTCGCGAAGTTCCGGCCGGAACAACGCCATTCGACATTGCCAATCAGATTTCTCCGAGGCTGGCCGCGGCATCCGTCGTAGCGCGGTTGACTCCGGTGGGCGTCACGGTGAACGCGAGTACCGTGGGAGAGGGACAGCCAGCTGAGGCGGCGATGTATGCGGCCGAGGATGGCGCTGCGCCGCGGCTTGTGGACCTGGCGACACCGCTGACCGCGAGCACAAAGCTGG
The DNA here is from genome assembly GCA_049518435.1 of Occallatibacter sp. Lineage (GTDB taxonomy): Bacteria > Acidobacteriota > Terriglobia > Terriglobales > Acidobacteriaceae > Telmatobacter. Next base: position 26,968 of record JBEKRU010000038.1, on the reverse strand, counting down.
AACTGATTAAGGAGAACGATCCGGAGGCGCTGAAGGTGGTGCGCCACTCGGCCGCACACGTGCTGGCGACGGCGGTGCTGGAGCTGTTTCCGGAGACCAAGCTTGGCCATGGTCCGGCGACGGATGCGGGGTTCTTCTATGACTTTTATCGGGAGAAACCGTTCACGCCGGAGGACTTGGTCGTCATTGAGAAAAAGATGGCGGAGGTGGTGGCGCGGGACGATAAGTTTGTGCGCGAGTACGAGCCTCGCGAGCAGGCGCTGGCGGAGTTTGAACGCGACGGCGACTTTATGAAGACTCACTTTGTGAGCAAATTTACGGAGCCGGGTTCCGAGGTGAGTTTTTATCGGAATGGAAGTTTTGTGGACTTTTGCCGCGGTCCTCATGTGCCATCGACGGGACGGGTGAAGGCGTTCAAGGTGCTTTCGCTTGCCGGCGCGTATTGGCTGGGGGATGAAAAGAATCCGCAGTTGCAGCGCATCTATGGGACGGCGTTCTTCAGCCAGAAGGAGCTGGACGCGCACTTTGCGCGGCTGGAAGAAGCGGCCAAGCGCGACCATCGGCTGCTGGGCAAACAACTCGACCTCTTCAGTATTCAGGAGCTGGCTGGCCCGGGTCTCGTCTTTTGGCACCCCAAGGGCGGGATCGTCCGCAAGGTGATGGAAGACTGGATGCGCGATGAGTGCCTACGCCGTGGCTACCAAATGGTCTTCACACCGCACGTGATGCGTCGCGAGCTGTGGAAGGTCAGCGGTCACGAAGGGCACTACGCCGCGAACATGTACACGCCCATGGAGCTGGATGACGCCGAGTATCGGCTGAAGCCGATGAATTGTCCCGGCCACATTCTGATTTACAAGAGCTCGCCGCGCAGCTATCGTGACCTGCCGCAGCGATATGCCGAGCTGGGTAACGTTTATCGCTACGAGCGGTCAGGAACCATGCACGGACTGCTGCGGGTACGCGGCTTTACGCAGGACGATGCGCACATTTTCTGCACGCCGAGCCAGATTGAAGACGAGGTGGTGGCCTGCATCGACTTTGCCGAAAACGTGCTGAAGACATTTGGGTTTTCCGAGTTCAAGGTGGAGCTGTCCACGTGGGATCCGAATGACCGCGCGAGTTATACAGGGTCAGACGAGAACTGGGCGCTTGCGGTGCGTGGGCTTGAGCACGCGCTCGATCGCAAGGGCATCGCGTATAAGACCATCCCCGGCGAGGCCGCATTCTACGGACCTAAGATCGACGTCAAGATTGTCGACGTCCTCGGCCGCCTGTGGCAGTTGTCTACTGTGCAGTTTGACTTCACGCTGCCTGCGCGCTTCGAACTTGAATACGTGGGCGAAGACGGCGAGCGGCACCAACCGGTGATGGTGCATCGCGCGCTTTTTGGCTCTGTGGAGCGCTTTTTCGGGGTGCTGATTGAGCATTACGGCGGCGCGTTTCCGCTGTGGCTGGCACCGGTGCAGGTGGGCCTTGTGCCCATCAGCGAGCGGCATCATGCCTACGGGAAGAAGATTGAGGCGGAGTTGAAGGCAGCGGGGTTGCGCGTGGAAGTGGACGATCGCAATGAAAAGATGAACGGCAAGATTCGCGATTTTGCGAATCAGAAGACGCCGTACATTCTGGTGTTTGGGGATAAGGAAGAGGCGGCGGCCTCAGTCAGCGTGCGCACGCGGGGCAAGGGCGATCAGGGGACGATGCCGTTGACCGATTTCATTGCGAAGGCTAAGACGCTGGTGGCGAGTCAATCGACGGATCTCTAGAGAGACACGGGCGCGCTCACAAAAAGCGCGCTCTCTCCGGCACCAGCTTTACGCGTTGATGGCCATGCCTTCGACTGCGCCGTAGCCGTCGAGCAGGGACTCGGAGAGCGTGGGGTGGGCGTGGATGGTGAACATCATCTCTTCGACCGTGCCTTCGAGTTCCAGCACGGAGACGGCTTCGGCGACTAACTCGGTGGCTTGCGCGCCGAGAATGTGGACGCCGAGAATTTCGCCGTATTTGGCGTCGGAGACGATTTTTACAAAGCCGTCGTGGCTGCCGAGAATGGTGGCTTTCGAGTTGCCGGCCATGGGGAATTTGCCGACCTTAACCTCAAAGCCTTTTTCTTTAGCCTGGGCTTCGGTGAGGCCGACGCTGCCGATCTGGGGTTCGCAATAGGTGCAGCCGGGAATGCGATCGTGACGGACGGGGCGGTACTTTTTGCCAGCGATTTTGGCGGCGGCGACCATGCCGCTCATCATGCCCACGTGGGCCAGCTGCGGCAGGCCGAGGACAATGTCGCCGATGGCAAAGACACCTGGTTCCGCGGTCTCCTGCGCGTCGTTGACTTTGATAAGGCCGCGCTCCAGCTCGACTTTAGTCTTTTCGAGGCCTATGCCAGCGGTGCGCCCATAGCGGCCTACTGCAACCAGCACCTTTTCGGCTCCCTTGACCTGCGGCTTGCCATTGGCGTCGGTATAGGTGACTTTTACGCCGGTTTCTGTCTTTTCGACGGTCTCGACCTTAGCGCCTGTGTTCACGTCAATGCCGCGCTTTTTGAAGAGCCGTGTCAGTTCTTTGGAGACTTCCTCGTCTTCGACGGGGACGATGCGGGGGAGAAACTCGAGAATGGTGACTTCAGCGCCAAAGCTGCGGAAGATGGAGCTGAATTCGACGCCTACCGCGCCTGCGCCGATCACGATGAGGGATTTGGGCGGCTCGGGAAGCGCGAGGATTTCAATGTTGGTCAGGATGCGGTCGTCGGCGGTGAGACCGGGGAGCATTTTGGCTTCAGAGCCGGTGGCCAGGAAAACATTCTTGGCCTGCACCTGGGTTGCCGTGCCGTCGGTTGCGGATACGTCGACGGTGTGCACACCGGCCTGCGCGGAACCGGTGAGGGTGGCGAAGCCTTCGATGCGCGTGACCTTGTTCTTCTTAACCAGGAAGTCAAGCCCTTTGGTGTGCTTGACGACGATGCCGTTCTTTCGCTGCTGCACTGCGGCCCAGTTCAGCTTGGGCGTTGTGCCCTCGCCCAGATCGATGCCAAATTCCGACGCGTGCTTGAGGTGGTCCCAGATTTCGGCGTTGAACAGGAGCGCCTTGGTAGGAACGCAGCCGACATGCAAGCAAGTGCCGCCGAGCTTGTCTGTCTTCTCGATCAAAGCCACTTTCAGTCCGTACTGTGCTGCTCGAAAAGCTGCTGTGTATCCGGCCGGACCGCCGCCAATAATTGCCACATCGAACACTATGTCTGCCAAGAAAACTCCGTTCAGGGGCGCAGGCCGGATGCCGCGAGCGCCGCATTACCACGTCCAGTTTAAAGGATGCGCGCTGAGCAGGTTTGGGCTCGGGCGTATTGCTCAGCTTGGTGATGGGCAAAGCTATGTTTCGGCCCCGACGAGCGCGATTGCGGCACGCAGCGTTTCCGGCTGGTCGCCGAAGCTCTCGAGCCATTGGACCGAGGGCTCGCGACGGAACCAGGTGAGCTGGCGCTTGGCATAGTTGCGATGGCCCTGCTGCGCTGCTTCGATGGCTGAATCGACGCTCAGTGTCCCAGCCAAAACGGCCGCGGCCTGCCGGTAGCCTAGCGAGTCCAGGGCCTTGACGGGGCCATAGCGGGCAAGCAGGCTGCGCGTCTCCTCGATGAGTCCGGCGGAAAACATGGCGGAGGCTCGCTGGTTCAGACGGTCATAGAGAGCTTTACGCGGCGGATTGAGGCCGATGCGCAGGAGACGGAAGGCGGTGAGGGGGTCGCGCGATTCTTCCTTGTTGTCGAGGACGTGCGAGAGTGGCTTTCGAGAAGTGAGGCAGACCTCGATTGCGCGAATGAGCTTCGGCGTGTCGTTGGCGTGGATGCGCGCGGCGGAGACGGGGTCGAGACGGGCAAGAATTCGATGGAGCCAGACATCGCCGTGACGTTGGCGGCTTTGTTCGAGACGGGCACGAAGCTGGGCTTGGCGCGCGGGGCCTGGGAAAAGGCCTTCGGTCAGGGCGCGAAGGTAGAGGCCGGTCCCGCCGGTGACGATGGGCAGGCGGCCGCGGGCGGCGATGCCGTTTAGAGCGGCGCGGGCGTGGCGGCTGTATTCGCCAGCGGTGAAAGGCTGGTCGGGATCAGCGACGTCGATCAGGTGGTGAGGCAAGCGGAAGCGCTCTTCGGTGGTGGGCTTGGCTGTGCCTATGTCCATGCCGCGATAGATGGCAACCGAGTCGCAACTTACGATCTCGCCGTTGAATTTTTCGCCTAGCGCGAGCGAAAGAGCGGTTTTGCCGCTGCCGGTGGGTCCGAGTAGCAGAACGGCTAAGGGATTTCTTGCATTTGAAGCGCTTTCCACCGTCCGTGCGAGACTCACGGCCGCCACCAGCCGGGCGGAAAGATCCAGTTCGGGAGGGTGTGGAAGATCCTCCATAGGACTATTGCGACGGCAAGAATAAGGAGTCCAATCACCTGATTGCGGCGAAAGATGCGGGTTTGCTCGGCGCGGCGGGCCTGCTCGGCAACTAGCAACTTGTAGGGCTTGATGCGGGTTTGGACCATCGCTCGGCCCTCCTGCCGGGGTGCCATCCGGATGGCGGGACACCACGGACCAGTATAGGGGAGCGGCGCTTATTAAGATTCACGCGGATGGTTTGACTTCCCCACCCCGGTTTGCTCAGATAACCTTTCAGGAATTGCGAACTAGAGGAAGAGCAGGCACGCACGATGAAAGTCTTGATTTTGGGTTCGGGAGGCCGGGAACACGCGCTGGCCTGGGCAGTGAAACGCAGCAAGCGGGTTACGGAAGTGGTTTGTGCTCCGGGAAACGGCGGGATTGGGCAAGTTGTGCGCTGTGTTCCCGTGGATCTGAAGAGCGTGGAATCGATGGTACGGCTTGCGTTGGCCGAGAAGCCGGAACTGACGATCGTTGGGCCGGAGCTCCCGCTTTCTTTGGGTATTGTGGACGCGCTGGAGGAACATGGACTGCGCGTGTTTGGGCCGAGCCGGGCGGCCGCAATGCTCGAAAGCAGCAAGGCGTTCGCGAAACGATTCCTGCAGCGGCATAACATTCCGACTGCGCAATATGCCGTGTGCACGACGGCAGCGGAATTGGAGCAGGTGATTGAAGGGTTTCATCCACCGATTGTGGTGAAGGCGGATGGGCTGGCTGCGGGAAAGGGCGTGATTATTTGCCCTTCACGAGCCATAGCGCTGGAAGCTGCCCACGATCTTTTCAGCGGAAAGTTGCTGGGCGAGGCCGAACTGCAGGTGGTGATCGAGGAGTTCCTTACCGGGGATGAGCTGAGTTTCCTGTGCCTGAGCGACGGCGAGCATGTGGCTGCACTGGCACCGGCGCAAGATCATAAACGGATTGGCGAGGGCGACACCGGTCCCAACACAGGGGGGATGGGTGTTTACTCAACCGATGATCTTTTGGACGCGGGCATGAAGGAGTGGATTCTGAGGCACATTGCTGAGCCCACGATCAAGGGAATGGCGTATGAGGGAGCGCCGTTCAAGGGTGTGCTCTATATCGGACTGATGATGACCCCGCGGGGACCGCAGGTACTGGAGTTTAATGCGCGGTTTGGCGATCCTGAGACACAGGCGATTCTTGTGCGGCTGGAGAGCGACCTGGTTGACGCGCTGGAGGCATGCATCGATGGACGGCTGTCTGAAACTGCGCTGGAGTGGATTCCAGGTGCGGCGGCTTGCGTGGTGGCCAGTTCGGCGGGTTATCCGGGAAGCTATGAGACAGGATTTCCTATTTCCGGTTTGAGCGCTGCTGCGGGGATTCCGGGGGTGCAGGTGTTTCATTCCGGGTCGGCACAAGTGGGAACCCAACTGCGGACTGCCGGCGGGCGAGTGCTGGGCGTGACCGCGGTTGCTGCCTCGCTTGAAGAGGCATTGGAACACGCCTACCAGGCAATCGCGGAGATCCACTTTGAGGGGATTTACTATAGACGGGACATTGGGCATCGGGCACTGGAGAAGAAATCATGACAGCTGCGATCACGTTGGAAGAGCTTTTGGACTGGAACCGGGAGTCAGCCAATTTCTGGAATGGACACTTCGAAGCCAATCCCGCATTGCTGGAGCTGCCTTGCGGAATTGGCGGGACGGCAAACGTGCAGGAGCTTGTCCGGCATGTCTGGGGAGTGGAGCTGATTTGGGCGCAGCGGATCGCCAAGCTGCCGGTGGCTGACCGGAAGCTGCTTCCAGCCGGACCGCTGGATGTGCTATTTGATTTACACCTGAAAGCTGACGAAATCTTGAGCGGGTTGATCAGCGACGCCGGCAAGGACTGGGAAGAAAAGATGACCCTGGATCTTGCTTTTCTGGCCCCTGACGAGCGTACATTCTCGCAGCGCAAGGCGCTGGCACACACGCTGCTGCACGGCCAGCGCCATTGGGCGCAACTGGCAACTCTGCTGCGTACGGCGGGATTTCCCGCGGGATTCAAGGGGGATATGCTGCTGAGCACTGCGATGAAATGAGCCGGATGGGCGATGAGGTGAAGTGATTCCCTGGAAAATAGGAATCGCGACAGGCCGCCGGACCTTAGTCCTGGTTCCGGATGCTCCTGAAATTCGCTGGAGCAAATTCGTTGGAGCCTGCCGGGGCGGCGCTCCTTGATGATGTCCTCCTGCTGAACCTTGCGCTTAAACCGGCGCAGTGCATTTTCGAGCGGCTCGCCTTCTTGTACGCGAACCTCTGCCAAAAAATCCCACCTCCAAACATGCCAAAGGGCTGCTATCAGGATACTGGAAGTGCGCCGTTTTTGCGAATAATCCGGGATTCGACAGGGATAGAGGCTGCTCTTTTAAACTCGGATGGTGCCGGCGATGCCCGGCGAGAGGAGTGGTGAAACATGATTCGCAGTTACCAGGGGCGTCTGCCCCAGATTCCGGCCAGCTGCTACGTTGACATTTCCGCGCAGGTGACCGGGGATGTCACGCTCGGCGAGCACTCCTCTGTGTGGATGAATGCGGTGCTGCGCGGAGACGTGAACTCAATTCGCGTGGGAGCCAACTCCAATGTGCAGGACTGTTCGGTGCTGCACGGACAGCGCAATCTGTACCCGGTGATTGTGGGCGACTGGGTGACTATCGGCCACAACGCGACGGTGCACGGTTGCGTGGTGGAGGATGAATGCCTGATTGGGATGGGCGTTACGATTCTGAATAACAGCCGGATCGGTGAGGGCTCAATTATTGCTGCCGGCGCTGTGGTGCCTGAACACACGGTGGTTCCACCGCGCACGCTATGGGCGGGCGTTCCGGCGAAGCTGCGAAGGGAACTCGGGGACAAGGACCGGGCGCTGATTCGGGAATATGCGCAGAATTACCTTGATTACGTAGAGATTTACCTGAAGGAAGCCGGGAGTTAGACTGAAAAGACATTGATGACTAAAGGGATAAAGCCCATTGCGAATTTTCATCTCACCCGTAACAAGCTTCAGCCTGCGAATTGGAAGTTGCGCCTGATGCGATCGACGGCCCGGAAAACCATGCGAATGACTGCCGGGATTGCTTGCGCGTTGATGCTTGCAGGCGGCGCGACTGCCGTAAGCCAAACTGCGGCCGGGCCCAATGCGGGGGCGGGAGGCGAGGTGAGTCTGGTTACTCTGCCAGATGCTCCGCAGCCTCAGTCATCTGATCCGGACCTGCCCGCGGACAGAGACCGCGTGACGCTCCGCAATACACCGCTGCACATTCTGAAGGATCAGGCCGCAATCTGGACCAGTCCAGCGCGTGTGCGCGACGGCGATCTGCCGATCCTGGTGCCGCTGGTGCTCGCGACCACGGTGGCGATTACGACCGACCATCAGGCGATGAACTCAAGCAAACTGCAAAACCCGTCTTTGAACAACGAGGCGGTAACCGCCTCGAATGGATTGCTCGGCGGTTTCGTGGTCGCTCCGGTGGCTATTTACGGCATGGGCTTTCTGCACCACGACGAACATGCAACGGAGACCGGCACGCTGGCCGGCGAAGCGATGGTCGACAGCCTGGTGGTGGACGAGGTAATGAAGGCTGTCACGATGCGGGAGCGGCCGGCTCTCGACGGAGCCAAGGGCAAGTTCTTCCAGAGCAGCGTGGGACTTGATTCGTCGTTTCCCTCGACTCACAGCATCATCGCCTGGTCTTCCGCAACCGTCATTGCCGAGGAGTATCCCGGCCCGCTGACGCAGATTGCCGCTTACGGGCTGGCCACCGGGGTGAGCCTCACGCGCGTGCTGGGGAAGCAGCACTTCCCGTCGGACGTGCTGGTGGGCAGCGCCGTGGGATGGATGGTGGGGCGGTATGTTGTGCACAAGCGGCGGCGATACGAGGAGTGAGCGGCGACGAGCGGATGACATCGAAAACTCCCACTCATCGAGCAAAAAGCGCTCGATGAATGGGGCACAGTTTCATCCCTTGTGGTCGGCTATCCCGGCGCGGACTAGACCGGGAGCGGATTGCGTTCTGGAAAGTTTCTCTGGTGCCAGTAGGGATAAACGGGCTGTACGGCGCTGGCCTTGTCCAGCTCAGCAACCTGTTCTGCCGTGAGGTTCCAGCCCCGGGCGTCCAGGTTTTGGCGCAACTGCTCTTCGTTGCGAGCGCCGATGATGACTGAGGACACGGTTGGCCGCTGCAGGACCCAGTTAAGCGCCACTTGGGGAACGGATTTGCCGGTTTCGGCAGCTACCTTGTCCAGGGCATCCACCACCTTGTAGAGATACTCATCGTCCATCTGCGGGCCCATCTCCGCTGTCTTGTGCAGGCGGCTCTGCTCGGGGAGCGGCTGGCCGCGGCGAATTTTGCCGGTGAGGCGCCCCCAGCCCAACGGACTCCAGACCAGCGCGCCGACCTTCTGGTCGGTGGCGAGCGGCATCAGCTCCCACTCGTAGTCACGGCCGATGAGGGAGTAGTACACCTGGTGGCCGACAAAGCGGGTCCAGCCATAACGGTCGGCGATAGCGAGAGACTTCATGAGGTGCCAGCCGGAGAAATTGGAGGCGGCAATGTAGCGCACCTTGCCCTCGCGGACAAAGGTATTCAGCGTGTCCTGGACCTCCTCAATGGGCGTGAGGGCGTCGAAGCCGTGCAGGTGGTATATGTCAACGTAGTCGGTGCCGAGGCGGCGGAGGCTGGCTTCGAGCGCAATACGCAGGTGGTAGCGCGAGCTGCCGCTGTCGTTCGGTCCGCCCCCGGTTGGGAAAAACGCCTTGGTGGAGATGAGCGCCCGGTCGCGCCGGTCGCCGAGCGCTTTGCCGAGAATTTCTTCGGAGCGGCCATCCGAGTAGCCGTCGGCGGTGTCGAACAGGTTGACGCCGGCTTCTAAGCAGATATCCACCAGGCGTGTGGCCTCGGCGACGTCGGAGCTTCCCCAGGCTTTGAAAAACTCGTTGCCGCCCCCAAAAGTACCGGTGCCGAAACTGAGCGCAGAAACCTTGAGGCCAGAGCCTCCCAGAAGTCGATATTCCATGGGGTTTGGATGCAGCGATGTCTATCAGGATGCAAGAGAGCGATCTTCCGGGTGCGTTCGATGCCTCACCCGTCGGAAATGAGACCTGACCATTCGATCTAACCCCGCGCCGCCATCACCGCCCAGAAGATACACACTCCCCAAACTGCTGCCGTGAAAAGCGGGCCTGCGAAAAACCAGACAGGGATCGCCACAACCGACATGACCAGGGCTCCGAGGGGAGTGCTGTAGATCATTCCTGGCGGTCCGAAGAACAGCGCAAGCAAACCGGCAACCCAAACGTTCTTTGGCAGAAGTCGGTCCGGACTAAAACCAGACGAAAAAACGGCCACGGGCTTCCGAACTGCGGACTGAGGCAGGGGTCCATCCGTAGGTCGCGCTGGCGCGGCAGGCTCTGCGGAGACCATTGACGCACCACATCCTCGACAAAAACCCTCCATGTCACGGGATGAAGATCCGCATTGGCTGCAAAACACCACGATTCGATCTCCTGAAGATTGCACAAAGTCTATCTCAGATTTCCTCGGCACCGAGAAACGGTGCGCGGACCGGCTCCGGGCGATATGGACATCTTCGATACACTGTTAGTGCTATGACCACCTTGAAAGCCGTCCGCGGGACGCGCGATTTGTTGCCGCCGGAAACCGCGCTCTGGAACCACATCGAGAAGACCGCGCGGCAGGTGTTTACCCGCTATAACTTCGGCGAGATTCGCACGCCCATCTTTGAAGACACGGCGCTTTTTGCGCGCGGCGTGGGCGAAGAAACCGACATCGTGTCGAAGGAGATGTACACCTGGGAAGATAAGGCGCGGGCGCAGAGCGAGAAGACGCAGATGCTGACGCTGCGGCCGGAGAATACCGCAGGGGTGGTGCGGGCTTATATTGAGCACCAACTGGGCGAGAGCGGGCAGTTGCAGAAGCTCTACTATGTGGGGCCGCAGTTTCGGCGGGAGCGCCCGCAGAAGGGGCGGTACCGGCAGTTCTCGCAGATTGGGGCGGAGGTGATTGGGCCACCGTCGGCAGGGAGCGAAAGCCCACTACGCGACGCGGAAGTGCTGGAGATGCTTGCATCGCTGCTGGACGAGTTGGGCATTACCGGCTGGAAGCTGGAGCTGAACTCGGTTGGGTCCGCCTCGGACAGGGCGCGGTATAACGAGACGCTGCGGGCGGCGCTGGTACCGGTGGTGGGGCAGATGTGCGTAGATTGCCAGCGGCGGGCAGTGACCAACCCGCTGCGCGTGCTGGACTGCAAGGTTCCGGCCGATCAGCCGATTATTGACACGCTGCCGGTGATTGCGGATTCGCTGGACGAGGCATCGAAGGCGCATTTTGCCGCGGTGATGGCGGCGTTGGATGCGGCGGGCGTTCCCTACACGCGCAATCACAGGTTGGTGCGGGGACTCGACTATTACACGCGAACGACATTTGAATTCACACATGGTGGGTTGGGCGCGCAGAATGCGCTGTTGGGCGGCGGCCGGTATGACGGGCTGAGCGAGGCGATTGGCGGTCCGAAGGCACCGGGAATTGGCTTCGCTATGGGCGAAGACCGGCTGGTGCTTACGCTGCTGGCCCAGCATGAAGCCGCGCCGGAGCTTGCGCATGCTTATATCGCGCCGTTGGGTGAAGGGTTGAACCCGGCCGCGTTGGCGCTGGCCAAGGAGTTACGCCGTCAGGGATTGAGAATTGAACTCGGCGAGGGCGGTTTTCGACTGAAGAAGTCGTTTGAAGCGGCGGATAAGACGTCGCGGCGGATTGTCATTCTGGGCGAAGACGAACTTCAATCCGGTATTCTGACGGTAAAGACTTTCGCTACGGGAATGCAGACCAAGGTTGATCGCGTGGAACTGGCAGCTTATTTGTCCACTCCCACAGGCGAATAAAGGATACGTGTAGTGCTCGATTTTTTAGGTAGTCTCGAACGAACGCATCTGTGCGGTACATTGCGCGCGGAAAACGCCGGTCAACAAGTGGTTGTGATGGGCTGGGTGAACCGGCGCCGCGACCATGGCAACCTGATCTTTCTCGACCTGCGGGACCGGACAGGCATTTGTCAGATTGTGCTGGATAAGGAACTGACGCCTGACGGGCACCTGAAAGGCGAACAGGTGCGGCCGGAGTATGTGGTAGCCGCCGTGGGTAAGGTGAGCCTGCGCGATGCGGACGCTATTAATCCCAAGATGCCTACCGGCGAGATTGAGATTGAGGCGACGCGACTGCTGGTGTTGAACGACACGCGGCTGGCACCGTTTTCACCGTCTGAGGAAGCAATTCAGAACGAGGAGACGCGACTCAAATATCGCTATGTCGATCTGCGGCGGCCGGAGATGCAGCGGAACTTCAGGCTGCGGCATGAGATTACGCTGGCTATTCGCGAGAGCCTGAGCAAGCAGGGGTTTCTGGAGATTGAGACGCCCATCCTGACCAAGAGCACGCCGGAGGGGGCGCGCGACTTTCTGGTACCGAGCCGCGTGCATCCGGGCGAATTTTACGCGCTGCCGCAGTCGCCGCAGATCTTCAAGCAGATCCTGATGATTTCGGGGTTCGACCGGTATTTTCAGATCGCCCGCTGCTTCAGGGATGAGGATCTACGGGCCGACCGCCAGCTCGAGTTCACGCAGGTCGATCTGGAGATGAGTTTTCCGCACCAGGAGACGGTGTTTGCGGTGGTCGAGGATTTTCTTTCGGCGGGCTTTGCCGCGGCGGGCGTTACGCTGCCGAAACCGTTTCCGCGCATCACATATGACGATTCGATGCGGCAGTTCGGGTCCGACAAGCCGGATATGCGGCTGCCTGGGCTGACGGATGTGCGGCCCGCGTTCACGGACGGAGCGCTGGCGACGCTGCAGATTGATCCGGCGCTGCCGGTGGTGGCGCTGCGCATTCCCAAGGTGGGCGAGTTGAGCCGCAAGGAACGCGAAGACAACCACCCGATGTTCGACCAGAAGAAGGGCGCCAAGTTCATTGACGATTTCAAGCGGTTGGCCAAGAGCTTCCCTGAGGCCGCGGTGAAGGTGCGCGAGCTGGCCGGAGCGGCCGAGGCCGACTTTGTGATTATTGTGGCCGGGGACCCGGCGCACCCGGTGAAGGCGAGCGATACAAAATTTGAAGGACGGCTGAGCGAGCGGGAAATCAACGTCTACTCCGCAGCGGGAAACTTCCGGTCAGAGCTGGCGAAGAAGTATGCGGATCGGCATGCAGCATTTGCTGTGACGGAGAAGGCTGTCGCAGAAGCCGACTCGCGGGGCGGGGTGCAGATTGACGGGGCTGCGGCGTTCAACCCGATCTGGATTGTCGATTTTCCGATGTTCGAATACGAGGTTGCGTCGGCGAAGTGGGTGCCGGCGCATCATCCGTTTACCGCACCGCACGAGGCGGACATGGCGAACCTGCTGACCGATCCGGCGAGTGTGCGCGCTAATTGCTATGACCTGGCGATGAATGGACTGGAGCTGGGTTCGGGATCGATTCGTATTCATCGCAAGGATGTGCAGCAGCAGATATTCCAGTCACTGGGGATCAGCGATGAGGAAGCGCGGGCGCGGTTTGGGTTCTTCCTGGATGCGCTGGAGTACGGCACGCCACCGCATGGTGGGATTGCGCTGGGCCTGGACCGCATTGTGATGCTGCTGACGGGGGCGCCGAGCCTGCGTGAAGTGATTGCGTTCCCGAAGACGGCGAAGGCGATTGACCTGATGGCGGACGCGCCGACGACGGTGACCGAACAGCAGTTGAAAGAACTGCATATTCGGGTGGCGCTGAAGAGCTGAGGCTACTCCGTGTCTGTGTTCACGCTGTCTTTGTCCTCGCCCTCAACGGAGATGCGGAGGCGGCGGAGGAAGTGGAGATCGTTCTGGGTGAAGGAGGTGCCGGTGCCGAGCGCCTTCGAGCCGCCCTCGGAATCGTCTGAATCCTTGGCGGTGACTTCATTCAGGCCGATGGTGGCCTCAAGCATCAGGAGCACGTCAAAGCCGTGCTTGCGGATATCCTGCACCACCCCGGCGATCTGCTCGCTTTCGATAACCGACTCGTGAATGGCTTCGCCCAGCTGTTGAATCAGTTCGCGCAGACGTGATGTCACCTTAACCTCCGGGTGCGGCGGCCTGCGCAAGGAAAAGGCGCGGGTTTCGTCGTAAGATTCCTCTACCTTACTTCCGTCGCCGTTTGTGAGCAACTGAGAAACGCAGTTACGCTCAAAAAGCAGCCCGGTGACAGGCACTGCTACCATCATAAACGGAATGAAACCTCACTCGGTTGGACGCACATTGGGAATCGGGCTGCGAGTCGCCGGGCGCATTGCGGGCCAACAAGTGGCCGCAAGCGCGAAGTCGGCTGATTCTCCGCCTCCCAGTGTGGATGTAGCCGCGCGAAGCCGGGCCGCTGGAAAGGCGACCCGGAATGTGGCGCGCGGAGTGGGGGGATTTCTGCGCCCTTTCGGCAGGGTGGGCGGCATTCTGTGGCTTGAAGTGACCGGCGTCTTCTTCCTGCTGCCGGTGGTGGTGTTTGCACCTACGGTCTGGCGGACAAGGGGCAGTTTCGCCCATGGGCCTGACCATCGGACATTCCTGATTTCCGCCGCATTCACAGTTGTTTTCCTGTACCTCGGCGTGAGCTCGTTCTGGCGAGCGCGGAAGAAATAGCCCGCACGATTCTGACTTCTATTGCTTGGCAGAATCTGTCCGCGGCCGCATGAGCGCCATAAGTGCAACCACTGCAATCGCCAATACAACGAAAAAGAGGAAGGCTCCCCCGCCCCTGCTGCCACCAAAGCGCATCAGCGCCAATCCATTTGTGATCGTTTCCATCGTGATTTAACCTCCCTGGCCTGGGTATGCGGCCGGTGTAGCAGTATTGACCCGGATCGCTGCGCTAAGTTGCCCGGAGGGGTTGGGCGGAGAGGCGGCCTGAGCACTAGAATTTGCTACGGTAAAGCGAAGGGCCGGCGATTCGGCTGGAGTTATCATGCGAAACTCTATTGTTCCCTGGTTGAATGTGCGGAAGAGCGCGGAGGCTGTGGAGTTTTACAAGGCAGCGTTTGGGGCGGAGGAGGTTTATCGCATCGAGGACCCGGACGGGAACGTAGTGGCGCGGCTATCGGTTGAGGGGGCGGAGTTCTGGGTGGGGGACGAGTCGCCGGAGCATCGGAATTTCAGCCCGGAGACGCTGGGCGGATCGACGGTGCGAATCATCTTTACGGTCGCTGATCCGGATGCGATGTTTGAGCGGGCGCTCAAGGCTGGGGCGACGCAGGTTTGGGCAGTAACCGAAGAGCATGGGTGGCGTGTGGGGCGCGTGGCTGATCCCTTCGGGCACCAGTGGGAGATTGGGCGGCCGGTGGCGGAAGAATAGAGTGCAGGCGCGGCTCAGCCGGTGTTTCTGAGACCAGCGGAGATGCCGCTGATGGTTGCAGCGATGGCGCGATTGACTTCGGGGGTGTCTTCGCCGGCGCGCTTGCGGCGCAGCAGGTCGACCTGGATCAAGTGCATGGGATCCACATACGGATTGCGGAGCTTGATGGAGCGGCCCAGCACCTGGTTGGTCTGAAGCAGTTCCGTTTGCCGGGTGATGGCGAGGACCGCGCGGACGGTGCGATGGAACTCCGCTTCGAAGAGGTCGTAGATGCGCTCGCGCAGGGCAGGATCCTCAACCAGCGAGGAGTAGAGGCGCGCGGTGGCAAGATCGACTTTGCCCAACGCCATTTCAACGTTGCGTAACAGGTCAATGAAGAGTGGAAACTCCTGTGCCATGGTTTGCAGCAGGGCAAGACGCGCGGGTTCGGCCGGGTCAGAGAGATACTGCTCGAGCGCAAAGCCTACGCCAAACCACGCTGGAATCAGGAGGCGCGATTGAGTCCAGCCAAAGACCCAGGGAATGGCGCGCAGATCGGTGAGCTTAGGGGAAGAACTGCGGCGTGAGGGGCGAGAGCCGATTTTCGCATTCTCCAGCTCAGCCATCGGGGTGGACTGCTCGAAGTAGGTGAGGACGCCAGGGTCCCCAAGAATGTGGCTGCAATAGTAGTCGTAGGAGACGGCGGAAAGTTTGTTGAGGACTGCTTCCCATTCAGGCTTGAGCACGCCGGTGAAGTGGCCTTTGGGGTCGCGCGCGTTGGGGCGGGCCAAGGCGTCAAGTGAGGCAGCGATCATGAGCTCAAGGTTGCGCTCGGCGAGAACCTCGTCAGCATATTTGAAGTTGAGCACCTCACCCTGCTCGGTGATGCGCAACTGGCCGTCGAAGGAGTTCATGGGCTGGGCGAAGATGGCGCGATGCGTGGGTCCGCCGCCGCGGCCTACCGTACCTCCGCGGCCATGGAAGAGACGCAGCTTGACGCCGGCCTCGCGGGCGACGACGTGGAGATCGCGATGGGCGCGGAAGATTTCCCAGGTGCTGGTCAACATGCCGCCATCTTTATTGGAATCGGAGTAGCCCAGCATGACTTCCTGCCAGTTGTCCCAGGTGGCCATCAGCTTGCGGTAGTCGGGGCGGCTCCAAAGCTCGCGGCAAACGGCGGGAGCCTGGCGCAGATCCTCAATGGATTCGAAGAGGGGCACCGGCATCAGCCCTGGATCGCGGCCCTGACCCTCGACGGTGACGCCGCCGAGGCGCGCGAGACGGATGACGGCGAGCACGTCGTCGACAGTGGACGCGCCGCTGATGACGTACTGGCGAATCGCTTCAGGCGAGCAGCCGTTCTTGATTTCGGCAACAACGCGAAACGTATCGAGGACACTGGCGGTCTGCGCGGACATGGTGCTGGGCAGCGACTCGGCCATGGTGTCGGCAATAGCTTCTTGCAGGGCTGTTGCTAAAACGCGCGCGTGCTGGCGGATGTCGAGCGTGTGCAGGTGCAGACCAAATGTGCGCACTTGCAGGATCAGCGGGTCAACAAGGGTGCGCGCGATGCGGATACCACTGTTTGCGGCCAGAGATGCGCGGAGTGTCTCGAGATCGTCGATGAGCTCTTCGACGGAGCAATAAGCCGGGAGCACTTCGGCCAGATGCTCTTGTCCCTGGGAAAGCGTGTAGGGGGTGACGGGTAGCGTGGCGGTCGAGGGCCCCGGGTGCTCCATGGTACGAAGGACGCGCGCCTTGACGCAGATGATGAAGCGGCGATAGTACTCGAACTCATACTGTTCGCCGAAGACCTGAATCTCCGGAGTGTGGATCTGCTCAACGTAGGTTTCGAGACGCTTGAGCAGCTCATTGCTGACTGGGCGCTGCTGAGCGCTGGTAGTGAGCAGATCGATGATTTCCTGGAGCTGGCGCACGTAGTAAAGCAGCAGGTGACCACGCGCCAACTGAATGGAGTCGCGTGTGACTTCCGGCGTGACGAAGGGATTGCCGTCGCGGTCGCCGCCAATCCAGGAGCCGAAGATCAGCACCTGGGGCAGGTCGAGAGGCTCGATCTCAAGTCCATAAGAGGCATGAAGCGCCTCGGAGATTTCGCGGTAGAGACTGGGTAGCGTTTCGAAGATGGAGACATCGTAGTAGTCGAGTCCCATCTTGATTTCGTCATAGACCGTGGGCCGCCGCGAGCGAACTTCATCGGTTTGCCAGAGGCTGGTGATCTCGGCCAACACCATCTCTTCAAGGCGCGCCATATCCTGCTCAGGTACGGGAATGCGATCGAGCGCGGCAAGAAACTCGCCAATGCGGCGGCGCTTGAACATGACGGAACGGCGGGCGACCTCAGTGGGGTGCGCGGTAAACACGGGGACAATGAGTATGCGCTTGAGCCAGTCCATGGCTTCATCCGCAGTGATGCCCACGCGACGCATTTCGCAAAGTGTACCGGCCAGCGAACCGCGCTGATGGGCAGCTTCGCCGTTGAGGCGCAGGGCAATGCGGCGGCGCTTGCGATGGTTGGTTTCGGCCAGGTTGATGAGCTCGAAATAAAAGGCAAAGGCGCGGGTCAGCAGAATGGCGCGCTCGACGGGAAGCGAATGCACCAGGTCGAGGGCAACCGCTGCGTGGCGGGCGGCTTCTTCCTCATTGCCGCGCGCCTCTGCGTCACGGCGGCGGATTGTGTCCTGGCGCAATGCTTCGACATGGGCGAAGAGGTCATCACCGGCCTGTTCGCGCAAAACTTCGCCAAGCAAGGTGCCGAGCGAACGCACATCGCGGCGAAGGGGCGCTTCTTTCAGTTCGCCGGATTCGGCTTCCAATTCGGCAAGGCGCTGCGACCAACTGTCGGGGTTCCACAAAAGAGCCATCGTCTTTCGATTATGCATGATGGGGAATAAAGGTCGTCTCAACGCGCCGGGCAAAACAAATCGATTGACAAAAATGCGCTATCGCCGTGAAACTTGAACCCTCGAAGAGAGGAGTGCTTCCCGGCGATCCTCTTCTTTCACCACTTCCCAACTTCCCGGCATTCGCTTTGATTAAGAATCCGCTGCGAGACAGCCATAGTACGACCCATCCTTTCAAACCAAGCGCCGCGATTCAGCGACGAGGAGAAGAATCCATGAATATGCAAAAAACTGGCTTAGTAGTGGCAGTTCTAGCTCTGGGTGTGTTTGCAAGCATCCCGGCTCAGAGCCTGGAACCTGTTTCAGTCCCATATCCAACCTCGGCAACGCCAACGGCAATCGATCGAGGCTCGCTTGCAGCGCAGGGGGATGCTGCGCCAATTTCGGTTACGGTGGTTCTCAACCTGAGGGATGTGGACGCCGCTGAGAACCTGCTGAAGGCGATTAACACGCCGGGCGACGCTCATTATCACCAGTTTCTGACCGGGGAGCAGTTTGTTTCGCGCTTTGCGCCGACAGACGCCGACGTTGCCAAGGTGGCCGCGGGTCTTGGGAAATACGGGTTGACGGTGGAGCGCGCGACCGCGACGACCCTCAGGGTGACCGGCTCCCCAGCCAACATGGAGCGCGCCTTCAGCGTGAGCCTGCATGGCTACGAAGTTCCAGCGCACGATGACGTCTCGGGTTACAGTTACCACGCCCCACTCACTCGCGCGACAGTTCCGGGGGAGATCTCTGCGTCCGTGTCGGCAGTGGTCGGCCTCGACAACCGTCCCAGCCTTTATCCGCACAACAAGGCCGCTGTCCACCGGCTTGCCATCAAGCCAGCGAGTTCCGGAGATGCGCCAGGCGAATGGACAGTGAGCGACTTCGCCAACTATTACGATGTTGAGCCGCTTTATAAACAAAACGTCACGGGCAAAGGCCACACGCTTGGCATCATCACGCTGGCAAGCTTTACGCCGAGCGATGCGTTTGCCTACTGGCAGGCTCTTGGGCTCAAGGTGGACGCAAAGCGTATTACTGTTGTCAACGTCGATGGCGGACCCGGGGCGCCGAGCGATGACTCCGGATCGATGGAGACCACGATCGATGTGGAGCAATCGGGCGGTGTAGCGCCGGGTGCAAAGATTATTGTTTATCAGGCACCCAACACGAATCAGAGTTTCCTCGACGCGTTCGCAGCCGCCGCCGAGAGCAATTCCGCCGATACCCTGTCGGTCAGTTGGGGTGAGTGGGAGTGGCTCGACAACCTTGAGAACGCTCCGG
Source organism: Occallatibacter sp. (assembly GCA_049518435.1). Classification (GTDB taxonomy): domain Bacteria; phylum Acidobacteriota; class Terriglobia; order Terriglobales; family Acidobacteriaceae; genus Telmatobacter. The sequence goes on along the minus strand of JBEKRU010000038.1, from coordinate 8,018 downwards.
TAACCGATCCCTTCACAGGCAGGACTACGAGTTCCCTGCAGGCGATCCACGAGCTTCTTCTCCGGTCTGCGATTCAGGGGCAAACGATTTTTGCGGCGGCGGGAGACGGCGGCGCCTACGACGCCAATGACAGCCTTGGGTGCTTCCCCTCCACCACACCCAGTTGCAGCGAACCGCTGAGCGTTGACTATCCCGCCAGCGATACCGCCATCACGGCTGGCGGGGGCACAACGTTAGCCGGCGTTCAGGAGTTCTGCCTGAATGCAGCTTGCACCCCGCCCTACTACGACGTGGATGTCCCGCACGAGCGGGTCTGGGGATGGGACTATCTCCAGAGCTTCTGCGATACCATCGGGTACCCTGACCCGGTCGCATGCGGCATATTTCCGGGAGGCGGGGGTGGCGGCGTCAGCGTTTCATTTGGCCGGCCCCTGTACCAATTGTTCGAGCCTGGCGTGGAGCTCAGCCAGCCGGGCCAGAATTTTGTCTACGATGGGCAGCTTTACTACAACCTGCCAGCCTTCTATCCAGGGCGCAATGTCCCCGACGTGTCATTCAACGCAGACCCGGACACTGGCTACGTTGTTTACTACACCTCATCTGTGTCTGGATTTGGCGTTCAGGCCGGTTGGGGTGGCACGAGCTTTGTAGCGCCGCAGTTGAACGGCGTCACGGCCCTGCTTGACCAATCCGTGAATGGCCGGTTGGGACTTCTTAACTATTCCCTGTATGGTGTCGGGCTCATCGGACAGGCGTATGGCGGACCGAACCCGGCCTTCAACGCGATACCGTATGGCGACAACTGGTTCTATCACGGAAGCTACGGCTACAATCCCGCAGTGGGACTTGGCACTTTGAACGTGGCTAATTTCGCGCACAAACTTTTGGAGTTCTAAAACAAGTAAGGAGTGAAACCGTTCCGAGGGGTGAGGAGATCCGATCCCCTCGGGATGGCGTGCAATCTACCGCGGCCTCAAAAGCTCGACCGTGGGAAAGTATGTTCGATATCGCGGCTGATCTCGGGTGAGTAGCGGCAACCGCTCAATTGCAGCATGGGCTCCAATGTAGAAATCGGGCAGCGGGGTTGTTCGGGAGCCGCCACGGCGCCGGTAGGACAGGAAGCACTTGCCGGCCAGAAATCCGGCTTCCCAGGACAGGGGTTCTCGTACGTATATTGAACCTGGGAGTGCCGAATCGAGTGCTTCAATGGTTGCAAAGCCGATGGAGACTTCGGCGAAAATGATGGGATTGATGATTAACCTTGTCCGGTCGGCACATTCAGCAAGAGCGCGACCTGACCAATCGGCCCACATCGGATCATTGGTTGCAATATCTAGAAGAACATTGCTATCGACAAGCACGCCGCGGCGATTGAGAAGGCGCGCATCAAGATCCGCGAGCGCAGGCGTCAAGTGCGCTTTCTTTTGCTGCGGCTGGCTTCCCGCGTCAGCGCCATGATTTCGCTGGTGGTCATTCGGCCGTCAGCCGCACCGAGGAGGGCTTTGAGTGCGGATTGTCCGCGAGGCCCCACGACAGCAGGCTTCGCTCTTCGAATCCGGGCATGATCTCCCGTTATCTCGAACTCAACCTCAGTATGAGGCAGGAGGCCCAACCTGTTCCGCACATCTTGAGGGATGGTCACCTGGCCTTTGCTTGTAATCTGCATTGGTAATACTCCTACTGGTAAGAATACTACGATCGATCAATGCTGCGGCCAGGATTTCTGAGCATGCTTTGCGATGGCTTTGTGAAACATATCGAGATTTGAGCCATACATGCCAGAGGGCAGAGTGGCGGCGGCGATTGGGTCGAAAGCAATCTCGGCTTGACCGTCGTAGGCGAAATAGCCCGCGGCATTCCTTATCACCCTGAGGTAGCCGAGCAGTTGGTCGAAGACGAGCTCTTTTTCTTCGCCCCGATACCAAAAAGGAATTGAGATGAAAGCGTGGTCTCTCCAAACGCTAAGCTGTATCGCGAGGTCTTCACGCGGAGGATTGAGTTGCGCATATTGCATGCGCAGACGCACCACCTCTTCCGGGATGTTTCTCCTGCGCGCAATCGCTTCGAAATTGAACACAGCGCGTTGCAGACGAGGATTGTGCTTCTGTAATACCGCGGCAATCATGTCCCGCCGCGAAATCTCATCTTCGGTCCAAGGCGCTGGCAGGTAATCGGGCGCGACCTCCAATGACCGCAAGAACGCTCTGGCTTGGGGCTTACTGGGAATCGGGGAATCGGGGAATCGGGCGGGTATGCCCAGATGTCGTAACTCATGGAAACAGTTATAACCGATTGAGATTGGTGCGCCGAGAACGTGGTGCCCAGCGAATTCAGGCTTCCAGTTGCATCGTCAGCTCTTCCCACTCGGTTGTGAGAGAGACGAGTTGGCCGCGAAGATCTTTGGCGAGCGTGCTTAGACGCGCGGTTTCTGCGGCGGAGACATAATTGCCCAATTGCTCTTCTGTGTGGGCGATGGAGGCTTCAATGCGGGGGATTTCTTCTTCAAGGAAGGCACAGCGATCTTCAAGCTGTTTTTGCTTGATGGGATTGAGGCGGCGCTTCCTGGCGGCTTCGTCGGGCCCGCCTTCGATGACAATTGTGCTTCCAAAAGTGGCCGGCGGCAACGATCCCGCAGTGGCTGAAGCGCCTTCCTTTTTGTGACCATCGCCCGGTACGACCGAAGTCGCGCTCTGATGCAAAGCGCTTCCTGATTCCTGCCCGACGCGACCGATTGCTGAGGAAGCGGGGACGGCGGATTGCGCTTCCTTCCAGCGAAGGTAGTCGGCGTAGTTGCCTTCATGGCTGGTGACAGAACCATCGCCCACTTCGAGAACGCGCGTAGCCAGACGATCAATGAAATAGCGGTCATGAGAGACGAAGACCACCGTGCCGGAGAATGCGGCGATGGCCTCAAGCAAGACGTCTTTGGCGCGCATGTCGAGGTGGTTGGTGGGCTCGTCGAGGAGCAGGAAGTTAGATGGCGAGACGAGAATGCGCGCCAGGGCGTAGCGATTCCGCTCGCCGCCAGAGAGGACGCCGAGCGGCTTGAAGACATCGTCGCCGCGAAAGAGAAAACAGCCTAGCAAGGAACGCAGCTCGACCTCCGGCACTTTGAGGGCAGCGCGGCTGATGTCGTCGAGCATGCGGGCATCGCCGTTGAGGACTTTGTACTGGTCTTGCGCGAAGTACTCGCTGATGACGTTGTGCCCTAGCTTGACATGGCCCGAAGTGGGCGCTTCGTCGCTGGTGAGCAGCTTGATGAGCGTGGACTTGCCCGCGCCGTTAACGCCGACGAGAGCCACTCGATCGCCGCGATCGATGGTGAAGTTCACGTTGCTGAGAACTTGCTTGGGGCCATAGCTCTTGGAGAGGTTTTCCGCTTCAACCACCGTGCGCCCCGACGGCGGAGGCTGGGGAAACTTGAAGTGAATGATCGGCTCTTCTTCGGGGATCTCGATTCGTTCGATTTTTTCGAGCTCCTTGATACGAGACTGGACCTGCTTGGCCTTGGTGGCCTGGGCGCGAAACCGATTGATGAAGGCTTCAAGATGCTCGATCTGGATGCGCTGGTTGCGGTAGGCGGACTCTAATTGCGTGCGGCGCTCGTCTTTCTGGCTGAGGTACTTGGTGTAGTTGCCCTGGTAGACATTGAGGCGCTTGTTCCAGATTTCAACGGTGCGATCGATGGTGACGTCGAGGAAGTAGCGGTCGTGGGAGATGAGGATGTAGCCGAAGGGATAATTCTTGAGGTAGTCCTCAAGCCAGTTGCGGGTTTCGAGATCGAGATGGTTGGTGGGCTCGTCGAGAAGCAGCAGATTCGGTTTGGCGAGCAGCAATTTGGCCAGGGCGATGCGCATTTGCCAACCGCCGCTGAACTCATCGGTCTGGCGGGCCCAGTCTTCTTTGACGAAGCCTAGGCCGGTTAGGACGCCGCCGACTTGCGCGTCGAGAGCATAACCATCCAGGGTGTGAAAACGCTCCTGCAGCATGGAAAAACGCTCGGCGGCGGATTCGTATTCGGGGCCGGCGTGGTCAAGAACGGCGAGTTGGCCGGCGAGGTGCTCGATTTCACGCTCCATGTCGCGGAGTTCGTCGAAGACGGTGAGGCACTCCTCAAAGACGGTGCGGCCGGTGAGACGGAGACCTTCCTGGGGCAGATAACCGATGCTCATGCCCTTGGTTTGCTGCAATGCGCCGTAGTCGAGCGGTTCCACGCCGGCTAAAACCTTCATAAGCGTGGATTTGCCGGTCCCGTTGGCTCCGACGAGGGCGGTTCTCTCCCGTGCACGGATGAGCCAGTTGGCTTCAAGGAACAGGACGCGGGGACCAAAGCGCTTGCCGGCATTTTGCAGGGAGAGCATCGCTTCCTATTTTCGCAGAAGGGCTTGCGGGATGCGACGGCGCGGGGGAACAGGGCTTGATTCTAGCGGAGGCGGGCGCGGACTTCCGGGCGCACGAGGTAGAGGAAGAAGATCAGATTCAGCAGTCCCTGCACGAGCGCGGGGCCCTGCTGGAGTGTGGAGAAGATCCACAGGTTGTAAACGGCGAGCAGCAGAACAGCCGCGAGAGCCAGCGACCACGCCCAGCGGAAGAGCATCACCAGGCCACCGCTGGAGGTGATGAAGGCGGCGGCAAACAATAGAAACAGAGGGGGATAGTGGCGTCCGCCCACCACTCCCAGGATGACGACGCCCGCGAGAACGAGAAGATAGAGGGCAATGGCGGCCAGGCCTGGCAGGGGGAGAAGCTCAGAACGCGAGGGACTTGCCGGTGGGCTCGGAACTTCTTCTGCCGGCAATTCGTGTTCGGGGGCTTCGTCGGTCATAGGGTATGGAGATAGGCCAGCAGGTCCTGGAGCTCATCGTCGGTTATGTGTGTGATGGGCATGTTGTTGCGGCCGTGGAGGATGACGTAGGTAAGACGCTCATCGGTGGGCGGGGCACCCGAGGGCATGGCTTTTATCTTGGTGAGAGCTTGCAAGCCGGGGCCATTGAGGGGGCGTGTCGTGTTTGGATTGTGGCACTTAGCGCACTTAGCGTGATAGATCTGCGCACCCCTGCCTTCCTGCACAGTCCAAAGCGCCTCTGGCTTGGACGCGGGCAATGAACGGCAGCCGGCGGTGAACGCGGCGAGCGCCAGGGAGCCGATTGCCGCGGCCAGAAAAGCTGGATTGGAGCGCGAGAGCATCTGGTTCTGATGATACAGCGTTACTCGGCGGCGGCGATTGCTTCGGCGATGCGGTCAATCGCCTGGAGTTCAGATTGACTGCCGGGACGGTGGCCGTTGACCATGATGGAAAAAGCAATGGTTTGGCCACTGTTTGCAGCAAGATAGCCGGAGAGGGCGTTGGTTTCGTTTAGAGTGCCGGTTTTGGCCCAGAGCTTTCCTTTCAGGGGCGAGGCTTTGAATCTGTTGGCGAGGGTGCCGTCGATGCCGGCTATGGGGAAAGAATTGCGCCAGGCGGGTCCCCAGGATTGGTGGGAAGCGTATGACAGTAGGTGGGTTAGGGCGCGGGGGGCGATGCGGTCGTTGGCGCTCATGCCGGAGCCGTCGAAGAGAAAAAAATCGTCGTCGGTGACACCTTCTGAGGTGAGGAACTGGCGGACGACGCGCGTTCCTTGCGCCAGGCTTCCGTCGGAACCGAGGGTCTTGCCGAGCAGCCGCAGGATTAACTCCGCATGCAGATTCTGGCTGATTTTGTTGATGACGACCAGGTCTTCAACCATGGGGAACGAGGTGCGCGATGCGAGGACTTTGCGATTGTTGAGCGGCGCGGCGACGGTGGTCAAGTTGACGGGAACCAGCGGTACGGGCTGGGATCGTTCTTCAGCAAACTCTTTTGTTTCAATGGAATAGCGGTGCGCCGATGTGGGTTCTCCACTGATCTTGATGCCGCGTCGCAGGAGCGCCTGGGTGAGCGCGGCGGCGGTGAACTGGGCGGGGTCGTCAACTGCAAGTGCGGAATGGAAACCATCTGGGGTTACAGTGCCCCAGGCGCGGACTAGCATGGTGCCGGGGCGGCGATCGAGGCCGGCATGGACCTGCTGCCCTGCCGGGGCGAGGGTCATGGAGTTGTCGATGGTGTAGTAGTCGACGTCGGGGGACCATTGGACTTCTGTTGCGACGGAATCGGGGCGCGAAGTGTCATGGGTGACGGTGAGCTGGACGGTGTTTTCATTGAAGCTGAGGGCTGAGACGGGCGCGCCGTCGGGCCATTGGAGGTCGTCCCATGCCCAGTCCTGGGCGTAGGGTTCGTGGAGGTATATGCTGTCATCGCCGACAACGCTGCCCTCGATGGTGCGGACGCCGGCCTGTACTACCTGCTGCGCGAGGAGATTCAGGACGTCCATGGCGGCGGGGGGCTTTGCGGCCTCGCCTTCGGAAGTATCTGCGGCAGAAGGAGTTGTGGGCGGGGTTCCGGGTGGGATATAGGGATAATGGCGGGCGCTGAGGGTGGGGTCGCCGGCGCCAAGAATGATGAGATCGCCGTGGAGGGTGCCGGAGGAGTCGATGTCGCCGCCGGCTACGATGTTGGTGGTCCAGGTGAGAAGGTCGACGGGTAACAGGGCAAAGGCGGCGGCGGTGGTGGTGAGCTTGACGTTGGAGGCGGGGGTGAAGAGGCGGCCTTCGTTCAAGCCATAGAGTGGTTTGCCGTCGAGAGTGGTGACGCTGATGCCGAAGGTGGCGTGGCTCAGGGCGGGGTCGGCGAGGATAACCTGAATGCGGTCAGTGAGTTGTCCGGTGAAGGGGGCTGGCTTGAGGGCGGGTCTGAGAGTGGACCTTTGGGCTTGAGGGGAGGCGGCGGATGAGACCATCGCGGCTGCCAGAACTAGCAGGAGATTTCGCCGAAGGGCATTCATGGAGGGAGTTTAGCAGGATGCGGGGCCGATGGGGCATAGCATTGAATCGTCTGGGGTTTGGGGGCGGGTGATGGATGTAAAGAGCTATAAAAGGCTATAGATAGGTGAGGCTATCCCACCTTAACCGCGATAAAGCCGCGGCGAAGGTGGGGCACCCGCTTCGGTGGGGCACCCGCTTCGGTGGGGCACCCGCTTCGGTGGGGCACCCGCTTCGGTGGGGCACCCGCCTCCGGTGGCCACCCGCTTCAGTGAGACGGGCGGTCGGGTAAGGGGCAAATGACTGAAGATAAAACACTTGGACGGACGATTACGAGCTGGAAACTGCGCAGCAGGACGCTGGAGCTGGGGCGGCGGACGCTGGTGATGGGCGTGGTGAATATTACGCCGGACTCGTTCAGCGATGGGGGAAAATTCTTCGATGCGAAGTTGGCTATCGCGCATGGAATCAGGCTGTTGGATGAGGGGGCGGATCTGCTGGACCTAGGGGCGGAGAGTACGCGGCCGGGGTCGCGGGCAGGGGGTGAAGAGCCGGAGGTGAGTGGCGAGGAGGAACGAGAACGGCTGTTGCCGGTGCTTCGGGGGATTTTGGCGGCGCGGCCGGAAGCTATTGTTTCCATTGATACTTACAAGGCAGAAGCGGCGCGGGCGGCAGTGGCCGACGGAGCAGAGATTGTGAATGACGTGAGCGGGTTTTTGTGGGATTCCAGGTTGGCTGAGGTGTGTGCGGAGGCGGGCTGCGGGGTGGTGCTGATGCATACGCGGGGACGGCCGGAGGAGTGGAAGATGCAGGCGCAACTGCAACCGAATGAGCTGCTTGCGACGGTGCGGGCGGGACTGGCGGAAAGCCTGGAGCGGGCGGCGGAGGCGGGGATTGCGCGGGAGTCGATTGTGCTGGATCCAGGATACGGGTTCGGGAAGCGGCGGCAAGAGAATTTCGCTCTGCTGGCCCGGCAGGCGGAGTTGTTGGGTCTGGGCAGGCCGCTGCTGGCGGGGGTGAGCCGGAAGTCGTTCCTGGGACATGCTTTAGCTCCGCTCGATGAGGGGCGGAGTGCGCCGGTGGAGGACCGGGAGACGGCCAGTTTGGCGGCGCTGACTACCGCGATTTTGCATGGGGCATCGGTGGTGAGGGTACACCGGGTGCGGGAGGCGCGGGAGGCC